>NZ_CP081299.1:3880000-4617500 GCF_019711195.1 Dyadobacter sp. NIV53
GGCCTGACACCTGCCCGGTGCTGGAAGGTTAAGAGGGGATGTCATCGCAAGAGAAGCATTGAATCGAAGCCCCAGTAAACGGCGGCCGTAACTATAACGGTCCTAAGGTAGCGAAATTCCTTGTCGGGTAAGTTCCGACCTGCACGAATGGTGTAACGATCTGGGCACTGTCTCGGCCGTGAGCTCGGTGAAATTGTAGTAGCGGTGAAGATGCCGCTTACCCGCCACGGGACGGAAAGACCCCGTGCACCTTTACTATAGCTTTGCATTGTTTTCGGGTCAGGGATGTGTAGGATAGGTGGGAGGCTTTGAAGTTGTGTCGCCAGGCATGATGGAGCCAACGTTGAAATACCACCCTTCGCTGGCCTGGGATCTAATCCGACTAAGTCGGAGACCGTGCATGGTGGGTAGTTTGACTGGGGTGGTCGCCTCCAAAAGTGTAACGGAGGCTTCCAAAGGTCTGCTCAACACGCTTGGTAACCGTGTGTGGAGTGCAATAGTACAAGCAGGCTTGACTGCAAGACCGACGGGTCGAGCAGGTGGGAAACCAGGGTATAGTGATCCGGTGGTTCTGTATGGAAGGGCCATCGCTCAAAGGATAAAAGGTACGCCGGGGATAACAGGCTGATCTCCCCCAAGAGCTCACATCGACGGGGAGGTTTGGCACCTCGATGTCGGCTCGTCACATCCTGGGGCTGGAGAAGGTCCCAAGGGTTCGGCTGTTCGCCGATTAAAGTGGCACGCGAGCTGGGTTCAGAACGTCGTGAGACAGTTCGGTCCCTATCTGTGGTGGGCGCAGGAAGATTGACGGGGGCTGCCCTTAGTACGAGAGGACCGGGGTGGACCCACCGCTGGTGAACCGGTTGTCACGCCAGTGGCATGGCCGGGTAGCTATGTGGGGAATAGATAAGCGCTGAAAGCATCTAAGTGCGAAACTAGCCTGAAGATGAATCTTCCACATAAGGGTCGTTGTAGACTACGACGTTGATAGGCTGCAGGTGTACGTGTGGAAACACATTCAGCCGAGCAGTACTAATTACCCAACAGCTTAACGCATAACATCTTTTTATTCTTGTTCTCTTCTGCTTCCAATATGACATGAAAAGGAAGTTTATGAGCCAAAAGTTTATAAGTTCATGAGTTAAAAATACTCTAAACTTTGAACTACTAAACTCTGAACTCCACTCAAAGATCTTGTTGGTGGCTATTGGCCCGGACGGTGCGACGATTCGCTTCACATCTTCCCAATCCAATGTCACAAATTAAACCAACAGAAAATCTTGTTGGTGGCTATTGGCCCGGACGGTGCGACGATTCGCTTCACATCTTCCCAATCCAATGTCACACATAAACCAACAGAAAATCTTGTTGGTGGCTATTGGCCCGGACGGTGCGACGATTCGCTTC
The DNA here is from genome assembly GCF_019711195.1 of Dyadobacter sp. NIV53. Taxonomy (NCBI): domain Bacteria; kingdom Pseudomonadati; phylum Bacteroidota; class Cytophagia; order Cytophagales; family Spirosomataceae; genus Dyadobacter; species Dyadobacter sp. NIV53. Next base: position 3,881,408 of record NZ_CP081299.1, read on the forward strand.
ACATCTTCCCAATCCAATGTCACACATAAACCAACAGAAAATCTTGTTGGTGGCTATTGGCCCGGTGTTCACCTCTTCCCATCCCGAACAGAGAAGTTAAGCCCGGAACCGCCGATGATACTTGGGTCAAACCTGGTAAAGTAGGTAGCCGCCACAATACCATTAAACGAAGACCATCTCTAAAGGATGGTCTTTTTTGCGTGCTTAAGGCCGCGCCCCGTGTTGAGCGCAACTCCGGCCCAACAGAGAAGTTAAGCACGGGGTACGTAGCCGGGGGAGCCCAGCTTGTACGCAAGCCTTGTGTAGAAGTGGATAGCTTTTCGTAATAATTGATCCTAATCCATGTATCAACTCAAAGGCCCGTTTTTGCATTTAAACGTGATTTATGAAGAAGTGAGGACTAAGTCCCGACCACTATCGCCCCAGCCCAGGTCAATACTCACCGCCCAAAGGAGCCATCTTTATCAAGAGTGGGATTTGCCTGAAATAGTATTGTAGCGGTTTAATAGCGTTTCTGGCCAAGTCGTTCCGGCACCAAGCGTGCCCGCTGCTTTACCAAGTCGAGCCGCGCAGGTTTAACCGGGGACGCTTAGTCCGGGCTTACACTTGATCCTAAAAAATAACAATCAAACCATCTAAATTATTTACTTCGAAAATATCAACACTTTTGCCGATTATCATATTATGTCCTGAGGTTTTTCCAGCTCAGTTCAGATAGATTCTATCCACCGAATTTTCTTTCATCTCGTTATTCCTGATTAGTTCTGAAACACTAATAATGCAAAAAGACCACTCTTTGAAGGAGTGATCTTTAATTTACTTCGTAAAATAATTTCCTAAAATGATAATTCAATATTGTGATTTTAACAACATCACATCTGAACTTTGCTAAGAATAGTCAACTTATGCTTAGACAATTGCTGCAGTAGCAGAATTCATGAATTCAATTACTGTTTTCGTGATTCCGACGGCATCAAATCCGCACTCACGATAGAGTTCAGATGGTTCTCCATGCTCGACAATACCATCTGGTATACCAAGTCTTTTAAGACGTGAAGAATAACCATGATCTACCATAAATTCCATAACCGCACTTCCAAATCCTCCCTGTAAGCAACCATCTTCCAGTGTTATTACACGGTCAAAGTTCATGAATATTTCATGTAAAATATTTTCATCGAGTGGTTTTACAAATCGCATGTCATAAAGTGCCACGTCAATACCTTGTTTTTTCAGCTGTTCACATGCCAGATTAGCTAAATTGCCAATTGGCCCAAGTGAAAGTATTGCAATATCTGATCCATTCCGGACTTTTCGGCCTGTACCGATTTTAATTTCTTCAAAAGGTGTCTTCCACTGCGGCATAACACCTGTTCCACGCGGGTATCTTATAGTAAATGCTCTAGTTCCTTTTTGAAAGGAGTCCAACTGAGCAGTGTACATCATATTTCTTAGTTCCTGTTCATTCATTGGTGAAGCCACAACCATGTTAGGAATACAACGCATAAATGCGATATCATACACTCCATGGTGTGTTGGCCCGTCTGCACCCACAAGACCCGCTCTGTCGAGACAAAAGATAACAGGTAATTCTTGTATACATACGTCATGTATTACCTGATCGTATGCTCTTTGCATAAAGGTTGAATATATGTTGCAGTAAACGATCTTGCCTCTGGTAGCCATCCCCGCTGAAAATGTTACCGCATGCTGTTCTGCAATACCTACGTCAAATGCACGCTCTGGCATATCCTCCATCATGATATTCATAGAAGAGCCGGAAGGCATAGCTGGCGTTACACCTACTATTGCTTCATTTGCCTGCGCAAGTTGTAATAATGTATGCCCAAAAACATCCTGAAACTTTGGTGCCTGAGGTACACTATAAATCTTCTTTTGAATTTCTCCGGTAACTTTATCAAAAATCCCGGGGGAATGCCATTTTGTTTGATCCTTTTCTGCTAGGCTGTATCCTTTTCCTTTTGTTGTAAGACAGTGAAGTATTTTAGGTCCCGGAATACTTTTCAGATCTTGTAATACTTCGGTTAAATGGCTAATATCGTTACCATCAATAGGACCAAAATAACGTAAGCCAAGAGATTCAAAAAGATTACTTTGGCGAAGAATAGCAGTTTTCATTACTGCTTCCACTTTCGAAACAATTTCCTGTGCACTTTTGCCGAAATTGCTCATTTTACCAAGCATATTCCAGACCTCGTCCCTAAACTTGTTATATGTTTGTGAAGTGGTAATGTCTGTAAGATATTCTTTAAGCGCACCAACATTAGGATCAATCGCCATGCAATTATCATTCAATATGATAAGCAAATTTGAATCCGTTGCACCTGCATGGTTTAGTCCTTCAAACGCTAAGCCGGCTGTCAATGCGCCATCACCTATAATTGCGATATGCTGACGCTGATAATTGTTTTCAAGAGCGGATGCAACTGCCATTCCTAATGCTGATGAAATAGAAGTAGAGGAATGCCCTACCCCAAATGCATCATAGATACTTTCCTTACGTTTTGGAAAGCCGGAAAGCCCCCCATAAGTACGATTTGTGTGAAAATTATCTCGTCTTCCTGTTAATATTTTATGACCGTAAGCCTGATGGCCTACATCCCATATAAGCTGATCATCCGGCGTATTAAATACATAATGAAGAGCAACAGTTAATTCAACCACACCGAGATTCGCACCGAAATGACCTCCATAAACAGAAACATTATCAATGATATATTGACGCAATTCGTTGCATACCTGTGGAAGCTGTGTACGATCCAGCTTTCGCAAATCAGCAGGAGAATCGATTTTGGCAAGTAATTTTCCAGGTGTTATAAGCATATTGAAGGCAATTGAAAGACTGATTTGAGAATCAATTCTAACTCAAAACGTGCATAAAATTAATCAAATAGGTAATCAATCTGATTTTTATTTTTGCTGACTGGCTTTGAATAGTTTTTGCTTCTCTTCTTTAGTAAGACTTTCGTAGCCTGATTTTGAAATTTTATCCAAAATAGAATCTATTTCTGTCTGATTTGGCATTTCTATTGTAGATGGTGAAGCGGATGAGGAATAAACACTTGTGCTGCGATAAACCTGTTTTTCACGGTAAGTAACCTGCATAGAAGGGCGTTTACGGAACATTTTTGACCAGACATTCATTACTGAATATAACGGCTTTCCAAGATCAGTTCCGTTTTGTAATAATTTAATGAATATGTAGCCCATTACAGCACCTCCCAAATGGGCCAGATTTCCACCTGCATTAGGTCCTATTGTTTGGGCAAGAGATAGGATTATATAAAATAATGCAATAAACTTAATTCTGATTGGCCCTAAAAAAATAATATTGAATGTATAATTTGGTAAAAGTGTAGATGCACCTACTGCTATAGAAAAAGCCGCAGCTGACGCTCCTAACATAGGTGGCCCATTTAAATTAGGCTGAAAGTAAGGCAGAAGATTATAGATTACCATAAAAAATACGCCTCCGGTTATCCCTCCTAACAAGTATAGTGCTACTACTCTTTTAGCACCAAGATATTCGTCTACCAGTTTTCCAAACCAGTATAAAAAAAGCATATTAAAAAGTATATGGAATATATCTTCGTGTGTAAAGAAATAGGTGATCAACGTCCACGGTTTCCGGATAAATTCACCGGTAGATGCTGATAAGCCAAGCATATCAATAATCCAGTTATAAATACCGGCTGATTGAGACAGTGTCAGAATGATTTTAGTAATTAACAATACAAGAAAAACTGCGGTGTTAATTAAAATTATTTTTATAAGTGAATTTTCTGACTTAGCAAACTCCCTCTTTATGTCATCAACAATATTGCTCATTTTTCAATAGAAATTTTGTTTTTGTGCCCCCCAGTAACGCAACAATATATAAGCAAATAGCATTCCTCCAATGTGGGCAAAATGCGCAACATTGTCAGACTGAGCATTTTTTATACCTGAATATAATTCAAATAACCCATACAATGCAACAAAATATTTTGCTTTAATTGGAAAAGGTACAAAAAGTAGAAATAATTCAGTATTAGGAAATAAGAAACCAAACGCCATTAAAATACCAAAAATTGCTCCGGAGGCTCCGACCATAGGAATATTTATTTCTGACTGGTATCTGCCGTTAACAAAGTTGATACTTTCCTTGATATAAGAAGCGTTGTTGGGACTGCCTTCAAAGTCGTTCAGAAAGCCAATATTCGCTTCTTTTAGATTTTGAGCATGATGTGTAAAAAAGTTCAATAACGCGTCCGGTGAAGGATTTTGTATGTAAATTTCTACAGCATTTTTTAATTGAGAAGTCTCGAAATAGCCTATTGCAGAGAAAAGCAAACCAGCACCAATTCCTGTAAAAAAATAAAAAACAAAAATTTCTTTGGCCCCCACATGCGTTCCAATAAAGGCCCGAACATGAATAAACCAAACATATTACCAAAGATATGTCCCCAGTCATTTAAGCTATGAAAGAACATGTAAGACACAAACTGGTATGGCATAAATTCACTTGATAAGACAGGTCTTAAAGCGAAAAGGTAGCTGAGTGTTCCATTGAGAACATACTTATCAGCAATAAAAAAAAGGATGTTAAGAATAATTAAATTTTTAACAGTAGGGGTAATAGATAACATTTTCCGATAATTTCAATGTTTGAAATAAATAACTGCCGCACAGCCGTTTTCGTTTCGTTACGGTCTGAAAATGCTGCTGAGTTTGTCCATCGTAAGTAATATAATAATTGCTTCTCCGCCAGGTGTTCGGTTAGGATCTGTTGAGGAAAAAAGCTGATTTATAAGCGTATGGATCTCAACCAGGGAAAGCTTAACTGCATAGCGTATGGAAAAACGACGTGCCAGTGAACGCGACAAACTTTCGGGTTTATTCAATTTCAGATCCGAATAACTTTGTTTTAATTGTTCTATCAGTTCCTCAAAAAGATCCTGTTCACTTTCTTCAGGTAAATCTGCAGGTATGCCGCGAATGATTAATTCATTTGATCCAAATTCATCAAATTCAAAACCAAGGCTCCTGATTTCATTTTTTGTTTCGTGTACCAGCTGCATATCAGAATGTGTCAGCCGTATTGTTTTAGGGAATAAAAGCTGCTGACAGGCGCCGTTTCTATTCGTAAGCATTTTGCGGTAGCGTTCGTAAAGGATGCGCTCATAAGCAGCTTTCTGGTCGATCAGCATAATTCCATCCTTTACCTGAGACAAAATATACCGGTTATGAAGCTGGAAAATTACGGCATCGCTTTCCGGAGCTGCAATGACTTCCGAAGCCATTCGGTTGACTTTACTTGCCACCGTCATAGCCTGTTCCTGATACTGTGGATTAGCGATAGGTGTGTTCATTTCAAAAGCAGCAAGTTCCCTGCTCCGGTCTTCTGTACTTTGTAAGCCCTCAAAAAGTTTATTCCAGTTGGTAAGATTAGAACGAGACTGTCCGGTTTCTGATTTTTTTGATTGAGCTGCCCAATCCGGCATTACAGTTCTCGGAACTATATTGTGGTTCTGATCAATGGAAGGCGGACTTAAAAAATTGATATTATCATCAAAATCTATCGACTGGGAAAGATTATAAACACCCACTGCCTTTTTGACAGCCGACATAATGATTGCATATACCGACCGCTCATCGTCAAACTTTATTTCTGTTTTGGTCGGATGGATATTAATGTCAATATGTGACGGATCAATTTCTATGAATAATACATAAAATGGATGACTTCCTTCAGGTAATGTTCCATCAAAAGCGCTAATTACAGCATGATGCATATAACTGTGCTTAATAAAACGTTCATTAACAAAAAAGAACTGCTCCCCACGGGTTTTACGCGCAAATTCGGGCTTTCCAATGTACCCGCGGACGCTGATGTATGAGGTATCTTCCTGGCAAAAAGCCAGCTGTTCCCGATAACTCTTTCCATATATATCTACAATCCTTTTGACAAGTTTGCCAGGCTGTAAATTAAAAACTTCGGTATCGTTATGATGTAATGTAAGGCCAACTTCCGGATGTGCCAATGCAATACGCTGAAACTCATCCAGCACATGGCGCATTTCTACGGCGTTGGATTTTAGGAAATTACGTCTTGCCGGAACATTGAAAAATAAATTTTTGACTGACAAACTCGTACCGGTAATGCAGGCAACTGCTTCCTGTGCCTTTATTTCAGAAGCTTCAATTTTGATTAATGTTCCTAATTCATCGGTTGATGTTCTTGTACGCAGTTCTACCTGAGATACAGCTGCGATAGATGCCAATGCCTCACCACGAAAGCCCAGGGTACGTATTTGAAATAAATCTTCGGACTGGCGTATTTTAGATGTAGCATGTCTTTCAAAGCACATTCTTGCATCAGTTTCCGACATGCCGGCGCCATCATCAATGATCTGAATTAATGTTCTGCCTGCCTCACGCAAAATAACCTGAATCTGATTTGCCTTCGCATCAATGGCATTTTCTAGTAGCTCCTTTACCACAGACGCAGGTCGCTGAACGACTTCTCCGGCTGCGATCTGGTTGGCAATAGAATCTGGTAATAATTGAATGATGTCAGAAGACGCCATATTAATAATGAATGTTAGCTTATGTATAACAAATTAACAAAATTTTTTTAGAGCATAGGATTTTTGATAGGTAGTGCGGAAGGCTTGAAAGCTTTTATGTTTAAACGCAGCAAAAAATCATATAAAATATTGAAATTTTATAGATATGTAAAATTGTTTTTAAGAAATTATTTGTTAATATTACGCTTATTAATTTAAGCGCTGAGATTACTGAAAGAAGATTTCTGTTAAGATATATCCAATCTTATGAAAGCACCAATTATTAAAAAATTCAACTTAACGATGGCCTTGCAATGGCTTATCTTTTTGCCTGTTATCCTGCCTCTATGCATTGTTTTCGGGGCATTTCAGGGCATCGCTGCTATGGTTGAAAAAATGGCGCAACGAATGTGGATAGACCTCGAACTTTAATTGGTAGTTATTATCATTTTAAATAAAATATCAGAGATGTATATAATTTAGTTTTGTTAACTTATCTGTTACGAAACTATTAAGATACTATACAAAAATTAATTATGGTTTAAAACAAAGAAAGCGGTGATTTTCACCGCTTTCTTTGTTTTAAACATCGTTTCTAGAATTTCCACCTTACAAAAGCTTCCATTGCTTCATACTGTGCAAGTCCGAGCCTATCGTACAAATGCGCAGTTGCTCTGTTACGTTCCTCGGCTCTCTGCCAGAATTCTCTTGAATCTTCTCCCTGAAATACAACTCCGTCTTTTTGTGACTGATGTTTAAAAATACCCTGACGTTTTTTCAAAACCTGATCCGGGCTCATAGGAACTGCCATCTCAATTTCGTAAATATCCCATTCAGCCCAGGCACCGCGATACAGCCATACCCAGCAGTCTTTCATGAAATTTTTATGTTTCGAACGTTCTAATGCCGCCTCAATGGCATCCCAGCATACTTTATGGGTACCATGCGGATCTGCGAAATCACCCGCGGCATAAATTTGATGCGGTTTAATTTCTTCAATCAGGTTTTCAATAATGCGTATGTCTTCTTCTCCGATTGGTTTCTTTTGTACTGTCCCGGTTTCGTAAAAAGGCATATTCAGGAAATGAGCCTGGCTTGTAGGAATTCCTACGAAACGGCAAGTTGATTTTGCTTCTCCCTGTCTCAAAAGCCCTTTAACCTGACGTATTTCGGGTGTATCAATTTCGCTGTCCTTGGTATGTTTTAAAAAGTTTTTGGCATCAAGAAACAGTTTGTTTGTCACCTCGCTTTGTGTTCCGAATGCATTATTGAAATCCACTACGAAATCAATAAAGCGTAAAGCTTCATCATCAGCAACAGCAATATTTCCCGAAGTCTGATAAGCAACATGTACTTCATGCCCCTGATCTACAAGTCTTTGGAACGTACCACCCATTGAAATAATATCATCGTCAGGATGAGGGCTGAAAAGCAATACACGTTTTTTTGCAGGCTGAGCACGTTCCGGACGGTTGGTATCATCCGCATTGGGTTTTCCACCCGGCCACCCGGTTATGGTATGTTGTAATTGATTAAATACATTAATGTTGATTTCATAACCAGCACCATATTGTGCCAGCAAATCACTCATACCATTATCGTTATAATCTTTATCTGTTAATTTTAAAATTGGCTTGCCCAAGCTCTTTGATAAATGGGCCACAGCCTTCTTGATCATTTTATTGTCCCAGACTACCGAATCTACTGACCATGGAGTTTTAACCCGTGTTAACTCAGATGCTGCACTTTCATCCAAAACAAACGATACATCCGGATGTGCCTGAAGATAAGATGCAGGATTTCTTTCTGTTACCGGCCCTTCTACTGCTGCCTGAATTACCGAAGCTTTTCTTTCACCCCATGCAAGCAATACAATACGTCTGGCGCTCAGGATCGGCGCAACACCTAACGTAATCGCCTTACGCGGTACCTTATGCAGTCCGCCAAACTCCATTGAAGCAGCTGCACGGGTAGAATGATCTAATGTGATCAGCCTGGTACGAGCATTGATCAAAGAACCTGGTTCATTAAAACCAATATGCCCGTTTCCACCGATTCCCAGCAATTGAAAATCAAGTCCGCCAACCGCATTAATTCTGTTTTCGTAAGAAATGCAATACTCACGCAGCAATGCAGCAGGCACTGTACCATCCGGAACAAAATAATTTTCCTGGGGAATATCCACATGATCAAACAACTGCTCTTTCATGAAACGGTGATAACTATAGATAGAATCCGGTTCCATCTGATAATATTCATCCAGATTGAATGAAATGACATTTTTAAAACTAAGGCCTTCTTCTTTGTGCATTTTTACTAACAATGCATATACAGTTTTAGGAGAAGATCCTGTTGCAAGTCCTAAAATACACTGCTTTCCTTCTTTTTGCTTTTGTCTGATCAAATCAGCAATTTCCTGTGCCACTGCGTTAGAAGCTTCTTTGGAATCTGCAAAAATCCGGGTAGGTATTTTTTCGTAAGTAATAGGCTGGCCGATTGTTCCATTAATAGCATTGTCGGCTACCTGAAGTAAAATCGTCTCTGGATTTACAGTTTGAAGACTCATGTTTTCGTAATTTTTTATTTCGGAGTTTAAGAATAGAACAATACTATATGTTCAAATAAAACATTCATTTGTAACATATCAATTTAATGTTTTAATGAACTCAGGACAATTCCGCATAGCAGGTTCAATATAGTGATTACCACATCATATTTTAAATCTATCGCAAAAATACGACTCAAAGTGAATATTATTAAAAAAATTTAAAAATAACTTATAATTCAATGATACGTTAAAACGATCTGATAGGACTAATTCTGAGGAAAAGATTTACAAATTCAAATTTCTAGTTTAGGATAAAGTGTCCTGTAATTTTTCATTCCAAAAGAAATGCTCGTATTTTTGTACCCTAATCTACAAAATAACACATCATTTTTCCGTTACCAACCATGTCTACACTCACAAGCGTTGTACGTGATACAGCAATTTTTGATCTTATAAACAAAGAAAAATTTCGCCAGGAATCAGGTATTGAGCTGATTGCTTCTGAAAACTTTACTTCTAAACAGGTAATGGAAGCCTCCGGAAGTGTGCTTACCAATAAGTATGCAGAAGGACTGCCAGGAAAAAGATATTATGGTGGCTGCGAAGTTGTAGATGAAATAGAACAAATTGCTATTGATCGTCTTAAAGAATTATTTGGTGCAACCTGGGCTAATGTTCAGCCACATTCGGGAGCACAGGCAAATACAGCAGTGTTTTTAGCTTGCTTGAATCCGGGAGATAAAATCATGGGATTCAACCTTGCTCATGGAGGACACCTTACCCACGGATCTCCAGTTAACATTTCCGGAAAATATTTCAAACCCGTTTTTTATGGTGTTGAAGCAGAAACAGGGTTAATCGACTGGGATAAAGTTGAAGAAACTGCTGTTAGGGAAAAACCGAAATTATTAATCTGCGGAGCTTCTGCATATAGCCGTGACTGGGATTACGAAAGGCTTCGAGCTATTGCTGATCAGGTTGGTGCTTTGCTGATGGCTGATATTGCTCATCCGGCTGGCCTGATTGCAAAAGGTTTATTAAAAGATCCGTTCGATCATTGCCATATAGTTACGACTACAACGCATAAAACATTACGCGGACCTCGTGGAGGCGTCATTATGATGCGCAATGATTTCGAAAATCCATTTGGAATTACAACACCAAAAGGCCAGATCCGTATGATGTCTTCTCTATTGGATTCGGGTGTTTTTCCGGGAACTCAGGGTGGTCCATTGGAACATATTATTGCTGCTAAAGCAATTGCTTTTGGTGAAGCATTGAGTGAAGGTTATTACAATTATGCCACACAGGTTGCAAAAAATGCTCAGGCTATGGCAAAAGCCTTTACTGAAAAAGGATACAAAATTATATCAGGTGGTACGGATAACCACTTAATGTTGATTGATTTACGTACTAAAAATGGTATTGATTCAGGCCTGACCGGTAAACTGGCAGAAAACACATTGATCAAAGCTGATATTACTATTAATAAAAATATGGTACCGTTTGATGATAAATCTCCAATGGTAACGTCGGGGATCAGGGTAGGAACTGCTGCCATGACTTCAAGAGGATTGGTAGAATCTGATATGGCACGCATCGTAGATTTGATGGATACTGTATTGGTAAACCATGACCAGGATGCTAAGATAGCTGCCATAAAAGGCGAGGTTAATAACTGGATGAAAGAATATCCTTTATATAGCTAATTATTAGACAACTATCGTAAATAAAGACTGCATGGAAACGTTATTAAGTTACTGTGCAGTCTTTTGTTTTTTGATTGAAAAAAGTCGAAGAATAGATATAGTTGTAAGAAAAATCCTTCTAAAAAAAGGTTGTCTGAGGGTTGAATAAACTGGCAACATGCGAAGCCTGCATAACTAATGGTAAAGAATTGTGTGCTAACATGTTTTGACTTAATAAAGTTTTCATAACTTTGCACTCCAAAATTGAATTTTAATTGATATGAGCAAGAAAAACACGGCTGAGTCCGGTTTTGAAATTATTGAAACACCGGAGGCTTTGGCTGGCCAAATCAATAAGGCAGAGGTTTTTTTCCTCAAGAATCGTAAAGTAGTATTAGGCATTGGTGGCGCAATACTTCTTGCAATTGCTGCTTTTGCAGGATATCGCTTTTATATAGATAGCCAGGAAGGAACGGCGCAGAATGCTCTTTCAAGCGTTGTATACGACTTTGAAGCAGATTCTTTGCAGAAAGCATTGAATGGCAGTGGAGGAAACGAAGGTCTTTTGTCAATTGCAGATAGTTATAAAGGAACTGATGCCAGTAATCTTGCCAACTTTTATGCAGGCGTTGCTTTGTTAAAACAAGGCAAATACGACGATGCTATAAGTCATCTTAAATCTTTCAGTTCATCTGATTTATTGGTTCATGCAAGAGCACAATCGCTGATTGGAGATGCTTATCTTGAAAAAAATGAAGCTGGAGAAGCAATTTCTTATTACAAGAAAGCAGCTGATTACGAAAAAAATGAATATTTCACACCTGTTTATCTGATGAAACTTGCTCTTGCAGAAGAAAAGGCAAATCAGGCAGGCGATGCTGTTGCAACATATAAACGTGTTATTGAAGAATTTCCGCTTTCGTCGGAAGTGGTGAATGCCAAGAAATATATGGGATTACTTGAAGGACAGGTCGGCAAATAATGGTTAACCATTTCTGTTCTTTAAAAGGATAAAGCCGACAACGGTTTTATCCTTTTTTTATTCAAAAAATATAATAAATCTTCTCTTTGATATGTCAAGTGCTGATAAAAATTTAAGTGTGTTTATTACCGACGGTCTTCCGGATATTAGTAAGAAAAAATTTGCAATCCTGGTTGCTGAATGGAATAGTGAAGTAACTGAAAAGCTTTTTGATGGAGCATATCAGACATTATTACAATATGGTGCATCGGCAGAAAATATAGAAAGGGGAAATGTCCCGGGAAGTTTTGAATTGACTCTTGGAGCACATTGGTTTGCTCAGCGTTATGATATTGATGCAGTGATTGCTTTGGGAGTAGTCATTCAGGGAGAAACAAAACACAACGATTATATTAATCATGCAGTGGCTCAGGGAATTACCAATGTGAGTATACAACATAGCAAACCTGTCATTTTTGGTGTACTTACGCCTAATACCATGGAACAGGCATTGGATCGTGCAGGCGGAGTTCATGGTAACAAAGGAGATGAAGCCGCAATGACTGCCATCAAAATGATTGGTTTGAAAGAGACAATTAACACCGATCAAATTTCATCTTAATCAGGATTATACATTCACTTATTCTAAAATTCAATCATTCATTATTTATGCAAGTCTGGAAATTTGGTGGCACTTCAGTAGGAAAGCCCGAGCGTATGCATTCTATCCGCGAACTTCTTGGTACTGATTCCAGCCGTAAAATAGTTGTTTTATCAGCTTTATCCGGTTCTACAAATGCGTTGATTTCTATTGGCGAATCTGCAAAATCTTATGAAGAGGAGCAGGCTATCTCCAAAATTGAAGACCTGAAAACGCATTATGAATTGTTCATCAAAGAACTGTATGCTACTGAATCAGGACTGCTAAAAGGCCAGGAAATTGTAAACAGTGAATTCGGTTTTATCAGGTCTCTGGTAGGTATCAAACCATTCACAATCAAGCAGGAAAAAGAGCTTGTTGCAGAAGGAGAAATACTAAGCACTAAAATGTTTCAGGCCTATCTGGAAGAAAAAGGAGATAGTTCTGTATTGCTGCCTGCGCTGGACTTTATGCGAATTGATGCGGATGGTGAGCCTGAAATGGCAGTCATTGAAGAAAAACTGGTTACAATTCTTAATCAGCATACCGATAAACAAACGATCGTTACGCAAGGATTTATTTGCCGGAATCCGCGTGAAGAGGTTGACAACCTAAAACGTGGCGGTTCTGATTATACGGCTTCTTTAATAGGCGGTGCTATACGTGCAGATGAAATTCAAATCTGGACGGATATTGATGGTATGCATAATAATGATCCAAGAATTGTAAAACGTACTTTTCCGATCAGAGAACTGACATTTGAAGAAGCGGCAGAACTTGCTTATTTCGGAGCCAAGATTTTACATCCAAGTACAATCACACCTGCAAAATTACGTGCTGTGCCGGTACGTCTGAAAAATACAATGCAGCCGGATGCACCAGGTACGCTGATCGCAAACCAAACTTCTGACCGTGAAATAAAAGCGATTGCTGCAAAGGATAATATCACAGCAATTTATATCCATTCAACCCGTATGCTGAATGCCTACGGCTTCCTTCGTAGGGTGTTTGAAATTTTTGAAAAATACAAAACACCGGTTGATATGATCACAACGTCTGAAGTATCCGTATCGGTTACGATTGACAATTCAGATCACCTGGAAGAAATTACAGCAGAGCTTAGGGAATTTGCTGATTTGGAGGAACATGACCGTGATCAGAATATCATTTGTATTGTAGGAAATTTCAGTGCTGATAAGGAAGGAATAGCTTTAAAAGTACTGGAAGCTATGAAAAATATACCCATACGAATGATTTCGTATGGTGCATCGGAACACAATTTATCGCTGCTTATTCATTCAAGATATAAATCTGAGGCATTAAACGTACTGAACGAGCGCCTGTTTTATTATGAGGATGCAATGAAGGATATTTTTACGGCGCCGTGATACTTTCTTCTTTTTAAATTAACAACAATTCTAAATTTAGTTACCAGTAATCATACTGGTGCCTTATGGCTTATGTTACAACCAATATTTATCCGCGATAATAAGGATCTCACCATTGCAGGTTTGAATAAAAAGCATTTCAAAAATGCTGAGCAAGCTGTGGACCGTATTGTTGAACTCGATCAAATCAGGCGTGATACACAGCAGGAACTGGATAATGTTTTGGCGGAATCCAATGCGAAAGCCAGAGAAATAGGTGCTTTGATGAAATCCGGCCAGAAAGAGATGGCGGAGGCCTCTAAAGCTGATACAGTATTATTGAAAGAGCGTTCCAAAGCATTGGAAGAGAAGCATAAGGAGATTGAAACTACGCTTCTTGATGAACTTGTGAAGTTGCCAAACCTGCCGCACGAAAGTGTGCCGGAAGGCAGAACAGCGGAAGATAATGTCAACATATTAGAAGAGGGAGCTAAACCTGTACTGCCGGCCGGCGCTTTACCACATTGGGAACTGATAAGAAAATTAGGTAAAAATCTGGCTCCGATCATAGATTTTGAATTAGGAAATAAAATTTCAGGAGCAGGATTTCCGGTTTATAAAGGAAAAGCGGCCCGCCTTCAGCGCGCTATGATTGCGTTCTTTCTGGATGAAGCCGGCAAAGCAGGTTATATTGAAATTCAGCCACCAATCGTAGTCAATGCTGATTCTGGCTTTGCTACCGGACAGTTACCGGATAAAGAAGGTCAGATGTATCATGATGCTGCTGACGATTTGTATCTGATACCTACTGCCGAAGTACCGGTCACTAATCTGTACCGTGATGTAATTGTTGCCGAAACTGATTTGCCCGTAAAGAATGTGGCATATACACCTTGTTTTCGCCGGGAAGCGGGAAGCTGGGGAGCACACGTACGCGGATTGAACCGCCTGCATCAGTTTGATAAAATCGAAATTGTACAGATTAATAAACCAGAGGAATCTTACAAAGCGCTGGAAGAGATGGTAAACCATGTGAAGGGATTGTTGGAAAAACTGGAATTGCCATACCGCATTTTACGCTTGTGTGGCGGCGATATGGGTTTTACGTCAGCACTCACGTATGATTTTGAAGTTTGGTCGGCAGGACAAGAGCGCTGGCTGGAATGCAGTTCTGTATCTAACTTCGAAAACTACCAGGCAAACCGTCTTAAACTCCGCTACAAAACAGCAGAAAAAAAGACACAGTTGCTGCATACGCTCAATGGCTCTGCTTTGGCATTGCCACGCATTGTTGCAGCTTTATTGGAAAACAATCAGCAGGAAGACGGAACTGTTCGTATTCCGGCTGTTTTGGTGCCTTATTGTGGATTTGATACTATTGAGTAAAATAATTTTGGAAAAATATTTGATCAGGCCTTCATGCAAATGGAGGCTTTTTTCATGTATAAGCAATTTTCAATAACTCGGGCACACCCGCTTTTTCCATAATAAGTTTGCCTACTTTTTCTAATGCAATGCCGGACTCCAAACGAAAAGTATTCTGAAAATCATTACCTGTAATATTTGTTTTGAAACACCGAAAACAAACAGAATCCGATTGCTCATAACTTTCCAGTAATTCCATCAAATGGGTTGATACAATAAAGAGGGAGTCTTTATAATTGGAAAACCCGTTTAATACAGTTTTTGAACAGTATAGTGCGTCTTCCTGATTAGTTCCTCTGAATATTTCATCAATTATTACAAAACATTTTTCACCATTATGAAGTGCTTCTGCTATTGTTTTTATCCTCATTACTTCATTATAAAAGTGGCTGTAACCAAGTATAAGATCATCAGACAGATGTATAGAAGTAAACAATCTATCTGTAAACGAAAGCCGGAGACTTCGCGCAGGAACCGGCCATCCCAAATGAGCCAGATAAAGAACAATACCGGACGATTTTAAAAAAGTCGTTTTGCCGCTTGTATTGGCGCCGGTAAGGATACATATACCAGGGTTGCCATTCAGGAAAAAACTATTTTTTACTGAGTGTGGAATTAAGGGATGCCATAGATGTGTAGCATCGAAACAAGTCTCATCTGAAACGAATTCAGGGAAAGAAAGTCCGTGCTCATTGGAAGTTTTGACAATTGCCATGAAGGCATCCAGTTTATAATAAATATCCAGTATCCTTCTGAATTCCTTTTTATGCTGTTTTCGGAAATAATAATCAAGATAGAATACAGACCGTTTGGAAAGTGCTTTATCGCTGGTTTTAAGAAAAGATTTTAGGGCAAAAGCATTTAGAAAAGATGTTACAAAATTGAAATCATTTTTTATTTCTTCAGTTATTTCATGCTCTTCCAGCCTGGAAATCATTTCCTGTAATCCTATCAAAACCCTGATCGTTGCTGCCAGTCCGCTTTGTATATGATAAAACTCGGTTGGATGACGCCAAGAAAAAATAAGTGTTTCAAACCAATGCTGGATTGCATCCTGTGACATGGTATGTGCAATATTACTTGCATAATAATTTTCTGCTGCGGCTACATAAGCACGTGAAACATTTATTTGCCACGAACCAATATTTTGGGAAATTGCTTTTAACAATCCCTGGACTGACTGTATTTCAGCAATGTCTTGCCTGGTATTTTTAATCATACTTTTCAGCATATCCCGGCCACCGAGCGATTTTGTTTTATCAAAAAAATTGAGGACAGACCTTTCTTTGTACTGGTCAGATATGATTTGAAGTTCGCGTAAGGTATGGTCATCAACAGGCTGCATATTGAAGGTTTTGGATATCTTCAAAAGTAGTTACAGCCAGGAAAGTGATTCTGTTAAAGTAAGTTAAATAAGAATCCGAATACGTTAAACGGCTTTTTTAGGAAAAGCCAGCCAGATAAAATACCCTGTAAGAATTACTATACTAACCTGCATCAAATAATCAATCAGCAGTTCGGATGAAGCAGTAAGATCGGCGGGAGTCATATAACAAGGCATGCCAAGCCGCCACCAATAGGAAGGATGAACGACGCATAATATGTTGAAAATCAGAAGTAGTGTCACCTGCGTACGACTGTTCCAATTGATAATATAAAATACGAGCGGAATCAGAAACAGAAAAATGTAATTGCTATAGGCACTTTGCTGTACGATCATCAGTGTCGCATACAAAACCACCCAAACGTGGGAAAGCATAATCCTGAAATCAGCATTACGAAGGCGCCAGGCAGCCAGGCAAGCTAGTCCGAGAGATGTAACAAGTCCTATCCAGTTCCAGAATTTTTCGCCAACTCCAATCTGATTTAAAAACCAGGGATTGAGAATGGATGGAATATTCGGAGCACGCAGGGTTTGTGCTTCATCCATTGGTTGTGTGAACTCCCATCCAACCAGCGGATAAAGAATAGCCAGTGATAATATTCCAATGATAATCATAGGTACCAGAAGCCTGATCTTTTGCTTTTCCAGTGTAAAAAGCGGCAACAGGATCAGAATGAAAATAGCTTTGGTCGTCAATAAACCAAGTGCCAGAATAATTGCATACCATGCTACTCTGACTGTGCGCTCACGTACCAGATAAGCTAATACCACAAATAGCCACATCCAGACATCTTCCTGAGCGCCTACAATACAAAGAATTAATGAGCCAGGTAAAACGAAATAAACCAGTGCTCTGAAAAGTAAGGTACCACGTGATTTGAACGGACGGAAGAAATGCCATGAAACCAATACAGCAACACCATCCATTACTGCCATGGTTAGCACAATCATTTTCGGATCATACCAGATTTTTAACCAAATACCTAAAAAATAGGCATATAAGGGAGAATATGGCGACCAGAAATCACGATAAACAATTTGTCCTTGTGAAGCTTTGCTTGCTTCATCCCAAAACCCGTTTACATCCGAAGTGGTAGCAAGGCCAGCTATCAGATAAATGGCAATAAATGGCAATAACCGAAACAAAACCCAGCCTACAGCCAATGTCCTTTTTGCAGGTTTAGTCTCCAGCCATGATGTGATCGGTCCTCTTTTATAAAGCATGATGGCCAGTAATATCAGCGAGGCAAGGCTAATGCCGGTTTTTGCTAAAACTACACTCATGCTAATGCAATGGTTTGATTAATAACCACTTTGCGATATGTTTCACGCAAAATCCAGAAAAAACACAATACATTTAAAACCTGAAGGCAGTACTCAAACAAGTAGGATGTGTTGCTAAACATTCCCAGGGAAGTATAAGCAGGCTGTTTGATATATACCCATATAAAAGGCTGCACGACGGTCAGCCAATTGAGTGCAATAAGTACCGCCACGTGTTTTGCTTTACGGATATCAATAATTTCAAAAAGAACGGCCATCAGATAGGCAATTACATAAGCACCCATTGCACTGGCCTGGAAGATCATCATACATACGAAACATGCTATAAATATGCCTGGTAAAATTTCATTAATATGTCTGTGGCGCGCTTTGTAAGCCATATATGCGGGAACGAAAACTGTGAACAACAGGCCGATCCAGTTAATGAGAGTAGATTTTTTTTCATTAATATGAAAAATCATTTCAACCCACGGACGGCTTATTGAAAATAAATTAGGTGTCATAAGCTGTTCTGTATGCTGTATGGGCATTAAAAAAAGATCACCGATCTGCCAATAAAGAAATCCTACGGCCGGAATGCCTATTAAAGCCATGGTAAGCAGCATTTTGATGGGCTTTTTTACTACAACCAACAGTGCTGGTAAAAGAAAGATAAAGGTTACCTTAATAGTTAGTAAAGTGAGTGCATAAAGCAATCCAACACCGATCTCGTAATTTTCATTTTTCTTAATCGTATATCTCCATATTAGTAAAGCTGCTCCCCAGAACCAGACTTCCTCCTGTCCGTCGACAAGAATATACATGAAAGCTGCCGGAAGCATCAGATATATAACTGCCAGCTGAAGTGCTTTTGTACTTTTTGCTTTATAAGTCTGGTACGTGAGCCATAAAATTCCGGTTTCTATCAATACCATAAACAAAACAATGGCACGGGAATTGTGCCAGATCCACACCGGTAAACTAATGATATATGCAAATAATGGAGCATGATAGGACCAGAAATCCCGGTAAACGAATCCACCTTTTTTCGCTGCTTCGGCTTTGTAAAAAAAGAATGGAATATCTCCCCTGGGATCTTCATTAATGATTAGAAAAATGCCTATCCAGGGAATCAGGCGCAATAGTATGAATGCAAGGGAAAAAATCAGTTTATCCTTTTCAATCTGCCATTTGGAAAAAAGACCTGATTGGCTGATCGTCCAGAGTATTCCCAATGTCAGTCCCAGATTTATAACCAGCTTTAAATAAAAAATAGTAAGAACGGGCATGTGAAATTTGTAATACTAATAAAGTGTGTTGATTTTGAATCAAATATCTCCTAATGAATTAAGCCGCAAACTTAAGACTTCTTTTTTTCTAAATACGTAGAGTGTCCAAGTTTTAACGAATTGAAAATTGGTATGCTTGCATAACATTATTTTAACAGTTATTTTTGAAAACTCTCATTTTATAAATAAACCAGGCCTATGTCACATACTTCACAGTTAACCGGGATGGATTTTAATTTAAGTGAAGAACATAGGGCAGTTCAGGAAGCAGCCAGGGATTTTGCCCAAAATGATCTCTTGCCTGGCGTGATTGAAAGGGATAACGAACAAAAATTTGATGCTAATCTGCTCCGTAAAATGGGAGAGATGGGTTTTATGGGTATGATGGTGTCTCCGGATTATGGCGGAGGCGGCATGGATACATTGGCATACGCTATTGCCATTGAGGAAATCTCTAAAATTGATGCATCAGCAGGTGTCATCATGTCTGTAAATAATTCTCTGGTATGCTGGGGTTTGCAGGAATATGGAAGTGATGAGCAAAAACAAAAATATCTGACCAGATTAGCATCCGGAGAAATCATTGGCGCATTTTGTCTTTCGGAGCCGGAAGCAGGCTCAGATGCTACTTCACAACACACTTCGGCCATTGAAAAGGAAGACCATTATTTATTGAACGGAACCAAAAACTGGATCACCAACGGTAATACTTCATCTGTTTGCCTTGTTATTGCTCAGACACATCCTGAAAAAAAACACAAAGGAATTAATACTTTTATAGTTGAAAAAGGAGTTGAAGGCTTTGCTGTTGGCAGAAAAGAAGACAAAATGGGAATCCGTGCATCTGATACGCACACTCTTATGTTTTCCGACGTGAAGGTGCTTAAAGAGGACAGGATAGGGGAAGATGGATCGGGTTTCAAGTTTGCCATGAGCACTTTGAACGGCGGCCGTATTGGAATTGCTGCACAGGCTTTGGGAATTGCAGCCGGAGCTTTTGAGCTTGCTCTGAAATATTCCAAAGAGAGAAAAACATTTGGTAAACCGATCAGCGAACACCAGGCAATCCAGTTTAAATTGTCAGACATGGCCACCCGCATAGAAGCTGCAAGAATGCTGGTTTATAAAGCTGCAAGATTAAAAGATGAGGGAAAAGATTACATAAAAGCCGCCGCTATGGCCAAGCTTTTTGCATCTGATATAGCCATGTGGGTTACAACCGAAGCAGTTCAAATACATGGAGGTTACGGATATGTAAAAGAATATCATGTTGAAAGGCATATGAGGGATGCAAAAATCACCCAGATTTATGAAGGTACCTCTGAAATCCAAAAACTCGTAATTGCCAGGGAACTGCTAAAATGATCCTATTTTGGTCATCACGTCTATTTTATTCTTAATGTTGGACTAATTTCATACCAAAATATCACTTTTTTTCACTTTTTTGTTAAAATATACTTGTATTAGTTTTGTACAATTTATTAGATTTGTACAAAATTAGATTGAAAGGCTTTTTAGGCCGCTAAATATATACAAGATGGAAGATTATAATAAGATTATTGAGTCGTTGGGGGTGAAATTTGTAAAAGCCCGTCACATAAGGATTTTACAACCTATTACAATCAAAAACTTTTACGACGTACAAAATTCTTTAACAATTTTGTACGATGGAGAAGTTTCCTTTGGATCAGATGAATCGCATAAAGTGGAAGAGGGCGATATGCTTTTTATTCCCGGCGGTAAACATGCGACAGTTACCTATGGTAATACGCAAAGTTCCAAAACTGTATCGAACGAAGAATTTTTGACCAACCGTGATAATTATATCGAGGCGGGCCATGATCCGGCTTTAATCGGTAAACTTCCGAATTCATTTGGTCTGATTTCTTTTGAAGCAAAAGTTTTCGATACGGTTAACTTTTTTACTTCTCTGGATGTACCTCCTTTTCTGATTAAAAGAGATGACCAGATTGCTGCGACTATCAATCAGATCCTTTCTGAGGATATGCTTGATACGCCAGGAAAAGGTCGCATCATTAAAATAAAAACGGAAGAAGTTGTAATTGAGATCATTCGCTATATCCTTAAAAACAAGCTGTTTGTTGAGCAATTGGTAACAAACAGTACTTACTTTAAAGATCCGCGTCTGATTGACATTTTTGCCTATATCAAAGACAATCTAGGTGGCGATCTTTCTAACAAAGTATTGGCCAATGTTGCCAATGTTTCTGAAGATTACGTCGGCCAATATTTTAAGATGCTGACTGGTATCAATCCTCAGGATTATATTGAATATCAGCGTATGGAAAAAGCGGTAGATCTGCTTCGTACATCTAAGAAAAGTATCCGTGCAATTGGTTCTGATGTTGGTTACAAAGACACTGCCTATTTCTGCCGCCGTTTCAAAATGATGTTCGGTATTCCAGCCGGGAAAATGCGTCGTCGTGAGTCTTTGATGAATGTTTAGAATAGAATAATTTCTAAGAAATAGAAAAAGGGAGAAGCCGGTTCTGGTTTCTCCCTTTTTCATGACTTTATAGTAATTATCTGACGGGCGTAAACTGAACCGCAGAAACTTTCCAGTTTCCTCCTGATTTTACACAAACAACCATATAAGTGAGATCATTTTGGAAACTATTGTTCTGGAAGCTGCCCTCGCGCGCTCCAAGTTCCTGTAATTACACCTACATCACCATAGTTTCGTGCCCGGCTTCCGGACAACATTCCTGAATCGATCCGTAAATAGCCTCGTGTTACCGATTGAAGAATAAAGTTTCGGTCAACTTCTTGTCCCTGAAAACCTGAAATAGAGAAATCGTTCGACAATAAACTTTCAAGTATAGCGTGGTCTTCTTCCAGAAGGGCTTTAAAAAATATATTTGAACAGTCCATTGCATCTGCAGGCTGGGTATAGCTGGGTTGGGAATAGGATGCAATAGCAGGTAAAAAAAGCAATAACAAGTAAACTAAATTTTTCATCGCTGTTAATTATATGATTAGATTCGCTACTGATTAACGATTAAACAGAGTACAATGACACGGTGGATTATTATTTTTAGCTTTTTCATATTAGGTAGCTGCACCTCGCAACCAGATAAACTAGGCCGTTTAGACCTTAAAAAATGGCGAGGAGACCGTGGCGGATGCGAAGGTGGAAGAACTGCCGTAACCGAAGACTTTAAAGCTGAACAAAAGCAGCTAATGGGAAAATTCATTGATGATGTCGGTACAATTCTTGGCCGGCCGGATATCCACCAGCTTGGTGAGCGCAATCAGAAATTTTACGTGTATTTTTTAGAAAAAGGCCCTCAATGTGATGACATGAAATTGAAGTCAAAAGCAAAAAAAGTAATCTTGAAATTCAATGCAGTCGGGTTATTATCAGAAATTACTTATCAGGAAAGGCCGTTGTGATTTTGTTCAATCTTCATCCGGATCTGATTTTATCATACTCTGCACAAGCAACTCATATTCTTCCTCTTTTTGATAAAGCAGTTCATGGGCTTCCCGAAGTTTTTCTTCACATTCCAAATCTTTTCTGTCCAGTTCTTCATCATGGCCTTTTCGTATTTCTCTCATTATGTATAAATGAAGCACAAACATGCCCGCTGTAAGTACATGAAAAAAGGTGTCGTACGATAAAGTAGCCACCATGTAAGTCAGCACAAAAATAATAAAGCCAATTACAAACCGGGAGATAGCAAATTGCCTGAACATGGTGATGATAGAATGAGGTGTTTAAAAAAGACCCTAAACGGCACTCACAAATAGAACTTCTTAATCCTGATCATTTGCTCTACTGACTCCGGAACCATATACCGTATTGAAATACCCTTTTTCAGGCATGCTCTGAGATAAGTAGCCGAAATGTCAAGTAATGGTGCCTCAACAAATTTGACAGCCTTGTGATCCTTAAAACGGTGGCTTTGTGCACCTGGCCTGGGATAAACATATAGGCCTACGTATTCCAGGATTTTTTCATGGTTCTTCCAGTTCGGGAATTGTGCCAAATTGTCTTCTCCCATAATCAATTTGAATTCATGCTGCGGAAATTTTTCCTGAATCCTAATCAGCGTGTCAATAGTATAGCTGGGTTTTGGCATATGAAATTCAACATCTGTGGCTTTTAGAAGTGAATTATCAGAAATAGCACGCTGGACCAGATCATACCGGTCAAATTCGTGCAATAAACTGTTATTTTTTTTGAATGGGTTCTGGGGGCTGACAACAAACCAGATCTGTTCAAGGTCCGTGGAAGTTGCCATCGTATTGGCGATAATTAAATGGCCAATATGAATCGGGTTAAATGATCCAAAAAAAGGCCGATTTTCATGATTCAATGAAATCCATCACCATTTCTTCTGCCCTTTTTAACGTTTCTTCCAGATCATCATTAATGAGAACTACATCAAATTTATCCTCGAAACTTAGTTCATAACGGACTTTACCAAGGCGGGTTTCCAATGATTTTTCAGTTTCTGTACCCCTTTCACTTAAGCGGCGGATAATTTCCTGTTCTGAAGAAACCTTCACAAATATTGCCAGTGAACGTTCTCTGTAAATTTCCTTTAATTTTAATCCGCCTTTTACGTCTACATCAAAAAGTACATGCTTTCCTTCACTCCAGAGCCTTTCAATTTCTGTTTTGAAAGTTCCATAGTAATTTCCTGCATACACTTCCTCCCATTCAGCAAATTCGTTATCAGCTATGCGCTGACGGAATTCTTTTTTTGGTAAGAAATAATAATCTTTTCCATGAATTTCATGTGCTCGCTGCTCCCGGGTGGATGCAGACACAGAAAATGCAAGAAGAGAAGGATATTTTTTTAATAAATGCCGGACAATTGTTGTCTTTCCGGAACCTGAGGGAGCAGAAAATATAATAAGCTTACCTTTCACGCGAACAGTATTAACTGTTTATTTTTAAAATAATAGTATCCAGAATATTTTTCGGACAAGGTTTTTTTTCGAGCTTGATACTAAGAGAATCCTTAATGCATTTTTCTAACCTGTAAGCTTCAATGCAAGGGATACACTTTTCCATATTATCTCTAAAATGATCCTTCTCTGCATCTGTGGCTTCATCGTCCAAAATGGACTGAATAATTTTCATACATTCAGCATGATGCTCACAATTTAGCTTCATGGGTTGCTTTTGCGCTTCTTCTGTCACAGAAGGCGTATTCAATGATGCATTCATTACCAGAAATGATAAAAAGAATAATGGAATATTATGTACAGTTGTACACTATAACCACTTACGCCTTAAAAAAAGTTTCACAACCTAAGAATCATATCCCATTGAACTCGCATAATTTTTCAATTTCTCTTTCAAAAGGTTACGTGCGCGGTGTAATCTCGACCGTACAGTACCAATTGGAATGTCCAGGATTTTGGCCATTTCTTCATAGGTAAATCCTTCAATATCACAAAGAATAATTACAGTACGGAAGTCAACCGGTAAAGCGTTCAATGCATTTGCAACCTCGTCACCTATCAGTTCCTGTACTGCATCAGCACGAAGATCCACCGTATACGTAGTATCCGAAGCCTCTTCTGAATTATAAGTGGTTTCTACTTCCTGATAATCTACCTTAGAAGGCTCTTTACTTTTTTTACGGTAGTCGTTAATAAAACTATTCTTCAGGATACGAAAAAGCCATGCTTTAGCATTGGTACCCTGTTCAAAAGAAGAAATGAAGCGGAATGCCTTTAAGTATGTGTCCTGCACCAGGTCATTTGCATCGTCTTCGTCCATAGTAAGACGAAAGGCGAAGTTATACATGGAATCAATGTGTGGCATGAATTCACGATTGAAAACTTCATAGCGAAGATCATCCGTGTATTCATTATTCGTGAGCGTCTCTGACATGGCAACTAACATAGGAATGCTGAATTTACAAAGATTAATAACAGCTCCAAATGGTACAAATTAAAATTTAATGAACGGCCTTTGGGAACTGTTGCACAGCCATTATTTCATGATAAAAAATTTAATGTTTTTAAAAATTTACTTTCCGGCAAACATTAAATGTTGAGTTTTTCTCATAATGTATTCATGTATGTACATCAAATAACGAGCCAATTAATCTATGTCAGTCAAATTGTCATGCTACCTTTTAGAAAATAGTTCCAGAATGACAATTAAAATTGTTGTGAACAAAGTGCTGGCTGCAATACGAAGCATGGTGTACAAAATCATACTGAAATTATTCATCTCCATGAGAAATAACATGGTATGATGTATAAAAATAAGTGGCAGTATATATCCGAGAAAAGAGCCAAATCCCTGGGAACGGATTCCTACTTCTGCACGTTCAGAGCCTTTTGCATCCATTTGGTACTGAATTAAAAAAGGACGGAGATATGCAATCATTACAGTTGCCGAAGCGTGCATGCCAAAGGTGTTGGAAAAAACATCTATTGTAAAACCTGTTGCAAAGCCAATAAGCAGCAGATACATGCGGTTGATATCAGCCGGAAGCAGTAGAATTCCAGCAATATAAATGAAACAAAATGCATAATTGAATAACACCAGATTCCGCATAAAAAAAATCTGCAGAAACAGATACAGCAAAATCATTAAAGAATATTGAATGGCTTCACGTAAACTCATTTTCGCTCTTCTATAAGTGATTTAAGTGCTTCCTGCTCCCCAAGTTGTTGATTTTGTACCACATACACATAGGAAAGATTCCGGAAGTCTGTTGAAAGGCGAAGTACAATATTGTAAAAAGTCTGATCGGGGTGTACGGCAACGCTTTCGACTTTACCAACCATAATTCCGGGAGGAAAAACGGAGTTCTGGTTTGAGGTTACTGCCGAATCACCTTTAAAAACTTTTGTATATTTTGATACGTCTACCAGATCAATGAAATTAGGATCTTTTCCCGGCCATTTTGCATATCCAATTTCATTGCTGCGAACGAGCTTGGACGACACCATGAACTGAGAATGTAAGATGGATGTAATGACAGAATAATTTTCAGAACAAAAGCGTACTTTACCTACTACGCCGGTTGCCGAAATAACACCCATCCCCGGTTTGATACCGTCAGCCGAACCCTTGTCAATTGTGATTACATTGTTTGTGTTAGTAGTCTCATTATCAACTACCTTAGCTACGGTATACGTAAATCTGGCTGCGAAAAGAGAATCAGGAATATATCCGGCAGGTGCATCGGTTGGGTTCTTTTGGGAGAGAATTGCTACCATTGAATGCAGACGCGCATTTTCATTTGCTAGATCAGAATTTATTTCCCCTAGTTTGGTATATTCTTTGGCAGAATTGGAAAGAGCCAGTGTTTTTGCAACGTAGTAATTAGAGGTATTAAAGTACGTAGCTCCCCAATATGAATTGTTGCGCACAATCAACCATACACTGAGAACTTCCAGCAGGACAAATACCAAAAAGAAACGATTCCGGACAACGAAATCAACGAGTTGAAGCATTGGCTAAAAACGTTCACACACATTCTATCAATTTGTAATTGATAGAATGTGAACGACCCTTTACTACGAAATCAATACAGGTTTGTACAGTTCCAGGTTTTTCAGGACTTCTCCTGTACCCTTTACAACCGCTTTTAACGGATCATCAGCAATGTGTACAGGTAACTTGGTTTTCTGAGAAATACGACGGTCAAGACCATGTATCAATGCACCACCACCGGTAAGCCAGATTCCGTTTTTGAAAATATCTGCCGAAAGTTCAGGAGGAGAAATCTCCAGGGCTTTCATTACACCTTCTTCAATTTTAGAAATAGATTTATCAAGCGAGTAAGCAATCTCACTATAAGTTACCCTGATTTCTTTTGGAATCCCGGTCATCAAATCCCGGCCACGTACCTGATAATCTTCCAAAGCAACTTCCAGCTCCGGAGAAGCAGATCCGATAGCCATTTTTATTAATTCAGCAGAACGTTCACCAATCAGCAGATTGTGTTCGCGGCGCATGTAATCTACAATATCCCTGGTAAAAACATCGCCGGCAATACGAACGGACTGTTCACATACGATACCGGATAATGCAATGACGGCGATCTCTGTGGTACCACCACCGATGTCAACGATCATTACGCCATTTGGCTGGGTGATGTCAATTCCAATTCCTATGGCAGCTGCAATAGGTTCATGAACCATATAAACCTCTTTGGCCCCTGCATGCTCACAGGAGTCTTTTACTGCCCGTTTCTCAACCTCTGTAATGCCCGAAGGAATACAAACCACCATACGGTGTGAGGGAGTAAAAAAACGACTTCCGGTATCAATCATCTTGATCATACCTCTTATCATCATTTCTGCAGCAGTAAAATCGGCAATCACACCATCTTTAAGCGGACGGATTGTTTTTATATTTTCATTCGTTTTCTCATGCATTTGCATAGCCGTATGTCCTATCGCTAACACTTTACCAGTGGTTTTATCCATGGCTATAATCGAAGGCTCATCAACAACTACTGTATCTTTATGGATGATCAGGGTATTAGCAGTCCCTAAATCTATCGCTATGTCGCTTGTCAAAAAATCAAACAATCCCATATTTATTTTTAAAATTTACCCTCCCTTTGATTTCAGGTGTGCAAAATTACGGATTATTACCCACAAACAAAGGCATTTACTAAAATTCACTTTTGCCTTCATTTTCAGGCCCGAAACTGTCCATAAACCTTCGTTTGGAATAGAATTTACAAATCCTGTGTACCTTTGTTTTTACTATGGGAATTAAAGCACTTTTGAGTAAGCCTTTGGCTCAATATATTGTAACACAACAGCAGGAATGGATTTCCAGAAGTATGGAAATCCAGGAGGAATGGCGTGAAAAACTTGTGAAAAAAGCTGCCGATACCCAATTCGGCAAAGATCATAATTTTAAGGACATACGGTCGTATGCCGATTTTCAACGTGCAGTTCCGGTAAATGACTACGAGGATTTAAAAACATATATCAATAAAATAAAGGAAGGTGAAAATGATATATTATGGCCTGGAAAACCATTGTATTTCGCTAAAACATCGGGTACTACTTCCGGGACAAAATATATTCCTATTTCAAAAGATTCTATTTCGAACCACATCTCTTCGGCCCGAAATGCCATATTAAGCTACATTGCTGAAACTGGTAAAGCTCAGTTTCTCGATAATAAATTGATTTTTCTGTCAGGAAGTCCGGTTTTAACTGAAACAGGCGGTGTATTAACCGGCCGTTTATCTGGTATTTCCAATCATCATGTACCGGCATATCTGCGTTCCAATCAAATGCCGAGTTACGAAACCAATTGTATTGAAGACTGGGAAACGAAGCTGGACAGGATCATTGATGAAACGATAGACCAGCCTATGTCGCTGATTTCCGGTATTCCACCATGGGTACAGATGTATTTTGACAGGATTACGGCCCGGACCGGAAAAAAGATAAAAGACGTATTTCCTGATTTTTCCCTTTTTATTTATGGGGGAGTGAACTTTGAACCATACCGTGCCAAACTTTTTGAATCAATCGGCAAACGCATTGATTCGATAGAACTCTATCCGGCCTCAGAAGGTTTTTTTGCTTATCAGGATTCACAGGAAGAAGAAGGGCTGCTATTGCTTTTGAATACCGGAATTTTCTACGAGTTTATTCCGACCGAAAACTTTTTTGATGAAAAGCCTAAACGGTTATCCATTGGTGAAGTAGAAACTGGCCGGAATTATGCCATGATCATCAACAACAATGCGGGTTTATGGGGCTATTCTCTGGGAGATACAGTAAGATTTGTATCGGTGAATCCTTATAGAATTCTGGTAACGGGCAGGATTAAACATTTTATTTCTGCATTTGGTGAACATGTCATTGGCGAGGAAATTGAAAAAGCACTGCGTTATGCTATGGAACGCCATCCCGAAACGGAGGTTGTGGAATTTACAGTTGCGCCAATGGTAACGCCATCGCAGGGTGGTCTTCCGTATCATGAATGGCTGGTGGAATTTGCTACAAGGCCAGTTAATATCGAGCAATTTGTAAAAGATATAGACGGCAGACTGACGGAATTGAATGTATATTATGACGATTTGATTAAAGGAAATATTTTACGGCAACTTGTAATGGTTCCTTTACGCAAAAATTCATTTATTGATTATATGCGGGCTAACGGAAAGCTCGGCGGGCAAAATAAAATGCCAAGACTGTCAAATGACCGAAAGATTGCGGATGAACTGATTAAAATTAACCATTCCAGTCCGGTTATTAAATGAATGAATTTTTATGATAAAGAAAAGAATAGCCATTTTAGGTTCGACCGGCTCGATTGGAACACAGGCACTTGAAGTAATAGCAGCAAATCCTCAGACTTTTTCAGTAGAGGTACTTACCGCACAAAATAATGCAGACCTGCTGATAGAGCAGGCAATAAAATTTCTTCCAAAAGAAGTTGTTATTGGTAACGAAGCACTATACGACAAAGTAAACTCCGCCCTTTCCGGTTTTTTGATAAAAGTCTACAGCGGTGACTCAGCTTTGGTTTCGGTAGTTGAATCGGATTTTATTGATACCGTTTTAACGGCTATGGTTGGTTATTCGGGATTGTTGCCAACGATTCATGCAATAAAATCAGGAAAAGATATTGCGCTCGCCAATAAAGAAACATTGGTCGTAGCCGGAGAGCTGATCATGGGTCTGGCGAAGGAATACAATGTTAGTATTTATCCTGTCGATTCGGAGCATTCAGCTATTTTTCAATGTTTGGCAGGAGAATCTGAAAACGAGATTGAAAAAATTATTCTGACTGCATCTGGTGGCCCTTTTCGTGGAAAAAATCGTGAATTTCTTACTTCAGTAACTAAACAGCAGGCTCTCAAACATCCAAACTGGGCGATGGGAGCCAAAATTACCATCGACTCTGCCACGTTAATGAACAAAGGCCTGGAAGTCATTGAAGCAAAATGGTTATTTGATCTAACTCCGAAGCAAATTGATGTGATTGTGCATCCTCAAAGTATTGTGCATTCAATGGTTCAGTTTGGTGATGGAAGTATTAAGGCTCAAATGGGTTTGCCTGATATGAAATTGCCCATTCAATATGCACTTCATTATCCTCACAGGCTTAAATCTGACTTTCCAAGGCTTGATTTTGCAGATTTCCCTTCATTAACTTTTGAGAAACCTGATCTGGAAACTTTCCGGAATCTTGCTGTTGCTTATCGGGCATTGGAAAAAGGAGGGAATGCTGCCTGTATTGTTAATGCAGCAAATGAAGTAGCCGTTGATGCTTTTCTCCAAGATAAAATCAGATTTCTTGAAATTTCCGATATTATTATTGAAACCGTAGCCAGAATAAATTTTGTACAGAACCCGACGTATTTCGATTACGTTCAAACAAATGAAGCTGCAAGACGTTTTGCTTCAGATATGATTCAAGTAAAAGTCTAGATGAAATCCGAATTTCTTAAGTATTTTTCCGTGGCTATGGCCAGCACCCTTAAATTTTTCGGAGGTCCGATTACAGGAGTGATATTAAAACTGACATGGATGGAGACTGCCATTTGTTCTGCAATAGGGATGATGTTCAGTGTCTTACTGTTTACTTATGCTGGAAAAGGCGTACAGGCACTTGTTAAAAAGTATCGTAAAGCCCCGCCTAAAAAGTTTAGCAAAACCAACCGTATGGCAGTTAATATCTGGAAGAAGTTTGGTATTATAGGAATCGCATTTTTGACTCCTCCGCTTTTCACACCCATTTTCGGCCCGCTTCTTGCGGTAGCGTTCAGAGTTCCGAGATCCGCAATATTTCTTTGGATGTCTATCAGCGCCATCTTATGGGGACTCGGTGTATCTTACCTCGCTCATAAAATGACGTTTATTCAGGAATGGATTAAATAAATGAGCGGCGGACCGCTCCCTTACTTATCTGCTCACTTCCTTCTTTGGTGCAGTTGTTTTTTTCATAAAATCGCCTTGTGAAAAATATTTTTCGATCAGGCAGTACATCAGGATAAAAAAATATCTGCTGCCCATTTCCTTTATTTTAAGCTTAGATTCACCATATTTACGGTTGGTCCAGCTATTGGGAACTACTGCATAGTTATAACCGCGAACCATAGCTTTCAATGGCAGCTCGATTGTCAGATTGAAATGCGGGGCAAGAAAAGGTTTGATACCTTCAATCGTTTCCCTTTTATAAAGTTTGAATGCGTTGGTTGTATCATTGTATTTTATACCCATGAGCATACGCACGATAAAATTAGCAACACGGTTAATGGTTTTTTTCAAAGCAGGATAGTCTACTACTTTTCCCCCTTTTTCCCAACGTGATCCAAATACGCAGTCATAATCGCCCTCCAGCATTTTGAAATAATACTTTACCAGATCCTCCGGATCGTCCGACATATCAGCCATGAATACAGCTACACAATCACCGGTAAAGCGTTCAAGCCCGTATCTTACCGCATAGCCAAATCCATTTGGACCAGGATTGGTGTAATATATCAGTGTCGGAATTTCAATAGAAAGCGCATCGAGAACTTTTGCTGTGCCATCTTTTGAATTATCATTCGTGACACAGATTTCATGAGGTATATTGTACTTATTTAAGGTGCTGTGAAGGGATCTTAAAGTTTCTGATATCGATTCTTCCTCGTTATATGCTGGTATTACGATGCTTAGCTTCATGTAGATGAGAGTGGTAAAAAGAATGCAAATTAAATATTATTAATCCGGACTGCCAATTTTTTCCATTTTTGAAAGATGCGAAACGTATTTTGTAAGCGTTCTTTGAATGGTTTCATTGTAACGATAATCAAGCCATTGGTTTACATTCTCAAACATTTCTTTTCTGTTCAGCCAAAAACGGGCATTGGCCTGCGCATGAACGTTACTTAGTCCTGCACTATGTTTCCTGTAAATTCCCATTGTTTCTGGCAGATAACCTATTTTGCCATGTGCCGCTAATTGTATTACAACAGCCCAGTCACCCGCTGCTGCTTTGGCATGCCAGTCGGCAAAGTCATTGTTAAGGAAATAATTACGGTAAAGCCAGCTTGCCGTAGCCATAAACCAATTATCTTCCAGTATATCTTCAATGTTTGAAGTCAGTTTCTGGTCCGGACTATTAAATAAATGGCTGGCTGTTCCATCTTCATAAATTACTTCTGCATTGTGATGACAGATGACATAATCAGGATGAGAATCCAGGAAATCGACTTGTTTTTGGAGTTTGAGCGGATCTGTCCAGTAGTCGTCACCTTCGCACATAGCCACGTATTCACCTTTGCATGCTTTTAATAATTGCAGCACATTATTCCGGCCCGCAAATTCACGCGGCTCTTTTGGGCCCTGATTCTCTGTATGTAAAAAAGCACGAATCCGTCCTGGATTTTTGTCAATATATTCCTGAATAATGGCCTGCGTATTATCCGAAGAAGCGTCGTCACCTATAACAATTTCAAAAGGGAATGTAGTTTGCTGCATCAAGGCGCCATCCAGCATTTGAGCAATGTATTTTTCGTGATTATATGCCGGGACACAAACAGAAGCTTTCATAATATAAAAGGAGCTGTCAAACTGCTACGCATTGTCACACAGAACTGAGTCGAAGTGCAAGCGATACGACCCGCACTTCGACTCCGCTCAGCATTTTAGCATTTTGATAGCTCTTGAAAAATAGTTTTATGCATTTTAACTGAACACGTCCTGTAATTGATCTGTACTTGGAAAATCTGGTGTAACAAGTTCAGTTTCAGGTTTGTAAATATAAGCCATCGGATAACCCCGCTCTATAAATGTAGGTTCATCCAGATTATTATATCTCAATTGTACCGACCAGCGGATATTCCGGGTAATATTATTTCCGGACTGATGTATCAGAAATGCCGAAAACAGCACAATATCCCCCACTTTAAATTCCGTTTGTACAAAATCCTCTTCTTTTAGTGTAGTTGTAATTCCGCCTTGGTAACCAGAGGTATTTGAATGCTGCAAACCAGTTTTATGGCTGCCTGGAATTACTTGTAAAGCACCAATTTCTGCTCCCGCATCGACCATCGGAAACCAGATTACGGCACTGTCCAGAGAACCCTGTCCTGTACGCCAATCCTGGTGAGCATCCAGTTTCCAGTGCTTGCTGCCATCTTTGGATAAAAAACGACTATTAAATTGCATCGCCGCACGCGCACCAATGATCGGATTGGACAGTCCTGCTTCTTTTAATAAGTTTTCAATTTTGGGATCAAGCCCTAAGCGGTGAAGTGAAAAAGTATGCTGTACTGTTTTTCCTGTATTGACAAAGGCATTGAAATCTTTTTCGAAAAATTCAAACATGGCATTTTCGAAAACATCGCGGTCATCAATATCGACCGGTTTGCCGGTAACATGTTTGATCTGGGTTGCGAATATTTTGCGTGCTTCCAGATAAATTTTATTTATTTCTTCCTTATCCAGAAAATTTCTGAGAAGCACGTAACCATCCTTATTAAACTGTTCACGAAGTGTGCTCATAATATAATTAATTTTTTAGAAGACATTTTACCTCCAAAAGTATAACGTATCAGCAATCAAATTAATGACGGAAATCAGTAACTAATGTTAATCTTCCCAGACTGCATAAGCAAATCCGGCTGCCCCGAATCCATTTCCGTTATAAAGCAAGTATTTTTTGCCATTATGTTCGTAATAATTGGCATAATTAATCATCTGGTAATCAAAATCTTCCGGATTTTCCGATTTTGCTATTCCAACCAGATTATCCTTACGTTCCCAGTTAGTACCATCTGCCGACTCGGCATAGCCCAAACGATAACTTTGGTTACGGTCTGTCCGGTAATCTCTTGAATGGCGGTATGAATAATACATTTTATAGATTCCGTCTTCCTTAAAAACGCTTGGACGGCCTACGGCATGTAAGAAATCATCAAACTCCAGAGTAGGAACATCGCTGATTTCCCAGTGAACCCCATCTTTTGAAACAGCAGATTGTCCACGATAATAAGGTTCGGGATAACCGTGAATGTATTCGCATTTATGGCCCGAAATATACCACATCCGCCAGGTTCCGTCTTCTTCACGAAGTACAGAAGGTTGTGCTGCCCAGATCGGATTCTGAATGCTGCGATCCATGATCGGGCCGGTAAACATTTTTGTAAATGACAATCCACCGTCTTTACTGACGGCCAGTCCCATTGAGAGTCGGTAAGAATTCCAGGTACGGTTCCAGCCGGTGTAATACAGCCACATTTCACCATTGGGCATATCCACGAACCAAGAAGGCATCGCGCCGGTTTCATCATATTCTCCCGGTCCGCCTAGTTCAAGAATGGGTTTGTCGTGTATGTAAAGAATCTTTTTAGGATCTTCATAATCTACATCAATAAATGTCGGACGGGATTGTCCGCTTGCATCACGTGAAGAAAAATAGATGCGTAAGAAATCTTTATGTTTATATGCGTATGGAACCTGAGCATGAGAGAGGCTATGAGCCAGGCTTCCGTCAGGTTTGTATACGACTCCTTTTTTAACCCACATTTTTATTTAGTTTTTGGTAAATGGTTAGCTGTACAAAGTCAGCCTTCATTAATTATTTGAGTTGATTTATTTAAAAGTTTTACCTGATTAAAGCAAAGCTCAAAACCACTATTAATCAACTGCCTTCTCTGCTCTTACTCTCCAGTTATCTACAAAATCTTTCCCTGGGATTGGCAGGTCAATATCAACTTCTGGTGCTTTGGCTGTTACCCTGTATTCCATGATATAGAAAGCATTTCCAAAAACATAATGCAATTTGAAATTTTCAATATTTACAGGAACGTCTTCTATTGGCACCTCGGCACGGAATAGTGGATTTGCTTTTAATAAAGTGGCATAGGTTGGTGTATTCCTTAACCATGGTGCTACACTTTCATCACCAACTACAACTTTTCCACCAGGACGAACAACGCGTGTCAGTTCATCAAAAGCTCTCTTTCTTTCCGAAAATGTATTGATTCCGCCAAAATGGAAAACGGCATCAAAAGTATCGTCAGGAAAAGGAAGATAAGAACCGTTTCCAAGGAAATAATGAACATTTACATCCTCTGTGGAAAGTTTTTCCTGAGCCAGTTTAAGCATGTTTGGAGATAAATCAGACAAAACAGCGGTTCCACCCGGCCTTACTTTATCCAGTATAAGTGCGGAATCTTTACCAGTTCCTGCACCAACTTCAAGTGCTGTCATACCCGGTTCCAATTCCATCAGATCAATAAAAAACTTGCGGGTTGCCGCTTCATCTGAATGGTTCAGGGTTTCAAAAACCCATGAAACACCTTTATCATAACGAAGAAAAGCCTGATCATAAAGATATTGTTCTCTTGCATCTCCCGGAAGTAATTCCTTTGGATACAACATGTTAACAATGCCTGTTTCTCCTACTTCATAAATAACACCATCCGTACTGGTTAGTGTTTTGCCGTCTTCGGCAATAGTGAGTGTGCCGCCGGTTAGTGGACAAACCAACGATTCTAAAAATTCCTTATGATCCATTTTTGTGTTTTTCTTATTGATAAATCAGGTCAAAATTACTTTTTTCTTCGAAGAACGGTCAAAGTAATGTGCTTCTTAATTAATTCGTTTCCTTCATCCTGCTTCATTGCTTCTTACTGTCCATTCTATTTATTCGTACCTTTGGAGCGTTTCCGGATTAAATCCGATTCTGTTAAACCGATTTTGTTGTTATTATATGTCTCAGCTTCAGGAAAAAATAAAATCACTTGCGAAAGAACAATCAGAATATGTTATCGCTCACAGACGCCATTTACATAGTAATCCCGAACTTTCATTTGAAGAATTTAAAACAGCTGCATATGTAGCTCAGGAACTGCGTGCTATTGGGTTACAACCAGAAGAAGGATTCGCAGGAACGGGTGTTGTAGCAATTATAGAAGGCAGGAATCCGTCTTCAAAAACAGTTGGTTTACGGGCGGATATGGACGCCCTTCCTATTTTGGAAGCTAATGATGTTCCTTATAAATCGCAATTTCCTGGTGTAATGCATGCCTGCGGGCATGACGTACATACTTCGTCTTTGTTGGGAACTGCACGAATTCTGAACCAGGTAAGGAATGAATTTGATGGATCGATCAAACTGGTTTTTCAGCCTGCCGAAGAAAAAGCGCCTGGTGGAGCTTCGCTCATGATAAAAGAGGGTGTTCTTGAAAATCCAAGGCCTGCCAGTATGATCGGGCAACACGTGGCGCCCAATGTTCCTGTTGGCAAAATTGGTTTCAGGGAAGGCATGTACATGGCGAGTACAGATGAATTATATCTGACAGTGATTGGAAAAGGGGGCCATGCAGCAGCACCGCACCAGCTTGTAGATCCGGTACTAATGGCATCTCATATCATTGTAGCATTACAGCAAATCATAAGCAGAAACAGAAATCCAGCCAATCCGGCCGTACTTTCATTCGGGCGGTTTATTGCAGACGGCGTTACCAATGTGATTCCTAATGAAGTTACGATTCAGGGAACCTGGCGTTGTATGGATGAAGTATGGAGGGAAGAAGGACTGCAGAAAATGAAAAAACTGGCCGAAGGAATTGCCGAAGCAATGGGAGGAACCTGTGTTTTTGATATTGTCCGGGGTTATCCTTTTCTGAAAAACCATCCCGAACTTACACGCAGGGTAAGAACAGCAGCAACCCAATATGTAGGTGCAGACAACATAGTGGATCTGGATCTTTGGATGGCCGGCGAAGATTTCGCCTTCTATTCACAGGTGGTTGATTCCTGCTTTTACAGGCTGGGTACACGCAATGAAGCCAGAGGAATTATATCCGGAGTACACACACCTACCTTTGATATTGATGAATCGGCACTGGAAATTTCTACAGGCTTAATGAGCTGGCTGGCTATTTCAGAGCTTGATGCTTAGGAATATAACGTTTAAAAAGGCTATTGATTTTAAGGCTGATCACACCCAATACCGCTTCCTTAAATATCCCACGGGACATTTTGGAAGCGCCTTTTGTTCTGTCCGTAAATATAATCGGCACTTCTACCACATCAAACCCAAATTTCCATGCATTGAATTTCATCTCAATCTGAAAAGCATAACCAATAAATCTTACTTCATCCAGATTTATCGTTTTTAATACTTTACTCGTGTAGCATATAAAACCAGCCGTAGGGTCCATAACGGGCATGCCGGTTATTAATCGTACATAATATCCGGCAAAATAAGACATTAATACACGGTTGATTGGCCAGTTTACTACATTAACCCCGGTAATATAGCGCGATCCGATTGCTACATCATGATTCTCCACAGCACAGGCATGATAAAGGCGGATCAGATCTACGGGAGGATGAGAAAAATCAGCATCCATTTCAAATATAAACTCATACCCACGCTGCAATGCCCATTTGAAACCATGGATATAAGCTGTGCCCAAGCCAAGCTTTCCCTTTCTTTCTTCAAGATGCAGGGAGCCACTAAATTCAGCGATTAAATTTTTAACAACATTCGCGGTTCCATCAGGAGATCCGTCGTCTATTATTAATACATCAAATGATTGTTTAAGGCAAAATATATCGCGGATGATTGCTTCTATATTCTCAATCTCGTTGTAGGTTGGAATAACAACAATACTATTGTTCACTTATGGTGGTAGGTTTAGGTGTTAAATCCCTAGAGTTTTATATTATTAGCTTTCTCCCGAATTTCTATTTTCTTATTTACTTTTTCATAAATCTGCGCCATCTGCTTTGGGTGCATCATATAGTAAGAATAACTGTTGCGGTAATCCAGTGTATCTACTTTATATTTTTTCCAAATATCAGTCTTTAGCTTATTGAAAATCAATAGTGAAGAATCCAGCGATCTTAACTGAAGTCTGGTAACCCTGGATTCAGCAACGTGGATATCCGTTAGTATGGAGGCCATTTGCTCTTGGGATAGTGTGTGTTCCGGAGGCTTTTCGTCAGACGAACAGCCGGAGTTGCTAAACAGGGAAAGGATTAAAAGTATAGAAAGAAATGAGAAATTTAGTGTTCGCCGTATCATAACTCTCAAAATACCTATCTTTGTTCAGGTTGATTTTGATACAAAGGTGGTAATTTTTTCGCAAAACTTATGTTTGAACAGTTTTTGGGAAAGCTTCGGAAGTATGAAATACGCATGCGGAAAGCAGTTACCAGCGAACGCCACGGCAACTTCCATTCAGTTTTTAAAGGATCAGGACTTGAATTTGATGATCTTCGTCTCTATCAGTATGGAGACGACGTAAGGGCTATTGACTGGAACACTTCCGCAAAAGGCCATGGTACTTTTGTCAAAATTTTCAAGGAAGATAAAGAGCAAACGGCATTTTTTATGCTGGACGTAAGTGCTTCACAACAGGTAGGGGAGGTCAGAAAACTTAAAATAGATATAGCCAAAGAAATTTGCGGTGTACTTACTTTATCAGCCATTCAGGAAGCCACCCGGGTAGGTTTGCTTTGTTTTAGCGATAAAAATGAGCGATATATTCGTCCATCCGACGGAATGAAACATGGATACGGCGTCATTTCTGAATTATATAAACTGGTTCCTGAGTCCACACGTACCAATATTGCTGATGCTATTCTGGTTACTTTAAACCTTCTCAAGCGCCGCACACTTGTATTTTTGATTTCTGATTTTATTGATGAAAATTATTACCACAACCTGAAAGCGTTATGCCGTAAACATGATGTGATCGTTATTCATTTATATGATTCGAGAGAAACAGACCTGCCCAGCCTTGGAATAATTCCGTTGTATGACGCAGAAAAACAGGCGACTGTGTGGGTGAATACTTCTTCTAAGCAATACCGCGAAGACATGGCCAGTCGTTTTAACAAAAG
The DNA here is from genome assembly GCF_019711195.1 of Dyadobacter sp. NIV53. NCBI lineage: Bacteria > Pseudomonadati > Bacteroidota > Cytophagia > Cytophagales > Spirosomataceae > Dyadobacter > Dyadobacter sp. NIV53. The sequence goes on from NZ_CP081299.1 coordinate 3,920,372, forward strand.
AAGTATTGACCTAAAACGTTTATGCCACCAGAACCGGGCTGATTATCTCGCAATTAATACACAGGAAGATTATGTACCGGCGCTCATCCATTTATTTAAAGTTCGCCATTATACCAAGAGCTCAGTATCATAAAATGTTTACAAAAATATTTCCGGCATTTGGCAAATTCTGTTTTTTATTCTCTGTAGGCAATATGAAATCTTTCTTTGCAAAACTGCAAAAAACAGATGTTGGGTTAGTATTATTTTGCAGCTTTTTCTTTTTTACTTTTCCTCTTTGTGCCCAGAAAACAATACCCAAAGGCAAGTTTCTGACAGATAGTATTGAGGTGGGTAAACCCTTTTTATATTCACTCAGTTATTATCACGCTCCGGGAAAAGAAGTTTTTTTTCCTGATACAACATTTGATTTTTCTCCATTTGAAATTATATCCCAAAAAAGTTTTAATTCCAGTACCGATGAAAAAAAGAATATTACGCTCGACAGCGCTATTTATCATCTGATTACTTTTGATGTTGCCGCTTTTCAGACTCTGAGCTTGCCGGTTTATACTTATGAAAAATCAGATTGTACTTCAGTATATTCCAATCGGGATTCGATTTTTTTAAGAAAAAGTAATTTAAATCCTTTCGATAATTCAAACGTACTTAAACCAGAAACTAATCTGATCCCACTGGGACGTGAGTTTAATTTTTCTATTCTTATAGGAACGCTTGCTTTGGTCATTGGCGTTGTAGGAGCTGTTTACTGGGTTTTTGGCAAGGATATTTATAAACAATGGCAGCTTGTCAAACTCCAGCGCCGTCATCTGGAATACCTTCTGTGCGTTCAACCGGCTACTTCGTAATGCACGGGAAAAAAGCAATATAAAAGACGCTGAAAAAGCCATTATCGTTTGGAAAAATTACTTGGAACGACTGGAAAAAAAACCGTTCGCCACTTACACTACGCGTGAAATTATGGATAATATGCCGGACGATTCGCTCGCAGAAGCATTGAAAAATATGGATGGAATTATATACGGACAGGAAAAATCTAAAAATATGGATGTTTTTCTTGAGGTATTAAAAACAGGTGCAACAAGGATTTACCGGGTGAAACGCAGGCAAATCCTGGATAATCCCTTATCTTAAACCAGGTAATTTATGGAGCAGTGGTACTCATTACGATGGTTTACTTATGACATTATCAGGTCATACGAATGGGTATATCCTTACTTTTTATATTTATTACCTTTCGTCCCTTTCCTGTTCTGGATACGAAACGCATTTCACCGCAGGCATAAACAAAGGCTGGTCATAACATACCACTCAGCAAAAGAAGGTAAAGACTGGCTCACACTTTTACGTTTTGTACAGCCGGTTTGTGTTGGATTGGGTATTTGCCTCATTCTGGTTGCACTGGCACGTCCCCAGGTAGTTTCTGAAAGAACAGATCGCTTTTCGGAAGGAATTGATATCATGCTCCTGATTGATATTTCCGATTCGATGCTGGAAAAAGATTTGAGCCCTAATCGGCTGGAAGCTGCGAAACTGGTAGCCAGGCAATTTATTTCAGGCCGGTTACAGGACAGGATTGGTATTATTATTTTTGCAGGTGAGGCCGTTTCCCTTTGCCCGCTTACTACGGATTATGAATTGCTTTATGGATTTCTCGACGAAATTCGTCCCGATATGATCCCGACAGCTGGTACTGCGATTGGCAGCGCGCTGGCAGTTGCTGTAAACAGGATGCGGGAAACCAAAGGAGATAGTAAAGTGGCAATTCTGATCAGTGATGGTGATAATACGTCAGGAAACCTGGATCCGACAACAGCAGCCCAGCTTGCCAAAGCTTTTGGTGTAAAAGTGTATACTATTTCAGTTGGTAATAATATCAAAAAGAGGGTAAAATCAGATACCTTGTCCGTACCCAGTGCATTGGTAGACGAAACCGAGCTTCAGAATATTGCGGGGTTAGGTGATGGAAAATACTTTCGGGCAACTGATAACCGCACATTAGGTGAGGTGTTCCAACAAATTAACCAGATAGAAAAGGTTAAATCCAGAAATGTAATTTCACGGGATGTAAGTGATTACTACAGGGTTTATCTTTATTGGGCGGTACTTTTTCTGCTGATCGCAATTGGAACCAAAAGTACTTTTATGGCTAATATTCTTGAAGATTAATGTTAAAATCCTATTACAATATTGATGCATTAGAAGCCGGCCTTGATGAAGTTGGCAGAGGTTGCCTGGCAGGACCGGTAGTTGCCGCAGCAGTAATTCTTCCCCGCGATTACAAGCATTTATATCTCAACGATTCCAAGCAATTATCCAAATTGCAGAGAAATGAATTAGAGAAAGAAATAATAAGGGAGGCATTATCCTATGCCGTTGGAGAAGTAGATAACCTTGAAATTGACAGGATCAATATACTGAAAGCGAGCTTTCTGGCTATGCACCGTGCCGTCGACAAGCTGAACGTAAAGCCCGAACATCTTCTGGTCGACGGCAACCGGTTTACGCCTTATCCTATGATTCCGCATACGTGCATTATCAAAGGAGATACGCATTATCTTTCAATTGCTGCTGCGTCGGTTCTGGCAAAAAATTATAGGGATGAACTCATGTCCCGGTTAGCAACCCAGTTTCCATATTACGGCTGGGAACACAATGTGGGTTATCCTACGATACATCACAGGCGTGCTATTTCAGAGCATGGTACCTGTGCTTTTCACCGGATGAGCTTCCGGTTGTTAAAAGATTAAGTCAATCAGGCTTTTGGCTTTTTGTATAAAGGAACTGTACTGCAGGGTTCGCCAAACATGAGACTTTGTGCAACGGGTTTTAATAAAGTGGTTATATCTACATACGCAGAAATGGGTACAGGGAATTTGCTGCAACCTTTTACAACCACACGTTTGCCACGGTATTCTTCAGGATTTATTTTCTGAATGGCGTCAGAGAATAATTTATCTTCCAATTGACCAAGGTCTCCAAATACAACTTTGTTCGCATATGGTTCAAGATGAATTGCCAGTAACATATAGGCCCAGGTAGGCACGATTGCATCCTCAGAACAGATAATAGCTACATTTTTTCCCTGATATACACTCCATTCATTGGATTTCAAAAACTCCCTGAAATCCTTTTCCCGAAGAATCATTCCCTGAAATAAGTTGTCTTTAATATCAAATAATACCCTTTCCCCCTGATCATATAAATCTTCCAGATCAAGAGAAATAATTCCGCTGGTTGCTACTCTATTGGTAATTTCTTCGGTTTCCATACATTAAATTGCTTTCAAAAGACTAACACGAAAAAGCCGGATTTTGTTTGTCGATCGTTCCGTTAACGTGATTTTTTTCAAACAGCCAAAGCTGCTTTTCGCGAAGGAGGTGTCATGAAGTCTTTGAGATAATAAGGCTCGAAAGTGACTAGATTTTCAAAATGACTTTCTGTAAAAAATTTTAGAGCCAGTTGCCCCACCGTTTTTGCAGAAGGACGGATTTCTTCATTCAGAAAAATGGCATTTTCATTTGCAGACAGCAGTTTTTTGCACTTTTCGGCACCATCTCCAAAGAAAACGATCTTGTTATTATGTAATAAATCTTCAAAAGAATGCTCGTCCATAATAATCGCCTTCGTTTCCAGAATGCTATTGTTTTCAAAATCAAAAACAGATGCGTAAACTTCCATTCGCCGGGCATCAATCATGGAACAGAAAAGTGTATCTTTTGAAAAAAATGGAATTACCTGTAACGACATGGCTTCCAGCGTATTGATCGCAATCAACGGTTTGTCCAAAGCATAACAAAGCCCCTTGGCAGTAGATACACCCACACGAAGGCCGGTATAAGAACCAGGCCCCTTTGCCACAGCTACAGCGTCCAGATCGTTTAAGCCATATCCAGCCTGTTCTACGGCATTCTTAATGAGCGTAGTAAGCATGGAAGAGGAAGATTTATCGGTATTCAAATCATAATTTGATAGCAAAACCGAATCAGCGTGTACTGCAACCGAGCAACCACGGGTAGAAGTATCAATACTAAGTAGGAGCATAAGGAATCGTAGGAAGGTTTTAGAATACAGGCATTATAGTAGCGCAAAGCTTGCCAAACAATCGTATTAGTGCCAGATTAACTCTGATACGATTGTTTTAACTTTACATAAAATGCTGGAAAATCAGATATAACGACTGTTTACTTTTTACTGTTAACTTAACATTAGTTTTTCTTTCCTTTCAGAATTTCCTGATAACGATTTGGATCTTTAAACAAAGCCAGTGCAGCTTTTACTTCTGCGTCTTCATTAAACGAAGCTTCTCTCATGCCCTTTTCAAGATAATAGTGCTTGATAATCTCTTCTTCCAGTATCATTTTGATTTCAGGTTTAGAAATTTCCAGGTCATTATCTTTGGTATGAGATAGTTTGGCTTTCAGAGCTTTAAGCTGATCATCAATAATATCCAGCGATTTTTCTTTTTTTGCAGAAGCTTCCAGATCCTTCAGATCTCTTTCTACCTGTGTGGTATAATCGTATTCCTTATCTGAAAGCCACTTTACAAAAGCTGAATATTCATTATCAGCTAAGTGAAATTCCTTAGCAGGTTTAATGGTAGGATGCTCAAAATGATATTTTACAGCATAGTCAAAGAACAGCCGGTTTCTTCCAAGAGAAGTAGCCAATGGTGAAAATGTTTCTTTTTCAGTGATGATATCAGGTAATATACCACCGCCGTCATACACAACCCGGCCATTATGTGTTTTGAATGCCGTCATCAATGAATCTGAAATTTTTCCAACACTGCCGTCTTCATTACGATGGCTGTAATCAATTGCCTGGATACATCTGCCGCTTGGAATGTAATATTTGGCAGTTGTAATTTTCATTTTGGTATTAAAAGAAAGATCACGCGTAGTTTGTACCAATCCTTTTCCATAAGTTCGCTGTCCGATTAATACACCTCTGTCATAATCCTGCATGACCCCTGAAACGATTTCTGCTGCGGAAGCACTCCGGTTATTTGTCAGTACAACCATCGGCATTTCAATATCAACGGCCGGATTGTAAGCCGTATATGTTTTGTTCCATTCTGTTACTTTTCCTTTGGTAGAAACAATTTCTTCTCCTTTTGGAATAAAAATGTTAGAAATTTCAATCGCCATATTCAGCAATCCGCCTGGGTTATCCCTTAGATCCAGAACTACATATTTCATTCCTTTTCCTTTCAGTTCCAGAAATGCCGTACGTACTTCACGGGAAGCAGTTGCTGTAAAATCTTTCAGATCAATATAGCCCACATCTTCACTCAGCATGCCGTAATAAGGTACATTCGTTACCTTGACAATGTCGCGATTGACAGTTAGTTCAATTGGTTTTGGACTGCCGAAACGTTTGATCGTCAGTGTAACACTTGTCTGGGTTTGGCCTTTCAATAATTTTCCAGTATCAAAATCTTCTCTTGTCGATAAGTCAATTCCGTTGATCTTTTCAATCTCATCTCCTAATTGCAAACCTGCTTTCTGGGCCGGAGTATCTTCATAAACCATCATCACGGTATGTTTCCCGTCTGCTGAATTAACCATGGCACCGATACCATTGTACTTACCGGTAGTCATGGTCATATAATCTTCAATATCATCCTCAGCATAATAAACCGTATACGGATCTAGTGTCCGTAACATATTGTCAATACTGATTTTAATTAATTGGTTGGGATTGATCTCATCAACATAATATGCATTTAATTCCTTGAACAGGGTTGCATAAATGTCAAGGTTTCTTGCAATTTCAAACAGGCGGTCATCTTTCCGGAAGGAAAAAAACGCCAGGCCAACCAGGACCGGAACGGCAAGCCAGATGGAGCGAAAATACTTTTTCATCTATGTCAGGAATTATCGGTTTGTATTTTAAGAAGAGCTGAAGGCAGTTTTCCCAATTTTTTCAGGGTTTGCTTCATGGCTGTTTCAATAACGTCGTAAGTTGTTATTTCTTTTGCAAGATACAAAAAAGCAATGTATGATGGCCTCTCTCCGGGAGGAGATGATAGGAGTGGTTCTTTATTTAACCGGTAAGATTCTTTGCAACGCCTTCGGATAAGATTTCGGTCAACAGCCTTTTTAAACTGCTTTTTCGGGACTGAAAACAAGACCTGCGGAAATGGGGGTGGAGTGTCTTTTTCGTAAATATAAAGCACCCGAAAAGGGAAGAGATAAAAAGTATGAACCTCTGTACTACCTCTTTGAAAAACTCTTCCGATTAAACGAGGGCTGCATAAGCGCTCATTTTTACCAAATTTTTGTTTCAAGTTCTTGCAGAAAAAAGCGTCTGAGTAATTTGAAAAAACTTTCAAAATACTCAGACGGTGTAAGACTAGCGTCCCAACTGGAAGTCCTCGATTAAGTATTTAATCTATTATTTCGTCTGAACGACGTCCTTATAAACTAAACTTTAAACCTGGATTATTGTTTATGACGTTTTTCGTCAGAAACCGATAATTTCCAACGGCCTTTTTTGCGACGTGCTGCAATTACATTGCGGCCATTAGCCGAAGACATTCTTTCACGGAATCCGTGCTTATTTCTCCTCTTGCGATTCGAAGGTTGAAAGGTACGTTTCATCTCTGTATCAAATTATTACCTATATAAAATCTCTTTGACCCGTAATTTTGGCTTGCAAAGGTAGATATTTTTTTTCACTAAGTCAATGTTTAAAAGTTTTTATTAAAACAGGTTGTAAAAAAATACATAAAACCAGGTTTTTTCAGCTTAACGAATTGATTGTTAATAGTATCAATTACAGGATTGCTGAAACACGAATAGATATAAAGGGGCTTTATTTTTAGGAAACTACATGCGGCTGCGGGTATTCAAAATTAACTGCTATTGAATAACCAGTGTCCGGGTATTTATGGATTCAGGTGATTTCAGGTCTTCTTTTTTACGATGCGTTTTCCTAGAGTTGAAAATCAAATAGCCCCAGTGTTCAGGAATATGCATATTGACTACACCTTGCGGCGACCAAACCCAGTTGTATTCAGGAAGAGTCTGATTGGTTTTCGTATCCTTCTTACGGGAATATTTTCCGTCGGTAACATTGTGCTGCCAGTTCACACGCGAAAAGTTAATGCGCCATTCTGACTTATTTTTCGGGTAAATAGCCGGCACGTTTTCTTTGCTCAATGAGGCAAAAGGAATAGCGATTTCAACGGTCCACTTTTTATCTTTGTCTGCCGCATTGTTTACAGTACCGTCAACGGATACTGCCGATTTCAATTCTTTTATATCCCATTTCAATTGAGCTCTTCCACCATTACAATATGTTTTAGGTAAAAATAAATCGAAAGTGTTATTGATTGCGTTGATTTCCAGTTCATAATAGTTTTTGGTATCACCGTCGGGATCAATAAACACTTCGAAATCGTTTTCAAGATATACGATCTGATCTTTTTTGTTTTGATATGCCCAGATATGTTCTTCATCCAAAACAGCCGCGATGTACAAATGTTCATCATCCCAAAGCATTTTAACTTTTGTCTGCTGTAGAGGTAAAGGTTTTTTATTTCCTTCAATATCGACAAAGGAATCACTCCATTTTGCGTTTTTCCAGGAGCGGTCATCCAGTCTGCCATCTATTTTAATAGCCTTTTCGGAACGTTGACAAATGTACTTTTTGGGAGTAGCTGCGGACTGAGCAATGATTTTGTGCGAAACAAAACAGATTGCGATAACAGACAGTACAAGTCTGTATAGCAAAGGAAATAATGGGAAATCTCCCTTATTATTGAGTGGTTTTAACTTTTTCAAGATTGTGGAGCGATGAGTAATAACTTCACAATATACGGTTTAATGGCCTAAATGGGACGGCTAATAGTTGTAATTAATTAAGAAAAATTGATCTTGTTTTGAATAAATGCAAAATGCTATTTGCAGTGTAATTACGTCTACTAGACTTATCTCTATCCGTTAGCTGCTTAGTTACTTTATCGTTTCGTATAAAAGCTGTTTCGTGAAAATAAATCAGACATATCTCACAACACAAAACAATGTACCAAACTCCGACTAATTAAAAGACCTCCGAAACTCCAATGGAGAAAGGTTCGTTTTCGTTTTGAACAATTTGCTAAACGATTGTGAGTGCTCAAATCCCAAAGCATAAGCCACTTCCTGAACTGTTAAATTGGTGGTTGAAAGATTTTCTTTTGCCTTTTCAATCACCTTGTCGTGAATATAATGCTGCGCATTTTGTCCAATCAGCGAGCGCAGCATATCACTTAAATAACTGGGCGTTAAATTTACCTGTTCCGCCAGATAGCTGACCGAAGGTAATCCCTGGTTTATGGACGTTTTATTGCTATAGTAATCATCTAAAACCTCTTCTAGCTTCTGCAGAAGATCATTGTTTACCGCTTTGCGGGTAATAAACTGGCGTTTGTAAAAACGATTTGCATAGTTCAGTAACAATTCGATCTGAGAAATGACTACGTCCTGGCTGAAATCGTCAATCCGGCTGGACAATTCTTTTTCGATCATTTTAAAGATCTCAAAGATCGTCACTTTTTCATCTTCGGAAAGGTGCAGTGCTTCTCTGGTTGCATAAGAGAAAAAGCCATATTGCCTGATGCTTTTGGCCAAAGGATATCCTAAAAAGAAATCCGGATGTATCAGCAAAGTATACTCCGAACAAGCACTCAGATCGTTGTCGTTGCTGCCTACAAGTTGGCCGGGAGACGCGAATAACAGGCCACCTTCATCAAAATCGTAATAACTCTGGCCGTACTTTAATTTGCCGTTCAGTTTTGGTTTGTAAGCTATTTTATAAAATCCCAGAACGTGGTGGTGAGAAATATTTGGTCCTTCAACTTGTGTATAGGAACCATTGATTAAACTGACTAACGGATGCTGAGGTTTAAGCAGGCCAAATGCCCGTTGCGCGTCAGCCAGCGATTCCATTTTTTTCGGACTGTTTTCTTCTTTGTTCATTTTACAGGATTTGAGAAATGATAACCGATAACACTTTAACTACCGGTTATCAAATATGCTTCATCAACTATTTTCGCTGTTCAGGCGTTCCTTTTTTGGATTCACCTTGCGCCGAATTGGAAACGTCTTCCCACGCTTCCCAGATAGCTAACCGATCCGCATACGCCTGACGTACCCAGTTCAGGCATTGGCTGCCGAGGAAGAACCGTAGTGGTGGTTCTGCTGCATCAACAACAGTAAACAGGGCGTCGGGTGTTGCATTGGGATCGCCTCTTTCTAAATTTCGCAAAGTTCCGAAGAACTGCTCTTTGAAATCTGTGTAGATGTCGAGGCCTTGCGAGAACTTCAGAGACTCCTGGCTTCCGAACTCTGTGGCATAAGCGCCGGGTTCGATGATGGTTACCTTGATCCCGAACTGTTTCACTTCCTCAGCCAGACTTTCGTGAATGGCTTCAAATGCCCACTTTGAAGATGCGTAGTAGCCGATCACCGGTAAGGTCACATGGCCAAGATTGCTTGATGTACCAATAATGTGACCACCACCCTGTTTTCTTAATAAAGGCAATACAGCCTGAATAACGGAAACCGGACCAAGGATATTGGTTTCGTAAAGTGCACGAATATCATCCGCGCTGGCTTCTTCAATTGTAGCAACTAACGAATAACCGGCATTATTAAGTACAATATCAAGTCTGCCAAAGTACGTATAAGTTTGTTCTACTGCCGTTTTTACCTGTTCAGGATTTGTGACGTCGAGTTCGAGCGTTAGTATGTTTTCACCATATTTTTCCTTTAGGTCGGCAATGCTTTCCAATTTCCTTGCGGTAGCTGCTACTTTATCCCCACGTTTAAGAGCAGCATCGGCCCAAACCCGTCCAAAACCACGGGAAGCTCCTGTTATAAACCAGACCTTTGAAGACTTTTCAGGGGTTTGCTCCGTTTGAAGATTTGTATTTTCGTTCTGATGTATCATGTTTTCCTGATATTTATTGATACGTCAAAGGTCAATATCTGCATTGTGCTAACTATAGTCTAATTGAGGGGATTTGTAGTTAAATTGAGGAACAGGTCTTAACACTAAAAACGTGGCCAATTGTGGCAAACGTAAAAAGGCCACCATCTTTTGATAGTAACCTTTCCTTTGTAGCGGGAGCTGTCCAGTAGCGCCTGCCCGGTCAAACCATCGACCTTTGAATTATGCACACAACGATCTTAAGCCTGAAAACGTAAAAGAGGCTGTCTCAAAAAGGCAGTCTTTTTTCATGTTTATTGAGTTGTTTATTTTTCTGAAATTGATTATCTTTAGGTATAAGCAAATCAGGAAAAATGGGACGCCGACAGCCTACTTTCAAACCTTATCATCAACATCAGTTGATGCTCTTACCCCCAAGTTTAGATGAGTTGATACCCAAAGATCATGCTTGTCGTGTGGTTAATGATATCGTAAACAGGATCAGTTTAGAGCCGTTGAATGCTGCTTATCATACAACAGGCTCATCCAGTTATCATCCCCAGATGCTATTGAAAGTCTTGGTTTACGGCTACGTGAGCAACATTTATTCGAGTAGGAAGTTAGAAGCAGCTTGCAAGGAGAGCATCTACTTTATGTACCTGAGCTCGATGAGCTATCCTGATCATAACACAATTAACCGGTTCCGGGGCGTACGTTTGAAAAATGCACTGCGTGCTGTTTTTGAGCAGGTGGTGGAGCTGCTTGCTCTGGAAGGATTTTTGAGTATTGAAGAAGTGTACACAGATGGCACGAAAATCGAGGCTAATGCCAATAAATATACTTTTGTGTGGAAGAAGGCGATTACGACCAATAAGGAAAAGATGAAAAAGCAGCTGGCCCATATCTGGGAATATGCTCAGAGTGTTGCTGCCAGTGAAGATAACCTACCAGATCCACCAGACCTGACTACGATCAATAAAGAAAAAGTCCAGCAGACTGTTGATAAACTCAATCAGGTGCTGGCTGGAAAAGACAATGTAGACAAGAAGATGAAGGCCAAACTGGGGTATGTTACCAAACATTATCCGGTCAATATCGAACGTTACGAAAAGCAGGAGGCTATTTTAGGCGAGCGGAATAGTTACAGTAAGACTGATATTGACGCCACATTTATGCGTCTGAAAGAAGATCACATGAAAAATGGTCAGCTTAAACCGGCCTACAATGTGCAAATATCAACTTCGAACCAGTTTATTGTCAATTACACGATCCATTCTAATACGACTGATACCAACACACTTGCAGAGCATCTTCAACAACATGAAAACAGTTTTGGTGCATCACCCAAATGTTTGACTGCCGATGCTGGCTACGGCTCGGAAGAAAATTATACTTTGCTGGAAGGGAAAAATGTAACTGCTTATGTAAAGTATAGCCTCTTTGATAAGCGTCAAAATCGCGCCTACAATAAAAAGCACCCATTCAGTGCTGATAAGCTTTTTTACAACGCTGCGGCAGATCATTATATCTGTCCAATGGGCCAGAAGATGCGCTACATTGGTAACAGCAAACGCAAAACAGTCACGGGTTTTGAGCAGACAGCCAAACTCTACAAGGCTATCAATTGTCAGGGATGTCCACTAAACGGTGTCTGTCACAAGTCGAAAAGTGAAAGGATTATTCAGGTCAATGTGAATTTGGAACGACAGAAAAAGAAAGCAGACGAACTTTTGAAAAGTGAAGAAGGTATTGAAAAACGAAAGAAGCGATGTTTTGATGTAGAACCTGTCTTTGGTAATATTAAAAATAACCACGGATTCCGCCGGTTTATGCTTCGTGGTAAGCACAAGGTCGAAATTGAGTGGGGATTGCTTGCAATAGCACAGAATATTAGAAAAAGGGCTGCATAAAGGTCCTATTTTCGTCATATTCTGTTATATAGCCTTGTTAGCTTTAACAATGCTACCAAACCACCAAATCCTAATACAAGAAAATCGAAACGAATGAGGGCACCTCAATTTGAATTTGAGACGCCCTCTTTCTTTTGTAGCGAGAGCTGTCCAGGAGCGCTTGCCCGGTCGAACCATCGACCTTTGAATTATGCACACAGCGACCTCTAAGCCTGAAAACGTAAAAAGGCCACCATCTTTCGATAGTGACCTTTCTTTTGTAGCGGGAGCTGTCCAGGAGCGCCTGCCCGGTCGAACCATCGACCTTTGAATTATGCACACAGCGACCTCTAAGCCTGAAAACTTAAAAAGGCCACCATCTTTCGATAGCGACCTTTCTTTTGTAGCGGGAGCTGTCCAGGAGCGCCTGCCCGGTCGAACCATCGACCTTTGAATTATGCACACAACGACCTTTAAGCCTGAAAACGTAAAAAGGCCACCATCTTTCGATAGTGACCTTTCTTTTGTAGCGGGAGCTGTCCAGGTACGCCTGCCCGGTCGAACCATCGACCTTTGAATTATGCACACAGCGACCTCTAAGCCTGAAAACTTAAAAAGGCCACCATCTTTCGATAGCGACCTTTCTTTTGTAGCGGGAGCTGTCCAGGAGCGCCTGCCCGGTCGAACCATCGACCTTTGAATTATGCACACAACGACCTTTAAGCCTGAAAACGTAAAAAGGCCACCATCTTTCGATAGTGACCTTTCTTTTGTATCGGGAGCTGTCCAGGTACGCCTGCCCGGTCGAACCATCGACCTTTGAATTATGCACACAACGATCTTAAGTCTGAAAACGTAAAAAGGCCACCATCTTTCGATAGTGACCTTTCTTTTGTAGCGGGAGCTGGACTCGAACCAGCGACCTTTGGGTTATGAGCCCAACGAGCTACCAACTGCTCCATCCCGCGGTGTCGTTGAATTGGAGTGCAAACATACGATAAATGTTTCAGAAAAAACAACTATTTTTGTAAAAAACTTTTAAATAATATTTTTCATTACCCTTTGCTATCTTTTATTAACTCCGGTCGCAACCGTAGCTTATTTTAAAATACTGTAACAAAAAATCATCTTTTGGCTTGGTTGTAAATGTATGATGGTGTAAGTATCAATGGGATAACACGAACCTTATATTGCAATTTCATGGCCGGAAAACCGTACTTTTGTATAATTATCAGGAAGCTAAGCGCCTGAAAGATAATTTGAAGGATAAATTACCCGCCATGCAAGGCCCGAAGAATTACAGATAAAGGCTTTTATACAGCAATATAACAATCGCATGCTGAATGACCGGTTAACTGTGGCGGCCAGATAGTTTCGTTGTTTAAGATTAAAATTATTCCTTGACCAACGAAATATAATTAAAAAATTTATGGAAGAAAATATAGAAAATGTCGCCCCGCTTCGTAATCATCGTGCCGGGTTTGTAAGTATTATTGGTAAGCCTAATGTAGGTAAATCGACGCTTATGAATGTATTGGTAGGAGAAAAAATGTCTATCATCACGTCAAAAGCACAGACAACGCGTCACCGTATTATGGGGATCCTGAATGGTAAACATGAAGATATTCCTTTTCAGCTCGTGTATTCCGATACACCTGGTGTATTAAAACCAGCTTATAAACTGCACGATTCGATGATGACGTTCGTCAAAGGATCATTGGAGGACGCCGATGTGGTTTTGTTTGTGACAGAAGTGGGAGAGAAAGCTACGGATCATGATGTACTACCTTTACTTATCAGAACAGATGCACCGGTAATTTTGGTTTTAAATAAAATTGATCTTTCGTCTGATGAAGAGGTGAAAAGAAAGATGGATGTATGGGAAACCCAAATCCAGCCTGCTGCTATCATTCCTATTTCGGCTCTGCATAATGCCAACATCCAGACTTTGTTCGATGCCGTTATCACCCGTTTGCCTTTTCATCCTCCTTATTTCAATGAAGATGAACTAACGGATAAACCGGAGCGTTTCTTTGCTTCTGAAATTGTGAGGGAAAAAATATTTCTTAATTACCGTCAGGAAATTCCATACAGTTCCGAGGTAATTATTTCAGAATTTAAAGAAAGAGATGATATCATCGTAATCCGTGCAGAAATTCTCGTTGAACGGAAAAGCCAGAAAGGTATCATTATTGGTGAAAAAGGAGAAATGCTTAAAAAGATAGGAATGCAGGCCCGTCAGGATATGGAAGCATTTTTTGGTAAAAAAGTGTTTTTAGAACAGCATGTAAAAGTTGAACCGGAATGGAGAAGTAATGACAAAAAACTTCGCCAGTTCGGATATGAAGAATAGAGTAAATTAATTATTAATAATAACCGCAACAGCCGACAGGAGGAAAAGATGATTCTTTTCCGGATCACGTTTTAATGGCAATAGAATAAAAATGGCAAATATAATATCAATAGTAGGTCGCCCGAACGTGGGAAAATCTACACTTTTTAACAGGCTTACCGAGAGCCGTAAGGCAATCATGGATAACCAGAGCGGCGTTACCCGTGACCGTCACTATGGTTATGGAGAATGGACAGACCAATATTTTACCGTTATTGATACAGGCGGTTATGTTGTGGGTTCCGAAGATATTTTTGAGGGTGCAATCCGCGAACAGGTTGAACTGGCACTGGAAGAATCAACAGTTGTTTTGTTTATGGTGGATACTGTAACAGGACTTACGGATCTGGATAAGGATTTTGCAAATGTGCTGCGTCGTTTTAACAAACCGGTTTATCTGGTAGCTAATAAGGCTGAAACAACAGAAAGGTATCAGTCGGCTGCAGAATTTTATGAACTGGGCCTTGGGGATGAAATATTTGCAATTTCTGCTCAGACAGGGTTTGGAACAGGAGATTTACTGGATGCCGTAATTACACATTTTGAAACCGCAGGAATTGAAGATCCTGAGGCAGGTATTCCGCGTATTGCAATTATGGGCCGTCCGAATGTTGGAAAATCATCGTTTCTGAATGTTCTAACCGGAACGGACCGAAGTATTGTAACGGACATAGCAGGAACAACACGTGATGCAATTCATACGCATTACAAAGCATTTGGAATGGAATTCATTCTGACGGATACAGCTGGTTTGCGCCGTAAATCACGTGTAAATGAAGACATTGAATATTATTCTACATTGCGTTCTGTAAAGGCAATGGAAGAGTCCGACGTTTGTATTGTTTTACTGGATGCTACACTTGGTCTTGAAGGTCAGGATCTTACAATCATTGGTTTGGCGGATAAAGCTAAAAAGGGAATTGTGATCATGGTTAATAAATGGGACCTGATTGAAAAGGATTCTAAAACTGCGGACACATTCAAAAAGAATCTTTTGGAGCGGCTTGCACCGATGAATTACATGCCCGTTATTTTTGCATCTGTTGTTGAAAAACAGCGGATTCATCAGGTTATGGAAAAAGCGATGGAAGTATATCAGAACAAGACCAAGAAAATTTCGACTTCTAAATTGAATGATATCATGCAGAAGGAAATTGAAAAAAATCCGCCGCCGGCAGATCGTGGCAAGTTTATCAATATCAAATATATGATACAGCTGCCAACACCATCCCCGACTTTTATATTTTTTAGCAGTAATCCAAAGCATGTAAAAGATTCTTACCTGCGTTATCTGGAAAACCGGATGCGCGAGCACTTTGATTTCAGCGGTGCACCCATTACAATTTTCTTTCGGGAGAAATAAAATTTCAGTTACAGATAAAACAAAAGCCGGTGAAAATTTTTCACCGGCTTTTGTTTTATCTGACAATCTCTACGGTTCGGTCATTTTTAACCACGGTTCATCTTTTTTTTATGACTTGGTGCAACTATATCTATTATTTTTACATCTGTTAATCAATGAATGTGCAGCCGAAAACAAGCGGAAATAAGTACCGAAAAAAATATTTTATAAAAAATGTTAAAAACAAGGTACTATGTATTGCAAGATACCATTTAAAACATATATATTTGTATTGTTAATTAGTTACATCGACTTTAAGCAGAGACATTTTCTAAAAGACATAAAAATAACATAGCCATGAAAATCATTAAACTTCTTACTCTTTTAGTTCTTTTCAGTCTTCAGGCAGGAGCTACCGGATATTCCCATAATATGTTTGTAGCACATAAAAAGTTGCAGGCAGGTAAAGAATGCCGGATGGATCAGATAGCAGCTAAAAAAGCAGGTTCGTCCAAAACCCATGTTAAACATGCTTCTGTGCCACGGCAGCCGGAAGTTTCTTTCACACAGGAAGTGGCTAACAAATTGTCTGGAATAGTAACACTTAACCAGAGAGTGATTGAAGAAGGGCCATCTTCACTGTTTTTAGCAGAGGATGAAAAAGAAAGTGACGATTCGATTGTAACCAAACTGGTAAGTGTTGTCAAAGGAATAGTGTATGCTTTTGTTGGCTCGTCTTCATTTGGTAAAGCCTGAAAATTCGTCTCTGTAATTATAAAGTTGATTTAGCAAGATTCTCCGATCTTGCTTTTTTTGTGTTAAAATTTTAATTTAATCAACCAAAAATTACGCCACAACATTGGTAAGCGTACCAATCGGTTCAATGATGATATGGATAATATCGCCTGTTTGCAGTGTAAAATCGGATGGTGGGATGATTCCGGTGCCGGTCATCAGGTAACAGCCATGTGGAAATGATAACTCACTGAAAAGATAACGAAGCAATTCGTCTGGTTTTCTTCTCATTTGCGCCAAAGTAACTTCTCCGTTAAATACTTCTTCACCCTGGCGGATAATGGTCAGATCAATAGACGTATCTTCTGGTAATGCTATTTCAGGAACATACAAACATGGCCCCAAAGCAGCACTTCCTGTATAAGATTTTGCCTGAGGCAGATATAAGGGATTTTCGCCTTCAATACTTCTGGAACTCATATCATTACCAATGGTATAACCAACCAGTGTTCCGGATGATGTAGCAAATAATGTAAGTTCCGGCTCTGGTACGTCCCATGTAGAATCTTTACGGATACGAACTGTTCCATGTGTTCCTATAACCCTCCATGCAGTAGATTTAAAAAAAAGTTCAGGGCGATCCGCTTCATAAACCCGGTCATAAAAACTACCGCCACCCGCAACTTCCGACTCTTCCATACGCGCAGTACGGCTCCTGAAATAAGTAACTCCGGCGGCCCACACTTCCTGTGAACCAATAGGTGCCAGAATTTCGGGAAAAGGGATATCTGCTGTAAAGGTTAAGAAAATTAGATTTTCAGCCTGCAATTCCAGCCATTCATACAGATCATCCCGATTTACTACCAAATCCCAGTCCGTTTCGTGCAAGCGATAGAAAAGGTCATCTTTTTCAAGTAATATTCCGTGTTCAGTCTTATACAATTTCATGGATGCGGATGTTTATTTTATGCTACAATAAGCTTTGAATGCATTTTCTTTACTCTATTTGACGTTAGCGTATATAATTTTATAAAACCGAATTCAAGAAATACGCTACTAATAAGTTGTGCCTGGCTGTGCCAAAGAGTGTTCTGTTTAATTTTTTATAGATCCAGAAAAGAGCGGAATGGCATTAAGTTTTTGATTATTAATCTATACGCCATAAACGCCGGTCAATAGGGATTTTTTCCTGGGCGATTAATTGAATTTTAACAAATAACTCATGTTTTGGATGAAGCAGAATATTTTGGGAAAAAGGGACAATTACTGAGGGTAAAGCAATGGCAAGGACATCGGGCTTTATTAACCAGTCGTTGAGCCAATGCTGCGTTATCTCATAATTTTTATCCTGCCAGAATGCGGGCATTTCATCCCGCTGATAATAACGGATGTCATCAGGAATCTGAATAGAGGTAAGCCAATATGTTGGGAGGTCTTCATATGGGATGCCAGGTGCGTGAGCGAGCATTTCAACTAGGCCAAGTTCTGGTGTAGAAGTGGTGTAAAGGATGCCAATACCTCTTGGATTCCAGCGCGCACCATATAACCTGCTACCTTCCGCAGACAAAGCCTGATCACGAAATTTTTCCCGTATTATCCGGTAAACAACTGACATAAATCAATATTATCAGGCTGGAAGACCATAGTCCAATCTTCCCAACACATCGTCTACCAAGCCAAAGCCGGTTATAGTGTCCATCATTTGCAAAGGAGTTTGGTCATTAAGCTCATATAATGGTGTTTTTAACCAGTTACGTACAATTGTGTCTTTACCTTCAAAAGTAGCCAATGCATGAATTAACAGGTTTTTTAAAAGAAGCAGCCTTTCTGAGGCATCGGTTCCCAGGCGCTTGTCAGAAGGAATACGGTGAAGATTTCTGGGTGTCATGCCCAAAAGGTAAGCCATTTCATTGTCAGTAAGTTTCACTAACTCAGACACCTCATCAGCTGCTGAACGAGGCATGCCTTCACGTGAAATTTTTATTATAGTAAAATCAGAGAATGATTTTAAACCATAAGGGATATATCTGTCAGATACTATTTTGTATTGCGCCATAAATTAACTTGAAAAGCGGAATTCTGTCACAAATATAAATGACTTATTTCACTTTTAAAATTAAGTGAATAATGATTTTGTTACAAAGGCACTAAAATTTACATTATTGTGTCTTTGCGCCTTTGTGGCAACCTTTTTTATTTTCTAACTTAATACCTTTGCTTAAATCTTTTCCTTTAAAAAATCAGCAGTATAATTCCCTTTTAGCTTTGTCATTTCTTCGGGTGTACCGGAAAAAGTCAGGTAACCGCCGCCATCTCCGCCTTCCGGCCCAAGATCCAGAATCCAGTCAGCACATTTGATCACTTCCATATTATGCTCAATAATGACCACACTATCTCCCTGGTCGACAAGCGCATTAATGGCCTTTAATAATTTTTTTATGTCATGAAAATGCAGTCCGGTAGTAGGTTCATCAAAGATGAAAAGGGTTTTTCCTTTATTAGAAGACCCTTTTCCCAAAAATGAAGCCAGTTTTACCCGTTGTGCTTCACCGCCTGACAAGGTATTGGAAGATTGTCCCAAACGCACATATCCCAGGCCGACTTCCTGTAAAGGCATTAGTTTGTCAGCCAATTTGGGTTCTGGCTGCCTGAAAAAATCAATTGCATCATCAACCGTCATATCCAGGATTTCGGCAATGTCTTTCCCATTATATAGCACTTCCTGAATTTCTTGTTTGAAACGCTTTCCATTACATCCTTCTGCAGGTTAAGTAAATATCAGCCATAAACTGCATTTCAATTTTTACCTGTCCTTCACCCTGACAAATTTCGCAGCGTCCGCCGTCAACATTGAATGAGAAATGAGAAGGCTTGTATGCACGGGATTTGGACAAGGGAAGGTCCGACATCATCTGACGGATATAATCATAAGCTTTTATGTAAGTAACCGGATTGGAACGCGAAGACTTTCCGATCGGATTCTGGTCAATCATTTCAATCGCTTCTATCCGGTCAAGGCTTCCGGTCAATTCGTTAAACTTACCAACATCCTCACTGAATTCACCTTTTAAGCGCATTAATGCAGGATAAAGTATTTTACGTATCAACGTCGATTTTCCTGAACCACTCACACCTGTCACAACAGTCAGCGCGTTCAATGGAATTTTCGCATCTACGTCTTTGAGATTATTTTCTCTTGCACCTTTAATTTCGATGAAATGCAAGGATTTTCTGCGTGCAACGGGAACAGGTATTGAGTCTTCACCCAACAGAAATTCAAGTGTATGAGATTTCATTTCCAGTTCTTCGATGTCATTGGAGGGATCATTTCTCCATGCCCGTATGTCATCCCAGTTTCCCTGAAAAACTACGTGGCCTCCGCCAGTTCCCGCTTCCGGGCCGATATCAATAATCTGGTCAGCCGCATGCATTACTTCTTCTTCGTGCTCTACTACAATCACTGTATTGCCCAGGTCACGAAGCGATTCAAGCACACCTACCAACCGCTGCGTGTCACGCGGATGTAGCCCGATGCTTGGTTCATCCAGAATGTACATAGAACCTACCAACGCACTTCCCAAAGAAGTGGCCAGCTTAATTCGTTGGAATTCCCCACCTGACAATGAGTTGGTTAAGCGGTTTAAAGTTAAATATCCCAAACCTACACGACTCATATATTCCAGTCGGGTTTCTATTTCTGTAAGAATCCGACGGGCTATCTGCCGGTCGTGTTCATTAATATCGAGAGATTTAAAAAAAGCAAGCACATCCTGTATCGGCATCAGAACCAGGTCAGTAATGGAAGCACCAGCCACTTTTACGTAAGAAGCATCTTTCCGCAAACGCGAACCTCTGCAATCCGGGCAATTGGTACGGCCTCTAAACCGCGAGAGCATCACACGGTACTGGATTTTATGTGTCTGCGATTCCAGTTCTGAAATAAAACTGTTAATTCCGTCAAAGTGCTTATTCCCGGTCCAAAGCAAATCTTTTTCTTTCGCTGTAAGATCTTTGTAAGGACGGTGTATAGGAAATTCAAATTTGGCGCCATTCCGTACGAGAGGAACGAGCCATTCACTCATTTTTTCTGTACGCCAGGGCGCAATGGCACCATCATATACGGACAGGTTTTTATCAGGAATAACCAGGTCAGGATCAATCCCTAAAACTTTTCCAAAACCCTCACATCTTTTACACGCACCATAAGGATTGTTAAAACTGAAAAGGTTTACTGTCGGCTCTTCAAACGTAATGCCATCGAGTTCAAATTTGTCAGAAAATTCCTTTCTTTCGCCATCTACAACCTGGACAATACAAGTACCTTCACCTTCAAAAAAGAAGTTTGCACTGAATCTGAAAGCCGGTATTGTGTGTCTTCGTCATCATTTTTTACCGCAGCCCGGTCTACCAGTATATAAATCTGATTTCCGGCCTGGCTATATATTTCCGGTTTTTCCAGAACGTCTTCAATTTCAGCAACTTTCTCATTGATCATAATACGGTTATAACCTTTCGAAAGTAAAATTGACAATTCTTCCTGTTGTGTCCGTCCTTCCCTGATTAACAAAGGTGCAAGAATCAAAACCCGTTTGCCTTCTTCATGGCCCAGAATAAAATTCACAACGTCTGTTACTGAATCTTTACGTACCAATTCACCGGAAACAGGCGAAAATGTATGTCCGATGCGTGCAAAAAGTAATTTCAGGTAATCATATATTTCGGTAGAAGTACCAACCGTAGAGCGCGGATTCCGGGTATTTACCTTTTGTTCGATCGCAATAGCCGGAGAAATCCCTTTAATGTACTCTACCTCAGGCTTTTCCATACGTCCCAGAAACTGACGTGCATAACTGCTCAGACTTTCTACATACATTCTTTGTCCTTCGGCGAACAAAGTATCAAAGGCAAGGGAAGACTTACCCGAACCGGAAAGCCCGGTAATTACCACCAGTTTATTACGCGGAATGGCTACATCAACACTTTTCAAATTGTTTACACGCGCACCTTTAATAAGAATATATTGTCTGGGATCGAGCTTGTCAAATTGGGAAGCTTCGATCCTCGGCACAGGTAATTGCATCATATAAAGAAAATCAAGAATTTACGGGTTGTGTTTGGGAAAAAACCCGATCTAAGTATTAACCCAAAAATCGGTCATTTAGTTTGTGTTTGCAAATTGAAAGGTGTCAAACTTTTATGTAATTCTGAACGTACAATTACTACACGTTGACCCGTTTAAATCTTAATTTCCCGGGATGTTTTAAATAACATACCTTTTTGTTTCGCTTCTGCAAAAATAGGATCTGCAAGATGTCCCCAGTTGGTAACATCAGACATACAATCAATCAGTACAGTTACTTTTGAAATCAGATCAGGTGCGTATCTTACAATTTGTTTAATGCTTGTTGCAACACAATGAGAGCGCGCTTCACCTGCAATCAATACCAGATCAAATGCATCGAGTTCGGCCAGGAAACTTTTATTCAGTTCAGTCTCCGGTGCATTATCAACATAAACCTGTGCTTTAAAAACGCCAAAATGCTCTGTTAATGGATTAATACCCTTGGAAACGGCTTTGTAATCTTTACCTGTACGATGTGTCCAAGACAAAACCGCATGCATGATTGTATCATCAAGAGAGGCACCCTTGGAACCGATCAAACAATGTTCAGGCCAGATAAAATGCTGAAATTCGCCTTCGTATTCAAGTGTTTCCAGGTAATCAAGAACATGTTCTTTATGGTAACGGGGTATCCATTTGCCAGCTTTTACAGCAGCCGAGGAGATTAATGTAAAAGGTGCAACAGTATTACCGTTCGGGTCTTCCCAGAAGAGCGGATGAGCAATGTCAATGACATGGTGCGTATCAAGTGTAACAAAAATCTCGCTGATCTTTTCGCCTTCAATGGCAATTAGCTGTGCTATTTTCTCGACATCTTTCTCTGCACCAGGCACAAACAGTGTTCCTTTCGGATTGCAGAAATCATATTGTGCATCAATAATAAGTAATGCCGTTTTGGTTGCGTTTTTCATGCCTTTTAACAAATATTCTTTAATTTTTGTATAGAAATGTTCGGCTAGATCGGTGACGCGGCTGACCCGCAAAGCTTCGTAAAAGGCCTGATGGATCAGTCGTGCCACCGATATCGCATCCTGTTAATCCTGCAATCCTGTCAAAAAAGCTTAATCATCAATCTCCCCATTCCTCTGGCACGCCTAGTTGTTTTGCATACATTCTCGAACAAAGCTGATGTACGTATTTTAACATGCGATTAGTATCTTTCACATAATCAACACGATAATCCTCATCCAGTTTGTTCAGGCCGTTTAAGATTGTTTGTGCCTTTTTTGCAATGTACAAAGCACAGGTATCTGCTTTGGATGAATAGGTTTTTAGTATATCCGAATACATTTCAAAAAATGTATTGAGCAAAAAAATATTTAATTCAATCCCGCCGATTTTATCTTTAGTCACTTTTACGTGGTAGCTGATGTCTCCGCTCAGGTTTCTCATATCCATTAAAATCCAGCCAGGAGTATTCTGGTTAAATTTTGAAACTCTGGTTATTTTGTGAAGGATTTCATCACGGCGCTCAGGAATAGTTGTGGAATCTTCAACCAATTCGAAATAAAGGCGGTCGCTGAGCGTGCCATCCTTTGTAATAAGCCTTAGCAACAACTTATCTTTTTCTTTTACCGGCATTTGAATAATAGCCTTTTTCAATTGATCAGATAAAGCCATAAATAAGTTGTTATATAAATTTTAATGTAAAATTTCAAGATAGGGAATAACTTTACAAATCTTACACACAAAAAGACAAATAAGTTTTTTGACAAAAATATTCAGATATGGATAAATATTTCTCAGTCATATTAAGTATCGCCATTTTTTTAATCTTTTGGTATACATTATTTCATGATACGTTAAATATCCCTTCCTTCGATGATTACGATGCAACACTGGTTTTTATAAAACAGTTTTATTTTGAGAGCCAGTCATTTTCTGACAGGATTTCCGTACTATTTCTGCGGCACAACGAACACCGGATTTTACTATCAAAACTCGCAGCATCAGGTTATTTTGGTATTTTCGGTCAAGTGAATTTTGGTCATCTTGTCATTCTTCAAAACCTTTTTTTGCTTGGCTTTTTTGGAATAATAGTATCAGTCTTTAAAAAAGAAAAGCAATTAAGCTCTACGGCTTTTCTATTCATCACAGCTTTCTTATTTAGTTTTTCGCTTTGGCAGGTATCCTTTTATTATTGGGCAGGTATACAGCATTACACCGTATTTTTCTTTTCATTCACAAGCCTGATCGTACTTGACAAAACAGAAAAAGTTATAAGCCCTCATTTCCTGTTGGCTGTTTTTCTGGCACTTTTTAGCGTTTTTTCATTTGGAAACGGCTTTCTGGCCTTATTGCTGGGTGTGTTTCTGTTATTTGCCCAAAAGAAATATCCTGTCCTTGTTACATGGATGATTATTTCTTTGGCAATATTGATTGTTACGTTTTTCATAGATTTCCAGATACACGGACAGTCAGGCGAAGCATTTAAAATTGAATGGATGGCAAGGTTGTTATTTACATTTCTTGGAAGTTTTCTGTATATCAATCCTTCTTCCGGGCAGCATTTTAATATTCTGGTTTGTATGTTTGCAGGCGCTTTCGTTCTGTTATTCTGGGTTTATCTTTTCTTTTCAGGATATGCGTTGAAAAAACCTTTATTGTATTCACTCTTTTCCCTGCCAATACTTACAGGTATTATTATTTCCATTTCAAGATTTGAAACTAAAGCCGCAGGTGGAATTGCGCCCCGCTACATGTTTTTCACAGCTACGATCCCTATATTATTACTATTGATCCTGCTTGATATGAAAATTGTGAAAAAAGCATTTTTAAATTATCTCGCAGGGGCTGTTGTATTACTCTGGGGAGTAACTTTTTACAATAATCTTGTAGCTTTAAAGTCGATGAATACACAAATTGTATCAACAGTAAGGAAATGGCAATATGATAAAAGCATTCCGCTCGTTTATTATCATAATGCCGAAGGCTATACAAAGACTTTACAATGGGCAATAAACCAGCATGTAGTACAAAATCGTATCTATTTTAGCAGCGTTAGAAGTAATTATAAGTAAAACAGACAGGTCATTTGTGGAAAAAATGATATTTCGCTCTTAACTTGCACCGTTTTAAGTCATAAAATCTATATACACATTATGGTTTCAGTAGCTATGTGCACTTACAACGGGGCAAAATATCTGCCTCAGCAGTTGGAGAGCATTGCTAATCAGACAACTAAGGTAAATGAACTAATTGTATGCGATGACGGATCAACAGATAATACCATTGAAGTGATCAGATTATTCGCTGAAAGCAGTTCGTTTCCTGTTGCTATTTACTCCAATAAAGAGAACCTGGGTTCGACCAAAAATTTTGAAAAATGCATGTTACTTTGTCAGGGCGATATTATTTTCCTTTGTGACCAGGATGATATGTGGCGAACTGATAAAGTAGAAAAACAGCTTAATTATCTGAAAAATAACGCGGATAAAGATGCAGTGTTTTCGGACGGGATGATGATTGACGATGACTCACAACCCACCGGAAATACGATCTGGCAGGAAATTGAGTTTAATAAATCCATGCAGCAAAAGTGGCTGAACGGGAAACCACACGAAATTCTTTTCAATGGTTTTGTTGTAACGGGAGCTACACTGGCCCTTCGCAGATCATGTCTGGAAAGGCTTATGCCATTTCCTGTCAACGTTCCTGACCTGATTCATGATGCCTGGATTGCCATGGTTCTGAGCCTGGAAGAGAAAATCGGCTTTATTGCCGATACACTGATTTCCTATCGCAGGCACGAAAGCCAGCAGGTAGGGTTTGGCAGTAAGATTGAACATGTAAAAGTGAAAGACAGGTTTACCCGCGACCGGGAAGAAAAACTTTTGCCATTAAAAGAAAAAGCAGAAAAGCTTAACGGGCTTTATTTGTTGCTGAGGGCCATACCGTTTGTACCGAGGGAAAAGCTGATCAAACTTTATTTGTCGCAACGGCATTTTACGCGCCGTGCTTCTCTTCCTGAAAACCGGCTTATGAGAGTCGCTCCGATTGTACATCATGTAATGAAGGGTTATTATAAATTTAGCAGCAAAGATTGGTGGTTGCCTGCAATAGGCGATCTGATTGAATAATAATAACTAAAAAGTGAAAATCAGCCATCAGAGTTCTCCGGTAGCCATTGTAATTCCTGTATATCAATCAGTATTGTCAGTTGCCGAACAAGCATCACTCAGGCAGTGTATGCTTGTTTTGCATCATTATCCGGTTAAAATTGTGAAACCACGCAGCCTGGATCTGGATTTGCTGAAAACAGAATATCCGGCTATTGAGATGCTCTCTTTTGAAGATGAATATTTTACAGGAACAGATGCGTACAACAGGTTATTAACATCTCTTGAATTTTATAAAACTTTCCTTTCTTTTGAATTTATTCTGATCTATCAGCTTGATGCTTACGTATTTCGGGATGAATTACTGGAATGGTGTAAAAAAGATTATGATTATATTGGAGCCCCGTCTCTGCATCAGGAAGAATTTAATGCATTGGGTGCAAATTCGAAAAATAAATATGCAAAAGCGCTGACAGATAACCGGATTGTGTTTAATGGTGGACTTTCACTTCGCAGAATTCCTGCATTTATCCGTTACTTAAAGATTTACAATTGGTTTTATCCGGCCTGGCTGGGAAATGAAGATATGCTGTTTTCGCAGGAAGCAACGCGGCTTATTCCAATGAAATTATTTTTGAAATTACCCGCCTGGATGGAAGCATTACATTTTTCATTTGAGAAAAGCCCGGCTGCCACATTTGAGCTTACCAGTAATCAGCTACCATTCGCCTGCCATGCATGGGAGCGCTACGATCCGGATTTTTGGGCTCCTTATATCGGTATAAAAGCATAGAAGCCGCATTAACAATTTTTAACAAACTATCCGGATCATTAGTACGTTCTTGCAGATATTTACTAAAAATTAATATCGAACATTATGAACCTGAAATCGCTTTTGGTATTCTTTTGTGCCATTGGCCTTTTTAATACCAGTTTCGGCCAAACTACTGAAAATCCCAAAGTAGAAGAACAATCCGCAGATTATGTAAAGATCAAACGGGTTGAGCTTACAGAGCAATACACCATTGTTTATTTGCAGTTTACAGAACATGGTTCCAGTGCTGAACCGGCCCTTCCCCGTGGATTCAAACTTCCACCGGATTTCAAGTTACCTCCAAATATGGGCAAAAGTTCAAGCCAGATCTGGCTGGATCCGGAAACCAGATTATACAAGCCGGGAGAAATTAATACAAAATTCAAGCTTATCAGAGCCGAAAACATTCCTACAAGCGACAGGAGAACTGTTTCAAAAGGTGAAAAAGTTGATTTTGTAGCTTATTTTGAACGTTTAACGCCTGGAATTGAAACCTTTGACTTTTATGAAGGACGTAGTAAACAAGGGCAGCAGTCCTGGAATTTTTACGGGGTAAGTGTAAAAAATCCGCCAAAAAAACCAATAAAAGCACTTTCCAAAGCTCCTGTTAAACCAAAAGCACCAATACAAAAACCGGAACCGCCCAAAAAGGAAGATGTCATAATCAGCAAAACGCCTGAACCTGCTGAAGAAGAAGAAATGGCTGTGATAAAAGGGACCGTCTATGATGCTAAAACAAAACAACCCGTTTCTGCGCAGATAACTTATCTTGAAAACGGGGATTCGCTTCAATACAGGTCAACATCAGGAACATATCGCATTGGCCTTGATTCGAAGGGGAAATATAATTTCAGAATTGGGGCAAAGGGATATTACGGGTCAAATCTTGAAATAGCACCATCAGACTCATCGGGTAAAAAAAACTTTTACGAAGGATCTGTTCCTTACGCCGCTGGCCAAAGGTGAAACCATTGCACTTCCCAATATATATTTTGAGACATCGAAGTTTACTTTGCTACCCGAATCCTATATCGAACTTGACCGCCTGGTGCAAATGATGAAGGATAATCCCGAAATTACAATTCGCGTGGATGGCCATACTGACAGTATTGGCGATGCGGATAAGAACCTTGAATTGTCCAGAAACCGCGCAGAAGCAGTTCGTGATTATCTTACACAAAAAGGAATTGACGAAAAACGAATCGAGGCTAAAGGTTACGGCGCAACCAGGCCACTAACAAAATCAGGATCGGAAGAACAGCGCAGAAAGAACAGGAGGGTAGAGTTTGAGATCACTAAAGTGTAGTTAAAAGTTCAGAGTCAAGAGTACTTTTGACTCTGAACTCCTGAACTTTTAACTAAAAAAATCTATCTCGCTTTGATAATATTGGTAAACTCACGCGATTTTAGAGAAGCGCCTCCTACAAGTCCTCCATCAATATCAGGCGAGGCGAAAAGTTCTTCTGCGCTTGCAGCTGTTACACTTCCGCCGTACAAAATAGAAATTTCCTCTGCAATTGCGCTGCCATATTTTCCAGCCAAATGAGAACGCAAAGCTGCATGCATATCCTGAGCCTGTTCAGCGCTGGCTGTAAGGCCCGTACCAATTGCCCATATCGGTTCGTAAGCAATGACAACAGATAGTAACTGGTCTGCTGAAAGGTGGAAAAGACTTTCTGAAATCTGATTTTTCACAAATCCTATAAAGTCCTCATTTTGTCTTTGATCCAGAGACTCCCCACAGCAGAAGATCGGAGATATACCATTTTCAAGTGCAATGTTTACCTTTTCTGCCAAAAGTGCATTGGTCTCATTAAAATACTGACGGCGCTCACTGTGTCCGATCAGCACATATTCTACACCGATAGATTTCAGCATAGCCGCTGATATTTCACCAGTGAAAGCTCCCGATGCTTTATCTGAACAGTTTTGTGCCGCTAATGAGAAATTAGGGGCACTTTCAATGTATTTGCTGATTGTGGTAAGGTAAATTGCTGGTGGGCAAAGGATCACTTTTACATCACTTTGTACTTCATCATTTGCCATATTTACAAGCTCAGATGTAAGCGCAACTGCTTCATCTATAAGCTTATTCATCTTCCAATTACCGGCAACTATTTTTTTGCGCATGAGTTAATTTTTATTGTGAAAATTCATCTGTTTACGCAACAAAAATACCATATTTTCATCATTTACCGTATTATCTATTTTTCAAAAAAAAAACAAAAATTAATTTGGACATTTAAAGATTTTTTTGTGTTATATGCAGACATAATACATTAATTTTACATATGAAACCGTTTTGACCGAATTTGATACTTAGTTTACACCAGAAAATATATATTTAAATCAAAATACTTATAATCAAGGTGTTAGAAATAATATAGAAAAATTTTACCAGCATTTTTAAAAATAAGCCACGATGAAAAGGTCTGTGTGGTTCATATTGACAATCATATTCTTTGTTAATACACAATCTATCGCCAAGTCGGATGATGTTCCGGAAGTTTCAGAAGAAAAGTATGGTTACTTTCTGGATAAAAATCATAAAACTGCACGTATACCGTTTGAGCTGCACTCGAATCTTATACTTTTATATGTAAAGATAAATGATACTGATTCTCTGCGTTTTATACTGGATACAGGTGTTAGTTCCATTATTATTACGGATCCGTATGTTCTGAAACCGGATAAACTCCGCCTGACGCGTAAAGTAAATCTGATGGGTGCAGGTGAAGGAAGTTCAATTTCAGCGCATGTTGCTATTGACAACCGGTTTTCGATGGGCAGGCTCAAAGCCAATCATCAGAATATAGTAGTGCTGGAACAGGATTTTCTCAAGCTTTCTGAGTATGTTGGCGTACCGGTTCATGGGATTTTTGGTTATGAGATATTTAATAATTTCGTAGTAACCATTGATTTTTCCAGAAAAGAGCTGGTTCTGATGAGCCCCGACAAGTACCATTATAAGACCCGCAAAGGCGATAAGCACCCAATAACTATTGAAGATACCAAACCGTTTACAAACGCCGTAACTTTATTCGCAGACGGCCGTGAGCATCCTATCAGGGTTTTGATTGATACCGGTGCCGGTCATGCATTGCTTTTAAACAACACCCAGAAAGAAAGTTTCAGGTTACCGGAAAAGGTTATCAGGGCACAGTTGGGAAGAGGTTTGAATGGGGTAATCAACGGGAATTTGGGCAGAATTGACCGTTTAAAACTCGGCCGTTATGAATTGGATAACATCGTAGCGTCATTTCCGGACAGCATTGGTTTCGGGTCCAAACTTCATGGCAAGACAGACCGTCAGGGAAATATCGGATGTGAGCTTCTCCGTCGTTTTAAGGTAACAATGAACTATCAGGAACGGTACATGGTACTAAAACCTGTTAAAAGCCGTTTACGTGAAAAATTTGAACATGATATGAGCGGTATGGAAATAAGAGCAGAGGGAAAAGACCTTCATTCTTATTTTATCAATCATGTGGTTGAGAGTTCTCCTGCGGCATCAGCAGGTTTGATGGAAGGTGACCAGTTGTTGTTCATTGATAACCGTTCCGCTTCCGAATTGAACGTAAGCGATATATACAAATTGATGCAGCGGGGTGATGGTAGAAATATTGATCTACTGGTAAAACGGAAAGGGGACATTTTTTTCAGCCGCCTTACCCTCAAACGAATGATTTAAGTATTTTTGAAGCCAAAACTAATAACCGGCCGATTTGGAACGCCTTATTTTAACCGAAGATGGGTCGCATTCCCTATTTAGCAAGCAGCATAATCAGCAATATCATTCTCTTCAGGAGCCCTTAATGAGTCGATGCACATCTACATTCATTTAGGGCTTCTTCCTGTTTTACAAAAAGCAGAAAATACAATTTTGGTTTTTGAAATGGGCCTGGGCACGGGTTTAAATGCACTTTTATCCTGGCAGCTTGCAGACCAGTTACAAAAAAAGTCACTTATACTTCCGTTGAAGCTTTTCCAATTTCCAAAGAAGAAGCTTCATTACTGAACTATGGAAGCCTGACTTCCATGCCTGAATTTTTAAAAATACATACATCTTCCTGGGGAGCTGACCATCAGTTTTCAGAATTTTTTTCCTTTCAGAAAGAAAAAGCAGAATTTGAAAAATATACAACTGATCAGGTTTTTGATGTGATTTTTTATGATGCTTTTGACCCGAAATCACAACCGGAACTTTGGACAGAAGAAATTTTCTCTAAAATTGCGGCGCAAACATGTCACGAAGGGGCCTTAGTTACGTATTCTTCCAAAGGAATTGTAAAACGGGCTTTGAGAGCTGCGGGTTTTGAAGTAAAGAGGTATCCGGGACCAGGCATGAAAACCCATGTTTTAAGAGCCATAAAAATTAAATAAACACCACGGATTTATTCCGCATAAAAATATGAATTATCAAAGTATAATTAATCAGGAGTTACACGAAGCACAAACTGTTTTGGATCGTTTTTTGAATGATCCTGTTCAGGTTGAAAAGATAGAAGCAGCTGCGGAATTGATGGCACAAGCTATTATAAAAAATGGTAAAATCATTTCCTGTGGTAATGGAGGGTCACATTGTGATGCCATGCATTTTGCGGAGGAGCTTACCGGCAGATACCGGGATAACCGTCGTGCTTTGCCGGCCATTGCTATTTCTGATGTCAGCCACATGAGTTGTGTGAGTAATGATTACGGTTACGAATTTGTATTTTCCAGGTATACAGAAGCTTTGGGGCAACCGGGAGATGTGTTACTGGGGCTGAGCACAAGCGGGAATTCACAAAACATCATCCTTGCCGCAGAAGCTGCGAAGGCCAAAGGAATGAAAGTTATTATTTTATCAGGGAAAGACGGAGGAAAGCTGGCAGGAGCCGCAGATATTGAAATACGTGTAGATCATTTTGGTTACGCTGACCGGATTCAGGAAATCCACATCAAAGTGATACACATTATGATACTGCTTATTGAAAAAATGGTTGTGAAAGATTGATACATTTAGCGTAAATTGATTAGTTTAGTAAAAGTATAAATTCACTCCACATACTATTTCCTTCATGAAAGTACGCCCATCTGCAATTATATTGAAAGACGAGTCGGTGCTGACTCTGCGTTATTGTTATGGAAATATTGATATATATGCATTGCCCGGCGGCAATCCCGATCCGGGTGAAAACCTGAGCGAAGCACTTATTCGTGAGCTGAATGAAGAACTGGGAATAACTGCTGAAGTAAATAAAATGGTACTTTGCGGGGAAGTGATCTGGAGTGAGATAAAAAAAGAAACACTTCATACTATATTTATTACAAAAATTTTAGCCGGTATTCCTGAACTGAATCCGGAACATACTATAGCATTGGAAATCGTCTGGCTGCCGTTTGCAGTGCTCAGTGACACATTACTTTATCCCAACGTTGGCAAATATCTGCTAACCTGCCTGAATGACAAGCCCGAACCTGTACACATAGGTGTAATTGACCAGCCATATATCCACTAGAAACTACTTTGATTTGCAATAGAATCGTCACATGTTTCTCAAGAACAGAAACAAACCGTACTTTTGCATTTTAAAAGTTTGTTGGGTAGATGGAAAACGAAAAGAAGGAGAAATTATCAAACTTCTTGATTAAACGGGCGGAAAAGGATGTGTTGTCACGAGGGCGTTCCATTTATAGCAGTGGTGGCTTCAAAGTATCAAAACTGGAATATCATGGTTCTGGTAATGCTGAGTTCAAAGTAAAGAGTGATTACTCCACACAGTATTATCAGATTCAGATCAAGGATTTTCTTACACCTCAAATCAGCACAAACTGTACGTGTCCATATAATTACGGGGGGCTTTGTAAGCACAGAGTTGCTGCAATTTTGTATATTCTGGATAAAATGCCCAGCATTCAGCAGGTCATTTATCAAATGCAAAAGACAATCGTTGATTTGCAGGAAATCAGAGACCAGTCATTAAGGAACCTGGTGCTTGACGAAACCTGGAGAAACAAGGCGACCATTATAAATGTTGACATTATTTCAGCAAAAGAAGGCGATGCCGAATGTATTGTTCATGATAACAATGCAGATTTCATAGTTCAGTTTAGCCGGATAAAAAATACAAAGCAGCTTTCTACTTCCTGTTCCTGCGACCAAAAGCTTTGGGTGCCGCTGTGCGAACATAAACTTGCTGCATTATTAAAACTTCGAGATGAGCTTGGAGAGCGTGCATTTGAAGTAATGCGTGACCTTTCCGTAGAAAAAAGCAATTTACTTGCAGAATACGGTTACGCTCTTACAGACGATACCAAAACCAAATTTGATTTCAAACTGGATGAAGATGGCGCATTACAGCTCGTAAAACTTGATGCTGCTATTCAAAAAATCGGGGCTTTTCAGGATTGGCCCGGATTAAGGGCCAGGATTTTGCCGGTTCAAAATATTTCATACCAGGTTGCTACATCGGAAGGAAGCAAGGATGAAGAAGACCGGATTTCAGTTTTTGTATTCTGGCCAAAAGGCAAGGATCATCTGATGGATTTCGGTTTTGGTGCATTTTCAGCCAAATACAATACTAAAACCCAAAAAATTACGAGCATTCGTAACGTAGCGGGTGGGTCGAGCCATTACTATTCTCCTGACGAAATTCCTGTATTGACCGAAGCAGAAGTCCGCCTGGTAAGAATCGCGCGGCATTTGGAAGATGGTTTGCAGAAATTTATCCGGAAGCAGGGATGGTCCTACAATGCTTACCTGCATTTCAGTGATGTCAGCCAGGAGCAACAGCATGAATCCAGGAATTATGTCGGAAAACAAATCAATCAGATCTTTACCGATTTGGATGAAGACTGGCTTTATATCTCTGAAAGTGACTACATTACTAATAATAACCAGTTAACCAAAGTTCATCTTCAGCGCGAGCCGGTTAAGTTGTTTTTCGTTTTAACAGAGGATAATGAGTTCGTAACACTTAATCCATATGTTGAAATAAAGAAGGGCAGTCCGCTTGATTTGCAGAAAGTAGCAACTTTTGATAGTTTCTGGCTTGGTTTATATAATGAGATTTTATTCAGGTGGGCAGGAATAAGTGATGCCGAAATGGTAGCTTATTTACGTCAGAACGGATTTAAAATTCGTGTGCGAAAAGAATATTCTGAACAATTTCTTACGGACTGGGTAATACCGGTTACTGAGCAGTTTGATGTTATTTTCCAAACCAGGCATGCTGTTCAGTCACGTGCACTGGAACTGAAGAAAACGAGGATTTATCTCAAAGAAGACGATTCGAACCTGTTGATCGTACCTATGTATGTGTATGAAGGTGATGAGGAAGCGTCGGAAACTGAAATGATCCATGACCAGCGACGTACAAAAGCCAGTTTTGAAGAGAGTAAAATCACGATGCTGGAACGCGATGTGACCGGCGAAAATGAATTTTGGAAATGGCTGGAATCCCTTCATCCTGACTTTACACATCAGGCAGGAAATCCTTTCTTTTATGTTCCTTTCGACCATGTGATGAAAGAAGGATGGCTGTTCAAATTTGTAGAAGCTGTTGAAGGAAAACAATATGAATTGCTTGGTTTCAAGGATTTGAAAAAAATGAGATTTAACCCTAACCGGGGGAAATTTCATGTAAAAGCATCTTCCGGTATTGACTGGTTCGATATGCAGGTGGAAATCACTTTTGGAGATCAGAAAGTATCTCTGGCCGATGCGAAAAAGGCGTTATTGAAAAAGCAGAATTACGTTCAGCTTAAAGATGGTTCATTAGGTATGTTGCCGGATGAGTGGATCAGTAAGTTAGAGCCACTTTTAAAATTCGGACGTGTTGATGGTGACCAGATCCACCTGTCTAAAATTCATTTCTCACTTATCGACGAATTAGTTTCTGAGGCAGATAATGAAGAGGTTTTCAGGGAATTATGGGAGAAAAAGCAAAAACTTTTAAACTTCAAACAAATTCCTAACGTACCGCTTCCTGAAAATATCAATGCTACTTTAAGACATTATCAGGCGGAAGGATACAAATGGATCAATTTCCTTGATGAATTTGGATGGGGTGGATGTCTGGCTGATGATATGGGTTTAGGAAAAACCCTCCAGATGCTGACTTTCGTTCAGCAGCAGAAAAATCAGAATCCGGCACGTACGAATCTTGTCGTAGTTCCTACAACGCTGATTTTCAACTGGCAGGCAGAATCAGCAAAATTTACTCCTGATCTGAAATTGTATGTTCACCGCGGTATGACGCGAAGAAAGGACATAGAGTTTTTTCAGGAATACGATATTATCCTGACTACGTATGGTACAATGCGTAGTGATGTGGAGCTTTTGAGGGAATTTAATTTTCACTATGTTATTCTGGATGAAGCGCAGGCAATCAAAAATCCGGATTCCCTTACTTCAAAAGCATGCCGGATTCTTCGCGCCAACAACAGGCTTACCATGACGGGTACGCCGGTGGAAAACAATACTTTCGATCTTTACTCGCAGTTTGACTTCCTGAATCCGGGAATGTTAGGGCATGCTGATTTTTTTCGTACCGAATATGCTACTCCGATTGATAAATACCAGGATAAGGAAAAAGCAGAAGAACTGAGAAAACTGGTTTATCCTTTCATGCTTAAAAGGACTAAGGAAGAAGTTGCCACTGATTTGCCGGACAAAACAGAAACGATCCTGTTTTGTGAAATGGGTAAAAAGCAGCGGAAGGTTTATGATACTTTCAGGGAGAAATACCGGTTGGAAATTGCTGAAAAACTGGCAACAGAAGGCCTGAATAAAAGCAGTTTCCTAATATTGGAAGCATTGTTAAAACTGCGCCAGATATGCGATTCTCCATCTATATTATCAGGAGACGAAGATTATGGCAATGAATCTACCAAGCTTGAAGAAATTATCAGGGAAATTGAAGAAAATGCCTCTAATCATAAAATTCTGATTTTTAGTCAGTTCCTTGGGATGTTGGATCTGATCAGGCAGCATTTGGATAAAATACGTATTCCTTACGAATACCTCGACGGGCAGACTGTGGACAGAGCTGGCCGGGTTAATCGTTTTCAGAGTGATAATACGTGCCGGGTGTTTTTAATGAGTTTAAAAGCAGGAGGTGTTGGCTTAAACTTGACAGAGGCGGACTATGTATATCTTGTTGATCCATGGTGGAATCCTGCTGTTGAGCGTCAGGCTATTGACCGTACGCACCGTATCGGACAAACGCGGAAAGTATTTGCATATAAAATGATCTGTAAGGATACGATCGAGGAAAAAATAATATTGTTACAGCAGCGCAAGCAAGATCTGGCGGAGGATTTGGTAGGGGGAGAATCAGGCTTTATCAAGAAACTGAGCCAGGAAGATATTATGGGGCTGTTCAGCTAAGAAAACAGCATTTTACAATCAGGCTTATTCAGGAGCAAGTTACTTTACAGCTAACTTGTTCCTGATTTTTTTTGTTACAAAAAGCTTATCGAATCTTTTGCTATAACCAGACGTGTATCAATTGCATTGGTCTTGTCGCTGGCGAATATATTGTTATCGTCCAAAAATTCAGATTTAACCAATATATTCTGATTTTTCGACTCTTTCTGTACCGGTTCATCAGACCGGGCAAAATTTTCATTTTGTATTAATAGTGCATTTTCCTTTGCCTGCTTTTCCAAAATACAAAGGCTTAAAAGTGCAATCGCTACGAGGCAGGTAAACCAATTTTTCATATAAACATGCTGAGTTATTATATAAATAGACAGCTGTGATATAAAGAGTGTGTTATAGTGCAAAAGGTTGGAATAGCCTAAAAATATAATTTGACTTTCGCCTTCATAAACTCATCTATGTCCCATCTTACCTAACTTACGTATAAAACACAAAGTTGGATTAAATCGAATCTATTTATTAAGTTTTTGTAGTACAATAGATCTTTCGGGTAGTATTTTCATTACTGAATAGATAAATAATACCTTAATCCGGCTTTAAGTTATTATGTATTCAGAATTGGCCATAACAGCGTTTTTTGAATGTTTTCATAAAAAATTATATTGTAAAAGTCCGTATATCTATGCTTCGTATTTTTCTTTCTCTGGTGTTCGTCAGCATTTTACAGCTAAGTGCAAATGCCCAGCAATTAAAGTATATTGATGGCCGGCCGTCAGTAACTTCAAGGGTGGTTTGCAGAGATGAAGGGATTGTTATGCGGTATGGCGACGGCCCGGACAGCAGCGATACATATGGTGCACGGGAAGCAGTGGTAAATAAAGAAGGCAATACGTATTATCTTTTTTATGACGGAGCAGGGAAAGACGGCTGGATATCGTGCCTCGCAGAAAGCCAGAACCTAAGAAACTGGACAAAAAAGGGAACGATATTAACATTGGGAGAATCTGGTAAAAATGATTCAAAAAGTGCCTCTTCGCCCTGGGTTATAAAAGAAGGGAAAACATGGCATATGTTTTATATCGGAACGCCCAATACCACGCCACCACCTTACAGAATTCCTGCATTTCCCTATCTGACAATGAAAGCCCGTTCTGAATCCTTAAAAGGCCCATGGATTAAGCAGTACGATGTAAATGCTTTACCTCCAAAAGACAGCAGTTATTACACTGTAACATCGAGTCCGGGATTTATTGTCAGGCACAATGGAGAATATTTGCAGTTTTTCAGTGGCGCTACCCTGGAAAATAAAATTACCAAAAGAACACTGGGCATAGCCAGGACACGTGATTTGAATAAGTCATGGACTATTGAGGAAGAACCTATATTTCCATTAAGTGAACAGGTTGAAAATTCTTCGGTCTTCTTTGATGAGCAAACCAAAACATGGTATTTGTTTACAAATCACATAGGTATCAATGACAAAAAGGAAGAATACACCAATGCTATCTGGGTATATTGGACAAAAGACATCAACAAGTGGAATGCATCCCACAAAGCTGTGGTACTGGATCGTGAAAACTGTTCCTGGTCGAAAGGAGCAATTGGAATGCCCACTGTGATTAAAGTAGGGGATAAACTCGCACTGCTTTACGACGCAGCTGAGGGCGAAAGTATCGGGCACATGCAAAGAAGCATCGGCCTTACCTGGATGGATCTTCCTTTGAAAATTAACGGGTTATAAGCCGCTATTTGATTGAATGTAAAGTAGTTAAGTTTTATGACATTCAAATTATACTACCATTCATATACGCCAGACGGCAGAATACAGGCATCCATTCTGATATCATACTTGTCAATATCTTCAATTGATTTTACAGGTTCAAAAAAAGAAAGGCCAACTTTCAGGGTTTCAGTTTTGCACTGGGCCAAAAAACGATCATAATATCCGCCTCCGTAACCTGCGCGATAACCGGATTGATCAAAAGCGAGCAAAGGGATTAATACAATATCAATTTCTTCGGGCCGTATCAGCTTAGACAGGGCAGGATCAGGTTCTGGAATCCCCCATTTGTTTTCTACGAGTGAAGTTTCTTCAGTGAAAATAAAATGGTTCATTTCGCGCGTTGACGGAATGATGTAAGGCAAGACAACCACTATATGAGGAAAAGACAATTTTAGCCTGGAAATGATTTTTCGTGTGTCAATTTCATTTTTATTAAGTTGCGGCAGGAAAGTATGTATCGTTTGAAAACTTTTGTTTTTCAGGAAATCTGATGTTTTTTCTGCAATCAGCAGACTCTTTATTTCGACTTCATTTTGTGTTAAATCTAATCTTTTTTGAAGAAATTCCCTTCGTAAAGAAGCCTTATCCATAGTTAGCACTGGTTTATTGCGGGGAGCAAGTTCAAAAATTTATGTAATGCCGGCAACACTGTTGTCATATTTGGTGTTCATTTTTACAAGCCGAAGTGAATGACTGACAGAGTGTGGAATGTTTCTTTCCTTTTTTCGCCTTTTAACATGATTGTTTGTACTTTCACGGTCGCATTTTAAATCTTTAACTATAGTATAGAAATAAGACATGAGCAAAATTAAAGTTGCAAATCCCGTAGTAGAGCTTGACGGAGATGAGATGACCCGCATCATCTGGAAGTTTATTAAAGAAAAACTTATTTTACCATATCTGGACGTAGATATTAAGTATTACGATTTAGGTGTTGAATATCGTGATGAAACCAACGATCAGGTAACTATTGATGCTGCTAATGCAATCAAGGAATACGGTGTAGGTATCAAATGTGCTACTATCACACCTGACGAAGATCGCGTTAAAGAATTCAATCTGAAACAAATGTGGAAATCTCCGAACGGAACGATCCGTAATATTTTGGATGGTACTGTTTTCCGCGAACCGATTGTAATGAGCAATGTGCCACGTCTGGTAACAAACTGGACTGCACCTATCATTGTAGGACGTCACGCATTTGGAGATCAATATAAAGCAACTGATTTCGTCGTACCTGGAAAAGGTAAGCTGACCATCAAATTCGAAGGTGAAGACGGACAGGTTATTGAACACGAAGTATACGAGTACAAAGGTCCTGGCGTAGCTATGGCGATGTACAATATTGATGAGTCGATCCGTGGATTTGCGCGTGCATGTTTCAATGTTGCTCTGGGTAAAGGATGGCCATTATATCTTTCTACAAAAAATACGATTCTGAAGAAATACGATGGCCGTTTCAAAGATATTTTCCAGGAAGTGTATGATGCTGAATACACTGGCCAGGTTCATTACGAGCACCGTCTGATCGACGATATGGTTGCTTCTGCCCTGAAATGGGAAGGTAACTTTGTTTGGGCATGTAAAAACTACGATGGTGACGTTCAGTCCGATACTGTTGCACAAGGATTTGGATCATTGGGTCTGATGACTTCTGTACTGGTAACTCCTGATGGAAAAACAATGGAAGCTGAGGCCGCTCACGGTACAGTAACCCGCCATTACCGCGAATACCAAAAAGGAAACCCAACTTCTACAAACCCGATCGCTTCTATCTTCGCTTGGACACGTGGATTGGAATTCCGTGGCAAACTGGACGGTAACCAGCCATTGATCGATTTCTGTCTTGCTCTTGAAAAAGTTTGTATTGAAACGGTTGAAAGCGGCAAAATGACAAAAGATTTAGCTGTTTGTATTCATGGCAACAAAGTGAATCACGGAGAGCATTATTTATATACTGAAGAGTTCCTGGAAGCTATTAATACCAATTTACAGGCTGCTCTGGCATAAAATAAGTAATAGTTTAAGATACAAAAGCCACTGGTTTCGTAACAGAAACCAGTGGCTTTTTTGCTTAATAAATAATGGTCTGATTTTCCCGGTGCTGATTTCTGACATTAAAATTCAATTAGATCGGAAAGAGAAATAAAACCGTGTTCTATTTAAAGATTAACTTTGAAATAACAAATATTCTGTTTCAGTGATACGTTGTGTGAAGCGTTAAACATTTAGCTTATTTAACCCCGGATATTACTTGTTCAAAAATCTTTTAAGCATAGTGTTCCTGTTATTTTGCAAATTATGGTTTTGCCAAATAGAAGCTAAATCGTTATCTGCCTGGCAGACAACATTAAATCAGGAAAATATTGGAGCTGATACTTTAATATCCGAAAGCGAAACTGACGAAGTAGCAGCGCAAAAAGATATTATGGATGTTTATCATAATTTAAGAAAGAAAAAAGGTGACAAAACCGTAATTGAAGAGCCAATAAAACCCGGAAAAGTACTTTATTCGGTTGTTCCGGCAGTAGGATACACGCTTTCTACCGGATTTACAGGTATTGTAACTGCCAACGCTGCCTTTTATTTGCACGATATTGCAACGACTAACATTTCAAGTATTGGTACCAGTTTCGTTTATACACAATACAACCAGATCATGGTGCCGATACAGGCAAATATCTGGACAAAAAACAACGGTTATAATGTGGTTATTGACTGGCGTTTTTTTAAATATCCTCAGGATACTTACGGGCTTGGCGGGCACAGTATAATAGAAAATTCAGATAATATTAACTACAAACATTTACGCCTGCACCAAACAGTTCTGAAACGAATTGGAAATTCTTTTTATGCCGGCGCTGGTTATTTCATGGATTATCGCTGGAATGTGGAAGAATATGGTGATAATAATGACGTACGGGATTATGGACTCATGAAAAAGTCAATGTCGTCTGGCCTGGTAGCTATTATGTCGTTTGACAGCAGGAAAAACTCTATCAATCCGGAAGGTGGGTTATATGCAAATCTGCAATACAGGCCTAATATGAAGCTGTTGGGCAGCAGCAGCAACTGGCAATCCCTGATCACTGACGTTCGCAAATATGTGAAACTACCCGGCAGGAGCAGAAATGTGCTTGCTTTCTGGAGTTATAACTGGCTGACTTTATCAGGCAAACCCCCGTACCTGGATTTGCCCGGAACGGGTTGGGACCCATCTAATAATACCGCTCGTGGTTACATTCAGGGGCGTTTTCGTAGCCTGAAAATGTTATATGTGGAAACAGAATATCGTTTTGCGCTCACTCAAAATGGGTTGCTCGGGGGAGTAGTTTTTGCCAATGCGCAAAGTTTTTCCAATTGGCCTTCAGACAAATTCAACAGGATCATTCCGGCAACCGGCTTAGGTTTGCGCATCAAAGTAAACAAAACTTCAAGAACGAATATCGCCGTTGATTATGGTTTTGGCGTGAACGGTTCCAGAGGGCTATTTGTGAATTTGGGAGAGGTGTTTTGAAAGTTTAAATAAACTTCTTTTTGTTCAAATTATCTTCATTTGCAGAGACCTGCAAAGAATTCTATATTTGAGATAATATTTGAAAAGGACAATATGCTCAATTCCATCAGAATACAAAATTACCGGAATCTCAAAGATTTAAGTATTGAGAAATTTGGTCGTGTAAATTTAATTATCGGGAAAAATAATACTGGCAAGACAAGTTTGTTGGAGGCAATATACTTATTGCTGCATCCAGACGTGGATCAGTCAATTGCCTTTATACTAAGGATTAGAGGTGAATTCTTCAAAACTGAATTGAATCAAACCACCTACGAAAGATTAGTAAGTACTATTAAAGCGTTGTTTCATAAAAAAACGAAAAAAATAAAATTTTTATTAGAACAGAAAAAGAGTATTTTAAAATAAGTATAGAAAACCAAGATCAGATCAAGTTGGAGCGAGAGGTATACTCATCGCCTCAGTATATTATGATTAACGAGGAAGCTGTGGGCTATACTTTTAAGTCTCCTGTGCAAACTGGAATACTAAATCCAAAGCATGTTGGAATTATTTCAGAAAGAGAATCTCCTTTGATTCCAAACTCAAAGGAGCTCAAAGCATTAAGAGAACAAAACGTACGATTATTTTCGGCCGAGCGGTTCATAAATAAAAAAAATATTATTGTAGAAGCCTTACAAATAGTAGATCCTAAAATCGTTGAATTTGGATATGATTTAAACGGTCAATTCTTTGATAATTGGGTTCCATATGTCTACTTAAACAATGATGATAAAGTTAATCTAGATGAATATGGTTATGGGAGCAATCGTATTCTTGATATAATGATTACTTTATTAGCATGCGAAGGAGGCTATATGTTAATAGATGAATTTGAAAATGGGCTACATTATTCTATACAAAGAAAACTTTGGGAATTGATAATTCGTGTATCGGATCAGTTAAGTATTCAAGTTTTTGCTACAACGCACAGCAATGATACAATAAGAGCATTTGAAAGTATTGTTAATCAAAACGAATCTGATCCGCTCAATGGACTTCTAATTAAGTTGGAAAATATTGACGATAATATTGAAGCATTAACATTTGAGCCATCAGAATTAAAGGTAATAACAGAACATCTTATAGAAGTTCGTAGATGAGCACACACTATAAAGAAGAGTTTTTTTCAAAATTATTGGTTGAAGGAAATGACGATAGACATGTAATATTAGCCATTTGTCAAAAATTCAATTTGCCTGAAACGTTTAGTATTGTTGATTGTAAAGGAGTAGTTGAGCTTTTGAAAAATATTCCGATAAGAATTAAACTTCGTGATCAGTACGTCGGAATTTTAATTGATGCTGATACAGATTTGAGTGCGAGATGGCAGCAATTGAGAGATATTTTAATTCCTCTTGGATATTTGATGCAGAATATACCTGATGAATCTGGTAGTATTTTTAAGTCTGTTAGTTCTAATACTGTCATTGGTATCTGGATTATGCCAAATAATCAAGTTAATGGGATGCTTGAAGATTTTGCTCATATTTTAATTCCAGCCGACGATGTCTCTTTGCCATATGCGGAAGAAGCATTAGATAATCTTGAACGTAATTCAGTAACTAGATTTTCAAATATTCATCGTTCAAAAGCACTGATTCATACCTGGCTGGCCTGGCAGGAATCACCAGGAACTCCTATGGGACAGGCAATCACTAAATCATATTTGAATCATAATCACGAATTGTGCATATCATTTGTAGATTGGCTTAACCGCCTTTTTAATCCGGATATTCAGATTTAGTAAAAATAATCTTCAAATCTTTACATTATAATTTCCTGTCACTTCATCCAAAAACCTGTACCTTTGCAGGCAATTTGTTGATTTAGATGACAATATCCTTTCTTTAACTTAATTTTTGTTGCAATGTCCGCAGTAGCAGAGCAAATCAGCCGGTTGGCCGACCGTATCAACGCCCTCGAAGAATCTTCGACGTTGGCGATGACTAAAATGGCACGTGAATTGGCTGCCCAAGGCCATAAAGTAATCAGTCTGAGCGTGGGAGAGCCAGATTTCAAGACGCCTGCACATATTTGTGAGGCTGCCAAAAAGGCAATTGATGATGGTTTTCATGGTTACTCACCCGTAGCAGGTTATCCTGATTTGCGAAAGGCGATTGCAGATAAATTAAAACGCGATAATAATATAGATTGGAAACCGGAAAATATTGTGGTTTCTACAGGTGCCAAACATTCTCTTGCCAATGTAATTCAGGTTTTGGTTAATCCGGGAGATGAGGTTGTTATCCTTGCACCTTACTGGGTAAGTTATTCTGAAATGGTGAAATTGGCAGAAGGCAAATCTGTTATTGTTGACGGTGCTTTTGACAATGATTTCAAAGTTACGGCTGAACAGCTGGAAGCAGCAATTACGCCAAAAACTAAAATTGTAATGTATGCCTCGCCCAACAATCCGACTGGCGCTGTGTATTCGGAAACAGAGCTGAGAGCGATTGCTGCGGTGCTTGAAAAATATGAAGATGTGTATGTTTTGGCAGACGAAATTTACGAATACATCAATTTTACAGAAGAAGGACATTTTAGTATCGGATCTATTCCTGCATTGAAGGAACGCGTGATTACCGTAAATGGTGTTGCCAAAGGATTTGCCATGACAGGATGGAGAATAGGATTTATTGCAGCTGCAAAATGGATTGCCGACGGCGTGGAAAAATTGCAGGGACAGGTTACTTCAGGTACTAATTCCATTGCTCAGAAAGCCGCAACTGCTGCTTTTAACGGATCATTGGATGCAACGATAGAAATGTCGAAGGCATATCATCGCCGCCGTGACCTGGTTGTAGGTTTATTGAAAGAAATTCCTGGTTTCAAGGTTAATGTTCCGGATGGTGCATTTTATGCTTTTCCTGATATCAGTTACTATTTTGGAAAATCAGACGGAACAACTACGATCAACGATTCTGATGATTTTTCAAACTGGATTCTGAATAAATATTATGTTTCAACTGTTGCGGGTTCCGGATTTGGTGCACCAAACTGCATCCGTATCTCAACAGCGGCAGCGGACGAAGCATTAACCGAAGCTGTACAGCGCATTAAAGAAGCGGTGGCAACTTTGAAATAATAAATAATAAAACAAGCAAAAGCCTCATGGATTTCAAATACCATGAGGCTTTTGCTTTACAGGCGAATTACCTTTGAACATTTGTTGTTGAATTAAAAATATCGTTTTAATAGCTAACTGCACGGCAGCCGATTGCCGATTGCCGAAAGCTGATAGTCAATTATGAGCAAGTATTATTTTTTGAAAGTAAAAGAAATTGAAAAGGAAACGGAAGAGGCCTCGACCATACATTTCTGGCATCCGCTGAATGAGGTAGTTGCTTACCGGCCAGGACAGTTTCTAACCTTGTTATTACCATTTGAAGATAAGAAAGTGCGGAGATCTTATTCGATGTCGAGTTCTCCGTATACTGATGTTTCTCTGGCTATTACAATCAAGCGCGTTCCGGGAGGATATGCTTCCAACTATTTACTTGATACAATTAAAGAAGGGGATGTACTTGAAGCTATGGAACCGGCCGGGAATTTTTTTCCAAAACAGGAAGATGACCAGACGCGTCAGGTTGTTTTCATTGGTGCAGGAAGTGGGATTACTCCCTTATTTTCCATGCTCAAATCCATTTTAA
Source organism: Dyadobacter sp. NIV53 (assembly GCF_019711195.1). Taxonomy (NCBI): domain Bacteria; kingdom Pseudomonadati; phylum Bacteroidota; class Cytophagia; order Cytophagales; family Spirosomataceae; genus Dyadobacter; species Dyadobacter sp. NIV53. The sequence goes on from NZ_CP081299.1 coordinate 3,965,001, forward strand.
TGGTGGAGCAGGAGAGTGAAGTGTTTTTGTTATTCGGAAGCAGAAATGAGGAAAGTATAATTTTCAATAACAAAATCAATGCTTTGCAATCCAAATATGGTAACCGGTTCAGGGTTGTTCATACACTGAGCCAGCCTTCCGAAACATGGAATGGCGAAACCGGCCGATTGAATAAAACCCATATCCTGAAAATAATTGAAAAATTGCCTTCTCTGGATAAAAGCACAGCAGAGTATTTCCTGTGCGGGCCTGATGATATGATGGAGGAAGCGCACCGTGCTCTGGCAATACTGGCCGTTCCAGATAATAAAATCCGTAAAGAAAGTTTTCTTACAGCAACCACAGCACATGCCGGAGAAGTAACCATGGAAGAAGATGACACTTTGAAGACCAGGGAAATTACTTTGTTTTATGAAGGTACAGAATATAAACTGCCAGTAAAACCGCATGAAACTGTTCTGGAAGCAGCCTTAAATATGGACATTGATTTACCATATTCTTGTCAGGCAGGAATGTGTACAGCTTGTCTGGGCAGATGTGTGTCGGGGAAAGTGCAGTTGGATGAGGAAGATGCGCTTTCAGAAGCAGAATTAAAAGAAGGATTTATTCTAACCTGCGTTTCACATCCGATGAGTGATGATGTGGTGATTGAAGTGGAATAGAGAGAGTTTAGAGTAAATGAGTTTAAAGTTTAGAATAACAAAGAGTTCAAAGTAAAAAGCTTACAGTTTATTTCCTGGACTTCTTACTTTGAACTTTTACTCATGCACTCCTGATCTTTCTCACTTCCGAACCGGTGGTGCAGGCGGTGCTGCTGGCGTAGCCGGAATTGAACGTGGTGCTGCAGGTGGTGGCGGAGGTGATACAGATGCTGTTTTTGCTTTCATTTTTGGAGCCTTGGGAGCTTTTGGTGCCTTTGGAGGACGAGGCGGTGCCGGTGAGGCATGGTTATAATCTATAATGCCAAAACTTGCAAGTCCCATTTTTGCTCCTATTTCATCCATTTTTTTATTAATATCCTCAATTTCCTTCTCAATATTTTTATACGGCCCCTTTGTTTTGTAGGTTTCGGCTTCTTTACGTAAAGAAGCAATCTGAGAATTGAATTCAGTAATTTGTTGTTCCTGGGCTTTTATCTGCTGTTCAAATTCGTCAACCTGTTTTTCTATCTCACTTTCAGAAAGTTTTGGCTGGCCTTTTTTAGGCTCAGAATCAAATAACGCAGATCGCTTTTCCATCAATTGCTGACGGGATTCCATCAGTTTGTTCTTCTTCCATTCAATTTTTTCCAGATCCCTTTCATAACGCTCCATTCCGAAATTTTCCTTTTCCATTTCCAGGTTCAATTCTTCCATCCGGCGTTGCAACGGTTCCATCTCCTGTTGAAGAGCGTCCATTTTCTGTTGAAATTCCTGCATTTTTTTATCTTCCAGAGTGTCATTTGCAAACCTTTCAGATATGTCACCAATATTTATAACAGGTTCCGGGACATCTTCAATGATTGGCTGAATAGTTACATTTTCATCAATAGAAATGTCTGCTTCAACAATTTCCGGAACTGATTCAAAATTCTTTTCAATACGTTTATTTGCTTTTTTCTCTTTTAAAATGTCCTTTTTCTGACCAATGGCATACATAGAGAATCCAACCATAAGGGTAAAAAAAATAATCGTAACCGGCCAGTTTATCAGGATCCGTTTAGGCTTCGGATCAATACCCAGTACACGGCTTATCCTTTGCAGCAATAATGGTTTTTTTGAAGCAAATGCCATGGCTAAATGAGGAGCGGATTGCCATTCAGCTACTTTTACCAATGCTTTTGCCAGAGACATTTTGTCTTTGCAGATTGAAAGAGCAATGTCATCACAGCAATGTTCGCGCTCGGTACGAATTTTCTCAGAAATCCACCATAATGCAGGATGAAAGAAAAATACAACTTCAATGAGGGATTGCAACATATTGACTAAATAATCGTTGCGACGGATGTGAGCCAGCTCGTGAGCCAGGATTGCTTCAATCTGTGAAACGGGAAAACCAGTCAGTAGTCCAAAAGGAATTAAAACAACAGGCCTGAATGCACCGATTACCATTGGGGTCAAGATTCTGGCTGTTTCCCTGAATTCAACTGATTGCGAAATATTCAGCTTTGCTGTTAGTACACCAAAGCGAACCCGCCATTCTTTATCCATTACAATTCGTGCGGTTGAACGTAATCTTTCGGTATAAATCCATCCACCCGCAAAGCGAATCATTAAAAGTGCGGCACCGATCAGCCAGCAGATTACAAGCTCATAAATATGCATATTAAGCCATATCTGCATTTTAGTAGTCATTGACAAATTGTAATCAATCTTTTGCCAGTTCAAAGGAATGTTCCGGACGGGTACATTTAAAGTATTTAAATGGGTTACGGATATATTCCTTACCTCTGCGGTAAGCTGGTAATAAAAAAATGTAACAAGAGAAGAAACCATTTGAAGGCATAATAAGACAATCCCAAAATTGTAGCGGAGGAAAGCTGATTTTTTGCTCATGATTGCAAAACCGGCGAATGCAGCAATAGCTAGCAGAGTTCCCTGCCAGACAGAATGTACCAAAGTCCAGCCTAGTGCTGAAACAACTGATTCAGGAATAGATTCAAGTATAATTTTCATGGCTAACGATTATTTTCCAGGTTATTTAATAATTCGCGTATTTCATCTAATTCTTCTTTGGAAGTAGTGTGGTTGCCTAATGCCTGCATAACTACCTGAGCAGCTGAGCCCTGAAATGCAGTTTGGACGAGCCTGCCTAACAAATTTTGCTGTGTTTCTTCTTTCCCCAGAAGTGCAACGTAAATATGAGAACGTCCTTGCTCTGTACGATACAACAAACCTTTGTCATGCATGATCTGCATCAATTTCAGTGTTGTGGTATAACCAACATCTTTCGTTGCTGCCAGGTAATCGTGCACAGCGCGAACTGTACTTGGCCCGGCTTCCCACAAATAATTTAAAATTTCAAGTTCGGAATCAGTTGGTTTTAAATGCATAATAGATAAATTTGGCTAATACGATAATCTTCGTACCAAATGTCTACGAAAAGATTCGTATAAACAAATTTAAGTACGATTATTTTCGTAGTTTGAGGGAATATTTATTTTAATTAATTGATTCAAAGCACTTTAAAACCAATAATGCCGCTGAAAATTATTTTCAGCGGCATTATTGCTCAGCTTATATTTGTTATAATTGCCTTAACGTCTATACATAAGTGTTTAACATGACAGGCATTACCAGCATAAGTATATCTTCATTTGCCTCCTGGTCAACCGGAATAATAAGCCCGGCACGGTTAGGAGCTGAAAGTTCGAAAGTAATAGTTTTGCTAGTAATATTTCCCAGTACTTCGATCAGGAATTTAGCATTAAAACCAATTTCCATATCATCACCATTATACTCGCACATCAGACGTTCGTTGGCTTCATTGGAGTAGTCCAGATCTTCTGCTGAAATAACAAGATCATTCAAAGACATTTTTAAACGAACCTGATGCGTAGTACGGTTAGAATAAATAGAAATCCGGCGCAGAGAACTTAAAATCTCCATCCGGTTAATAGTCAGTGTATTCTGGTTATTAGTCGGAATTGCATTTTCATAATCCGGAAAACGTTCATCTATCAAACGGCAGATCATTTTGATATTTCCAAAACTAAAGAATGCATTGGAAGCGGTGAATTCAGCTTTAACAGGAACATCATCAGATGGCAAACAAGATTTTAATAAATTGAGTGCTTTACGCTGAACGATCATTGAAGTATCAACATCCGACTTAATATCTGTACGGCGATAACGTACCAAACGATGGCCGTCTGTGGCAACAAATGTGGCATTTTCAGTTCCCATTTGAACAAAAACCCCCGTCATTGCCGGTCTGAGATCATCTGTGCTTGTTGCAAAAAGTGTATTGGCAATAGCAGCACCCAATGCCGACGAAGATAAATTAACAGATTGTCCACGATTCACTACTGGTGTTTTTGGAAAGTCAATCGGATTTTCTCCGGAAAGCTTGTAACGGCCATTGTCCGAAATAATTTCTGTACCAAAAGTTTCAGAATTAACCTGTAACGTAATAGGCTGTTCAGGCAGTCCGCGAAGCGTATCCAGTAACAGTTTTGCCGGAATGGCTATGGCACCTTTTTCAGAAGATTCCACTTCTATTTCTGTGATCATAACCGTTTGAAGGTCAGATGCAGTAACAGTTAGGAAATTGCCTTCCAGTGCAAGTAAAAAATTCTCGAGTATAGGTACAATCGGGTTCGTAGAAACGACACCATTGATAGCTGATAGCTGCTTGAGTAAAACGGATGACGAAACGACAAACTTCATAATATTGATGTAAGTGTTTAGAGATTATTGTATTAAAAAGTATGATGTATTGCAGAATATCTTATCTGCGGGGAACAAAAGTAACAAAAAATACGTACTCCGCCACGCTCATGCAAATTTTCGAAGCCTCAAATAATAGCGTATACTGCCAAAAAGAGCAATAATTATCAAAGGGAGCAGTAAATTAAGACCCTGCCAGAATTTTTTATTCTCCTGAATCTGTATCTGGTCCAATGCACGAATGCTTACTTCCTTATTTCTTGCAGTGATCAGGCCATTTGCATCCGTCATGAAATCCAACGCAAGCATGACAAAATCTTTATTGCCATAAGTTTGATTCGTAACCCGGTCGTAACCCAATGGAAGAGGAGCACTTCTTTTATAGTCAACATCATTGACAATAACGTCGCCATCAGCACAAATAATGACTTTTCCCTGTTTGCCTTCTGCTTTAAAAGTAGCATGACGTGGGTCATTAGGCAGGATCCGGTTCTGAAAAAGAGAAGTAAAAGAACCTTCAAGCAAAACTGCCGCCAGTTTTTCACCACCATTATATTCTGCTGCATTGGGTTGCCTGCGTGCTTCATTATAGCCTACCAAAGCGGGTGTATTAAGTATCTGAGTATAAGGAGAAGTCATTAAAAGTGCTGTTTTCTGCACTCCAGCTGTACCACCCACCGTATCCAGCGAACTCAGGAAACGTGTGTAAACGGCATCAATATTTCTTGTAACGGCATGATCACCAAAGTGGTTTAACAACGGAAAAAAGCGCCAGGGCATTGGTTTTATTTCCGGTTTGTCTCCCATAGTGCCAACATTCAGCAGGATTTGGGCACAGTTCATATCCTTTATCAAATTGGTATTAACCCGTGCACCCCAGCGAAAAAATAAATCACCCAGATTTAAATCAAGTGGCTGGGCATAAGTTCCTTCCAGATTTACACTATCTACTTTGGCACCATCAACAAAGAAAATGGCCCTTCCTCCTGACACCACATACTGATCGAATTTATATTTTTCATCTTCTGAAAATGCGCTGTCGGGTTTTAATACAAGCACTGCATCCAGTCCTTCATAGGAAGAAGGGTTATTCATATCCAGAAAAACGTCATAATTCTGCTGTATGGTTGCAATGAGATCACTCAACCGGGCCGGGGCAATTTTGGTATGGCTTACGATCAAACCTACTTTTTTACGTTCGGGATTTGCCAGTAAACGTATGGCAGATGATAACTCAAACTCGATACCTTCAATGGACTGGTTCAATTGTTCGTCCGGCGTACTGCTTTTATTTCCTTTCAGAAGCTGCACGGGAATAGAAAGTGTATCAGCCTGAATAATGGCTCCTGGAAAAATGATTTTTTCAGTCCGTTTTCCATCTGCATCAGTCGCATGTAAATTAGTAGGCGTCAGTCCGCGGTCGACCAGATTCTGATATTGTTTTTTTCGCTGCTCTTCATTTGTGGCCTGCGACGGATCAGAAAAGCGGAATGAAAGATGTCCATTGGAATAACTCTTAAATTCATCCAGCATTTCGTGCGTGGCACTTTCCAGACGCTCAAAACCAGGCGGGAAGCTTCCTGACAGATACACGTTTACATGCACATTTTTATCCAGATTTTCCAGAAGCTCCTTAGTCGCATCAGAAATCGTGTAGCGTTTGTCTTCTGTGAGATCGAGCCTGAAAAAAACCAGTGAAGCCAGCCAGTTAACTCCTGCCAGAATGGCCACAAGCGCTATAAAGCGGATAATATTTATTTTCATGAAGGAAGAACGCCCGTTTTTCCACAAAAATATAAAAAATAAAGCTTTCGGCAGCCGGCTACCGGCTTTCGGCAGGCCAATTGGAACAAGATATTAATATTTCATATTAAATGGAGTTGACAGCCGATTGCCGAAAGCCAAAGTAATTACTTTTTATATTTACACGATTTTGGGTCAGAAGATTGGTAATATGATTTGTAGTTGGCGGCTTTCGGGTCCATACATCCTTTCAGGTTCAGCAATTCTATATTTTTAAAGTCGATTGGGTGACTTTCTGCCTGCAGGGCAATGTAACCGCTGCTCAGTGGTGTTCCGCTTTTTTTGATCCATTCTTCTTCGCTGGCAACTTTTCCATCTTTAAAGTTATGGTCTTTCCCAACATAACCGCCACCGATTTTTGGGTTGGTAAATACCAGCACTGTGTCGCCTCCAATCAAATGATATACAATAGAATCACCTAATACAATCGCCTCAGCAGTAACCCATTGATCGCCGTTATATGTTTTGGAGCTTGAATTGATGCAGTGTTCCTCAGTCGTTTTTCCATTAATATCAACAATGGTACCCGGCGTACAAAGGTTTCCGGTTGTCCTTTCCCCGGCATCGAGGCCACCCAGATATTGCATTTCGAGCGAAATAGGGAAATCCTGATCCAGGCCTAGGCTTGCTGCTGACTGCGAATGAAGCATAATACCGCTGTTACGCACATTCCACGATGCACCACCAGGAACCTGGGTGCCTGTAAAACGATACTGCAGTTTAATTTTATAATGTGAAAATGGCTTGTTGTAATACATATGGCCATATTCAGTCGTGAATTTGTCGTATTCCTTATAATTAACCCTGATCATATCATCTTCAACAATGAAGGTGTTTTTATAATTGTCATTTACCTTATGACCGGCAATTTTTATATCCCATCCCGTCAGATCTTTACCATTAAACAAAGATTGCCATTCTTCTTTGTCAGCAGGTTTTTGAGCAAAAACTATATTGGAAAGAAAACAGAAAAGGAAGAAGTATTGAAGAAAGCGTTTCATAGAATGGGATTAGGATCAGTTAATTTTTAAATGTACAAATAACATTTGTGTTCAAGTATATTTAAAGCCTCAACCCCTTCAATTCTAATTGAAGCTTTATTTTCGATCCTATGCTTTTTCGAATCACATTACCCGGACTGCTAAGTCTGATGACCATTTATTTTTTCACTTTACAATCCGTTGATGGCCAGTCTGTGTCTGTTGCAGAATTCAACATCAGGCCGGATACATATGAAAATGTTACTCCATCCATTCAAAAGGCAATTGAATTTGTTCAAAATAATAATAAATCAACACTGATATTTCCAAAAGGACGTTACGATTTCTGGCCGGATGGTGCCATCAGAGCCAAATATTTTGTATCTAATACTTCTACGGAAGAGGAAGATTCTTCTAAAATAAAAACGATTGGCATGCTGTTCAAAAATGTCAAAAACCTGACTATCGACGGCAACGGCTCGCTATTTATTTTTCATGGCAAAATGACAACGATCGTATTGGATCAATGTGAAAATGTGGTTTTGAAAAATATACACGTTGATTTTGAACGGCCTACTATGTCTGAAATGCGTTACACTAATGTAGCAAACAAAAGTGTAGAGCTGGAAATCCATCCTGATGCAAAATACGATATCACAAATAACCAATTGATCTGGCACGGAGAAGGCTGGAAAACAACGCATTTTCATGGCGTAGAGTTTGATACAACGTTGAAAACAATGCGTTACAGCGATTGGAAGGTCTTTGACAAAAGCAAAGCCACAGAAATCCGGCCTAATTTGGTCCGGTTTGAAACTCCTGAAAATTCTAAACCAAAATCCGGCAACATTCTGACCGTTCGTGACATTATCCGTGACCAGGTTGGAATGCTGATCCTTGAAAGTAAAAATATTACACTTGAAGACGTGGGTATGCATTATATGCATGGATTGGGAATTGTAAGCCAGTATACTGAGAACATAACAATGCGGCGCATCACCTGTGCACCACGGCCGGAAACCAAACGAATTATTGCATCCTCGGCCGATTTTATGCATTTTTCAGGATGCAGTGGAAAAGTTACTGTACTTGATTGCACGTTTTCGGGAGCGCATGACGATCCGATTAATATTCATGGAACGAACCTTCGTTATACACAAAAATTAGAGAATAATAAATTGAAGCTAAGGTTTATGCACGGACAGAGTTACGGTTTCAATGCATTTTTTTCAGGCGATTCAGTTGCTTTTGTTCATTCTGAATCCATGCAGCGGTTTGCAAACGGAAGGGTGAAATCTGTTGAAAAACTCAGTGACCGGGAGGTTGTAGTAACTTTTGAAAATGCGGTACCAGAAGGATTAGTAACTAATGATTGTGTTGAAAACATGACCCGGACACCGGAAGTGCTTATTAAAGGAAATTATTTTACGAGAACAAACACGCGTGGTATATTACTGACAACACCCAGGAAAGCCGTGGTTGAGAATAATACTTTTTTCAGAACGGGCATGAGTGCAATCCTGATCGAAGCGGATGCAGAAGGTTGGTTTGAATCCGGGCCGGTACGTAATGTGACGATCCGAAATAATGAATTTATTGACTGTGCATATCAGGGCGGGCCCGGAAATGCGGTAATAGCCATTAATCCTTCTAACAAACTGGCAGATATTAAAAAGCCGGTCCACTTTAATATCAGCATTGAAAATAATATTTTCAGGACTTTTGATTACCCGGTTTTGTATGCAAAAAGTACGCAGGGACTGAATTTTAGCAATAATACAATTATCCGGACCCATGAATTAACTGCTCAGTCGGAAAATAAAAAAATGTTTTATTTCAATGCTTGTTCCAACGTTCAAATAAGCGGGACAAAAATGGAAGGAGAAGTTTTAGGGAAAAATATAAAGCTGGATAATATGCCAAAAAGCAATTTAAAATTGTCAGGAAAAGAAAAACTGACCATAGAATAAAGATATCTATGGTCAGTTTGCTTTAAACCAGCGATTTTTTTCTAGCGTCTTCTTCTCTTTGGTTTCGTTTCCGAGCCCGACGATGAAGAGCTTCTTGAATAGGTACGGCTTTTGGATGCACCATTTTTGGATGATGAACTACTGCTCGTTTCTTTTGGTTTTCTGCTGCCTGATCTGGAACCTCTGTCATTTCCGGAACGCGGAGCAGATCCTGTTATATTTCCTGCCAGATAGAGATCCATACTTCTTCTTGCCAGATTGGTATCTTTTACCTGTACTTTTATCGCATCTCCAAACGTGTAAATTTTTCTGGTACGCTGCCCGATAATACGATAATTCTCTTTTTCAAGTTCGTAATAATCATCACCAAGGTCGGTCATTCTGATCAGGCCTTCGGAAGCAGTTTCAGTAATTTCAACAAATATCCCGAATTCTGTAACGCCGGTAATGATACCATCGAATACTGTGTCTTTGTCCATCATACTCATGAACTCCACTTGTTTGTACTTGATAGAAGCTCTTTCGGCCTCAGCCGCAAGACGCTCACGTTCCGAAGAGTGTTTTGATTTTTCTTCGTATGAACCTTTATCTACCGAATTGCCACCATCCAGATAATGCTGAAGCAACCGGTGTGCCATCACATCAGGATAACGGCGGATTGGTGAGGTGAAATGTGAATAACGCTCAAATGCCAGGCCGAAATGTCCGAGATCATCCACGCTGTAACGGGCTTTTGCCATGGTGCGGACAGCCAGAGATTCGATCAGGTTCTGTTCCGGTTTTCCTTCTACTTCCGCCAGCATGTTATTCATAGACTTTGCAATTTCGTTCTCATTATCCACATTCAGTTTGTGGCCTAATTTTGCAACGAAAGTCGCGAACGTTTGTAAGCGGTCCGGATCGGGCGCCTCGTGAATACGATAAACCATCGTATTTTTCACTTCACCTTTGGAAAGAGAATAGACATATTCGGCTACTCTTTTATTTGCCAAAAGCATGAATTCTTCAATCAGCTTATTAGAATCGTGACGTTCTTTCTGATAAATCCCTAGTGGCTTTCCGTTTTCATCCAGCCGAAAACGTACTTCAGGCGTATCGAAATTAATTGCACCGTTTTTAAAGCGTTCTTTTCTGAAAATTTTAGCCAGACTGTTCATCGTTTTCAGTTCCTCAGCATGATCGCCTTCTCCTGAATCGAGAACCTGCTGTGCTTCTTCGTAAGAAAACCTGCGGTCGGAATGGATAACAGTGCGGCCAAACCATTCTTTCAGTAATTTACCTTTCGGGCTTATTTCAAAAATTGCCGAAAATGCCAGCCGATCTTCATTTGGACGTAACGAGCAAAGATTGTTAGATAATTTTTCAGGAAGCATAGGTACCGTTCTGTCTACCAGATATACCGAAGTAGCACGGCGATAAGCTTCTTTATCGAGCTCTGTTCCTAGCAAAACGTAATGTGAAACATCTGCAATGTGAACGCCTATTTCAACATTTCCATCTTCCAGATTTCTTAAAGACAAAGCATCATCAAAATCTTTCGCGTCAACCGGGTCAATCGTAAACGTTAAAATATCCCTGATATCACGGCGTTTCGCAGTTTCTTTTTTAGCTATTTTGTTTGGAATTTTTTGCGCCTCGGCCTCAACCTCTTCCGGAAAATGATACGGCAAACCAAACTCAGCCAGAATTGCGTGCATTTCCACATCATTAGTACCGGCTTTACCCAGCACCTCTGTAATTTCTCCTGTCGCCTGACTTCTGCGTGTTGGCCATTCGGTTACTTTTACAATAACCTTATCACCGTTTTCAGCTTCTTTTGTCTCTTCTGCTTCAATAAAAATCGGGTCAAAGAGCTTCTTATTATCCGGCTGTACTACTGCATAACCACGGTTTATTTCTATTACCCCGACAATATCTTTTCCGGCTCTTGTTATAATTTCTGCAACACGGCCCTCAGTCCTGCTTTTTCCTGAATCACCGCTTCTGCCAGACCGGCCTCCGCGGGAATTTTTAGTCAATGGCTGAATCTTAACAATATCACCATCCCAGGCTCCGTTCAGCATTTCTGCCTCTACATAAATATCATCCTCACGGCCTTCGATAATCACGAATGCAAATGATTTGTTGACCCTGTCTACGCGGCCAATAAGCCCTGTTTTTTCTTGTTTTAAAGCGGCAGCAGAATAGGTGCCGTTATTGTGGAAAACCAGCCTTCCGGCTTCTTCCAGTTCATTTAAAATTTCATTAAATAGTGTGCGGACTTTTTTATCCTGTACGCCAAAGTGATCATGTACATCAAATGGGCGGAAGGAATGTTCGCTGTTCAAATCGAAAAAAGCAGCAACATCTGCTTTCAGATTATCTATGTAGGAAACAATATGATGAGGTGATTTGACCTCTTTTTGTTCAATTGATTCTTTTCTTGGTTTCATGAATTGGCTTTCGGCTGTCAGCTTTCGGCTGTCAGCGCAATTAATTTATATTTTTGATCAAGTCTTATTTAAAACCAGAAATGATCATATTCTGATTGGAATTTTAGTGATGATATGTCCAGAGAACTTGATTGCCGATTTCCGACAGCCGATTGCTTTTTAATCTACCCTCACAATATTATCTTCATGTACGGTATTAAAACCATTTTGTCTTAAATAAACCTGCGCCAGTACGACGACGTCTTCTCTGCAATATCGGCAAATTTTTTCAAGGTCTTTCTCTTCATAATAAACCCTCGTAACCTGGTCGCCGCTCATTTCGTTTTTACTGCCCGGAATATCAAAAATGGCAGCCAGAAGATCCAGCGAAGTGTAATTTTTATAATCGCCGAATTTCCAGAGTTCCATTGTATCCTGGTGCAAAATTTCCCACGGTTTCTTTCCCGAAATCTGCAATGCTTTTGGGATCTGAATTCCATGGATCAGCATTCGCCGGCATATATAAGGGAAATCGAATTCTTTGCCATTATGGGCACAAAGGACCAGTTGGTCGGCAGGATATTTTTCAATCAGCGCCTTAAATTCCATGAGCAGTTTTACTTCATCATGACCCGAAAAGCTACGGACTTTAAAACACATTTCATCATTTTCATTCCAGTAGAATCCACCAAAAGCAATACAAATTACTTTACCGAATTCAGAATAAATGGCACTTCTGTCATAAAAGTAATCAGCATTGGAAGTAGTTTCATCTCCTTTTCTGAGGCTCGTTGCTTTTTTGTCCCAAAGCTTTTGCATTCTTTCCGGCAGCATGGCATAGGAAGCATGGGCAGCTACTGTTTCAATATCCAGCAGCAGGAAATTTTTGGCCCGTTTACGGAATTCATCTGTCATATGTGTGTAATTCTATTCTGTATCTGATTTACTCATGCAAGACTCCTTCAAGCCCTAATGGTGCTATTTCAATCACATTATCTTCTACAATACTATCCGGCACAAAGATGAATTTCTTATCATAAATCTGATTTCCAAGGAAATAACTGATCCAGAATTCATTGTTCAAGTGAAAAACGTCAGGCATGATAGGCTCAACAATAACATGTTTTTCAGGTTCGATTTCCTTAAAAAAATGACGTAACGTTGAAGTTTTCTGTCCGGCGTTCAATCCTGATTCTGTATTGCCATAACCTTTTGAAGTAACAAAAATATTGGTGATCGGCTGATCATTACGATTGATCACCACCACGTTCCATTCGGCTGCTTTTTCTTCGTTGATGCTTCGTACTACCGCAACCTGCACGCCCTGCACCGGGTGAAATAGAATATCTTTTTTCATTTTAATATTTCATTTTGTTCCTGCCGTTCCATGGATGACGGTAATATTTCCATTTCAAATAATCCGGCCAAGTAATTTTTCAGTTTATCCGACACTTCTTTCATATCAATATCGTACCCGGTTTCAGCGGACATGGAAGTCACTGCTTTATCCTGGATACCGCAGGGCACAATATTTCCGAAATAAGCCAGATCCGTATTTACATTCAGCGCAAATCCGTGCATAGTAACCCACCTGCTTGATTTTACACCCAGAGCACATATTTTTCTGGGATTTTTTTGTTCCAGATGATCCAGCCAAACACCGGTCAGTCCGCTTATTCTACCTCCGTCCAGTCCATAATCTGCGATAGTCAGGATAATTGCTTCCTCCAACATACGCATATAACGATGAATATCCGTAAAAAAATTATCCAGATCCAGAATCGGGTAACCTACCAGCTGTCCCGGGCCGTGGTACGTAATATCACCACCACGATTGATCTTATAATATTTGGCTTCTTTTTTAATCAGATCATCATCATCTAAAAGCAGGTGATCCTGTTTGCCGCTCTTTCCTAAGGTATATACATGCGGGTGCTGGCAAAAAAGCAGATGATTAGGCGTTGGAATTTGTTCACTGGCCGGTAAATTTCTATTCTGTGTTTTAACCGCAATCGTTTCTGCAAAAACCTTTTCCTGATAATCCCAGGCTTCCTGATAATCAATCAGTCCTAAATCCTGAAAGTTTACTTTTTTGTTGATGAGGGTATTCATGTACAAATTATTGATTGCGAACGGGTAATTAAAATTTAACGCAGCTCATTCTGAAACTTTTCAAAGTTGCCTGAGTCTAATGATTGTATAATTGAGAAGGCCAGGGTTTTGAATTTACTAAATTATCAAAACAGAAAAAGGATTTCATTTTTTCTTTTAATAATAACACGGATTGGTATTAAAAATGTTCGTTATGGATTAATCATTCATTAATAGGGTGCATTTTAAATATTGAAATACACATAGATCTAAATTAACTCCTCTCATATCTTAACACTATTTACAAATGGCCGCACACAACGATACAGGTAATTGGGGAGAGGAAAAAGCAGCAGCTTTTTTATCAGAAAACGGTTTTGAAATTATAGAGAAAAACTACCGTCATAAACACATGGAAATCGATCTGATTGTTACAAAAAATAAGATGCTGATTTTCGTAGAAGTAAAAACCCGAAGCGGAACCGGGTTTGGAATGCCCGAAGAATTTGTGAATTATACCAAAGCAAGGCTGATCATGAAAGCGGCCGAGCATTATATTTTTGATAAAGACTGGCACTTCGATATCCGGTTTGATATTGTATCTATTTTGATACTCCCAAACGGCGAGCTGAACATCAGGCACATTGAAGATGCATTTTGTTAGGAACTTCACTCTTAAACTATAATAGAAATTGCTTCGTAACTTCATCGTTACCAAATAATTAAAGTCGGTGGTAAAAAAAGTATTTGTCAGAATTTCATGCTTTACTAATCATGGAATTTTTTTAAATATTAAATCCACTGAAATGCTTCCAATTACCAATTCGGCTGTATTTTTCTATCTTTCAAAATTTGCATTTTTCGCGCTGACTGCCGTACTGTTGCTTTTCCCGGAAACAAGGCAATCAGTTATAAGTTGGGTTCCGCCTGTTAAATCCAGTATTCTCTCATTTCAGGATACTTCCCGCCTTTATCTTCCTGACGACCTCGAAGCTACGCTTTGGGCAGAGGCTCCGTTATTTTACAATCCAACCAATATGGATATAGACGCAAAGGGAAGAGTATGGATCACAGAAGCTGTAAATTATCGTGATTTCAATACGAAGCCCGATGAACGCCTTAGTCATAAACAGAAAGGCGACCGCATAATGATCCTGGAAGATAAAAATGGAGATGGAAAAGCGGAGTCTTCGAAAGTATTTACAGAAGATACCTTGCTGACTTCACCATTGGGTATTGCAGTTATTGGGAATAAAGTCATTGTTTCTTGCGCGCCAAGTCTGATTATTTACACAGATACAAACAATGATGACAAACCCGACAAAAGGGAAATATTTTTAACCGGTTTTGGCGGTTTCGATCACGATCATTCCCTGCATTCGCTCGTAGCCGGGCCCGACGGAAGGTATTATTTCAATACAGGAAATGCTGGCCCGCACCATGTTACCGATAAAAGCGGCTGGACGCTTCACAGCGGAAGTTTGTATACTGGCGGAACTCCTTATAATAAAGAAAATCATGGCAATCAGAAGTCGGACGACGGGCGTATTTGGGTAGGAGGGCTTGCATTACGCATAAATCCTGACGGAACCGGATTAAAAGTTTTGGGACATAATTTCAGGAACAGCTATGAGGTTTGTCTGGATAGTTATGGTAATATGTGGCAAAATGATAATGACGATCAGGTTATTACGTGCCGGGTTTCATTTTTACAGGAAAACGGGAATGCAGGTTATTTTTCAGCTGACGGTACCCGTTTCTGGCAGGCAGACCGCCGGCCGGGACAGGATATGTTCACTACTCACTGGCATCAGGAAGATCCTGGTGTAATGCCTGCCGGAGATAACACCGGTGCAGGTTCGCCAACAGGAATTGTCTTTTATGAAGGCGATGCTTTGGGGCAGCAATACAGAGGAATGCTGTTGAGCTGTGAAGCAGGAAGGAACGTAATTTTTGCCTACCAGCCTGAAAAGTACGGGGCAGGATTTAATTTGAAACGTAAAGATTTAATCAGTTCATTTCCACAAGCTTCTGAACGTTACGAATGGTATGAAACGGATAATGATACGAGAAAATGGTTTCGTCCGTCAGATATTTCCGTGGGGCCGGATGGTGCATTATACATTGCCGACTGGTACGATCCGGTTGTAGGCGGGCATGCGATGAAGGATAAAAATGGTTATGGAAGAATTTACAGAATTACTCCAAAAGGGAAAAAACTGACTGTGCCAAAAATGGACCTGAACACAACTAGCGGTTTAATAGAAGCCCTGAAAAATCCGGCGGTAAATGTACGCGTGCTCGGTTTTGAGGGATTGAAAAAGCAGGGAGACAAGCCGGTTGAGGATGTAAAAAAATTACTTACTGCCGACAACCCTTATTATCGGGCGAGGGCAATCTGGTTATTGGCCCAATTGGGAGAAAAAGGTAAAACAGAAGTCGAGAAGTTATTGGAATCGCCTGACGCGGCGTTTCGGCTCACTTCCTTTCGGGCTTTGAAGGCAGTGAATGGGGCAAATAAATATTTTGAGCAAATGTCACGGGATTCTGATCCGGCAGTTCGTCGTGAAGTTGGTATTGCATTGAGGGACATCTCGTATGAGGATTCCAAAAACAGTATTTTCCAGCTTATAAAAGGATATGATGGCAAAGATCCGTGGATGCTGGAAGCAATCGGAACTGCTTCGGACGGAAAAGAAAGTCAGGTATATAAATACATTCGCGAAATGGATAAAGAAAATCCAGAGAACTGGTCTGTAAAACTTGCTAATATAATCTGGCGGCTACATCCCAAAGAAGCAATTGGCGATCTGCAAGTCCGAGCCGGCTCATCAAAAGTAACAGAAGCTGAACGGCGTAAAGCGCTCACTGCAATTGGTTTTATAAAATATAAAAATGCTGCCGAAGCTATGATAGCTTTATCCAAATCTGACTTACCGGATGTTGCGTCGGGAGCCTCGTGGTGGCTGAATTTCAGAAAGACCAATGATTGGGCAGATCTTTTAAACTGGGAAGAAACAGCAGCTGAGGTTATGACTCCGGCTTACAGGCAAATGCTGGAAATGAAAAAAATAATTTCTAACTCAGGAAAACCATTATCTGAGCGGATTGAAGTGGCGAAAAAAATGGCCATCGACAAAAACGGGGGCGATATATTGGTTGATATGCGCGTTCAGGGACAATTGCCGGACACCATTGCCAAATCAGTAAGTGACATTATCTTCAAAAATCCGGATCAGAATGTTAGGGTTATTGCCAGCCAGTTTTTTCCAAGAAATGGCAAAGTTTTGAAAACGGATTTTATTTCCAGAATGAGCGGAAATCCAAAACAAGGAGAAAAGCTGTTTGCATCCAATTGTGCTGCATGCCATAAACACGGTGAAAACGGTGCAGACATCGGGCCGGATCTTACTGAAATCCATAAAAAATTTGACAAAGCAGCGCTTCTGGATGCAATTATTAATCCTTCGGCAAATATGGTTTTTGGTTATGAAAGTTATACGATCGTTACTAAAAAAAATGAAATCTATTTTGGCTTTCTCCTGAGTGATGGTCCAAGTGTTGTTTTGAAAGATGCTTCCGGGCAACGTCACATAATCAAATCAGAGCAGATCAAAAGCAGGGAAAAAATGCCTTTGTCGTTAATGCCTGAACCTACTGCACTGGGACTGGACGAACAGGATCTGGCTGATCTGACTGGATATCTTTTAAGCATTAAATAGCGAATGGCAGCTCACGCAGTTAAAAATGTATTAAATAACAATATCAGAATAGAATTTTCGTAACAAATAATATAATTTTGATAAATGTATATTTGACACTTTTTATTAAGGATTACAAATGTTGGAGAGTAAGCGGTTATCTGAGCAAAAACTGATAGAAGCATTACGTAGTGGGGATGAAGACGCGTTTACTGCTATTTACAAGGAATACTGGTACCGGATGTTTCTGGTGGCTAACCGGAAATTGCAAAACCGGGAGGTTGCAGAAGAGATGATTCAGGACATTTTTACAAAACTTTGGAAAGACCGCGAAAAAACCCGGATTATTCATCTGGACTATTATCTTTTTTCGGCAGTACGTTATGAAGTAATTGATCACATACGCGCTTGCGGCCCGCAAAATGAATACCTGGCTTATTACCAGGCTTTCTCAAACTTTGAAGATTTCAGTACTGAAAATACTATTGCGTTCAACGACCTGGTCGAAACAATTGATAAAGGGCTGGATATTTTACCTGAAAAATCAAAAGAAATATTTAAGCTGAACCGCATTGAACAATGGTCGGTTTCCAAAATTGCTCACCATTTCGACTTATCCGAAAAGGCGGTTGAATATCATCTTACCAAGGCAACAAAATCTGTCAGGACGTATCTTAAAGAAACACTGGTTTCTGTTTATCTGATCATTGCTGCATTTCTGAGCTAAGCCAGCTTCTCATCCCTAATAGAAACCAACCTGAATCTTCTAAGACAAATCCAAGAACATTCAGTTCTTTTGAGCTTTTTTATATAATTTTTCCTTGAATTTCTAAAATGATTTAGGGCAACCGTCGAAAAGAACGGCTTATATATTATTAACATACCATCAGGAAATTTGTCATTATATATATCGGTTCTGTAAGTATTTGTCATTCATGGACTATAAGGAAATTCAGTTACTGCTTTTGAAGTATCGTCAGGGAAATTGTACTGATGAAGAAGCAGGGCAGATCAGCAAGTGGTACGAAAGCTTAAACGCGGCATCAGATTTATCTCTAGATGATACAGAAAAGCAATTGCTGGAAAGCAAACTTTTACAAAACATCCGTGAGAAAATACATGAAGCAGAACCGGAAGCTCCTGATGCAACCGAAACCAATAATTTCTGGAAACCTTACTCGATTTATGCCGGAATTGCAGCTGTTTTTCTAATCGCTTTAACCTACTTATTGTTTTTCAGTAATACCGGAACTTTCCATTTCATGGCGACTGAACAAATATTTATCCAGGCAACAGCAGATGGCAAATTGATTACTGATGAGAATGATACTGATACATTAAAACGGATTGTACTAGAAGATAAAAGTATTGTAATGCTTTCTCCGGGGAGCCGGATCATTTATCCTGACCGATTTACCGGCAATAAAAGAAATGTACAGCTAATAGGAGACGCATTTTTTGAAATAACCAAAAATCCGCAATCTCCATTTTTCGTATATACAGATAAGTTGATAACCAGAGTGTTAGGTACCAGCTTCTGGATCAGAAAAAATCCGGGCAGTAAAGCTATGGAAGTTGAGGTAGTAACAGGAAAAGTATCTGTATTTGAAAACAACCATGCATTTACCGGCAAAGCATTAGCCAGAAACCTGCATAAACAAGATAATGGGGTGGTGCTCAGTCCAAATCAGCGCGTCACTTATTTTGCTGAAAGCGGGCATCTTATGACAGGCCTTGTTGAAAAACCGGTAGCCATTCCCGGTGCGATTGCAGAGCCGAAAATGATTTTTAACAACGAATCATTACCAAATATTATATATCAGCTTCAAAATGAATTTGGTATAGAGATCGTCCTGAGTAGCGATCATCTCGAAAAATGCACTTTTACAGGCGATGTAACAGACTTATCACTGTATGAAAAACTGGACCTGATCTGTAAATCAAATGGTGTTACGTATGAAATAAAAGGAACCCGGATACTGATTAACGGCGAAGGATGTGAATAATTAATAAAGCTGACAACAATTGCAATTACTTAAAATAACCGAATTTGATCATAAAAAATAACAAATTTTAACTTGTGTGCGTACCTGTACGAACGGGTTATGCTCAAAAAATAAGGCCGATAGTGATGGTACACCAGCGGCCCTGAAAATATCTCCTTTCCATTCACAATATCCGGCAAGATAGCGGGAAGGGGAAATATCCAATCCAGTTTTTATAAAAAACCAATCTAAAATATGAAAAAAAATCGACAACGAAAAAGTTGCGCCTCGCTTTACCGGATTATGAGATTGTCATTGACACAAATTATTTTTTCTATTGCTTTCGCGGGCATGACTTACGCAGGACACGACGGAAGAGCACAGGAAATTTTGGAAAGAACCGTGACTTTGCATGCTGAAAGAACCGAACTTAAAAATATTCTGATCTTGCTTGAACAAAAAGCGGATGTAAAATTTGCATATAGTTCCAAAGCAATCCGTGCTGACCGCGAAGTGGTAATCCATGCTGCAAATCAAAAATTATCATCAGCACTAAGCACTTTGCTTACACCTTTGGATATTTCTTATCAGGTAACTTCTACCGGCAGAATATTGCTTATTTCCAATAAAGATAATATTTCCAAAGAGCAGGCGGCGCCTTTATTGAATAAGAGCCAGGCGCTTTTTAAAATAGAAGGAAAAGTAAACGATGAAAAGGGTGAAGGGCTTCCTGGTGTGGCTATCAGAGTAAAAGGTACACAATTGGGTACGCTTACAAATGTAGACGGTGGCTTTGAACTGGATGTTGCTGATCAATCCGCTGTACTTATATTCAGTTTCGTAGGATACAAAAACCAGGAAATTCCAGTTGGCGATAAAACGTCGTTTACAGTTGCGCTTGAACCTGATGACAAATCACTGAACGAAGTAGTCGTGATCGGATATGGTACGGCACGGAAAAAAGATGTGGTAGGTTCTGTTGATATTGTTGCTGCAAGGGATGCTGGTTCAACCACGGCGACCAATGCCTCACAATTACTGATCGGTAAAGCTGCCGGTGTACAGGTTGTGCAGTCGAACGGTACGCCGGGGGCTGACTCGCAAATCCTGATCCGGGGAACCGGTTCCTTTACAGGTGTCGATCCTTTGTATGTAATTGACGGGATTCAGGGAAGTAAAACGATGTTCAACACGCTTGGGCCTCAGGATATTGAAAATATTACGATATTAAAAGATGCATCTTCAACGGCCATTTATGGTTCTGCGGCGGCCAATGGTGTTGTAATTATTACAACTAAAAAAGGACTTACGGGCAAGCCAAAAATTAATTTCACAACGCAATGGGGAGTTTCAAAAGCCTGGAAGCAAATGGATATGCTCAATGCTTCACAGTATGTAGATCTTTTGAAAGATTTTGCTGCAACAACCAATGCAGTATTGCCAGAGAAATTTAATACTGCCGATGTACTGACAACCCGTACTGACTGGCAAAAAGAGATATTTCAATCGGCTTTGTCATCGCAAAATAATATCAGTATCAGTGGCGGAAGTGAAAAAGTGACCTACAATTTCTCTTTGGGGTATATGAACCAGAAAGCCATTGTAAAAGACTATACCGACAAACGTGTGAACGGAAGGTTCAGTCTGGATGAAAGCCTGGGAAGATTCCATTTGGGACAAACCCTGAACGTACGTTATGTAAAAGATGAAGGCCAGCTGGCCAGTATTTCCGAAGCATTGGCTTTTGCTCCTTACAAAGAAATTTATGACGCAAATGTTCCCGGCGGATATTCCAATTCAACGAACGTAGCCGATTTCAATGGTGGCAACAATCCTCTGGCCGCTGTTAACCTGAACAACCCTGTTACCTCTGGGTTTGTATTTTTCCCGCAGGTATTTGCAGAAGTGGACCTAATCAAAGGATTAAGGTTCAGAACGCAGCTTTCGGCTGAAATTGGCGGTGGAAAAACCAATGGTTATCAGTATGCATATACAGAAGGTAATAACCTGACAAAGCCACAACAGGCGACTTTGGGTTACAGCAATTATTCTTTTTATACACTGGAAAACTATTTTTCCTATAATAATACGTTTGGAAAACATTCGGTATCTGCCACTTTGGGTAACAGTTATCTGGATCCGGGTGCTAGTTCTGGGGTAAATGCAACCGGAACCGGCATTGCAAACAATTCGATACAGAATATCAGTGTTGCTCAGTCACAAACTGTTACGGGTTCTACGTATGGTTATGCGCGGTCGTCGGTGATTTCTTACTTCGCCAGAGGTATGTACTCTTTCAATGATAAATACGTATTAACAGGAAGTTTCCGTCGTGATGGTGCTTCTAACTTTGGAGCAAACAACCGCTTCGGTAATTTCTACGGATTAGGGCTTGCGTGGAGATTTATTGACGAAGACTTCATGAAAGGCCAGACTATTCTTTCAGATGGTAAGCTGAGAATAGGACAGGGGCGCACCGGAAACAACACGATCCCAACAACCGGAATCACGAGCGTACTAACATTCAGCGGTACGCCAACGGGTAACCTGGTTTATTCATTGGGAACAAACGAAGGTTTTAATCCGGGTACTACCATCAACACACTGGCTAATCCTAATATTAAATGGGAAACAACAGATCAGACGGATATCGGACTTGACTTAGGTTTCCTGCAAAATAAGCTGACAGTAACGATTGATTATTACAACAGAAAAAGCACAGGATTACTTGTAAGTGTACCGGTATCAGGAAGTACGGGTGCTTCTTTGAGCGGAACCCAGCCAAGTAAATATGCCAATGCTGCAAGTGCACAAAACAAAGGTGTTGAATTTTCTGCCGGGTACCGGGGTGTAATTGCAGGAAAACTTTCTTACAATGTGAGTGGTAATGTAGCATACAATAAAAACATTGTAAACTCTTTGGGAAGTGAATTCGCTGCACCGATTCAGGGAGGTTCATTCAACAACTTATCTACGTTTACTTATACTGCGGCAGGTTCACCGATCGGGTCGTTTTACGGATATAACAAGGATCACGTAGCGAGAGACCAGGCTGAAATTAACGCTTTGAATGCAGCTGCAATTGAGAAAACAGGCGATGCAACAGCGGTTTATCAGGCTGGCCTGTTACCGGGTGATTTTATTTTCAAGGATATCAACGGAGATGGCAGGGTAACGGCTACGGATCAGAAAATCCTGGGAAATCCAATTCCTAAAATTGTTTACGGTTTCAATGTTGGAGCCAATTACAAAGGGTTTGACCTGAACGTGGTTGCATCCGGTGTATCTGGTTTGAAATTATTGAATGCGTTCAAATTCGTAACATTAAACGAATCGACGGGACATAATGCTACAACCGGTATCCTGAACAGATGGAGGGAATCGGGTGATGTGGCAGAACTTCCAAGAGCTGGCCAGAGCGCTACAAGTGATGGTAATTTAAGGCCATCGGACTGGTGGCTTGAAAACGGCAGTTATTTACGTTTAAGAAATGTTACCCTGGGTTATACTTTACCAAAAGCAATGTTGACCAGCATCGGTAACGGAAATGTGATCAGCAGCATCCGTGTTTATGTGGCTGCCCAGAACCTTCTGACTATCACTAAGTATACCGGATATGATCCTGAAGTAAGTACGCAGGTTGGCGGAAGTTATATCTTCTCCCGTGGTATTGACGACAGACAGAGCCTGCCTCAGCCAAGGACCTTCCTTTGCGGGTTACAACTTGGGTTTTAATTATTGGTGATAACTAATCTGAAATATTGAAATGAAAAAATTAATAATATATTTTCTGGGATTGATTGCAGTGTTGAATATAGCAGGCTGTGATGAATCGAAACTTGAACTGACAAGCCAGAGCAACTACGATTTTGATACGTACTTTACAACCAGTGAAGGATTAAACCAGGCCGTAATCGGAACGTATTCAACGTTGCTGCATAATGGTTTGTGGGCAAGGGAATATTACTACATATTTGATTTGCTGGGATTTGATGCTAAAAAAACAACCAACCTTCAGGGTGATGTGGCCCAGCTGGCGGATTATTCGTTTGGTACAAGCCAGTCGCAGATCGGTGCCATGTGGAATAGCCTTTACCGCATGATTTTACGTGCAAATGTTGTTATTGACCGTGCAGGCGTATGGAACCCTGCAACAGCTGCTGATCAGGAAAGTGCGAAACAATATATAGCTGAAGCGCGGTTTTTAAGGTCTTATGCTTATTTCAACATTGTAAATCTTTGGGGAAGAGCTCCTCTGATCACTTCTTACGACAGTACTGTGGCAAACAATTATTTTCCACGTTCGTCTACTGCTGCTATGTGGAGCTTTATCGAAAGTGACCTTACTCTGGCTGCTGCTGATCTTCCTTTGTCTTATCCTGCTGCTACCGGTTTGGGAAGAGCAACGAAGGGTGCAGCTATTGCTTTATTGGGCAAATCATATTTGTATCAGGGAAAATGGGCGTTGGCACAGACTACGCTGGCACAATTGACAACGGCTCCGTTTACTTACACGCTTGATACGTCTTACGATAACCTTTTCAGTACTTCAAACCAAAGCAGCCCCGAAAACATATTTCAGGTGATGAATGCGAAATGGACAGACTGGGCAGTTGGAAATCAGTATAATGCATTTGGCGGGCAGGAAACCTGGGGTGGAAAAGCGACTCTTTCGACCCGTGCACAGGAATACGGATTCAATGACTGGTTCAATGTTTATATTTCTACTGCTGCTGTGAAAGCGTTTAAATATACCAATCCGGCTACCGGAGCTACTTACACAGATCCACGTGCTTATTCTACCTTTTATGGTGATGCAGCAAGTGGTGGTGATACGGTTTATTGTGAACAATGTGCAACCGGCAAAATATCATTTCCATTCAAAACAAGCGATCCGCAGGGATATTATGTCTGGAGAAAATACGAATATTACAATGAAGTTGCAGCTTATGGAGGGCCTCAAAGTTCTATCAACGGGCAGGTTATCAGATATGGCGATGTTTTGCTGATGTTGGCAGAATCGTACATTCAGCAGGGAAATTCAGGAGCAGAACCATTGGCTCTGATCAATCAGGTGAGAAAAAGGGTAAATGCTTTTGCTTATACAAGTCTTGGCAGCCAGACTGCGGCCATGACAATACTGATGAGAGAGCGACAGCTCGAACTTACGGGAGAACAAAGCCGCTATTTTGACCTGATCAGATGGGGAATTGCAAAACAAACCATTAACAGCATCAGGGCAACAGAGCCAGGCGACGGAAAACAGCCGTTCCAGGATAAAAACCTGTTGTTCCCAATTCCAGACGTGGAGAAAAATTACAATCCCAACGTAGCAAAAGATATTGCCAACGACTGGAATTAACAGTGATAGAGTAAGGATTTTGTTTTAATAAAGAAAAAGAGATACGAATGGATTATTCCTGAACGTATCTCTTTTTTTGTTTCAACCGTTTTCTCAACATGGAATTGCTTGATATATAACCTGTTTCTTAGCAAATTAGGAGGGGTAACTTTATCAGTATTTTGTCTTTACTTATTCATAGAAATTAAGAGCATATTATTTATTCACCATTCGATGATAAAAGCGGTTGTATTTGGCATAGCCGGGCTGATTATTTTGCTTTCCTCACTGTTCTGGTCAGGTTGGTTTGGTCATAAGGTTGACTATAATACCGAGGTCAAGCCGATCCTGAACAAAAACTGTATGGGCTGTCATGGAGGTGTAAAAAAGGCGGGTGATGTCAGTTTTCTATTTGAACATGAAATGCTGGAACCTGGCAAATCAGGTAAAATTCCTGTCGTGCGTGGTGATGCGGATGCGAGTGAAATGATCCGTCGTATTCAAAGCCATGATCCGGATGAAATGATGCCAAAAAATGGTACACCTTTGAGTGAAGATGATATTTCGACATTGAAAAAATGGATCAATGAAGGTGCTGAATGGGAAAAACATTGGTCTTACAATCGTATTGAAAAACCGGAAATACCTTCTGCAGGTAACATTTGGAATCTGTTTGGATTATTAAACAAAAGCGAAAGCAATTGGGCCAAAAATGAAATTGACCATTTTATACTTCAAAAATTAAAAGAAAAAAACTTTCCGTTTCTCCAGAGGCTGATAAAGCAACACTGATCCGGCGGGTTAGCCTGGATTTGACAGGTTTGCCGCCTACTGAAAAAGAAGTAAAGGATTTTGAAAATGATAAATCTGCCAATGCGTACGAAAAAGTAGTTGACCGCCTGTTGAAATCACCTGCCTATGGTGAAAAGTGGACTTCAATGTGGATGGATCTTGCACGGTATGCAGACACAAAAGGTTACGAAAGTGATGGTGGAAGGACAATATGGCGTTACCGGGATTACGTGGTAAAATCTTTTAATGATGATAAACCATTCGATCAGTTTACTATTGAACAACTTGCAGGTGATTTACTTCCAAAAGGTAAAGATGGTTTTCCCAAAGAGGAAAATATGATAGCAACTGGCTATCACCGCAATACCATGACAAATAACGAAGGCGGAACCGACGACGAAGAGTTTCGTACTGCTGCACAAATTGACCGCGTGAACACTACATGGGAGGTTTGGCAGGGAACGACATTCGCTTGTATCCAGTGCCATAGCCATCCTTATGATCCGATTCCGCACGAAGATTATTACAAATACATGGCGTTTTTTAATAACAGCCGTGATGAAGATGTATGGGATGAATGGCCGAAATTAAGATTTTATAAAGGGGAAGATTCGGTACGTGTGGAACGTGTGAAGAACTGGATCAAAAAATATAATCCAAAACAGGTTGACGAGGTTACCCAGTTTATGAAGGTAATGGAGCCGAAGATCAACGCACACAATTTTGTAAAAGGCGATCAGTCAACGGTTTTATTGATTTCGTATTATGGAGTGAAAAACAAAGGAAATGCACGTATTCCGCAGGTAAATCTGACCGATGCAGGAAGTGTTGTGATGAATATATCTACCAAAGCCGAAAACGCTGTTCTGACATTACACATTGATAAACTGGACGGGCCTGTTTTATCAACCATAAAAGTTCCGACAAGAGACACAGTCATTGTAGCTCCGATTTCCAAAGTTTCGGGAAAGCATGATATATATCTTACCTTAAACAGTCCAAAAGCACCCGAAGAATGGGTACGGATTATGTGGGCTTCATTTCAAAAGGAATTGCCCGGAAAAGATCAGCCGGATTATCCTAAAATTGTAACGGACTATGCAGCTGCTTTAACAAAGTCTACCGAAAGTATGCCGGTAATCTGGGAAGGAAAAGGTGATTTTGCGAGGAAAACCAACGTATTTGTGAGAGGAAACTGGATGGTAAAAGGTGCCGAAGTAAAGCCGGATGTTCCGCAACTTTTGTCACCAATGCCCAAAGAATATTCAAAAGACAGGCTGGGACTGGCTAAGTGGATTGTGAACCGTGAAAATGCACTGACGGGAAGGGTCATTGTAAACCGCTTTTGGGAGCAGCTTTTTGGAAAAGGCATTGTTGAAACGGTTGAAGATTTTGGTTCACAGGGAAGCGAGCCAACACACAGGGAATTGCTGGACTGGCTGGCTGTTGACTTTATGGAAAATGATCATTGGAGCGTTAAAAAGCTTTTGAAAACGATAGTGATGTCGGCAACGTATCAGCAAAGTTCCAAAACAGATCAGGACAAACTGGAAAAAGATCCTTATAATATCTGGATCTCACGCGGGCCGAGAGTCAGGTTGAGTGCAGAACAGGTGCGTGACCAGGCTTTGGCATGCAGCGGATTAATTTCACGTAAAATGTACGGTCCGGGCGTGATGCCACCGCAACCCGATAAAATCTGGCAGTCGCCTTACAGTGGAGAAAAATGGGTTTTGAGCGAAGGTGAAGACAGATACAGAAGAGGTATTTATACCTACTGGAAACGTACTGCGCCATATCCTTCGATGGTTACTTTTGATGCACCAAGCCGGGAATTTTGCCAGTCAAGAAGGATTTTGACCAATACACCACTGCAGGCTCTGGTAACCTTAAATGATCCTGTATATCTGGAAGCGGCCGAAAAACTGGCGACTAATATGCAAAAAAGAGGTAAAACACCTGAACAGCAGTTAACAGAAGGATACAGGATGCTCACTTTCCAGCCGATTGCCAAGAAGAATCTGAATGTATTGGTAAAAGTATATCAGGAAGCATTGGATGCTTATAAAAAGAAACCCATTGAAGTAGACAGTATGCTGATTTACGGAAAAGAAAAATCCCCTGAACTGGCAGCGCTGACGATCTCGGCCAATGTAATGCTGAATCTGGATAATGTGGTTACGAAGGAATAAGGGGGAATGGGAGGAAGGAGGAAAGGGAAGAATGGGTGGAAGGAAGAATGGGAAGAAAAGGACATTGTAATTGTAACCTAAAAATCCATTTCAAACAGCCTGAAAGGCTCACATACCTCAGCCCATGGTAACACCGTGGGAAACGGGAAAAAAGGAAAACAGAAATAATTGTAACCTAAAAATCCATTTCAAACAGCCTGAAAGGCTCCTATACCTCAGCCCAGGGTAACACCCTGGGAAACGGGAAACGGGAAAAAAGGAAAAACAGAAATAATTTGTAACCTAAAAATCCATTTCAAACAGCCTGAAAGGCTCCTATACCTCAACCCAGGGTAATACCCTGGGACGAAAATATAACAATCCAATTCAAATAGCCTGAAAGGCTTACATACCTCACCCCAGGGCAGCGCCCTGGGGTACACGACCGGAAGAACATTATGGAAAAGCTATTAAAGGAACTTCAGCACGCCGAATTGCAGCGCCAGACCCGGCGGCATTTTTTGCAATCGTGCGGATTTGGACTTGGAGCACTCGGATTGGGTTCGTTACTGGATTCTTGTGGGCCATCTACTGCAAAAGGAAGCATTGGAAAAGAAACCTTAAATGCTAAAATCCCGCAATTCGCACCCAAAGCCAAACGGGTGATTTATATCCACATGGCCGGAGCACCGTCCCAGCTCGAACTTTTCGATTACAAACCACAGCTCGAAAAATACCACGGAAAAGATTGTCCGGCGGAATTTCTGGAAGGCAAGAAATTCGCTTTCATACAGGGCGTTCCTAAAATGCTGGGACCACAAAGCAAATTTAAACAGTACGGACAATCCGGTGCATGGATGTCGGATTATGTGCCTTATCTGCAAACCGTTGCTGATGAAATTACTTTCATGAAAGCGATGCATACGGATCAGTTCAACCACGCACCAGCGCAATTGCTGATGCATACCGGAAGTGCACGTTTAGGACGGCCAAGTCTGGGAGCATGGGCAACCTATGGATTAGGCTCTGAAAATCAGAACTTACCCGGTTTCATAGTACTGGCATCCGGCGGACAACAACCCGATGCGGGTAAAAGTGTATACGGAAGTGGATTTCTGCCTTCTGTTTATCAGGGTGTACAATGCAGGACAGGCGGCGATCCGGTTTTGTATGTAAGTGACCCGAGTGGCATGAACCGGGATATGCGCAAGCAAACGATCAACGCCATCAATGAAATTAACAAACAGACTTACGAAGACGTACAAGATCCGGAAATCCTGACGCGCATCAGTCAGTATGAAATGGCTTTCCGCATGCAAATGTCAGTTCCCGAAGTAATGGATATTTCCAAAGAACCACAGTTTATACTGGATATGTATGGAGTAAAACCAGGCGAGGGCACATTTGCCATGAACTGTCTTTTGGCACGTAAACTGGTTGAGAATGACGTTCGCTTTGTGCAGCTTTTCGATTGGGGCTGGGATGGGCACGGAACATCTGCCGATCATAATGTTGAAGGCGGATTACGACATAAATGCAGGGAATCAGATCAGCCTGTTGCGGCTTTGATACAGGATCTGAAAATGCGGGGATTACTGGAAGAAACCCTCATAATCTGGGGAGCGGAATTTGGCAGGACACCCATGCAGGAAAACAGGAATGGGCTTGTGATGCCTTATATGGGCCGGGATCACCATCTCGATGCATTCACAATGTGGATGGCCGGAGGAGGAGTGAAGCAGGGATTTTCCCATGGAGAAACGGACGAATTGGGATATTATGGCGTAAAAGACCGCGTGCATGTCCATGATTTACAAGCAACTATTCTTCATTTAATGGGTTTTGATCATGAAAAATTTACCTATCCTTTCCAGGGTAGAAATTTCAGATTAACAGATACAGAAGGAAAAGTAGTGAAGCAAGTATTGGCTTGAAGACTTTCCAAGTCTTATTGCAGAAAATAATTTTTATATAGCAAATGCATTTTATACTACTACAGGCTTCTGGCTGGTTTTCAAATTGGGCAATTTTTATTGGAAGATTTCATCCGGTCTTGGTGCATTTGCCAATTGGTTTTCTATTAATAGCAGCGCTTCTTGAAATCGGTCGCCGTACCGGAAAGATTGGTGTAAGCGAGTCTGCCATATCATTCATTCTTTTCTGGTCTGCAATTGGAGCTACCTTGGCTTGTATTGCAGGCTATTTACTATCGTTGGGAGGAGGTTATGATGAAGAGTTATTAAGTGATCACAAATGGCAGGGAATAGGAGTGGCGGTATTTGCGTGGATTGCCTGGATTGTAAAATCTGACTGGATTAAAGCTAAATTACATTTTGTGCCTGCTTTGTATCTGCCAGCTTTTGGCCTTGCAACCATCCTGACCATGACTGCAGGGCACGACGGTGGCTCGCTTACACACGGAGACGGATATCTGACACAATACACGCCGGAACCTTTTAGAAGTCTGGCTGGAATGCCTCCAATTACTGAACCGGTTACAGAAATAAAACCCATTGCCAATGTTGAGCAGGCTGTTGTGTACAAAGATATAGTTCAGCCGATCCTGGAATTACGCTGTGTACAATGCCATAATGCTACCAAGCAAAAGGGTGATCTGCGTATGGATCAATTGGCTTTAATGCTAAAAGGCGGAAAAGGCGGGCCTGTCTTTATTGCGGGTAAAAGTGCTGAAAGTGATCTGATTAAACGATGCTTATTGCCGGAAAGCGATGATGACCACATGCCTCCAAAAGGAAAACCACAATTATCAAATGAACAAATTGCGCTACTCTCCTGGTGGATTGACCAAGGTGCACCTGCCGATAAAAAAGTCGCAGAATTAAAGATTCCCGACAATTTGAAACCTGCTTTGGCCTCATTGTCTACTGGTAACCCTTCATCGGGAGTAAAAAGCTCGGAATCGGTAGTGCTAAGTTTGAAAGTTCCGGCTGCAAATGAAAAAGATATAGAAGCATTAGTAAAAGCAGGACTGATTGTGAACAATTTATCACATGACCAAAATCTGATAGAAGTAAGTGCAGTGAATGCTCCTGGTTTCAATGATAGCCAGATGGGACTAATCACCGCTTTATCTGAACAAATTGCCTGGCTTAAACTGGGAGATACAAAAATTACGGATGCTGCTTTAAAGGAAATTTCAAAATTGAAAAATCTGAATAAATTGCATCTGGAGCACACAGTTATAACTGACGCTGGCCTGGCTAATTTGAAAAACCTGCCTTATCTTGAATACTTAAATTTGGTGGATACTAAGATTACGGACGCTGGTTTGAAAAATATTGCATCTGTAAAAAGTTTGCGATCCATATATGTATGGCAATCTGCTGTGACAGATAGCGCGGTAAGCCAGGTAAGCAGGATTTATCCCAAGCTTTCCATTATCAGCGGGTTAAACGAGGCAGCAGTTGCAAAATTTTTAAAAGCTGGCGACAGCACACAAACAATTGCAGTTAAAAAAATCCAATAATGTAAGTCGTAGCTCCTATAATAACTTTATTATAAAGAGTATTAGCAAGTTGTAATAACTATGCAAACTTTAAACTCTAAACTTTTCACTTATTCTACATGAACCGCCGGAATTTTATGAGTACTGCCTTAGCAAGTGCGGGAGTAATATCAGGTCTTGAAGCTGCTGCTCAGGAAAATATCGCCCCGTTTCAGTTTAAAGATAAATCCTTTTTAAAAATCCTGGGAACAAACTGGGGCTTTGAGGGAACAACCGATGAATTTTGCGCAGCAATTAAAAAAGAAGGGTATGACGGAACCGAAATGTGGTGGCCCGGAACGAAAGAAAAACAAACAGAACTATTCTCTGCTTTAAAAAAGTATGATCTGGAAGTTGGTTTTCTGTGTGGATCAGGAGAGAGGGATTATGTGACACATCTGGATGCATTTAAAAAATCCATCAACGCTGCTACAACCGAATTTGACCGGAAACCACTTTATATTAATTGTCACAGTGGCCGGGATCATTTTTCTTATGAACAGAATAAAGCATTTATAGACCATACTACCGAAGCAGCTGCAAAAAGCGGTATACCTATTTATCACGAAACACACCGTGGAAGAATGCTTTTTGCCGCACATGTTACACGAAATTTTATTGAGAAAAATCCTGCTTTAAGACTTACACTCGATATTTCGCATTGGTGTAATGTGCATGAAAGTTTATTACAGGACCAGGAAGAAACAGTTAAGCTTGCATTAGCCAGGGTAGGGCATATTCATTCACGTATTGGTCATGAAGAAGGTCCTCAGGTAAATGATCCGCGTGCTCCTGAATGGGAAGCAACCGTAAAGGCACATTTAGCATGGTGGGATGCCGTTGTGGAGCAAAAGATCAAAAACGGAGAAACACTGACTGTCCTTACAGAATTCGGTCCGCCCAATTATTTGCCGACCTTACCTTACACCAATCAGCCACTCGCAGATCAGTGGGCGATTAATGTGTACATGATGAACTTACTGAGGAAAAGGTATTTGAAAGCGGATTAACCCGGTGCGGTTCACTGGGGAAATAATAGCTGAAGTGCGCAAAGGGACATAAGGTGATGTCACCCTCTCACAGAGCATTACCCTGTGAAGTTCTCCCTACAACTTCCTCTCAATCAGCCGGATCAAACCTTCCAGCCATTCCGCATCTGTTTCACTGAAATCATCCAGTTCGTCACTATCCACATCCAATACCATGGCGACGGTTCCGTTTCTATGAAAAACGGGTAAAACAATTTCTGATCTGGAAGCAGAACTGCACGCAATATGACCGGGGAATGCTTCAACATCAGGAACGATCAATGTTTTTTGCTGTGAATAACTTGCGCCGCAAACACCTTTATGAAAAGGAATACGTGTACAGGCAACAGGCCCCTGGAATGGCCCTAAAACCAGCTGGCCTTCTTTAGCAATGTAAAAACCTACCCAGAAAAATCCAAAAGCCTCTTTTAATACAGCAGCTACATTTGCAAGATTCGCCGTTAAATCACTTTCAGATTCAATCAATGACTGTATTTGAGGAATGATCGTTTCGTAAATCGTTTTCCGGTCTGTTGTTTGCGGGATAAAAAGATCTTCTGCCATGCAATGGTAATATTATCGTTTATTCCAAAATGAACGTGGATTACATTACAAAAGTTACAGACCTGTGTTAAAATCTGATGGCATAGATGTTGGAGTTATTACGGTATATGTTGGTTAAATCAATTCTAAATCTGTTATTTCGCAAATTGGTTTTATTTTGAAGTGAATACGCGCATGATGCAACGCCACATACTTTTAATGGATGGTCCTGACCATAAAGGGCTCATTTACAAGGTTACCCGCATACTTTTTGAACACAATCAGAACATTATCCGTAATGATGAATATGTGAGCCCGTCACATTATTTTTTCATGAGGACGGAATTTGAGGGAGAAACAGATGCGAGTGAATTGCTGATTGTACTTCAGAAGGAATTGCCGTCAGGAATTAATCTTCGTCTGAATCCTAAAAAGAAAAAAGACATTGTACTGTTTGTAACCAAAGAACATCATTGTCTGGGTGAACTTTTGATACGTTACGCATTTGATGAACTGGATGCTACAATTCAGGCGGTGGTGAGTAACTATAATACATTGCAGCCATTAGTAGGCAAGTTCGGTATTCCTTTTCATTATATTACACATGAAAATAAAAGCCGGGAGGAACACGAACAGTCTATTCTGAGAACGCTGGATATTTATCGTCCGGAATATCTGGTCCTGGCTAAATACATGCGTATTATTGCAGCCGATTTCGTTAATCATTATCCCGACAGGATCATTAATATACATCATTCCTTTTTACCCGCATTTATTGGGGCCAATCCTTATCGGCAGGCTTATGAAAGGGGCGTCAAGATTATTGGGGCAACGGCGCATTTTGTAAATAATGACCTGGATGAAGGGCCGATTATTGCGCAGGATGTAAAACCAGTAGATCACCGGCAAACTGCTATGGATATGGCAACACTCGGAAAAGATACAGAAAAAGCGGTTTTATCAAAGGCTTTAAAACTGGTATTTAACGACCGTGTTTTTATTCATAATAACCGGACTATCATCCTGTAACAAGAAAAAAGCCCTTAGTCAGAATCACCGAGGGCTTTTTGTAATCTGATGGATGTTATTGATTATGTAATTCTACAAAAAAATCTTCAAAACATCAAATTCATAGTCAGGCTATTACGAAATTCTAATGCTATTTTAATTAACTGGTATAGCAGTTCGCGCCAGATCTACAAGATCAGCATCATTCACTTCTTTTTTCAGATCCGCTACTTCAAGGAAACGGGTGTAAAGTTCATCCAGTGCAGGTTTATCAAAACTGAACCCCAGCAATTCCAAACGATGTTTCAATGCATGACGGCCGCTTCTTGCAGTTAATACAATATCGGATTTATCTACGCCAACATCATGCGGGTTCATGATTTCGTAATTTAATGTATGTTTCAGGAAACCATCCTGATGAATGCCTGACGAATGTGCAAAAGCATTGCGTCCCACAATCGCTTTATTAGCCTGTACAGGCATGCGCATCATTTTAGAAACCAACTGGCTTGTAGGGTAAATAAATTGTGTATTTACACCCGTTTCAAGTCCAAGTTCCTTGTGTACATGTAATGCCATCACCACTTCTTCAAGCGAAGTATTCCCCGCACGTTCTCCGATTCCGTTTATTGTAACTTCTACCTGGCGCGCACCCTGGCTTATTCCGGCAATGGAATTGGCAGTTGCGAGCCCCAGGTCATTATGACAATGTATTGAAATGATCGCTTTGTGTACATTTTTTACATTCTCAAAAATATATTTGATTTTGTTGCCATATTCTTCAGGCAGGCAATATCCGGTTGTGTCAGGAATATTTACAACAGTTGCACCGGCTGCAATGACTGCCTCTACCAACTGGGCAAGAAAAACCAGGTCTGCCCGGCCAGCGTCTTCACAGTAGAATTCAACATCCTCTACCTTGCTTTTGGCATATTTTGTAGCAGAGATTGCTCTTTCAATGATCTTTTCTCTTGTCGTATTAAATTTATGCTGAATATGGATATCAGACGAGCCGATACCAGTATGGATCCTGCCGCGTTTGGCATATTGCAATGCTTCGGCTGCTGCATCAATATCGCCAATTACAGCACGCGAAAGTGCGCAAATAATAGGTTCGCGAACGGCTTTAGAAATTTCAACCACAGAGCGGAAATCTCCCGGGCTTGATACCGGAAATCCTGCTTCTATTACATCAACACCCAGTTTTTCGAGTTGTCTGGCTACGACAATTTTTTCTTCAGTTGTTAATTGGCTGCCTGGTACCTGCTCGCCGTCCCTTAAGGTTGTGTCGAAGATCTGAACTCGATTACTCATTGCGTGGGTAATTTGATTTTTATGGAATTACGAATTTAATAATTTTCAAACAATATAAAACCCTTTCCTGATGAAGGAAAGGGTTTTTTGAACGATTCAAAACAATGCCCTTTCCGCTGTCACGGAATTATAAGTAGTAGCAGATTTAGGTTTTGATCGTATGTTTTCATGATATAAGCTTGCGAAATTTCGCTAACTGCGATTTTCTTCTGCAAAGAAAGTATAAGTTTTGCTTTAAACAAATAATATTTGGCAAAACTTATCAAAAATTAGATTCTCTTCAAAAGTTCTTCACCTGCAGCTTCTGTATTCAGGATTTTATCAGCTGGCGTGGAAGCATCCTTAATATCATGTGTTCTGTAACCATCTTTTAACAGTTTGTCAACTGCGGCAATAATTACTTCTGATTCTTCTTTCAGGCCGAATGAAATATCCAGTAATAAAGCAACAGAAAGTACTGAGGCCAATGGATTAGCAACTCCTTTTCCGGTAATATCATGTGCAGAACCATGGATTGGCTCATATACGCCTGTGCCATCGCCAATAGAGGCAGAAGCAAGCATACCCATTGAACCGGCAATCTGACTCGCTTCGTCAGTAAGGATATCACCAAAAAGGTTCGCTGTAACGACTACGTCAAAACGACGAGGATCCTTAATCAGCATCATGGCAGCAGAATCTACAAACATGTGTTCTACTTCAATATCAGGATATTCAGGAGCTAATTTTTGAACAACTTCTCTCCACAATCTGCTTGTTTCAAGTACGTTAGCTTTGTCTACCGAGCAAAGTTTTTTTCTGCGTGTTCCAGCTGCTTCAAATGCCTTACGTGCAATACGTTCTACTTCATACCGGCTGTATTCTGCAATATCATAAGCCGTATCGCCGTCATTTTTGCGCCCTTTTTCTCCGAAATAAATATCTCCTGTTAATTCACGGAAGAAAAGAATATCAGAACCTTTTAATATTTCAGGTTTAATAGAAGAAGCACCAAGCAATTCATCAAATAATTTGATCGGGCGTAAATTGGCATACAAACCAAGTTCTTTACGCATTTTCAGCAATCCTTGTTCAGGACGCACTTTTGCACTTGGATCGTTGTCATATTTTGGGTGGCCTACTGCTCCGAAAAGAACAGCATCAGAAGCCTTCATTTTTGCCAGTGTTTCGTCCGGAAGAGGATTTCCGGTAGCTTCAATAGCAACGTGACCAATTAATGCTTCGTCATAAGTAAATTCATGACCGAATTTCTGTGCAATTTTCTCTAAAACTTTTTTACCAACTTCAGTAACTTCCTGTCCGATACCGTCACCAGGAACTATTAAGATATTTTTTTTCATTAAAATTAATTGATAACCAGTAAATTATATTGTTTTTAACTTAGCTTAAAGTAATGGGAGATCTTCACCGATTATTTCAAACCTCCTGTATACGGCATCCTGCAATAAAATACTTTCTTCAAAATCGTTTTCCGATTTTCCGTCTACATAGTTTAAAATGATCTCAATAGAGTCAACAATGTCTTGAGTGTAAACATTATCATCCCGGGTCATATCAGCTGTACAAGATTTGAGAATACATACTTATGAATTGACGGCTTGACGGCTTTATATTCAACAAGATCTATTTTTCTCTTGCAAAGTGATTGAAGTACATCTTCAAGGCGAAGTATATCAAACATGGTCATACCATTGGCCTCAATCAATAAATCAATATCAATTTGATCTGTTTCTTCGTTACGGGCATATGAGCCAAAAACAGCTGCTCTCACAATGTTCTTTTGCAGTAAATATTGTTTTAAATCCTGATATAGCTGTTGTTTGTCCATTCTCCCTGTTTTTGTTTTTAATGCTTAACAAAGATACCTCACAATGCATTAACCATAGGTAATTCGGGAGTCAATTCCTTTGCAGGTATACCTATCAGATTCAGCATTTTCTGAGTCGCCATAATAGCAGAAACCGTTTGATCCGAATCCAATCCTCTGGTTTTCATATCTTTCCCATTTATTTCCCAGGTAATGATCGTTTCGCAAAGCGCATCGGTTTTACCACCCGGTGGAATCCGTACGGTATAATCTGTCAGCATCGGCAAACTGATACCTTTGATACAATAGATCTTTTTAAGTGCATTCATAAAAGCATCATATTGTCCGTCTCCCTGGGCACTTTCCTCAAAAATTTCTTCGCCAAATCTTATCTGTAACGTGGCCGAAGGTTTAAGATTTTTAGAATGCGTCAATACGTAATTAACAATGACAACCTTTTCTTCAATCGCATTACTATCCAGAACATCTGAAATAATGTAAGGGAGGTCGTCAGGAGTTACTGCTTCCTTGCGGTCGCCCAATTCAATAATTCTCTGGGTAACTTTTTTCAGATCGGCATCAGCCAGTGTGATACCCAGGTCGCGCAGATTATTCTCAATATTGGCTTTACCAGAAGTTTTTCCGAGTGCGTAAGATCTTAACCTGCCAAAGCGTTCCGGCATTAACCTGCTGAAATACAGATTGTTTTTCTTATCTCCATCTGCATGGATACCCGCTGTTTGGGTAAATACACTTTCCCCAACAATTGGTTTATTGGAAGGAATCCGGATACCGGAAAATGTCTCTACCAGCTTACTGATAGTGTACAGCGATTTTTCATTGACAGAAGTTT
The DNA here is from genome assembly GCF_019711195.1 of Dyadobacter sp. NIV53. NCBI lineage: Bacteria > Pseudomonadati > Bacteroidota > Cytophagia > Cytophagales > Spirosomataceae > Dyadobacter > Dyadobacter sp. NIV53. Next base: position 4,002,671 of record NZ_CP081299.1, read on the forward strand.
CATATTCAGGCATGAAATCGTTCAGAACGGCTATGGTACTGGCCAAAGGTGCATTTCCGGTTCTTTCACCCATTCCGTTTACAGTCAGGTGAAGCCCGTGTGCGCCAGCTCTGAGTGCTTCCATTACATTGGCAACACTCAGGTCATAATCGTTATGTGCATGGAACTCGAAGTGATGATGAGGGTAACGGTCTACTATCGACTTTACAAATTCATAGGATTCTGCAGGTGTTAAAATTCCTAGTGTATCAGGAAGCAGAATCCTTTTGATTGGCATTGTGGTCAGAAAATCAAGCGCGTCAAAAACATAATCTTTTGAATTCCGCATGCCGTTACTCCAGTCTTCCAGATATACATTGCATGCTATACCGGAAGATTGTGCCAATTCTATGACATTCCTGATGTCTTCGAAATGCTCAAAGGGGGTCTTTTTTAACTGATGAGTCAGGTGATTTAGTGATCCCTTAGTCAGCAAATTCATTACTTTGGCACCCGTTTGAAGCATCCAGTTAATAGAAGCTTCGCCATCAACAAAGGTCAGTACTTCAATTTTGTCCAGGAAACCGTTAGCTTTTGCCCAATCTGTAATTTTCTTAACAGCCTGAAATTCACCTTCCGACACACGTGCAGAGGCGACTTCAATGCGATCTACTTTCACTTCCTGCAAGAGAAGCTGGGCAATGGTTAATTTTTCAGATGCGGAAAATGACACACCGCTGGTTTGCTCACCATCGCGAAGCGTCGTATCCATTATTTCAATATATCTCCTGTTCATAGGGCGGTCAGCCATCGGCTATCAGCTTTCTGCTTCCTGCCATCGGCTTTCGGCAAAAACCGAGAATCGATGGCTGATTGCCGAAAGCCGACAGCCCAAAGCCCTTTAATAAATTCTTGCTGCTTCAAATTCCTTAATTTCACTTTTCATCGCCTGCAAATAATCAATATCATCAAACCCATTGATCATATTGTGTTTTTTGTAGCCGTTGATATAAAAAGTTTCTTTTTCTCCCGTAGCAACTATCGTGATCGTTTCTTCAGGAAGATTTATTTCCAGTTCTGCTTTTGGATCTGCTTCAATTGCCTGGAAAATCTTATCAAGGAATTCTTCGCTAACCTGAACAGGTAAAATACCAATGTTCAGTGAATTACCTTTAAAAATGTCAGCAAAGAAACTGGAAACCACGCAACGGAAACCATAATCATAAATAGCCCAAGCAGCATGTTCCCGGCTTGATCCGCTTCCAAAGTTGCGGCCACCAATAAGGATTTTGCCTGAATAAATCGGATTATTCAGAACGAAATCCTCTTTTGGCGTATCATCGCCATTGTAACGCCAGTCGCGAAATAAATTGTCACCAAATGCTTCCCGCTTGGTAGCTTTAAGAAAACGTGCAGGGATAATCTGATCTGTATCAACGTTTTCTATCGGCAAAGGAACTGCCGTACTTTTTAATATTGTGAATTTATCGTAAGCCATTTTTTTGCTAAATAATGTTTAGTGGTAGGTGACACAGAGAACCACGGAGTTAAGGAGAGGAACACAGAGGTTTATTTAATAGAAATTTAAATTCATTAAATATCTTCGTGATTCTGAACATTTTCCGCTTTTTTGGTCTATGAAACTACATATATTGTTCTTTTATTTAAGAAATCTTTTAATGCCATTTTTTAGTAAAAGCACATTGAAATTTATTAATAAACCTGCTTCTATTTCTGCAAGTTTCATGTAGGTTAAAATTTGAGCAGTATGAACTGGACTAATTATTTCAACACTTTTCAATTCAACAATAACTTGATTCTCAACAACAAAATCCATTCGGTATCCATATTCCAGACGTATTTCTTTATAATGAACAGGAATTGGTTTTTGTCGTTCAAAGAATAAACCTGCCCGGGATAATTCATAAGCAAGACATTCCTCATATGCAGATTCAAGTAATCCAGGACCTAATTCTTTATGTACTTCAATACAACATCCAATGATCTCTCCCGTAATATCATTTATCACCATAATTCAGCTGTGGTTATATATAATATTATAGACCACAAACTGATATTTGGTCACACAGCTAAGGTTAGAAATATTTAAACAACCTCTGTGGTTCTCCTTTTATCTCTGTGAACCTCTGTGTAACCTTACTCATTTACATCAAGTCCCGAGGATCTGTAACTACACCAGTAACCGCTGCGGCAGCAGCCACCAATGGACTAGCCAACAAAGTTCTAGCTCCCGGGCCCTGACGGCCTTCGAAGTTACGGTTTGAAGTACTTACAGCATATTTACCGGCAGGAATTTTATCATCGTTCATAGCAAGGCAAGCAGAACAACCAGGCTGACGAAGTTCGAAACCGGCTTCGGTCAGAATATCCAGAATTCCTTCTGCTTTAATCTGAGCTTCAACAATATGAGAACCAGGAACTACCCATGCAGTAACATTATCCGCTTTTTTACGTCCTTTTACAATAGAGGCAAATGCACGGAAATCTTCAATACGGCCATTGGTACAGCTGCCAATAAAAACGTAATCAATTTTCTTGCCCAGCATGGATTCATTTTCATGGAAACCCATGTAATTCAATGACTTATCATAAGTTGCTTTTCCGCCTTCCGTTTCCTCAGCAGTAGGGATATTAAGTGAAATTCCCTGACCCATTCCCGGATTGGTTCCGTAAGTGATCATTGGCTCAATATCAGCCGCATCAAAAGTATATTCTTTGTCAAAAACAGCATCTTCATCTGTTTTCAATGTTTTCCAGTATGCCAGTGCTTTTGCCCATTTCTCACCTTTTGGGGCTTGCTCACGGCCGTTGATATAATCAAAAGTAGTTTGGTCAGGGGCGATCATTCCACCACGTGCACCCATTTCGATACTCATGTTACAAACCGTCATACGGCCTTCCATGCTCATGTTGCGGAATACATCACCAGCATATTCCACAAAATAGCCGGTTGCACCAGCTGTTGTCAGTTTTGAAATTACATATAGCGTAACATCTTTTGGAGTAACTGCTTTACCCAGAACACCATTTACGTTTACACGCATTTTCTTTGGTTTTGGCTGCATGATACATTGCGAAGAAAGTACCATTTCAACCTCAGAAGTGCCAATCCCAAAGGCAATTGCACCAAAAGCACCGTGTGTGGAAGTATGAGAATCACCACAAACGATCGTCATGCCGGGAAGCGTAATGCCATTTTCAGGTCCCACAACATGGACAATCCCGTTTCTTGCATTGCCCAGTCCCCAGTGCGAAATACCGTATTTAGCAGAGTTAGATTCCAAAGCGTCCAGCTGTTTGGCCGAAAGCGGATCCTGTACCGGAAGATGCTGATTAATCGTGGGTGTGTTATGATCAGCCGTTGCGAAAGTACGTTCGGGATAAATAACACCAATATTCCTGCTTTCAAGCCCCAGAAAAGCTATAGGACTGGTTACTTCGTGTATAAAATGACGGTCAATAAAAAACACATCCGGACCATCCTCAATCTTGCGCACAACGTGTGAATCCCACACCTTGTCAAATAACGTACTTGCTTGATTACTCATAATTTACAATATATAATTTCGTCATTTCTTCAATTTTCTGCTTTGAAAAAAGTTACAAGAGTAACTACAATTCTTCAAAGGAGAAATGAGGATACAAATTACTATAAAATATTGGGAATAAGTATAACGTTAAACGTTCAAAAAGTAGTGATTTTGGTTTGAAGGTAAGGTTTGGGCGGGAAATGGTATTTGGGAAATATTGGAAATGAAATAATAAACAAAGTTTTACAAACAGACAGATTTTGAGAAATGCTACTTTTTCAAAAAGTAAATGCCAATTATGATGACTGGAATACAAGCTAATGAAATCCAAAATTTTTGAGAGTTTGAAATCCGGTTACCAGAGAGAGTTAATAAAACTTCCACAGCCACAGCTAGTGGCAGAGTAGCTAGTGGAAAACCAACCAATAATCCAAGCGCCCAATTATCGCTATTATTTAATGAGGAATTAAACAGAATAATCACAACAATCGCAACGCAAAAAATATAAATTCTTAACGGAGTCCAATATGTCTTTCTATCTTATTTTATGTCTTTTTTTCTAAATGCAGCTAAAATCAAGATGCATAACAAAAGGATTGCTGTAATAAATAAAATAGCGAAATACATCATTGCCTTAAGGAGGAGTCTGTCTTTATTCTTAGACGATAAATGCCGATTTGGTAACAATCAATTGACTTTCTCAAACAATCTGTTATCCTTGCCGCTTCGGCTTCACCCCAAACTTTTCCTTGTAAGTTTCAATAAAATGAGAAGCACTCTCGTACCCAAATATCAAAAACAATCTTAGGTCTTAGTAATCGACTAGTAATGCCCCTTCAAAGAATAAATAAAAATCGTATCCTTATCCACTTCATAAACTAATCGATGTTCTTGATTTATTCTCCGTGACCAAAATCCCGAAAGCTCATGTTTAAGTGGTTCAGGCTTACCAAGTCCATCATAAGGCGTTTGATTAATGGATTGAATTAGTTGAAGTATCTTTTTCAAAATTGGCTTATTGCCAGTTTTTACCCATGAATCGAATTGTTCTTTCGCCTTAGGAGTATAAATTATTTGCATAAACCTTCCAGCTCTTCAAGAGTCATTGCAATTCCTTTTCCTTCTTTTAAATCCTGTTTCCCCTTCTTTATCATAGCAACGAATTCAGGATCGTAAGGTTTTGTATTAGTTTCGAATGAAATTTTTAAAGCTTTTGCTACCGCTTTCAAAGCCTCTAACTTTTCCTGACTATTTGAACGAAATATCAGCGTTTCCATAATGTCATATTTTATGATATGTAAAGTTAATTTTTTATTCCCTTATTATCACAATCCTTCACCCCTGCCTCTTAGGCGTCACCCCAAACTTTTCCTTATAAGTCTTGATAAAATGAGAGATGCTTTCATAACCAATTTCGGTGCTGATTTCTGTTACATTCTTGGTACTGTTTCTTAGAAGGAAATCGGCGTAATCGAGTCGTTTGTTTTTGAGCCAGAATGCAGGAGAGGTATTAAAGTCATCCTGAAAATCCCGTTTAAATGCAGAAAGGCTGCGGCCGGATAATCGGGCAAGTTCGTTTAATGTAAGCGGTTTGAGGTAATAACTGTTCATCAGAAATGACAGATCCACTTTCTCGCCTTTATAGAGGCTATACAAAATAGCTCGGAGTTGCCTGGAAGAATCGAGTTCGAGTAAATGCAGTAATAATTCCTGGAATTTGAGGCGTAAAAAATGGTTTTTTAGCTCTGTACGTGAACGAAAGTAGGGAAAAACAGATTGAATAAACTTTTCGAAATTATCATCTGCTTTTAATAAAAGTATCGGGTTTTCAAGAATAGTTGTAGTTTCTTCAATTTGAAAAAGCTCAGGATGTAAGCCTACAAATTCTTTCAGTAATTTTTCATCAAAGAAAAAAACAAGGCTTTTGTAAGATTCATTAATCGATTCAGACATCAAATAAAAACCTCTCTGAACAAACAGAATATCACCTTTTTTAACATGCACTTCCTGGGTGGGGCTGGTAAATTTTTTGTCTCCTTCCAGCACCACAATAACAGCATGTTCTTCAAAAAAAACATCATATTTGGAAGGATAAACTTCATTGCGGTAAGCAACAAAAGTCATATCCTGAATCTTCAGGGATTCAAATTCCTGTGAGCTAATATCAGAAGGAACGCGCAGCATGTTAAAACTTATTGCGGTCTAAATTACTTTTTAGTAACAAGCTGATTTAAATTAAGGTAATAGCTTAGAGTTATCCGAGGTTTGTTGAAAAAAGGAGCATCAGATAAAATCGTACCCAGATTTGCAAAATGGGATACTTCAATATTAAATTTTCTATATAATCCAATTCCGGCATGAGGCCCAAGAATAGAACTTCTCCATGTATTGAATGGAAATGCGAAATCTATCCCTACAAATGGTCTGATGTTTCCGGATCCAAAATAAGTCCCAGAACCAAATTCCAGAGTTTTTAATGTATGTTTTTTAGTATCATAACCATAATTCGTATAAATGTCCTTATCGGATACACTTGGAATGAATGATAAATTAATTTTGAAATAGCGGTTATGAAATCTTCTTGGAAGGTTTGCTCTTATTCCAAAACCATATGTTAGTCTATTTTTTAATAGTATGCCTGGTTCTTCCCAACCTTCTATTCCTCCATTAAAATTAAAGTCAATGGTAAAATCATGTTCGTCCTGAGGGTGGTTGATTTGTTTTTGCCCGCCAAAAAATTCATTATAATTTTCAATATATTTTCTTAGATCTTTTTGGCTGTAACCAGGTATTTTGGTATCAATCGGTTGAACGTCGGAAAGAAGAGCCGGAAGTTGTTTTTTGTAATCATCATATAGTAGAAGATATTTCTTTTCACGGATAAGACGATAAAAGGGATAGTAAATTAGCTCAGTCAGAATGCTATCTTTTTCTATATAAAAATGAGTTGCAGATGTGCTGTTTATATATTCCAAAAGAGAAGCTTTAGGCCCGGAAGTTACCTCCCGCAAAAATATAACAGCCGAATCTTTACTTTGTAAAGAAGGAGGGATAGTATATATTTCACTTAAATCGATATTTAAAACAGCGATTTTTTTGCTTTTATAACGCGCATTTACTGAGGTTATATAAAATTCTTTGATTTCCTTAGAGCTGATTTTTCGTATATCACTGGTTTTATTGCTACTAAAGTCTATATAAACAGGACTTTCATCCCATCCTTCATATCTGATAAGACCTTGTAAAGTATCTCCTTTAAGGGAAACAGTATAGCCATCAAGAAATTTTCCCTGACTAAATACACTTGTTGAGAATACGAAGAAAATGAAAATTACGGCGCCAAGGAAGCGCGCCAGGCAAGACGACCTTGTAGAAATTGAAATCATAAAAATTGAGAAGAGGGATAAAAATATAAATGTAACCAAAGTATCCCTGATTGGGTAATTATCAGACCATAAACTGAAACAAATCCGGCTGGTCATTCAGGTATTCGTATACAATCCGGCCTTCGTCCATGCGGCTAATCAACGGAGCAAAATCTTCACGATTTTTTAACTCAATTCCTACTAAAGCAGGGCCTTGTTCACGGTTGGTTTTTTTGACATATTCGAATCTGGCAATGTCGTCATTGGGTCCAAGTACATTCAGAAATTCACGGAATGCACCAGAACGTTGTGGAAAACGAATGATGAAGTAATGTTTCAGTCCTTCGTAAAGCAGGGAACGTTCTTTGATTTCCTCTGTTCGGGTGATGTCATTATTGCCACCGCTAATCAGCGCGACTACGTTTTTACCTTTGATCTCTTCTTTTACAAAATCCAGTGCTGCAACCGTAAGTGCTCCCGCAGGTTCCGCCACAATAGCTTCTTCGTTGTAAAGCTGCAAGATTGTCGAGCAGACTTTTCCTTCGGGAATAAGCAATACTTTATCCAGGCTTTTACTACATATTTCAAATGTAATATCACCAGCGCGTCGAACAGCTGCGCCATCTACAAATTTATCAATGTGATCGAGGGTTACAACATGGCCTTCTCTGATTGAATCATGCATGGTAGGCGAACCTTCTGGTTCTACACCAATTAGATGGGTTTTTGGAGATAATTGTTTGAAAACAGTAGAAATGCCAGAAGCCAGCCCACCGCCTCCAATTGCCATGAATAAATAATCAATCTTAAAGTCGGCATCTTTGAAAATTTCCAGACCGACCGTTCCCTGGCCTTCAATTACCTGAAAGTCGTCAAACGGATGTACGAAAGTGGCATTGTTTGTCTTTTGATATATGAGAGAAGCGTGATATGCATCGTCATAAGTATCGCCAACCAAAAGGACGTCCACCCATTCTTTCCCAAAAAGCCTGACCTGTTTCACTTTTTGAGCAGGCGTCGTGGTTGGCATAAAAATGGCCCCTTTCACTTCCATTTTTCTGCACGCATAAGCAACGCCCTGGGCATGGTTCCCTGCACTTGCGCAAACAACGCCGCCAGCCAAAGCTTCCGCACTTAAGCTTGCCATTTTGTTAAAAGCACCTCTGATTTTGTAAGAGCGAACCGTTTGCAGATCTTCTCTTTTCAGATAAATATTTGCTTCGTACTGTTCCGATAAATGTACATTGTAAAGAAGAGGAGTATGGTTAATAATGCCACGAAGACGTTCGGCGGCAAGAAATATATTGTCGAGAGTGGGAGACATGATATTTTGATTCGTTCCTAGGCTGCAATCTGAACTTTTGCGTTCGTTGCACTTGAAAGTAAGTCAGCTAATTGCTGAGATAATTCTTTTTTTAAAGAATAATATTGGTTTACAATAAGATCTTCGGATTTCGCTTCTAAGTGCTTTCTGATGATACTTTCCACACGACGTATTTTTTCTAAAGTATGGAAAATTTCTATTTCAAGTTCATCATGGATCTCCATAATCAGAATTTTATTTGAATAAATCCTTTTCTCTTATTTTTTCTGTTGGTTGTGAAAAAATAAAACCAATGTAAATAATCAAACCTGGTCAATTCAAAATTTTCATGATCCTCTGGAAAGACTTTCGCATAATACAAATCTACGTATTCCTGTCTCTCTTTGAAAGAAGATAGCAGAATCTCTTTCGAGCTTAAATGTTTGTAACTCAGGAAAACCACAATATCGATATCTTTCGAATCAGTCTTTTGTGTTACAAAGCTACCATTGATCCAAACTGTGAACTCGTCGTTCAGAATTATTTTTAATTCTTCTACCTGAAGAAAAAAATTGTTTAGAAGTGATCTTCTGATCGAGTTATATCCAAAAGTTAGACTTAATTCAGCTGCTGAAAGGGTAATTATTCCGTAAGGGAAAAGATTACCGTTATTATCAAACTCCATAATATAAAAAAATATCCCTGAAATTTTCAAATCAGGGATAATAATAAAATCTAAGTTTGCTTTAACTAGCTGTTCTCAGGACGTAATCCACGTACAGTCGAACCTGCCTGCCACATTTCTGATTCACGAAGTTCGGCTAGTTCAACTTCCAGTTTCACACGGTAGTCAGGTTGTGAGTTACGAGTGATTGAAATTTTCGCTTGTTCGCCGCTTTTTACAGAATTGTAAAGTTGTTCAAAAACAGGTTTTGTAGCATCACGGAATGGTTTCCACCAATCCAATGCACCACGTTGTGCTGTTGTAGAGCAGTTTGCGTACATCCAGTCCATTCCGTTTTCAGCAACCAATGGCATCAATGACTGAGTCAGTTCTTCAACTGTTTCATTGAAAGCTTCTGATGGAGAGTGGCCATTTGAACGTAACACTTCGTATTGTGCTGCGAATATACCCTGGATAGCGCCCATCAAAGTTCCACGTTCCCCTGTAAGGTCAGATGTTACTTCACGGTAAAAATCAGTTTCGAACAAATATCCTGAACCAACACCAATACCCATTGCGATACATTTTTCGCGTGCTTTGCCAGTTGCATCCTGGAATACAGCAAAAGATGAGTTCAAGCCTTTTCCTTCTACAAACAAACGACGAAGTGAAGTTCCTGATCCTTTTGGAGCCACAAGATATACATCCACGTCAGCAGGAGGAACGATACCAGTCTGATCTTTATATGTGATACCGAAACCGTGTGAGAAATACAGCGATTTTCCGGCAGTCAGGTTAGCTTTAACAGTAGGCCAAAGTTCAATTTGAGCTGCGTCAGAAAGAAGGTAACAAATGATTGTTCCTTTTGCCAATGCTTCTTCAAGTTCAAAAAGTGTTTCGCCGGGAACCCATCCATCAGCAATGGCTTTGTCCCATGATTTACCACCTTTACGCTGACCAACGATTACATTAAAACCGTTATCACGCATGTTTAAGCTTTGGCCAGGGCCTTGTACGCCGTAACCTATTACAGCGATAGTTTCAGTAGAAAGTACTTCACGTGCTTTTTCAAGAGGGAATTCTTCACGGGTAACTACTTCTTCTTCGACCCCGCCGAAATTTAATTTTGCCATTGATTATTGATTGGATTATTGAATACTGGAAAATAAAAAGCAATACTACTAAAAATTATTTCTTTACTGGTAATATTCCCATTCCGCTTCCGGAAGGTAATCTACTAGTGTTTGAGGTGATTTGCTTACTGCAACACGCCCCGAGCGTACAAATTCAAGGATTTCATGCGGTTTGATATAATCGAAAAATTCGAAAATTTCTTCCTCAGTACCTGTTTTCTGGATAATAACATAAGTTAGATGCCAGTAAACAACCCAGGCTTTATAAACTTTATTGATAGTTTCAATATCAAGCGGTTTGGCTCCGATCGGCGTAGAAATCTTAAACATTGCTATTTCATTGTAAGCAATGTCTTCATTCAGATAACCAAATACGGCCAGCACTTCAATTACCTTCCGTATCTGGCGCACCAGTTTTTCTACCGCTTCGCGCGATTCATGATGAATGACGATTGTAAACCGGGAAATACCCTTACGTTCTGTTTCCGAAACCGTAAGACTATCGATATTGATACGACGACGCGTCAGAATGGTTGTAATCTTATTCAGAATACCAATCGTATTTTCTGTAAAGACACAAATGGTGTATGTTGTCATGATTTTATTAATTTCTTTTGAAAAATGTAAGTGAATATAAAAAGCTCAATTACATTATTCCAGCCTGATATCTGCTACGCAAGCGCCTGTCGGAACCATTGGGAAAACGTTTTCTTCTTTTTCTACCAACACTTCCAATAAATAAGGTTTGTCGGAAGCCAGCATTTTATCGAGCGAATCGTTCAGATCTTCCCTTGCACCGCAAGTATGTCCATCAATTCCAAAACCTTTTGCAATCGTAATGAAATCAGGATTTTGCAGCTCAACAAACGAATATCGTTTGGCATGAAAAAGCTGCTGCCACTGACGGACCATTCCAAGGAAATTATTATTCAGGATAATGATTTTAACCGGCAATCCGCTTTGTGCAATTGTTCCTAATTCCTGAATGGTCATTTGAAAACAACCATCGCCGATTATTGCCACTACTTCGCGGTCAGGAGCTCCTACTTTTGCTCCGAATGACGCTGGCAATGCAAACCCCATTGTTCCCAATCCACCGGAAGTAATAAATGAATTCGGTTTTTTGAACTGATAATAACGAGCGGTCATCATCTGGTGCTGGCCAACATCAGCTACAATGACAGCCTCTCCTTTGGTTTTATTTGAGAGCGTACGGATTACCTCGGCCATTTTAATTTTCTCCGTTGTAGGAGCAAGTTCCGGCTGCGTTATTTTTTCATCTTCAATCACATCGAACTTTTTGAATTCTGCTCTCCACGTTTCGTGGTTATTTTCATTCAAAAGTGGCAAAAGCATTTCCAGTGCGATCTTAGCATCTCCAACAACGGGTGCTTCTGTCTTTACAATTTTATCAATTTCAGAAGGATCAATTTCAATATGAACAACTTTTGCTTGTTTGGCATATCTGCTCAGATCACCAGTAACGCGGTCATCAAAACGCATTCCTACTGCTATAATTACATCACATTGGTTGGTAAGAACATTAGTTCCGTAATTTCCATGCATACCAAGCCAGCCTACGTAATTCGGATGATCTACCGAAACAGAGGAAAGCCCTAATAACGTTGAAGCAGCTGGTATATCTGTTTTTTCAATAAATTTTATAAGTTCCTGCTCTGCATTAGCAATCTGAACGCCGTGTCCGAAAAATAAAAACGGGCGCTTTGCTTCGTTAATCAATTTTGCAGCTGCCGCAACCTGATGCTCTTTCGGAGCCAGGCGGGGATGATAACTAATCAGTTTTTCGCATTTTTTGTGTGAAAATGGTTTAGTCATTAATTTCTGCTGTGCATCTTTGGTAATATCAATCAATACCGGTCCCGGACGGCCTGATTTCGCTATATAAAATGCTTTGGCAATAATCTCAGGAATTTCATCTGAATTGGTGATCTGGTAGTTCCATTTTGTGATCGGAATAGTAATTCCCATTACATCCGTTTCCTGGAACGCATCTGTGCCCAGCAAATGCGAAGCAACCTGTCCAACTACACAAACCATCGGTGTGGAATCGATGATTGCATCAGCAATACCGGTAACCAGGTTCGTTGCACCGGGGCCGGATGTAACCAAACACACGCCAACTTCGCCAGTGATTCTTGCAAATCCTTCGGCAGCATGTGCAGCACCCTGTTCGTGGCGAACAAGTATGTGGTTGACTTCCTCCTGATAATCATATATAGCATCATATACAGGCATAATAGCACCACCCGGATAACCAAAAATTGTTTTGACACCTTCGGCAATTAATGACTGGATTAATGCATGCGAACCATTAATAAGCTCTGGTTTTGAAACCGAAACCGGCTGCTCAGCGATTGCGATTGTCTGTGTTTGGTTTTCATTAAATTCCATGACTTTCTATTATTTAGTCGGATGAATTTTCAAATCCTTATATCACTATGTATCGCTTGCGGCAATACTTTTTCTTCTATTTTACGCTTCGTCCGTCACACAGCCTTCACTGGCTGATTTTACCGTACGGATATATCTTCCTAACATTCCTTTTGTGAAACGAGGCTCAGGCTGAACCCACGCTGCTTTACGCGCCGCCATTTCCTCATCAGAAATATGTAAAATCAATTGACGTGTATTTGCATCAATAGTAATCCTGTCACCATCTTTAACCAGGGCAATTGGCCCGCCGTCAAATGCTTCGGGTGTAATATGCCCAACTACAAATCCGTGTGTACCGCCAGAAAAACGCCCATCTGTGATCAAAGCAATTTTATCTCCAAGTCCGGCTCCCATTACTGCCGATGTAGGTTTCAGCATTTCCGACATTCCGGGGCCGCCTTTTGGACCCGAATTACGGATTACAACAACCTGTCCTGCTTTAATCTCTCCCTGAGAAAGCATGGTGATAATTTCTGATTCGTGCTCGCAAATCTTCGCTTCCCCGTCAAACGTCAATCCTTCTTTACCCGTAATTTTCGCAACAGAACCAGTTGGTGCCAGATTACCGTATAGAATCTGAATATGTCCTGAAGACTTAATCGGGTTTTCCAGCGGGAAAATTATTTTTTGTGTTTCAAAATCAAGATCCGGTGCTTCGGCTAAATCTTCTGCCAGGGTTTTTCCTGTAACCGTAGGGCAATCACCATGGATCAGCCCTTTTGAATACAAGTATTTCATTACTGCAGGAACACCGCCAATTTCAAGGATGTCTTCCATGAAGTATTTACCACTTGGTTTAAGATCCGCGATAAAAGGAACTTTGTTGGAAATTTCCTGAATATCATCCAATGTCAAAGGAACATCTGCTGCACGGGCAATGGCCAGAAAGTGCAAGGCTGCGTTTGTAGAACCGCCTAACGCCATTACAAGTGTTAATGCATTTTCAAGAGACTTTTTGGTAATGATATCTTTGGGTGTAATATTCAGTTCCAGCAAATTTTTCATTGCCGCACCTATTTTTTTGCATTCTTCCTGTTTTCCTGTGTGTGTTGCAGGATAGGAACTGCTGAATGGCAAACTCAATCCCATAGCTTCAATAGAAGCCGCCATTGTATTGGCTGTATACATACCGCCGCAAGCACCCTGGCCAGGAATAGAATTTTGTATAACACCCTTAAAATCTTCGTCTGAAATATTATTGGCAAACTTTTTACCCAAAGCTTCAAAAGCTGAAACGATATCCAGTTTTTGTCCTTTATAATGTCCTGAACGGATGGTTCCGCCATAGACCATAATAGCAGGACGGTCCAGGCGAGCCATTGCCATCACTGCACCAGGCATATTTTTATCACAACCTACAACAGCAATTACTCCATCGTACCATTGTGCAGAAACTACTGTTTCAATAGAATCAGCAATAATATCGCGGCTCGGCAGTGAATAACGCATTCCGTCATTTCCGTTGGTCATACCGTCGGAAACGCCGATTGTGTTGAAGATCAGGCCAACCATATCATTGGCTGTAATTCCTTGCTTTACGTAAACAGATAATCCGTTTAAGTGCATATTGCAAGGATTTCCCTCATAACCTGTACTGGCAATTCCGATCTGCGGTTTTGCCATATCTTCTTCTTTTAATCCAATACCATAAAGCATTGCCTGTGCGGCCGGATTGGTTACTTCCTGTGTAAGGGTTTTTGAAAATCTGTTAAGTTCTGTCGCCATTGGTGAATATATTGTAAAAGAAAACACCTCACTCATTTTGGTGAGTGAGGTGCCGGTTATAGCCTATACCATCTCACTCACGACCGGGTCGTGACCAAAAGTAGGATTGGAATGAGTATAGACTTTTTCATTTGAATCAGATAAAAACGTAAAATTTAGATTTAGCGAAATTTCGCTAATTGCTTTAATTTGTTACAAATTAGAAGTCTATCTTTTTATTTTCCAAATATTAAAGTAATTATTTGTTAAAATTCTTTGATAAGTACCAAATCTACATTGGTAAAAGTATGGTAATCAGAAATTAACTACTTTTGAAAATAAATTCTGAATATATGCTAACTACTGAATCATCATCACTTTACAATAATCTTGACCACATGAGTGTTCAGGAAATTCTAAATTCTATTAATCAGGAAGATCAGACCGTTCCTTCTTCTGTACAAAAATCGATTCCTCAGATTGAAGCATTGGTAGAGCAAATTGTACCTCGTATGAAAAGGGGAGGCAGGTTATTTTATATTGGTGCCGGCACCAGTGGAAGGCTTGGAGTTGTAGATGCATCCGAATGTCCCCCCACTTTTGGTGTTCCTTTTGATCTTGTTGTTGGAATTATTGCGGGCGGAGATACAGCAATCCGAAAGGCAGTAGAAAATGCAGAGGACGACTGGAATCAGGCATGGATTGATTTGTTGCCATACAAGCCCACAGAAAATGATACATTAATTGGCATTGCAGCTTCGGGCAGGACACCATATGTGATTGGTGGTTTGAACAAAGCGAAAGAAGCAGGTTTACTAACCGGATGTGTAGTTTGTAATGATGGTTCGCCAGTTGCAAAAGCCGCAGAATTTCCCGTTGAAGTAGTGGTAGGGCCGGAGTTTTTAACAGGAAGTACGCGAATGAAATCGGGAACGGCTCAAAAACTGGTATTAAATATGATTTCCACCTCAGTGATGATCCGGCTTGGAAAAGTAAAAGGTAATAAAATGGTGGATATGCAGATGACCAACGAAAAACTGGTAAATCGTGCCATTCACATGATTATTGATGAATTAGGTGTTTCACCAGATGAGGCAGAGTCGCTGCTTGAAGAGCACGGAAGTGTGCGTGGAGCAATTGAAGCGGTGAAAAAGTAACATTTTAACCATTAAGAAGTTAAGATTCATTAAGTTGTATATATTCTTTCTTAATTTCTTAATGGTTAGAACTATTATTATATATTAAATATCTGAATAGTCAGTCGGGGAGAGAAGCATTTGTACGTTTTTGGAAACGTTGTTCTGATATTCCGGATTCACTTTCAGTTTATTCCATTCTGAATCCTCAGTAAACGATTTCCAGTGTGCATCACGATCTGCTTTACTTTCAAAAGTTGTCATATACATTAAATTCGGCATGTGGCTTCCTGCTACAACTTCAGCATAAAATACCGCATTGAATCCCAGACGTTCAAATAGCGGAACTTCACCACCCATATTAAACATCTTTACTTTATTCCGGTAAATTTTTTCAGTATGCCCTTCATAGCTGCGCAGTTCGTATATACGTTCACTTTTCGGACCGGTTAATTTCGGCATCTTCATCATTGGTGCTTCTGTAAAAGCTTGCAAAACAATGGATTCAAACCGAGAGTATGGCGGGTTTTTATATTCTGCATCAATGTAATCTTTCCCTGCGCTTGCATAAGCAGCATCTTTTTCCAATAGTTTTGGAAGAGTCAATAACTCATCCATAGATTTCAAAGGTGTAAATACATAAATAAGTTTGCCGTAGGAAGCAGTATCCAATGCTGCTGGTTTAAAAACGCCAACTGTTTTTATTCCGGCTTTATGTAAGGCTGGGAGATATGCGTTTTTGAGGAAATTCTCTACGCGCGTTTCCTGATCTTTATCTTTTACGTGGTAAATTTTTATTTCGTAAAATTCTCTTTTCTGCGGCGCTGCTGTCTGAGGTGCTGCAAATGAACTTACAACGGTTGTAAATAAAAGTAAAACAGCTAAAACGTAATGTTTATTAGAATTGCTCATTTTGATAAGGTTACCTGATTTTACTATTAAATATTGTCGAATGATTGTCTTATCAAAGGAGAACCGGATACAACTTTACCCGGTTATTTTAATTAATAAATTAGTTTTTATCATTTGATCCGGTTGTATTTTAAAATTTAGGACAAGAGAGCTGTCTTTTGCTGCTTTTGGTACGCTTGGCTTTTGGTGTCAGCGGCTCAAAAACATAGGATAAAGAAATTTCATGGGCACCACCGCTACCTGCTCCCAGGGTAGAAATGGTTAGATCATAGCTATATCCGATAGAAAATTTATCCTGACGAAATCCTGCCAGAAATACCAGTGATTCGTGGTTATTAATGTTTTGTGCGTATTTCTTGAATGGGATACCACGATACCATGCACCTAATACCAAAGGTTCAAGGGTTACATACAGCCCTGCATCAAACTGGTCGTACTTTCCTTGTTTTTTGTACATGATAGCAGGTGAAATCGTTTTTTCTTTATCTATTTCATTGCCTAAAAAAGTATAACCTGCAAATGGAATCCTTAATCCCGCCTGCAAACTTGCTTTTACCGGAAGACGTGCATCAGTAAGAGAAGAGAAAGCCTGATTGGGTCTGTTAAGATGGTGTGCCGCAACTCCTGCCCAGTACCAATCCGAATAAAGCATTGCTCCACCTGAAAAGTCGGCATAAAAAACATTCGGGGCGCCCTGTGCAAAAGGGTCAGCAGATGGCTGTCCGGGAATTAGTCCGCCGTTATCATACTGGTCGCCAAATGTCAGCCCAAAATAATCGAGTGTACGGGAAGAAAATCCTCCCTGTATGCCCAGCCGTAAAGAAGTTACTTCGTTCAACCCGATTTGATAGGAATATTGCAGAGCGACGTCTGTTGCTTTAAGATTTCCCAATCCCTGGCTATCAGTAGTCACCAATATGCCTATACCACTATTATAATTTGGCAGGAAAACATCAGCCCCAAAACTGGTGGTTACAAAATTAGCAGAAAGCGCCGGCCACTGATTCCGGTAATTGACCGTAGCCCTTGGAGCCAGTGCACCACCTGCCAATGCAGGGTTGAGATACAGAGGATTAGCGTAAAATTGCGAAAATTGTGGATCCTGACTCCAACCTTTATGCCAGAGCAGTGTCAATATCAAAAGGGAAAGTATACGCTTGATCATAAATATTATACATTACTTTGCTTTTCACAGCAGTAACTGAAAGCTGAGATAAAAAATTATAAAAATATATTTAACAAATTGTCTTCAAATTGCGTATTAATATTCAAATTAGGACGGTTTTTATGACATTACCGCATAAAATTTTACCATTTTATTTTCGTTAGAATTGTCGGGTAACGAAAATATTCAAAATGATTGGTTGGGGTGTTTGATCTAGTAACGAAACATGAGTCGATTTTATAATACAATATCGCAACAATTTTATTGTTTTTTCCTCCTTATGCTGCTTTCAACAGCATACGCAAACGCACAGTTTGTAGTGAAGGGACAATGCATGCAGAACCCGGATTGTGATGCGGATTCAACATCATTTAGCGATACGCTTAAAACCTCCATTGCGTGGCGATGGGATTTTGGCGAAGCCGGTGCGACTGACAACCGTCGCAATGCCCAGCATTCCTACATGTCTCCCGGAACTTACAATGTTACACTGGTCCGTACACTTACAGGCGGAAGTACGGAGACCTTGGTACAGGCGGTTACAATTGGAGAGCTTCCCCTGCATTTCAGAAATGGTTTACCGATACTACAATTTGTCCGGGAACAACCTTAAAACTGGATCCGTATCCGGATGGTGCTCCGGCAGGGGCCACGTATGTGTGGTATCCAAAAGGCGATACCACACAGGTTTTAGAAGTTGATAGTTCGGGTTGTTATTCTGTTGAGGTTATTATTAACGGATGCAAGATTCAGGATCGGGTCAATGTGAAAATATGTATGGAACCTGCTGCTCAGGAAGGGTCGAAGTGGTTTTTTGGTGGAAATGCAGGCCTCGATTTTTCAAATACCCCTCCAAGCCCGATAACGGACGGAAAAGTAAATACGCCTGAGGGTACTTCTTCGATCGCCAATTCAAAAGGCCAGCTTCTCTTCTATTCTGATGGTATCAAGATATGGAATAAGGACGGCGAGGAGATGACTTGTTTTGGGCTTACAAAATGTGAGCCGCTTTTAGGAAGCCCCAACTCAACGCAATCCGTACTGATTGTGCCTCAGCCGACTTGTAAGGGGTGTGAATATTTGTTTAACGTATTTACTACATCAGATATCAACGGTGCAAAATTGCTTACGGTTAGTGTGGTGGACATGAGAAGAAATAATGGTAAAGGAGCTATTATTGAACAAAATACTACCTTACAGCAGCCAACTACGGAGCAGATTGTATCATCCCGCAATGATAAGGATAGTACTTACTGGGTTATTTCTCATGGGTATGGAAATAATACTTTTCATATCTATCATGCCACAGATGGCGGATTAACTGAGTCAGGAACATATAATCTGGGAATGGCCATTGATACTACAACAGAAGCGCAGGGATATATGAAATTTTCTGCTGCGGATAGTACTGGTCAGAGACAATTGGCTGTAATCATCCCGGGGCCACCAAAAAATTATGTAGAACTTTATAGCTTCAATGATTCAACGGGTGTCCTTTCCTATAAGAAAACGATTGATCTTGGGCCAGCTCCACCCACCGCTTATGGTATTGAATTCTCTCCAACCGGAGAAAAGATGTATGTTTCATTTCAGGGATCTGGTGGTACAAAGTCCTTGCTGAAACAATACGATTTGACATTTCCTGACAGTCTTCTGACCGAAACTGCAATTACTATTGACAGCTCATCCACACAGAAATACGGTGCGCTCCAGATTGCGACAGACGGGAAAATTTACATGGCCATTCAGGGAAGTGAATATCTGGCTGTTATAGGTGAGCCGGAAGGTGATGCACTGACTAGTGTGGAATATAAAAGGGATGGCGTAAACCTGGGAGGTAAAAACAGTCAGCTTGGACTTCCGAATATGGTTCAGGATTTCACCCAGGAATCTTCCGGGCCTGGATTTGAGGCCGAAGGTTTTTGCACCAATGAGCCGACTACCTTTGAGGCCAGCCCGATTTGCGATCCGATTAAAGATACTTATTCATGGGATTTTCTGGGTAACGGAACATTTACTGCTCCTTCCAAAGAACAGAAAGCCACTTACACCTATACCGAACCAGGAACTTACCTGGTTGGATTAAGAGCTTCCAATCAGTGTAAGGACACATTGATTATTCAGGAAGTAATTATTTATCCGACTCCTGATCCAATCAATCTTGGGCCTGATAAAGATACCTGCGGTGCTTACGTTCCGTTGGATATGAATGTAGTTGCAGAAGGTTATGCCTGGTTTAATCGCGGAAGGATTGTTGGCCGCCAAAAAACGTACAATGCAATTGCAACTGGTGACTATATCGGTGTCGCTTATAACGGCCCGTTAAGAGAATGTTTTATGGCTGATACCATCAAAATATCTTTAAGAAAACCACCGGGAATTACAATTGGGCCAGATACTACTTTATGCCGGGACAGTTCTATTGTTCTGAACGTGCGGAGTGAAGTATGGATAGAGTTTAACTGGAGCACAGGAGAAAATACAAGAGATATTACAGTAAGCCAGCCAGGAACATATATTGTTAACGTCAAGGATAGAAATGATTGCTTTAATTCCGATACCATTCAGGTTGGGGAGCGGCCTTCGCCAATACTAAACCTTGCTCCTGAATACATCATATGCATTCCCGATGGCGGCTCCACCATATTGGATGCAAACGGAGTTGGGGTGCTGCATTATGAATGGCCTCACTCCGGTGATACCACACGAACGGTTACAGTAAATCAGGAAGGTATTTACAGCGTTATTGCTACGAACGATGTAGGCTGTGTTACTGAGCAATCTACCAATGTTGTTGATAAATGCGAGCCACGCTTTTTCATTCCTGAGGCATTTTCTCCTGACGGTGAAGGGCACAACGAAAATTTAGAAGTTTTTGGAGCATATTACACCCGTTTCACTATGCGGATTTATAACCGTTGGGGAGAAGTAATTTATGCTACAACAGAAATAGAGGATCGTTGGGATGGTACTTATAAAGGATTAAAAGTACAACCTGGAGTTTATCCTTATGTGCTGTCTTATGAGGCTTTGTATTTCCCGGAAAGAGCTCCTGTTGTAAAACGCGGATCCGTCTTGGTGATTCGTTAAACGTTCGGTTTTGCCAATTAAAATGGTTATTTTTGAGTATCCGGCTATTGCTTTATTTTAGTTTTTGTAAGGTAAAAGCCATCCATTGTTTTTAAAAATACCATGCGTCAGGATTATTTGTCAGGGGATAAAGAAAATCTTTCCAATACTGAAAAAGAGATTGAGCGGGCACTGCGTCCGTTATCGTTTGATGATTTTACAGGGCAGGAAAAAATTCTTGAAAATCTTAAAATATTTGTTCAGGCTGCACGCCAGCGTGGTGATGCACTTGATCACGTCTTACTTCACGGGCCTCCCGGTTTGGGCAAAACGACACTTTCCAGTATTGTTGCCAATGAATTGGGTTCTAACATAAAAATTACTTCCGGGCCGGTTTTGGATAAACCGAGTGATCTGGCAGGTTTGCTTACTAACCTATACAGGAACACGACGTTCTTTTTATAGATGAGATTCACCGGTTGAATCCGATCGTAGAAGAGTATTTGTACTCAGCTATGGAAGATTACAAGATTGATATCATGCTCGATAGCGGTCCGAATGCAAGAAGTATTCAAATCGGGCTGAATCCGTTCACGTTAATTGGCGCCACAACCCGCGCTGGAATGCTCACATCACCGTTACGTGCCCGGTTTGGTATCAACGCCAGGCTGGAATACTATGATGCGCAGCTCCTGACAACTATTTTAAAACGTTCAGCAGCGATTTTGGGCACACCTCTGGAAAACGATGCTGCTTATGAAATTGCACGTAGAAGCCGTGGTACGCCTCGTATTGCCAATAATCTTTTACGCCGGACTCGTGATTTCGCACAGGTAAAAGGAGACGGAATTATTACTGTTGCTATTGCCCAAATGGCCTTGCTGGCCTTAAACGTGGATCAGAACGGACTTGATGAAATGGATAACCGGATACTGAGCACAATTGTTGAAAAATTCAAGGGAGGGCCTGTTGGCCTGTCAACTATTGCAACAGCTTGTGGTGAAGAATCGGAAACTATTGAGGAAGTATATGAGCCATTCCTGATCCAGGAAGGATATATGAAACGTACATCAAGAGGCAGGGAAGTAACAGAAAAGGCATTTAAGCATTTAGGAATCTTGCCAAGGCTGAGATCCGGAGAATTATTTTGACCTGTAATAAAAGATTTAAATATATTAAATCAGAAGAACTTATGAAGTAGTTGTTATGTAAAAATTAACAATTCTATATCCTTCTGATTTAATCTTTTTATGTCGTACTTTTGCGGTAAATTTAGTGTAACCGCTTGTATGATTGAGACTCTGGTTCAGGTAAAATTGGTGGTAAGGGTGCCTTGCGCTATTATCGAACATGACGGAAAGGTTTTAGCGGGCCAGAGAAGTGCGGAATTATCATTCCCGCTTAAATGGGAATTTCCCGGCGGTAAGCAAGAAGAAAACGAAACGGATGAAGAGACGCTTGTACGTGAAATCCGTGAAGAACTGAATATTGAGATTCAGATTGTCCAAAAACTTCCTGTTACTTCAAAAGACCAGGGCTGGCGGGAAATTATACTGGTTCCGTTTGTATGCAAAATGCGCAGCCAGGAAATTACCCTGACGGAGCACGAGCAGATTATGTGGCTTGAACCCGATGATTTACAATCCCTGGACTGGACAGAAGCTGATTTGGGTGTTATTCAAAGTTATTACCAGTATTTATCTGTTAAAAAGTAACCTTTGCCCTTTTACAGTTTCGTTAAAAATCCCCTTTTCATAGACCAGATTTCCTGACACAAAAGTATGTGTAATGGCAGACTGGAAAGTTGTTCCTTCAAATGGCGACCACCCGCATTTAGCATATATATTTAAAGCCTCTACCTGAGTTTCTGCATTAAGGTCCACTAAAACCAGATCAGCCCAATATCCTTCACGAATATAGCCGCGTTCTTTAATTTCAAAACAATCTGCTACGGAATGAGTCATTTTCTCAATCGCTCTTTCGAGAGGTATTTTTCCTTTTTTTACCAGTTCCAGCATCACATTTAATGTATGCTGTATCAATGGCAAACCGGAAGGAGACTGCCAGTAAGGCTGTGCTTTTTCTTCGATAGTATGTGGGGCGTGATCTGTCGCAATTACATCAATACGATTGTCCAGCAAAGCCTGTAAAATTGCTTCTTTATGATGTGGTGCCTTAATGGCCGGATTGCATTTAATTTTGTTTCCCAGCAAATGGTAATCCTCGGCATCAAACCACAAATGATGTACACAAGCTTCGGAAGTAATCCTCTTGGGCTGCCCATTTGCTAATAAAATCTGTCCGTTTTCCCTGTTGCCTATTTCAAAAAGAGAAACTTCATCTCCGGTAGAAATATGCAGGATGTGTAATCTGGTATTGTGTTTTTGTGCGAGGGAAGTGGCAAAGGAAGAAGAGATCAGACAGGCTTCTTCATTACGGATCAATGCATGAATGTTATAAGGCACATTTTCTCCGTATTTTTCTTTGAAAAACTCCATCCGCTGTTTTACAGTCGGTTCGTCTTCACAATGCGTCGCTATCAGGCATGGCGCGTTTGCAAATAATTTTTCCAGTAAGTCCGGCGCATCTACCAGCATATTTCCGGTAGAAGATCCCATGAAAATTTTAATACCACAGATCTGGCTGATATCTGTGCGCATTACTTCATCATAATTATCATTGGAAGCACCCATATAAAATGAGTAATTAGCCAGTGAAGTTTCCTGTGCAATTTTATATTTATCGGCCAGTAAAGGTTGTGTGAGTGCATTCGGAACTGTATTGGGCATTTCCATGAAAGAAGTAACCCCGCCTGCAACACCTGCTCTTGCTTCTGTATAGATTGTAGCCTTATGTGTTAATCCCGGCTCACGGAAATGTACCTGGTCGTCAATAATTCCAGGTATTAAATGTAATCCTTTTGCATCAATAATCCGGTCAGCAGGAATGTGTTGCAAATCACTTCCAATTCTTTGAATGTGACCATCACTGATTAAAACGTCAGATTCCTGAATCTGATTTTCATTTACAACAAGGGCATTTACTATGAGCGTTTTCATTCCGGACTATAAAGTTTGGTGACGTAAAGTTATTGAGGGAAATTTATAAATGGAGCTATTGGCTCCCAGGATTTAGCCATTAGCTTAAAAAATGTTAGTTTATTCCAAAAAGTATATAGCACATTTTTACATAAATTTTTGAACAAGAGTTAATTAAAAAGATGAACCTGAAAATATTCTGGAGTGATTTTATTGATCTTATATTTCCGCGTTGCTGTGAAGCTTGTGACCGGTCTCTTGTTGGAAATGAAGAGCTTGTTTGTACATCCTGCCGGATTTCGCTTCCAAGAATTGAAAAGCACAGCGTTCATATTGATTTGCTCAAATATAAATTTATAACTATTCCGGAGGTATTATCGGTTCAGTCATTTTTACTTTTTACTAAAAAAGGGAAAGTCCAAAAGCTATTACATGCGTTGAAGTACCGAGGAAATAAGGAAGTTGGTATTTTATTAGGTTCTATGTTTGGCCAGGAAATGGTGGCTGAAAGGATACTTCCAAAGGCGGAATTAATCATTAGTGTTCCTTTACACAAGAAAAAACTTTCTAAAAGGGGATACAATCAAAGTGATTTACTGGCAGAAGGTTTATCAAATGCGACGGATATTCCATGGTCGGGAACAGTTCTGGCAAGAACCAGATTTACAGATACGCAAACAGGGAAAAGTAAAAAAGAACGTCAGGAAAATGTAAGTGGGGTTTTTGTTGTAAACGGAGAATTTAAAAAGAAAAGTGTCATTGTAATAGACGATGTACTGACGACTGGTGCTACCTTGGAAGCTTGTGTCGAGGCATTGAAAATAGCTGGATGTGAAGAGTTTCATATATTGACCATTGCAGTAGCAC
Organism: Dyadobacter sp. NIV53; assembly: GCF_019711195.1. Lineage (NCBI taxonomy): Bacteria > Pseudomonadati > Bacteroidota > Cytophagia > Cytophagales > Spirosomataceae > Dyadobacter > Dyadobacter sp. NIV53. Next base: position 4,027,011 of record NZ_CP081299.1, read on the forward strand.
AGCATTGATATAGAATATTAATGCGAAATCCGTGGCACAGCTGTGATATTAAGATTGGTGAAAAGCCTGATGGATCAGCCGTGCCACGGATAAGTACCAGCAACAAAAAACCGCTGCCAGAAGAACTGACAACGGTTTTACTTATTATTTTGAACCTTATATTATTTCTGACTTCCGGTAGCAATCATAGCGCAACGGAAACCTACCATTGCTGTTGCTGAATCCTGGTCCATATAACGGCGCGTTCCCGGAGATAACCAGTATGCAACATCAGACCATGAACCGCCTTTGTAAACTCTTAAATTGTCATTTACCAAAGAGTTAGAATTTTTAGTATCATAACTCTTCGCTTCATCCTGATAGCCATTACGACGGAATGCATTCAAATCGTTCACATCACTGTTAGACAAGGGACGGTAAACGTCATATACCCATTCGCTTACGTTTCCAGCCATATCGTAAAGGCCGAAATCATTGGCGGGATAAGATCTGATTTCCTGAGTAATAATGGCACCATCATTCGATTTTCCGGCAATACCAGCGTAATCACCAGGTCCACGTTTGAAGTTGGCTAACATTGTTCCTTGTTTGCGGCCACGTGGCTGACGCATTGTAGAACCATCCCATGGATAAATTCTTTGGTTCGTCTGATTTTCGTCAGAATACTGAGTTCCGATCATTGCCATTGCAGCATATTCAAATTCTGCTTCTGTTGGAAGACGGTAAGGAGGCATTACATATCCGCTTTCTATGCGAAGCTGGGGAGCTGGTCCGCTTGCAACTGTTTCAGCTTCTGCGGCAGCGGCTGCTTTCTTTTTCTTGCCAAATGAAAATCCTTTTTTCTTTTTGCCTGATGTTGATCCGGCAGCGTTGTTAGCCTGACTAACTGCCGCGGTACGCCATTCGCAATAATCGTTGGCCTGTACCCACGACACACCCACAACAGGGTATAAACGGAAACCAGGGTGACGTAGATACATGGTTACGTAAGAGTCGTTAAAAGACAATTCGTTGAACCATACGGCTGTATCGGGAAGTGCTTTGCTATAAAATTCTTCTGATGAATCCCTTTGAACAGCATTTAGATATTCCAGATAATGGACATTAGCCACCTCTGTCTGATCCATATAAAATGACTGGATACTGATCGTACGTTTTGGATTATCGCGTCTTCCCATCACGTCTTCTTCCAGAGAACCCATTGTAAACCGGCCGCCTTCAATATAAATCAAATCCGGACCGGCAGGTAAAGCCTTATATTGTTTTACCTCGAAACCATCTTTGCCATTGTACGCCAAACCTGTTTTGGAGCTTTCTTTACCAGGTTTTAAGCTGGTTGGCCTTTTCTTTTTACTATAGGCTGTAGCAGCTAATAACACAATCAGAATCAGCGCGATCGACCGGATACCTATCTTATGCATGCAAATCATTGCTTTAAAGTGACTTAAGTGTTTGGTATTATATAGTATGCGAAACCGCAAATGTATGAAATGAATCGAAATTATTCTTTAAAACTTCATTATTGGGTCATTTCTATCAAAATATTCCTGGCCTGGTCAATGCTTTTTACGTCTTCACAAATCAGGATTAACTTGCCTTTCTGGTCTTTCAACGAACTTTGCTTCGGGTGTTTCTTCACGTAATCAATCACCTGGCCGAATTTCGAAGACTGAAAAAATGCATCATTCTGCGAAGTAACGAAGTAGCCTTTCAATGTATTGCTTTTCAAAGTTAATTTTTCGAAATACAAACGTTCAGCTTCCCAACGCAGCCTAACTGCTTTAAGAAGATCCTGAACCACAGACGGCATCGGACCAAAGCGGTCAATTACTTCTTTTTCAAATTTTGTGAGTTCTTCTTCTGTACTGATATTGTCAAGACGGGTATATAACGAAAGTCTTTCTGAAATATTCTTTACATAATCATCCGGAATTAAAGTTGCAAAATCTGTCTCTATCTGGCAGTCAGGAAGCAGCTTTGAGGGAAGTCCCATAGACGTTGCAAATAAATCTTTGAACTCATTATTTTTTAATTCCTGAACCGCTTCATCAAGCATTTTATGATACAATTCGTAACCCAGATCGTTCACAAAACCACTTTGTTCTGCACCAAGCAAGTTTCCTGCGCCACGAATATCCAGATCCCGCATGGCAACTTTAAAACCATCACCCAATTCCGAAAATTCTTCCAGTGTCTGCAAACGTTTCCGCGAATCACTCGCCAGTGTTGTAGCAGATGCAGTCAGCAAATAACAAAATGCTTTCCGGTTGGACCGTCCAACACGGCCACGCATCTGATGCAGGTCAGACAGCCCGAACATATGTGCCGTATTAATAATAATCGTATTCGCATTGGCAATATCAATTCCCGATTCAATAATATTGGTCGAAACCAGAATATCATATTCACCATTGATAAAAGCAACCATAACTTTTTCAAGCTTGTCGCCATCCATTTGTCCGTGTGCTACACCAATTCTCACATCCGGAACGAGGCGCATGATAATATTGGCGATTGATTCAATATCATTCACCCTGTTGTGTACAAAGAAAACCTGTCCGCCACGCTGAACTTCAAAGCTAATGGCATCACGGATAAATTCTTCACTGAAAGTATGTACTTCCGTTGTAACCGGCTGGCGGTTTGGCGGCGGAGTGGCAATTACAGAAAGATCCCGGGCGCCCATCAAGGAGAAATGAAGCGTACGCGGAATTGGCGTGGCGGTTAATGTCAGTACATCCACATTTACGCGCATTTCTTTTAAACGATCTTTGGCTTTAACTCCAAATTTCTGTTCTTCATCCACAACTAAAAGGCCAAGATCTTTGAAATGAACATCCTTATTTAAAATCCGGTGTGTTCCGATCAGGATATCGACTTTCCCTTCTTCTGTTTGTTTAAGTGTTTCCTTTATTTCTTTTGTGGATTTAAACCGGTTGATATAACCCACTTTTACCGGAAAATCAGCCAGCCTTTCACTGAAAGTTTTGAAATGCTGCATGGCAAGAATCGTAGTCGGAACCAATACTGCGACTTGCTTGCTGTCACATACGGCTTTAAATGCGGCCCTGATGGCAATTTCGGTCTTTCCAAAACCCACATCACCACATACCAGCCTGTCCATCGGATGCGCTTTTTCCATATCATCTTTTACATCTGAAGTAGCTGTTGCCTGGTCGGGCGTATCTTCATAAATAAAAGAGGATTCCAGCTCAGCCTGCATATAATTGTCGGGAGAAAAAGGAAAACCGGGAGCCTGTCGGCGTTTGGCATAAAGCGCGATAAGTTCGTGCGCAATGTCTTTGAGCTGCTTCTTAACCTTCGATTTCTTGGCTTCCCAGTCGCCGGAACCCAATTTGCTCATCGCAGGCGGTGTTCCTTCTTTACCCGTATATTTGGCTATTTTATGCAGGTTATGTACACTTACATACAGCAAATCATTATCTCTGTAAATCAAACGGATTGCTTCCTGTTCCTTTCCGTTCACGTCTTTTTTCTCCAGACCGGCAAACCGGCCTATACCATAATCAACATGTGTGACAAAATCACCGACATGCAGGGATTTCAGCTCTTTTAAAGTGATTGCCTTCGACTTGCTGAATTTTTCTTTGAGCCTGTATTTATGGAAACGGTCAAAGATCTGATGGTCGGTGTAACAGACAATTTTCAGGTTTTCATCCACAAATCCCTCTTTCAAAGAGATGTGCATGGATTGGAATTTTACAAACGGATCAAGGTCCTCAAAAATCCTTTCCAGCCTATCCAGTTGTTTGGGTTGTTCTGCGGCGATGATATTAGTAAAACCTTTTGACTGGTTTTCCTGTAAATCATCGAGCAGCCTTTTAAAATCTTTATTGAACGAAGGCTGGGGTTTAGAAGCGTAGGGTAATCTGTTCTCGGTTTTGAAATAAAACTTTTTCCCAAACTCCACTGTCTTGAATTTTTTGACCAGGTTTAAAAATCCGCGCCTTGTTTCATACAGGTCCTGTGGGTTGGAAACGATCTGAATGCCGCCGCCTGTTACTTCTGCGAGTGCCCTTTCGGCTTTTTCAAAACATTTTTCAATCACTTCAAGTGTCAGTTCGGCATCTTTGAACCAGAGCACGGTTTCATCAGGAAGAAAATTAAAAAAAGATTCCCTTGTCTCATTAATCAGCCTTTGTTGTATATCCGGAACAACATTGATTTGCCGCGCCGTTTCAATAGAAAGCTGTGTATCAGGATCAAACGAACGGATTGTTTCCACTTCATCGCCAAAAAGCTCAATACGGAAGGGATGCTCGTTAGCAAAAGAAAACACATCAATAATCCCGCCACGTACTGAAAACTGGCCGGCTTCAAAAACGAAATCAGTCATTTCAAAACCATAACTATTCAAAAACTCGGTCAGAAACGAAGGATCCAGTTTTTCGCCCACTTTTACGGGAAAAGTGTTGTCTTTCAGGGAACGTTTATTAATTACTTTTTCAAATAAAGCCTCCGGATAAGTAACGATCTGGAAAGGTCCTGGTTTGCCTGTATTCAGTTTGTTAAGGATTTCACCCCGCATGAGCACATTGGCATTATCCACTTCTTCATATTGATATGGCCTTTTATATGAAGTAGGGTAAAAAAGTACATCGGTTTTTCCAAGCAAACTCTGAAGGTCATTTTGAAAATACGCAGCTTCTTCCCGGTCGCTCAGAATATATAACGACGGAGCTTTTTTCTTCTGCTGAATTGCTGCGGTCAGCACAGCATCAAGGCTTCCTACAAGCCCCTTGATCTGAACATGCGCTGCTTCCGGACTTTTTGATGTGATTTGTGAAACGAAGAGATCGAGGTAACTGTCTCCTCCATATAGCGTCAATAATTCTTTAACTTCCAAGTAATTTCAATAATTGGGCGGCCTGTTTCCGCGGTGAATGACCAGATGTTTTTAATCGTCTCTTGAAATGCAAAAAGCCGTTTCGGGAAATTTCCCGTCCGGCTTTATAGTAACAACAGTTTTTTTGCTTTTGTTTGCTGTAACTCGTGTTTTATATAAATAAATTAAAAGCAGACCTTAATTATACGAATCCATGAATAGTTACAATTATTAGTAAAAATTAGTGTAATTCGTGGCAAAAAAACCTTTTAATGATAGACTGGCTTAACCAAACCATTTCACTTTCCGGCATTATTACCACACCTTTAGAAATTCTTGGTTTTTTAACCGGTGCAATCTGTGTGTATCTGAATACACGTCAAAATGTTTTAGGATGGTTTTTCGGTATCATTAATGCTGTTCTATATGTTGCAGTATTCTGGCAGGTAAGGCTTTATGCAGATGTAGGATTGCAGGGCTATTACTTTATAACAAGTATCTATGGCTGGTGGTTGTGGCTGTATGGAGGAAAAAGCCATGATGGAGTTGTGGTAACCAGCACGCCAGTCAAATTATATCCTGTTTTTGCTCTCATTTTCGTAGTTGTAACATTGTCATGGGGATTCCTTCTGGGAAGATTTACCAATGCAAGCCTCACTTATGCAGATTCGGCATTAACAATTGCCAGCCTGATTGCACAATGGATGATGGCACGCAAATATCTGGAAAACTGGATTATATGGATCGTGGCTGATGCGTGTTATACGGCCATGTATTTTTACAAAGACCTGCACCTGACAGCCATTTTGTATTTCGTATTTCTGGTTTTGGCAGTGATGGGTTATGTGCAATGGAAACGGGACATTTCGGCTGAAGTTCAAGGTTCATGAGTTCAGAAGTTTAAAGTTCGCAATTCACTGTCCACTGCCCAACTTTTTACTGCACCGGCAGCCCGGTTTGAACTCTAAACTCATTCCACTTCTCCAAAAGGAATTTCCTGTTCTTCGAGCAAAGTCCTGATACGCGATGAATCGTCGAAAATGATATGGAGTTCTTTTTTGGCTATATCTTCTTCTTCGTCCATCCATTTCCAGTCTTCGGCAGTGGCGCCAAATATGTCTAAAACTGAAAGTATACGCTCTTCTGACCTTTCTCTGGAAAGCCAGTCAGCTGAATTATTGATATAAATTATTACTTTTTGCTCTTTAATCCATTCCAGATCGTTCAGCATTTCATCCAAAGCATCCAGATTTTTCCCTGAATAATCCGGGAATTTCATGGCAGTTCCGATCTGTTCATGAAAATCTTTCATGGAAGTTGCCTTTGCGCCATCAACTATGCCTATAAAAGCACCCAAAAAAGATTTTTTAACACTAGCCGCGCTTTTTGTCAAAAGAAAGTGTGCGTTTTTCATTTTAAAATAAATATTGATTTTTTAAAAAATTCTGGAACCTTAAAAGACCGAAAACTGATTTCCCTTATCCCTTATCCCTTATCCCTTATCCCTTATCCCTTATCCCTTATCCCTTATCCCTTATCCCTTATCCCTTATCCCTTATCCCTTATTTAACCTCCACAAAGGTATTATAATGATCTTTTGTATACCAGGCTTGTTTTGTTTCACTGGTAATCAACCGTTCGGTACCTCTGTTTTTTCCTTTTATTTTCGGATTTACATCCCATTCCAGGTATTTCATCGGTTTGGAGTTAGAATCTTTTAGAGGCAGGCGTCTTTCATAATTGCCAAATTTCCTGCCGCCTGAAAATCCATCCGGAGCGCGGTTGTATTTCCGTACATACTCCAAAACGGTATAGACTTTTGCAGGAATAACTTGACTGGTTTTTTGTTTGGAATACTTCTTATTTTCCTTTTTCTTAGAAAAACCTGAAACGGTTTGTTCCGTTTTTGGTTTGGAATAGGAAGTAGTTTTTTGCTGGGAATCAGTCGCAGCCTGGCATCCGGAAATCCGGATAAGTAAGATAAAAAAAAGGGAATTCTGAATAAACCGTGTAAAAGACATAAAAGGTAGTAAAGAAATCGGGTAATTATTTTAACATAAAAATACCTCACCATTTTTACAATGATGAGGTATTTCTCCATCTTACTATTAGTTCAGAGAGAACATGGGAAGCCTTAATGCAACTACATTATTGAATAATAATTTGCTGATTTTAGGATCCATGAAATCAATCAATGGAAATTCGGAAACGAGCGACATTACCTCAAACTCACTTTCTGCTTTTACCACACACCAAAGTTTAGAATAATCCTCTGACAGCGCGTAAGACATCATTCGCCCCTGTTCCATCATTTCATTAATCTTTTTTCTCTGAGCAGGTATTTTCGCTGTAAAATCTTCCGACATCACAGCGGGAAGATGTATTTCAACCATATATTGGCTCATGGACGATAGAAGTTAGGTGTACAGAAATACCTTTGTATTTACTTCACTTATAAAAGGATATGCGCTTCTTATTAGTTCCTGTAATAATAACAGGACTATTTATGAAACCAATTTATTTTTCAAATATTTCCAACCTTTTATTGGAAAGCTGTGTCAGTCTGTATATCCGATGTGCAGTACGTTATATTGTACCAAGGGAAATAATAAGAGACAGTATTAACTATCTTTGGGATAGAGGTGCTGAATATTAACTAACAAACCGAACGAAGCACCCCTAAACTTCGGATGACCTTTAACGAACAAGATTTGGTGATTGGCTGCAAACAGCGCAACCGTGTCGCTCAAAAACAACTATACGATGTTTTTGGGGGTAAGCTGTTTGCTATATGCCTCAGGTACACCAAAAACCGTACAGATGCCGAGGATGTGTTACAAGACGCTTTTATTAAAATTTATGAAAATATAGAGTCATTTCGAAACGATAGCCCGCTGGAATACTGGCTCAGGTCAATTGTTGTGAATACGGCTCTGAATCATCTCAGACAGCAAAAACATTTTAAGGACCTGGATGATATTGAAACGTATGAAAATGGTATTGCCGACAGAGAAATCACATTAGGTAATTTTCAGATGCAGCAGCTGATGGAGCTTGTTCAGGAGCTGCCGCCGGGTTGTCAGCTTATTTTTAACCTGTACGCTATTGAAGGTTATCAGCATAATGAGATTGCCCAGAAGCTGGGAATATCCGAAGGAACTTCAAAATCGCAGTATGCGCGTGCAAGAGGTATACTTCAGCAAAAATTAAATAGGGAAAAAAGATTTGATGATGGATCCGTCCGAAATAAACAACTTTGAAAATCAGTGGAAAAAGGCTTTTGACGAAGCTTCTGAAACCCCTCCGCCTTCTGTGTGGAAAGGGATAGAAGCACGCCTTGACCATGATGAAAATGACCGGATTATTCCGCTATGGTGGCGAAATCCGAAGATATGGTATGCTGCTGCGTCAATTGCCGCTTTACTTTTAGTTGGAGGTGGGATCTGGTACAATAACCGTCTGGATGATAGAAATTTAAATTTGGCACAAAACCGGTTTCAAACTGAAACCAGGCCGGGTAAAGCACCTGCAAATGATTCAGAAAAAGTAGTTGCACAGGAAAATGAGGCAGGAAAGAAAGTTGATGAAGAAGTTTTGGAAGAAACATTGATTGCCAGCAGCCCGAATAAATCGGAACTAAATAAAAGCGAAAATGGTAAGACCCGGAGTACAGTTGTTGGAAACGAGAATGTTACTGAAAAAGCCGATAAGGAATTTGCTAACAGCACGAAATCAGGAAATGTAAATTCTGGTAAAACGAAGGCTAATTCAGCTAAAGAACCCCAATACGCTATAAACAAAATACAGAAAAACCAACAGGTATCAGACAAAAACGATGCTGTTGATAAAGTGTCGTCCGGATTACCAGCAGATGTCGTTTCAGATAAAATTGCGACTGTTGCCATTCAGCCGGATTTAAAAGAAAAAACAGTTGTTACAGAAAGCAAACCGGTTTTGGCCGAGTTACTGACACCGCTTCCGTACAGCGACCTGGAAGTTTTTATGCAAAAACGTTACGTATTCTTTAAGCCTGAATCGATTAAAGAAGAAAAGCTTTCAGAACCTAAAAAATCCGGGGAATACTGGGCAGGGATCAGCATGATGCCGGCATCATTTAATCCGGATGTAAAAATAAAATCGGCACCGACCGCATTTGCCAGCCAGCTGAATTCCAGACAAAAATCTCTGACTGGAACCAACGAAGCAGGTACATCTTATGCATTGCAAACACAGGGCGGGGTACGCTTGTCCAAACATTGGTCTATGGAAATGGGTGTAAGCTATCTGAAAGGAAATGCCAAATACGAAGGTGGAGGATACGTGTTAAGTGCTTATGCCAACACCAGTTCTAATGTTTTACAAAGTGCGCTAAACGGATTGTCGGCCAATCCAAGTGCCGATAAAAGTGGTGATTACTTAAACAACGGAGCGCTTTATATTGATGTAAATAAAAAAGTAAGCAACGATTACCAATACCTGCAATTACCATTACAGGCCGGCTTTACTTTAAATCCCGACAAAAAACTGAGCTATTCGGTATTAGGCGGGATGATGGCGAATTTCTTTTTGAGCAACGAACTTGAATCTGCTTCGGGAGAAATTATTACTACGAAAGCAAGTGATGATGTATACCGTAGTATGAACTGGGCAGCTACCACTGGTTTACGTTTTAATTACAAACTATCCACCAAATGGAAAGCCAGCCTGACCGGATCGTATCAAAAAGCTATTTCGTCAGGATTTAAAGCGAATCAAAGCCTTGAATCACATCCCTATTTGTATGGTGTTTCCTGGGGTGTACGTTATTCTTTTTAATTTTTTTATAGCCGTTCCAACTATTTCCTGACAAAAATAATCCTTGTTAAACAGGTTTGCTGAAAGCACGAAGTCTTTCGGGATCTGCCACTGCGACGGTCCGCCGTAGCGTTTTAATATCCCTGTATAGTGATCTCAAATTTATTAGCCATGAATAAGATCCTTAAAAACAGTTTTATAATTCCCGCTCTGCTAACAGGAGCGTTGTTATTTGCCTGCACCAACGACGGCGTAACGCCTGTTGACGAAGTTAATCCGGTGGTAATTCCTGAAAATATTGCCGCCGGAACAACAGCTTTCGCTTTCGATTTCTTTAAGAACATGCAGGAAACCCAGCCTGCAGAAGAAAATTTATTCATATCTCCATTGAGCCTGCATATGGCAATGGGCATGTTGCTGAATGGTTCAGAAAGCGAAACCGCCAACGAAATCCTCAAAACCTTAAAAATGGAAGGTGTTTCTCTTGCTGATCTGAACAAGGCATACAAAACGCTTCTGGATGAATTACCACTGGCAGATTCTAAAGTAAACCTGGGTTTGGCTAATTCTGCCTGGTACCGTAATGATTTTCAGGTAGAAACAGATTTTCAGAATGTGCTACGCACTTCATTTGATGCCGAAGTAACCGGTTTGCCTTTTGATGATGCGGCAAAAACGAAAATCAACAATTGGGCGAGCGACAAAACCAATGGCAGGATCAAAAAAGTACTTGATGAAATCAGTCCCGAACATGTCATGTTTCTGTTGAACGCATTGTATTTTAAAGGTGATTGGAAAACAAAATTTGATGCTTCCAAAACACTGGATACACCATTTTATCTGCAAAACGGAACACAGAAAACCGTTAAAATGATGTATGCCAAATCAGATTTTAAAGTAGCAGGCGGAGAAAAATACAATGCCCTGCAATTACCTTATGCAAACGGGCAATTCAATATGACCCTGCTGATTCCACAAGGCCAGAACACAGTTGGTTCAGTCATTTCCGGGCTTACTCCGCAGGATTGGAATAATCTTCAGACAACTCGTTTAATAAAAACCGGAGTAAATGCAGGCCTTCCGCGTTTTACCCTCGAATACGCTGCAAAGCTGAATAATACCCTGAATAAAATGGGAATAAACAAGGTTTTCACAGATGCTGCGGAACTTGGTAAAATTAATAAAACCGCAGATCTGTTCGTCGATTTTGTAAAACAGAATACTTATCTGAACATAGACGAAAAGGGAACGGAAGCAGCCGCAGTGACAACTATTGGGATTGGCCTTACATCTGCAAATCCTAATGAACCCAAATACATCTGCGATCGCCCTTTTGTATTGATCATCAGTGAAAAAACTTCCAATACCATTCTTTTCATGGGAAGAATCATGAATCCGGAAAGCAAGTGAGAACGGCCGTCGGCTTTTGGCAATCGGCGGTCAAACATTGGCAATCGCTAGTCGGCTTACGGCTTAATGCAGTCACGCTTTTGATCATCAAAGACCAGAATTGCAGGTATTAAAGCCGAGCTTCAAAATATGAATTCTCCAGAAAACTGAAAGCGGACTGTCGAAAGCTGGCTACCGATTACCAAAATATTAAAGATAAAAATACTGGCAAATGCTGGTATTTCGGGGTGCGTTATCGTCCGGAGGCTTTGCTTCCGGACGATTTTGTTTTTCTCTTCCAACCTTTTGATGCTCAATGGAGTCCTTGAACTATATGAGTAAAAAATAGTATTCCTGCCACACCTAACAAACCTGCTGTTATGAAGAGAAACCTACTTCCCCTGTTTGTTTTAGTCCTTTCGTTTGGATTATGGTCATGTAACGACCAATGTAAAGAAACGCGCGTAACACGGCGGCTTACACCTTACACACGTACGATGGCCGATATCCGCAGTTCGGTAAAAATGGAACAGTCGCATGTAATGAAAAGGCCTGGAAAACTTTACACCAAAGGGCATTATCTTTTTATTAATGAAATTAAACAGGGGATTCACGTCATCGATAATAGTAATCCTTCCAATCCTGCTTTTGTTGCATTTATAGCTATTCCGGGAAATGGTGATCTGGCAGTAAGGGGCAATATCCTATACGCCGACAGTTATACCGATCTGGTAGCGCTGGATATTACCGATCCGGAAAATGCTAAGGAATTAGGGAGAGTTAAAAATGTATTTCAAAGCGGGCAATTCGATGGTGCCTGGTGGCAGATTAACACGGTAAATGGTTCGGTATGGGATTCAGAAGATGCCGTTCTTCAGGATTTTACGGTTGACTTTGTTACCGAAACCATTACAACAAATTGTGAAGAGAACGGGGTTATTCCATGGGGAGGAGGAATCTTTTTTGCATTTAATGATGTGGCATCTTTCAGTAAGTCGTCAGGATCGGCAGCAGCTGCTTCGTCCAATAATTCTAATGGAAACGGGCAAAGCGGTTCTATGGCTCGCTTTGCCTTGGACAAAAATTTCCTTTATACTGTTAGCCAAACCAGCCTGCATCTGTTCAATATCAGTAAGCCGGAACAACCCGTAAACTCAACCGAAATAAATCTGGGGCGTAGCATAGAAACCATTTTTCCGTATAACAATAAGCTTTTCATCGGATCGGCCAACGGCATGTACATATATGACAACACTGATCCGGCGAAACCAACGCAGCTTTCAGTTTTTCAGCATGGAACTGCCTGTGATCCGGTGGTTGTAGATAATGACATCGCTTATGTAACACTTCGTACGGGTACAAACTGTGGCGGGGCACAAAACCAGATGGATCTTGTCGATGTAAGCGATCCAACTTCGCCAAAGCTGATCAGGACATATCAAATGCAGAACCCTCATGGTCTGAGTATTGATTTCCCGAATTTATATTTATGCGAAGGAGAGTTCGGTTTGAAAGTATTTAATGCTATAGATAAAATGGCGATAGATAAAAATCTGGTTTCTCATTTTAAGGATATAGACGCATACGATGTAATTTCACTGGGTAAAACATTGCTTTTAATAGGTAAGGATGGTTTTTATCAGTATGATTCCAGTGATCCAAAAAATCTACGTTTGTTGAGCAAAATTCCGGTACAGCTATGAAAGTACTCATTCTGTTGCTGATAATAATTGTAACTATCGAATCGGTAACGGCACAAAAGGAGCCGTTCAAAATAAAATATACGAACCACACGGAGTTGGGTGTACTGTTGGGTCGTGCCAAATTTAATTATGGATCGCAGCAAAATCAGGTCGATAGCAGGACCAGCCTTACTGCACAGACCTTTAATGGAATACAAATAAACCAACGGCTTTCAGCAGGAGTTACGGTGGGAATGGACTGGTACAAAACTGCCCTGATCAATCCCATTGCAGCAGGAATCAGGTTTGATCTTACAAAAAGGACAAATTCAAGATTATTCGCTTCTGCTGACGCCGGCTATGGTTTTGGCTGGTTTCATGAGGATTCTGACGGATACGATACCAAAGGTGGTTTGATGCTGAATCCGGGAGTTGGGATGAAATACGGCAAGCCCGGCGGCAATGCTTTTACTATAACGCTGTCTTACAAAAGGCAGGAAGTACATGCAGATAAACCGTTGCAATGGGAGCAGACTGTACGATATGAAGACCGTGTTTATAACCGGCTGGCTTTACGGATTGGGATGAATTTTTAATTAATCAGCTATGAAAAATATACTATTCTTCGCGACAATTTTGTTTGTTTTGGCCCTGTCCGCTTTTCAATGCGGGAAGCAGGAGGATTGCTGCGTATTGCCTCCGTGCAGCGACAAACCAACCCTGGAAGGAACCTGGCGATTGACAGGATACCGGGATATCAGTACCGGAAGTACAGAGAATGATCCCGGGCCAGAGGGCAAGGGTGTTATTTTTACTTTTAAGGATAATGAAAAAGATGGATCAATAAGCGGGCATACCGTGATGAATGAAGTTTCCGGCAGTTATACTTTGGGGCCCGGTTGTAAATTGAACATTATAACGTTTGGCGGAACAAAAGTTGGCGAGCCGGGATGGAGCGGGCGCGCCTGGCTGCAATCAGACAGTTCGATGTATTATCAACGAATTGAAAACAGTCTGGTAATTTATCGAAATAAAGGAAGGGAAGGTATGGTTTTTAAGAAGCAATCGTTTTAGGAAACTGCATCCGAGCATGGATTGGTTTTGTCAGGTGAGGCTTTTCGCGTACAGTATTTATTTCTTTTACAAAAATATCTTCTCCTAACTGATACCACTTCCTGAATTTTTCTGACTGATCCTGGTGTTTGGGTAAATATTCCAGTAATACGGACAGGTCAAAGGTTTTACATCTTACTCCGGCTCCGGAAATTACACCATCCAGTGCATTGCATTCCTGTTCAAAATGATTTGGGACAGGAACCATCATTACGGGTTTGCCAAGATACATCGCTTCACACACCGACTCAAAACCTGCCGTAGTAACCAGTGCTTTGCAGGATGCGAGCATTTGCAGGTATTTTTCACTGTTAATGCGGTGAAAAGTCAGGGTTTCGTCATACTTAAAAACGTCTGAAGCATCTGCATTATCCCAAAAGCAATGCAACTGAATCTCAGGATGCTCTGAATGCCAGTTTATAATTTGTTTGCTCAGGCTATGGTGCGTCATGTAAACCAGAAAGAACTCACCTGCCGAAGTTTGCAGGCTGCGTATTTCTTTGCGTAATAATGGAGGAACAACAGTAATTTTCTGTTCATTTTTTGATTCCATTTCGCGAAAGGAAAGAGCAAGGCGTTTTGTTGCCAGCCACGAAGCAGCTTTGGAATTCAGGTTGATAATTATACGGTTAAAGCGGCTGTTTTCTGGGAAAACGAATTTGGGATGAAGAAGTAAAAACTGGTGTGCAATACAGATCATCGGTATTTTTGACCGGTATAAAATATTATATGTTCCTCCGAATGTCTCGTAAAAACTAATGATCAGATCAGGCTTGATTTCCTGTACTGAATGATGAATAAAACGAAGTGATTTAAAATATTGGGGAAGATTAAAGACTAACGTAGACAAAGTACGTTTCAGGTTCATTCCACCGCCATCAGAATTGTAAATGATATTGGGAGCGTCAAATTCATAAACAGGCGCTTCTATTTGTTTATGAAAAAAGGAAGGAATAATGCGGCCAATGGATTTTCCCACCATAACACCACTAATTTCATGGCCTGCATGCCGCAGTATCTGACTTAACGAAATTGCCTGAGTCAAATGTCCGCGCCCTTCTCCCTGTACCAAAAACAATATTTTCATGGTTACAAAATATGCTGATCCCTACCCAGAAATATACCTGTAAATGCGACCTGTTTTTCAGCAGGAGGAATGTTCCCTATCGACTTTGTATCGGCTGGTTTCTTATCTTTACTTTTATGCTCTACAAGTTGCTGATTGTAATACAGGAGGTTCCAGTTCCCGTCGAAATCTTCAACCAAAGCACTTAGTGTTTCAACCCAGTCGCCGGAATTCATGTATTTAATCCCATCTATTTCACGGATTGCGGGATGGTGTATATGGCCGCAGATAACACCGTCGCAGCTTCTGGCACGAGCAAGCTCAGTCAGCTTTTCTTCAAAATCTGACATATAATTTACCGCCATTTTCACCGACTGCTTGATACGCTGCGATAATGAATAGTAGGGTAATCCTTTCCATTCGCGGTATTTATTGTAAAATTTATTGATCCAAAGCAGAAATGTATATCCCACATCGCCCAGATATGCCAGCCATTTCATGTTGGTTGTGATGGAATCGAATACGTCGCCATGTGTAACATAAAAACGCTTGGAACCCGAATTAAGAATGTAATCTTTTCGGATCTGGAAGTTTTTACCCAAACGCAACGGGATAATCTGATCAAGAAAATCATCGTGATTACCACGGATATAAATGACTTTGGTTTTATTTTCCTCGATCATTTTTAATACCCGTTTAAAAAACATAGTATGTTTCCGTTTCCAGACGCCATATTTTTTCAATTGCCAGGCATCAATAATATCACCGTTTAAGATCAGTTTCTTGCATGAATAGCTTTTCAAAAAACAGGTAACTTCTTCTGCCTTTGAACCACCCGCACCGAGATGTAAGTCAGAAATGATAATTGTTTTAAAGTGTGTTATATCTCCCATGTTACAAATATGATCAATTCATATTAACAGGATGTTAATGACAGGTTATCAGTAGGTTAAGTTTTTAAGTGAATAAAATATAGAATTAATGAAATAATGGTTAGGAATATGCCGGGCCTGAACATCCATTTTCTATATTTACAAAAACAACTCATCTATCTATGAAAGGAATTTTGATTTTCCTGCTCCTTTACAGTTTCCCTCTTTTTAGCCAGACCGTTTATTTGCCTCATGAAATTGAGATGGCCGCTGAGCCAATGGGAGGTTTGAATTACCTCAATCAGTTTATTACTTCTAATCTGAAAATCCCGTTCAAAAGTACTGTTAAAGGCATAAATAAGAAGGTTTATGTAAAAGGGATTGTGGAGCCGGACGGCAGTATGTCGCAACTGGAAATAAGCAGAGGAATTGATTCATTATGCGATCAGGAAGCTATCCGTGTATTAGGACTGTACAAAGCATGGAAACCCGCTACTGTTAAAGGAGAAAAAGTCAGGCAGACAATGGTTTATCCTGTCTCTTTCCGGGCCCAGGCCAGGCCCGATTTTGATTCAACAGAATTGGCATTTATCAATTACTTCGATAAACAATTTAAACCGGCAACGGACGCAGCTACGTACCAATACCGGCACATTTTACCAGTTGATAAGAATGGTTACGTGAACAAGGATGTGGTTATTGAACAATTAAAAAACAAAAAATGGAAGCGGATGGTAACCGTACCTTTTCTGAAAAAGGAAATCTGGCATAAAACAGGCTACATTGAGAACCGCATGGATTCTGTGAGGACGTATCAAATATCCGCAAGAGATGGAAACATGGCCAGTTTTGCTGCTGAGGCAACTTTTCAGTTGAATGGTAAACTGCTGGCACTTACCGATTATAATTCAGAAGGCAAAACCTCGCTTATCCAGGAATATGACCTGAAGGGGATGCTGAGAAAAACCAATACGCTTTCGGATAGTACTGATACGGAAATCAGGTGGCATGCCAACGGGCAGATTCAAAGTGTGGTGGAAAGGACTGTGGTTATCAAAGCCGGGGAAACGAGTGAGACACATTATATCAACAGGTGGGAACAGGATGGGACCCAGCGGATAAAAAATGGGGATGGACATTGGGAATCAACAGGTGCTGAGCTGAATGGCAAGACATTCATTGAAGAGGGAAATGTAGTTGTGGGAAAAAAGAACGGGATGTGGACCGGAAAATTTGCAGACAGCACGCTGATCTATCAGGAAATATACGAGCTAGGATCTTTTCAGGAAGGCTTTTCGATGGTAAACGGAGAGAAAATTGTTTATAACGAGCCTGTTAAACAACCTCATTTTAAAGGAGGAATGGCTGAATTTTATAAGTTTCTGGGCACCAACATACATTATCCGATGGAAGCAGCAAGAAATAGAGTTAAAGGACGGGTTTTCTTATCTTTTGTAGTTTGTGAGGATGGAAGCCTGTGTGATTATAAAGTAGACAAAAGCGCAGGGCCGGATCTGGATTCGGAAGCACTGCGGGTGGTGAAAAAAATGAATGGAATGTGGGAGCCGGGAGCTGTGCGGGGAAACAAGGTGAGGGTTAAGTACAATTTGCCAATAAATTTTGAAGTAAGCTTTCCACCTGTTTCTGTATCAAATTAATTCTTTACCACTCATCCCATCCCAAAGCCAGTCAAAAGCTTTGGGATTTTTTTGTCATTATCTGTATTAAAATATAAAAAATATTTGATAGTATTGTGATATCATTTTACTATCACAATTAAAGCTATGAATGAAAAAGAATTACGTTCGATGTCGGGCTTTTTACTATTTGCAATTGGCCTGATTATGTTGTTTGGCGGTATAGGGTTCTGCATATATGAAGGAGAACCTAATTTTGGAATCCTGGTTTCGATTATCGGATTTATCATTCTAATCGGATTAACAGTCATCAATCCTAATGAAGCCGTGGTAACTACTTTTTTGGCGATTACATGGGAACGATGAAGCAAAGTGGCTTGCGCTGGGTAAATCCATTATTCCGCAGAAAAAAATAAGCCTGCGTGCCCGAAACCTGAATGGCCAAAAGCTGAAGGTAAACGACAAACTTGGTAATCCGATTGAAATTGCCGCCGTGGTAGTGTGGCGTGTAGGAGACACAGCAAAAGCTTCTTTTGAGGTGGATGATTATATAAAATATGTAGAAATTCAGTCGGAAGCGGCAGTAAGGCATCTGGCTGGTATTTATGCTTATGATACGATGGAAGCCGAAGAGCTCGAAATTCACGAAGTGACTTTGCGGGATGGAAGCGGCAAGATCAATGAAATGCTGGAAGCCGAACTGACCGAACGCCTGAGCAGGGCAGGAGTGGATGTACTGGAAGCACGTATCAGTCACCTGGCTTATGCACCCGAAATTGCAGGAGCCATGTTACAGCGTCAGCAGGCATCGGCAGTTGTAGCAGCGCGGCGCCAGATCGTGAACGGAGCGGTAGGAATGGTGGATATGGCTTTGGCTATGTTGTCGGAAAAAGGAATTGTAACACTGGATGAAGAGCGCAAAGCCGCCATGGTGTGCAATCTGCTCGTGGTATTGTGTGGTGAAAAATCTGTTACACCAGTATTGAACGCCGGAACTTTATATCCGTGATATGGCAGAGAAAAAAGCATTTGTTTTACGTGTTAATCCCGAAATGCTCAAGGAAATTGAAGCCTGGGCACAACAGGATTTTCGCAGTTTGAACGGACAGATTGAATATATACTGAGCGAGGCGCTGAAAAAACAAAGGCGGTCGAAAGGGAAAGGAACAGATCCGGAAATAGAATAAATTTTAGATTAAACAGCAGGTAAGAACATCATCTTGCCTGCTGTTTGTTTTTACAATGACAGAAATGCTGTTTTTGAAAATCAATTCGTTAAAATTGTATTACTATAATTGTCCTACTAATTATTTTTAACCAAGCCCAATGAAGCAGGTACTAAAAACCATAGTCTTTACCCTTATTTCGTTTCAGATTTTTGCACAAATCCCTGATAATTTTCAGTGGCTACCAGATGGAAGCGGATTCCGGGATGTGGAGCAGGGAGAAATTGTTGAAGTAACATTACCTTCCCGGCAGTCTAAAATATTTATTTCAAAAGCGCAGCTTACTCCCGCCGGAAGCAGCGAGGCACTTCCTGTCAGAAGTTATACGGTCAGCAAAGCTGGTAACAAAGTGCTGATTTATACGAATACAAAAAAAGTCTGGCGGTATGATACCCGTGGAGATTACTGGGTAATTGACCTGACTGCCAAAACACTGAAAAAACTTGGAAAAGGATTACCTGAATCTTCCCTGATGTTTGCAAAATTTTCGCCGGATGGCAAAAAAGTAGGTTATGTAAGCAAACATAATGTGTATGCCGAAGATGTGCAGACTGGAAAGGTAACGCAATTAACGAAGGATGGAACAGACCGTATCATTAACGGGACTTTCGACTGGGCTTACGAAGAAGAATTTGATTGCCGTGACGGTTTCCGCTGGAGCGACGATAGCAAATCTATTGCCTACTGGCAACTTGATGCACGCAAGATCCGTAACTTTCTGATGATCAATACAACCGATTCTATCTATTCCTTCAATGTTCCGGTCGAATATCCGAAAGTGGGAGAAACGCCTTCGCCATATAAAATCGGGGTTGTAAATATTACGAGCGCCCAAACCAAATGGATGAATATTCCCGGCGATCCGCAGAACACATATGTGCCAAGAATGGAATGGTCGGGACAGGCTAACGAGTTGGTTATTCAGCAATTGAACCGGAAACAGAATGAAAGTACGCTGATGTATATCAACACGGTTAGCGGAAGTTCAAAGCCATTTTATACAGAAAAAGATGAAGCATGGATTGATATTAAAAGCCGCTGGGAAAATGACCCGATGGGCTGGGACTGGATCAACGGCGGAAAAGAATTTTTATGGGTAAGTGAAAAAGACGGATGGCGCCATACTTATCGTGTAAGCCGTGATGGGAAGAAAGAAACGCTGGTTACAGCCGGGAATTTTGATATGATCAGCCCTGTGCGTATTGATGAGAAAAACAATACCTATTATTTCATGGCATCCCCTGACAATTCTACTCAAAACTATTTGTATAGTGCTTCGCTCGATGGAAAAGGAGAGCCAAAACGGTTGTCGCCCGAGGAAATGGCAGGGTCACATGCCTATGAAATTTCCCCTCTTGCCAAATTTGCAACGCATCGTTTTTCCAATGCCCGTATGCCTTCGATGACGGAATGGATCACACTTCCGGATCACAAACCAACTGATCCCCAAAACTCTATCCAGCAAACTATGATGCGTATCAGGATTGCCAGTATTGATATTGAGTTTTTTAAAGTAAAAACGGCAGATGGTGTGGAAGTGGATGCCTGGATGGTAAAACCTTCCAATTTTGATCCCGCTAAAAAATACCCGATTGTATTTATGGTTTATGGAGAGCCGGCAAACACTACGGTAAAAGATACATATGGAACAGGCCGTAATCGTTTGTATGCAGGAAGCATGGCCGACGACGGTTACATTTATGCATCTATGGATAACCGCGGCACACCGGCTCCGAAAGGGCGTGCATGGCGCAAGGCGATCTACAAAAACATAGGAAGAATTAATATCAGTGATATAGCAGGAGCTGCAACGGCCATGTTTGAGAAATATCCTTTTATTGACACCAGCCGTGTTGCTGTACATGGATGGAGCGGAGGAGGATCTTCAACCTTGAATCTCATGTTCCAGTATCCAAAAATATTTAAAACCGGCATAGCAGTGGCCGCGGTAGGGAATCAACTGACTTACGATAACATCTATCAGGAGCGCTACATGGGTTTACCTCAGGAAAATCCGGAAGATTTTGTGAAAGGTTCACCAATAACATATGCTAAAAATCTGGTTGGTAACCTGCTTTATATTCATGGTACGGGTGATGATAACGTGCATTACCAGAATGCAGAAATGCTGGTTAACGAACTGATCAAAGCAAATAAAGTATTTCAGTTTATGCCTTATCCAAACCGCACGCATAGTATCTCGGAAGGTGCGGGTACGTCGCTGCATCTACGGACTTTATTTACAGATTATCTGAAAAAGAACTGTGCTCCGGGTGGAAGATGATTTGTGTATAATTTAAGATAAATCGGAATATGAAAAAAAATGTGATCATTTCTTGTATACTGGCTATGTTATCACAAGTGGTATTTGGCCAGTTAAGTGAAGGTTCGAAGATTAATGCTAATACCGGAACCGGGTTTAACACTTCGAAAGCAGGAGTTTTTTGGAATTCTCCATCTCCTGTATCCAATACTGTCGGACAGTTTTATCTGGATTCTGTCTGGCACGAAGGCAATGTTAAGTTTAGTAATGTAATTCAGCAAATTGGTGGATCAAGTACAGATAGCCTGAATAACATACTTATCCGATATAATGTCCTGAATGATCAGCTTGAAGTATTGGCAGATAAAAGTAAAAATGATGTAAGGGTAATTGATGGAAAGCACCTGAAAAACTTTAAGGTTAAATCCTCAGAAAATGACATTTCAGAGTATGTAAATACAGGTTCTTTTCATTCTGATAAAGTTTCGGCTGGTTTCTTTGAAAAGCTTGTTCAGGGAAAGCTTTCACTAATGAAATATTACCGGGCCAAAACGGTGAAACCCAACTACAATCCTGGATTTGGGACTGGTGAAAAGAATACAACTGTGAGCGTGGAAAGTGATTATTATGTAGTTCTGGATAATAAAGCAGAGAAAATCAGCCCGGGAAAAAGCTGTTGTCTTCGTTCATGAAAGACAAGGAAAGTGAAATGAATACTTACGTAAAGTCAAACGACATAAATTTTAAAAAAGAAGAAGATATTATCAGGTTGTTTGAATACTATAATAAATGAATTTTTAATCAAATGAGACTGGATGTATTCCAGTCTCATTTGATTAAAACCAAAATTTTGAAAGTCTTATTTGGCATATAATTTCTTAGCCGCCTCCTCATATTTATCGCCCGCAATCCATTGCGGAGCTATTGGCATATCTGCAATTAACCGGGCGGAGTAAGTAAATGCCTGACTGAATTTGAGCAGGTAATTAAAATTAATGGTTTCAGGATTGTCGGAAACCTGGTGATAGTTCTTCATAATATCACCGTTAAATTCCCTGAACCCGGGTGTAAAAGTAGGGGCAGGGATTCCTTTTTTAGCAAAACTTACATTGTCTGAACGATCGAATAGCCCTTGTTCTGGTGATGGATCTGCAAAAATTCCTAGTCCAAAGGCTTTGCTGGCTGTTTCCATTTGAATTTTTGCACCTGTACGATCCAGTCCCATTACTGCAACTATAGTAGTATCGTTATATCCCGCACCGTCAGAATTAATATTGAAAATACATTTATTAAGAGGCATTAACGGATGATTTGCATAATACTGGCTTCCTAATAAGCCTACTTCCTCAGCCGTCAGAGCAATAATCAGTACTGAACGTTTTGGTGGATTTTTGGAAAAAGCTTCGGCAGCAGTGAGCAATCCTACAACTCCAAATGCATTGTCCCTTGCACCATTGAAAATACTGTCTTCCGGCGTATAAGGCTGCCTGCCTTGTTTTCCTACACCGACATGATCATAATGCGCAGTGAGCAAAATGTATTCATCTTTTAATTTAAGGTCACTTCCTTCAATAAATCCGGCAACATTATAGTTGTTGATCAGTGAAGTTTTCCTTCCGCTCGTTTTAAATTCAACTTCTTGTACGCCACGAAGGCCTCGTGTCAGATTTGCTTCTTTGCCATTTACCCACGCATGCGGGATTGTTTTACCAGATGCATTTTCCGGAGCCAGTCCGATTTTTTCTCCGGTAAAATTTTTGCTTACCATATTCCACGGAATAGGCGCATTGAATAATTCAATGATAGCAACCGCACCTTTATCAATGGCTATTTTACGTTTTTCAGTAGACGATGCTACAATTTCCGAAGGTGTTTGAACATCCGGAGTTCCGCTTTGCACCAATACAATTTTGCCTTTTACATCCAGATCTTTATAATCGTCCCATCCTTTGGATGCGTTTTCCAAACCGTAAGCTGCATATACCAGCGGAGCCTTTATATTGGTTGCTTCACCGCTCATCAGTATCCAGTCGGTGCCGCTTTTAAGAACATCCGCACCGGCAATGATTTCACCCGATTCATTAACTCCCATTTTTTCAAATGGTACATTCTGGTAATAAGAGTTGGTAGCGAATTTTTTGATGATAGAACTATCCGTTCCTGCAACGGACTTTACACCAAATTTGCGAAACTGTTCAGCAATATATCTTGCAGCTGCCAGATTTCCCTGCTCTCCGGTACGGCGCCCCAACAATTCATCAGCCGCCAGAAAGCGCATGTGTGCTTCGGTTTCAGATTTTGTAATTGCAAATTCAGGCGGGAGAGGTTTTTTCTTTTGTGCGAAAGTGGGGAAAGTGAGAATGAAACAAAGAAGGATGGAAAGAGGTATAGTTTTAAAATTCATATTAATTTAACGTATGAAAATATTGTAATCAATAGACAAATGGAAGGCTCGAAAATAGACTATTTTTATGATCAAATGCTATGAAGCATTATAAAATCACTATTTTAAGACTTGTATATTTCTGAATCCTTTTGAAATCTGATTTATTGTATGTGTAAAATGATTTACAGTCTAAACTTTCGGCAACTGCTGTATGAATACAATCATTAATATGCTTAAATCCAATAATATCAGCTAATTCAAGTGCTCTTGTAATATGAAAATTGTTTATTATAGCAATATTCAAAGAGTTTAAATAATCTAATTCTTGCCTGATTATATCATTGCTCACTTCAAATCTGGCCAAGGCATATCCGATTTCTTGAATAACCAAAGTAGAAATTACGAAACGATTATATTCTAACGCATTTAATAGAAGTTCATTAGCCTGTTTATTTTTAACTGGGTCTTGTATAACAATGTAATTGAAAACTACATCTGAGTCAAAATAGTGCACAACTAAAAGATTTACGTCGTTAACGATTGTATTAAAATCTGTACTATCTTTCAACTGCACAGAAGGATGATTTTTTCTATGATCCAAAAATCTTTTAACTTCAAAATCATTAATTTTTTTATCTTCTTTTGCAGTGAGTGTTGCAGGTTCTATTTCTTCTACAATAATTTTTACCTCTTTTTTGCCGAACATAGATTTAATGTAATTGACAAATTTGAGATTGAGTTGCAGGGTATTTACCCGAAATGTGTGTTGTTGCATGGCTATAATTTTTACTTACTCAAATATAATTGTTTTTCAATACGAATTTGTAATATCCAAATAAGGTGCTTAGATATAAAAAGTTAAAAGAAATTAAATTTCCTTAAAAAATATAGAGAAATTTCCAAATTTCTCTATATCAAATCTATCAGTAAATACAAAATTTTCCTAATTATTCAATTCATCGATTCCTTATCTGTTCAACAGAAAAGCCGCTTCCTTTGCGAAGTAAGTAAGGATACACTTAGCTCCGGCACGGCGGATACTGATAAGCACTTCCATCATGGCGCGGTCACCATCCAGCCAGCCGTTAAGCGCGGCAGCTTTGATCATGGCATATTCACCGGAAACATTGTAAGCGGCAATCGGAATATCAAAATTTTCATCCAGCTGGCGAATAATATCCAGATAAGACAAAGCAGGTTTTACCATCAGAAAATCAGCGCCTTCTTCAAAATCCAGTTGCGCTTCCAGTAATGCTTCCCGCTTATTGGCCGGATTCATCTGATAGGTTTTTTTATCCCCGAATTTCGGAGCAGATTCCAGCGCATCACGAAATGGCCCGTAAAATGCACTCGCATATTTGGCAGAATAAGCCATAATACTTACATCCGTAAAACCATACTCGTCTAATTGATTACGCATATGGATTACCCGCCCATCCATCATATCACTTGGCCCAAGAATGTCTGCTCCGGCTTTGGCCTGTGCAACTCCCATTTTTCCTAAAATTTCCAGAGTTGCGTCATTCACGATTTTTCCATCTTCCACCAGGCCATCGTGCCCGTCAGAACTGTACGGATCCATAGCAACATCAGTCATGATGACTAGTTCAGGAAATTTCTCTTTAATGGCGGTAATTGCTTTCAGATAGAATGTGTCTTCTTTGTAGCTTTCCGAAGCAAACCTGTCTTTTTTGCTTTCCGGATAATTGGGAAAAAGATCAATGGCGCGAATACCCAGATCAACGACTTCATTGAGTTCTTCCAACAGATTATCCAACGAGAACCGGTAAATACCCGGCATTGATTTTATCTCAACTTTCTGCCTGGTTCCTTCCTGAACAAACATTGGGAAAATGAAATCGGAGACTTGTAATGTGGTTTCCTGTACCAAATCCCGGATTGCAGAAGATTTTCTATTACGGCGTGGGCGGCGGGTGATGTTAAACATATTAAACTATTGGCGATCAGCAATCGGCTGTCGGCTTTTATTGGTTAATGAATCTTAAAGGCTATAGAAACCATAAGTTGAAGGAAAAAAATCTCCGTGGTTCTCTGTGGAATCAAGGTTACACAGAGAACCACAGAGAAAAATTTAGAGTTTCACAGAGAAAGATTTTTTCCTCCGTTCATTCCTTCTTCCCTTTCCTCCCTTCTAACCTACCATCAGTTTAAATCCTTCTCCGTGTAAATTCATGATCTGAATAGAAGGGTCTTCTTTAAAATGTTTGCGTAGTTTGGTGATATATACATCCATACTCCTGGCATTGAAATAGGAATCATCGCCCCAAATCGTTTTTAGTGCAAAACTGCGGCTGATCGGCTGATTGATATTCTGACAAAACAATTTAAGCAGTTCTGATTCTTTACTGGTCAGTTTTGCCGATTTATCATTGACAATTAATTGATGGTGACCGTAGTCAAAAGTATAATTTCCAACCTCGAAAATATTGTTTTCGTCTGAATTTTCCGGCTGCTTCCGGTAACGGCGAAGAATCGCTTCAATACGCAGCAAAAGTTCTTCCCGGTCAAATGGCTTGGTTACATAATCGTCGCCGCCAACACGAAAACCCTGCATAGTATCTTCTTTCATGGATTTGGCCGTCAGGAAAATAATAGGCACATCGCGGCCGCTCATTCTTACTTCCTTTGCGAGCGAAAAGCCATCTTTTTTAGGCATCATTACATCAAAAATGCAAAGGTCATAAGTCTTATCCACAAAACTTTGCCAGCCTTTTTGCCCATCCGTTGCAAGGTCAGTTGGATAACCCTTGTCTATCAGGTATTCCTGAAGTAATGCTCCGAGATTGATATCGTCTTCAACGAGTAAGAGATTAGGCATAGGTAAATCTGTGAATGAGTATTTTGCAAATCAGCAATTGCTTTTTAATATTCGTATTAATTAATGGATTCGTGGCATAAGAAACACGATTTTGTCCCTAAAACTACCGAACTTTCGAGGTAATGAAGCCTTCTTAATTCTTAAAATATGTTAAAGATACTCATTGGGATCGTCGCAGTAGTCGTAATCCTCGCCATTGTTTACTTTTTGGGGCCAACAGTTCCAGCCGTTCAGTTCAGTCCGGTACTTCCTTCGGTAAACAAAGATTTATCTGCTCTGGAAGAAGAAATAAATAAGTCTGAAAAGGAAACCAAAAATCTGAAGCGCGATAATCAGGCACGGATTGTCTGGGCTGATTCTGCAAAGAAACAAAAAACATCTTATAGCATTGTATACATTCATGGCTTCGGTGCAAGCTGGGCGGAGGGCGAACCTATTCACAGAAACCTGGCAAAGCGTTATGGAGCAAATCTGTACCTGGCTCGTATGCACGATGCCGGAATCAGTGACCCGGATGCATTTGATGATCTGACACCCGAAAACTTCATGGCAAATGCGCAGCGTGCACTGTCCATAGGTAAGGTTTTGGGAGACAGTGTAATTGTAATAGGAACTTCGGCAGGCGGATTGTTATCCGTATATCTTGCCTCGACCAATCCGGAAATAAAAGGTGTTGTATTATACTCGCCCTGTATGGCTGTGGCATCACCCGCTCTTAAACTGGTAACCGGCCCGTGGGGAAGGAAAATATTATACACCATTATGGGTGATCGCCGCACGCCGGTTGATGAAGATCCTGAGAAATCAAACTTCTGGCTGCAAAGTTACCGTACCAACGGGCTGCTTACTTTGCAGCAAACTATTGATGCAATTGCCCGTCCGGAGGTTTACGAAAAGATCAAAATGCCATTATTTTTGGGGTATTATTATAAAAATGAAGAAGAACAGGATAAAACGGTTTCTGTAAAAGCGATGCAGGACATGTTTCCTAAATTGGGAACACCGGATAATCTTAAAGTGGAAAAGGCATTTCCTGAAAGCGGCGATCATGTAATCGGCTCTTATTTGCGTTCAAAAGATGTGCAAGGTGTATATAATGCTACGGATCAGTTTTTTCAGGAAAAGCTGCATCTGAAACCAGTAGAAAACACCGTTGCGAAACCTTGACTTCATAATTCACAGAATAAAAGGCCGGAAAATGTAACTGGTTTAACAAATCAAAAATGCGTTACTTTGCGGGCTTGAAAAAGCATTGTCAGGCATTTGTAAATAAAGATTTCATTTTTGTCAGGCATTGCATGGCTCATTTGACGATATACTTATAACGAAAATTATGGCTTACGGTTTATTAAAAGGAAAAAGAGGGATTATATCAGGCGCTCTGGACGAAAATTCAATCGCATGGAAAGTGGCGCTTAAAGCAAAGGAAGAAGGCGCAATTTTTACATTGACAAATGCACCGATTGCTATGCGGATGGGTGCAATTCAGGAACTGGCAAAAGCCTGTGATGCCCAGCTTATTCCTGCTGACGCCACTTCGGTAGAAGATATTGAAAATCTTTATACCCAGTCTATGGATGTATTGGGAGGAAAAATCGACTTCGTTCTGCACTCTATCGGTATGTCGATCAATGTTCGTAAAGGCAAATCTTATGGTGACCTGAACTATGAGTGGATGCAGAAAGGACTGGATATTTCAGCGATTTCCCTGCACAAATTTTTACAGGTTGGCGAAAAACTGGATGCCATCAACGAATGGGGTTCTGTTGTAGCTTTATCTTACATCGCAGCACAGCGTACTTATTCCTTTTATAGCGACATGGCCGAAGCAAAGGCAATGCTTGAAAGTATTGCACGCAGCTATGGTTACCGTTACGGAAAAGCTAAAAATGTACGTGTAAATACGATCTCTCAATCACCAACCCGTACAAAAGCAGGATCTGGAATTGAAGGATTTGATGCATTTTATGACTTTGCCGAAAAAATGAGCCCATTGGGTAATGCTACTGCAGAAGATTGCGCGAATTATGCGATTACACTTTTCTCAGACCTGACGAAATATGTTACGATGCAAAATCTTTTCCATGATGGCGGATATTCCTCAACCGGTATTTCAGAAGAACTGGTACAAATGATTCAGCAGCAGAATCAGTAGCCTGTTGTAAATATTTTTTATTTCCTGGTAAATAACCAAACCGCCCACAAATAATATAGTTTGTGGGCGATTTGGTTATTTATGTAACTTATATTTGATAAATTAGACTTATTTGAATATATTTTGTTTGTGATTAGATGGCTGCCAGATAATATCCTGATACCTCTTTATTAAACTAAATCTTTATCAAACTAAATCTAAAATTATCATGAAAAAAATTGCCGTATCTGTATTAATACTTTTGGTACTTACTCTGGCTACCAAATCTTTCGCCCAAACATTCAGCCTCAGAAGCGGGCTCAATTTATCAACGATGCAGTTTAAGGATGATCAGAATGAGTCTGATATTCTAAAATTAAAACCCGGATTTCATGTGGATGCTCTGGTAGAATTTCCAATTGCCAAAAATTTTTCCTTTGAAACGGGCTTGCTGTTTTCTATGAAAGGTACCAGAATTGATGAAAAACTTGAAGCTGGTAATGTGACTTATCACCTCAAGACGAGAACAACTCTGATGTATCTGGATATACCTCTTAATGCAAAAACGATTTTTTCCGTAGGACAGATCAAGGTCTATGGTACTTTGGGGCCTTATGTTGGAATCGGATTAGCAGGTAAAAACAAAATTGAAGAAACAATAAACGGAGAAAAAACCACAGAAAATGTAGATGCTAAATGGGGAAAGGATGGAGATTTAAAAAGGCTTGATTTTGGGTTAGCCGTTGGTGCGGGAGTAGAAATAAACGCTCTTTTGATCGGAGTTAATTATGGATATGGTCTTGCAAATATCTCGTCGTATACTGACGGTGGACTTAAAATGAAAAACCGTGTTTTAGGAATCTCTATTGGATATAAATTTGCAAAAAAATAGAATGAATTAATGATGGTTCAGTATCCCTTCAAAACATATTTTTGGAGGGATTTTGTTTTTAAGATAAAATAATTCGACCGCTTGTCCGTTTCGCGTTGTATGATATATGTGAACCAATTAGTTTCGCTTTTCAATTACAAGCTATGAACCATAAAATGATTTATCCTTTTTTCATGAAATTTTCTTCTCAGCTGAAATATATTCTGATCCCGTCAATAGCAGTTTTATTTCTGGCTTGCGGTGGTGAGAGTGAAACTACCAAGACTTTACCCGATGCGCCTGTTTATACACTCGTTTTTCTGGATAAAACCCAAAGCGTAAATGTGAACAAGAAGTATGTAAATGAAAAATATCAGCGTATGCTGAAAGATATATTGGAGGCGAACATGAAAAATAAGGGTGACAAACTGGAAGTTTATTTTATTCATGAAAACACCTCCAAGGCGCGTGCACTTTCTGTTACTATTCGTAGTGAAAAAGACAACATGGATGCTGCTAATGCAACGGACAAGGAAGCGATCGAAACTGCATTTTCGTTATCATTACAAAGAGAAAAGGGAATTTTCCTGAATCAGCTTTTGAATAAGCTGAATGAAACCAATACGGGTTCTTCCAATAAATCAACTGATATCTGGGCCAGTTTACCTGTTATTGCCAAGGCTTCAGGGAGCGGCTCGGACGTTAAAGTTTATTATTTCAGTGATATGATCGAAAGTGTTAAAGGATCAGATCGCCGTGATTTTCATAGAAATCCTCCCAAAAGTGACGAACAGGCAGAAGGAGAAGCTAAATCAGATTTTATAAAATTAAAGCAATACGAAATTGGCACGCCTCAGGTTACAATAGTCTCTCCGTTTGAGCCGACTGCTTCTTCCAAAGAGAATAATCCACACGTAACCCATTACTGGCAAACGCTGTTTCAGGAATTGGGCGGAGTTAGTGTGGAGGAGCTTTAGGTTAAATAACGATTTTTGATAATGAACCATTAAGGGATTTAGAAAATTAAGATTAGAAAACTTAGTGCTTCTTAATTTCTTAGTACTTAAAAAGTAAAATGGCTAAATTCCAAGATTTTTGGTGGAATCTTTGGATCTAAAATGTAATTAGGATAATGTTCTAATGAATGATTCCATTCTATTTGTCCCATTCCATCATTGTGAATTTTGTCAGATCCTTTCAAAGGTTTTAATATAATCGTTCCTAACTCTTTATCACAAGATAATACCAAATAAATAAACGCACGAGATACCTTTAAATTCCTTTCTACATAATCCGTTTTTAGTGCGATATTAACACCGGAGACTTTACTTGCTAAACTTGGATAAATCAAGCCATTAGCATCTTTGTGCATTTCAGAAATGATTCTATACAATATTGATGTAAGTTCGTAGCACCGAACTCCTAGTGGGTGCAGCTCAACAACAGCCATAAACCATTCGGCAAAATGATTATCTATAATAAGTTCTTCATTTGATTTTCGACTTTGAATATCATACTCTTTTAAGAGGTCCACTATTAGGCCATCTTTTATGTTATCAATAATTTGTTTTACTCCAATGACCGGCAAGATCAAATCAATTTCTGGCTTAATATTATGTACAAATGTTGAAACTACTAAATAACTTCCTTCTTGTGGTTTTACTTCAAAAATTGGAACTCCATTTGCATCACCGCAATAAAATACGGATTCCTTTGGAGCATTACAACGACCCCAATTCTTAACATATTCTTTACGTAAAAATGATAGTTTATCAACATGATTAAATTCTTTGCAAGCATCTTCAATACATTCCAGCTTTTCGCTTCGGGCTCTGATTAGCTCTTTTAACTGTATATTATAAAAGCTTCTTGTATACTTGTAATGTTGAGCAAAATATCTTATTAATTTTTCCAACTGATTAAAGTTGATTAAATTGGATTTAAGATTTTCTTCCAAGTTTTGTAAAAAACGCTTAGCTTCCTGATTCATGGCAAATATTCAATATTAATTGACGAAGTAGCTTTAATAACTCTTGAATCAATCATTCCTCACCCGGCCCAATTCTCCCGGTCCAGGCTGCGATACTGGATTGCCTCTGCCAGATGTTCCACTTTAATGTCTTCACTGCCAGCCAGATCTGCAATGGTTCTGGAAACTTTCAGAATACGGTCATAAGCGCGGGCAGATAATCCGAGCCTTTCCATAGCGGTGCGAAGTAATGCTTTTCCGGGATCACCAATTACACAAATTTCCTTCACCATTTCCGGCGGCATCATGGCATTCGAGTAAATTTCTTTGCGGTCCTTAAACCGTTCCGTCTGACGGTTTCGTGCTTTGATAACGCGTTCTCTTATTTGTTCGCTGCTCTCGGATTTTCGGGTGGAAGCGATCTGATCAAAGGATACCGGAGTTACTTCCACATGCAGGTCAATACGGTCCAGAAGCGGGCCACTGATTTTATTTAAATATTTCTGGACAACACCCGGGCCACATACGCATTCTTTATCGGGATGATTATAATAACCGCATGGACAAGGATTCATACTGGCAATAAGCATGAAATTAGCCGGAAATTCGACTGCCATTTTTGCGCGTGAAATACATACTTTTCGTTCTTCCAATGGCTGGCGCATTACTTCCAGCACAGTCCGTTTGAATTCAGGAAGTTCATCCAGAAAAAGTACGCCATTATGTGCCAGTGAGATTTCTCCCGGTTGTGGGAAACTGCCACCTCCAACAAGTGCCGCATCACTTATAGAATGATGTGGAGCACGGAAGGGCCGTCGGGATACCAATGTGGCGCGTTTTCCGAGCTTGCCGGCTACGGAATGGATTTTGGTTGTTTCCAGCGCTTCGGGTAAGCTGAGCGGTGGGAGTATGCTCGGAATTCGTTTGGCTAGCATCGTTTTACCGGCTCCGGGAGGCCCGATCATAATCGCATTATGACCTCCGGCTGCTGTAATTTCAAGCGCACGTTTTATATTTTCCTGTCCCTGTACATGTTCAAAATCAGCATCGTATTCATTCTGGCTCGTGAAAAACAAATCACGCGTATCTACGATCAACGGCTGAATTTCTTTTTTGCCCTCAAAAAAAGCAATGGCATCTTCCAGCGTTTCGACTGGTATTACATCAATATTGTTGACAATAGCCGCTTCGTGTGCATTTTCAGCTGGTAATACAAATCCTTTAAAACCTTGCTTGCGCGCTTCAATGGCAATAGGCAAAACGCCTTTAATAGGACGAAGCATTCCATCCAGAGACAATTCGCCCATGATAATGTAATCTTCCAGATCTTTCTCACAGGTTAACTGCTCCGAAGACTTCATGATACACAATGCAATGGGCAGGTCATAAGCCGAACCTTCTTTCCTTATATCCGCAGGAGCAAGATTTACAACCACTTTCTGCCGGGGCATTTTGTAATTGAAATACTTTAAAGAAGCTTCAACGCGCTGCTGGCTTTCTTTCACCGCGCTGTCGGCCAGGCCCACCATAAAAAATCCCATTCCTTGTCCAACAGTTACTTCAATAGTAATCATATTGGCGTCGACGCCATAAACGGCACTTCCGAAAGTTTTGGCTAGCATGTGTAATATTAGTAGTTGATGAATGGTAACGTTTGTTCTTTTTCAAGAAATTGTGTCAAAAATAACAGGAAATCGGACAATCAGGTTATTCAGGGAAGAGAAAGAGCGAATGAATCTTTTCTCACTCTACCACGGCCGACACACATATATAGGTTGGTATAATTCCTGTACTCCGAATGCGAACTTCCGCATCTTCTGCCTGCGTATTACCGGTAAGAACCAATGCTGTATCCAACCCGAATTTATTTCCCCCAGTATGTCCGTATGCAGTGTATCACCAACCATCAGAATATTCCTTTTGTCTACATTCGGGTAATTTTTAATATGCTGATACGCGAAAATGAACATTTGCGGGTCGGGCTTACCAAAGCGTATAAATTGACGGCCTATCGTATCTTCAATCATTTTGGCAAGTGCACCAACGGCAATGGAAACCCTGGTCTTGGAAGCCGGATATGTTTTATCCGTATTGGCTACGATAACAGGAATATTGCGTTTGCGTAAAAGATTAAGCGTTTTGGTCAAATCAGTATTCCAGTCAAATCCTTCGTCGTCCAAGAATACCAATGCATTTACGTCAGCAATTGCACCAAGATCTAATGTTCTGATCGATAGTGTTTTTAAATCAGGTGTTTCGATGTAATGTGCTGAATTATCTGTACCAAGATAAGCTACAATTCCTTTTCTTACTTTCAAATCCAGATATTCCCGTGCAAGCATTCCCGAAGAAACGATACGATCAGGCGTTATGTCATTGATACCTAATTTTACATACGATTCAGCTAACTGTTCCGGGCTGCGGGATGCGTCATTGGTTACTACATAAAAATCTTTTCCTGTTTCTTTCAGGTAGGTAAATGTTTTCTCAATACCAGGAATAAGCCCGTTGTAAGTTTTTAAAACACCGAAAGCGTCAAAAAATATTACTTCATACTTTGATAAAACAGATTTAAAATTGTCAAGTATCATAATTGGTGTCGTGGGGGAGTGAAAGAAGGAACATGTTTAAGAGCTCCTATAAATTTAAAGCACGGAGTATTTTTTCTTCATCAAAACCGTCAATTGCAGGGAAATAAAGTTCGTATGCTTCCTTTTGCAACTTGGTGGAATAGGCACGATGAAAAAAGAATTTCCCGTATTTGATCACATAATTCAGAATAAAAAAACGGTAAGCTTCTTTCATGAAACGAACTTCTTTTTCAGTAAGAGGATAAATTTTATGGTATTCCTTTAAAAATATCATAAAACGGTCCTCCATTAATGGCCCCATGAGATAGCTGAAAACGGTACGGTCGCCAACATTGGAAACTACACGGCTGAAAAAATAGAAATCCATAATTCTGGAAGAAACCCTGAACCAGTCATAATCCCATCGGGAAAATAATTTCAGATCTTCTGTAACAGAAAAATTTCCAATATTCCAGTCTACAAAAACAGGCATCAGATCAAAAGAACTTACATTCAGCCGCTGGATATTCTTCATGAAAATATCACATTGCCTTTTTAAAATATGTATGTTTCCACGGTTCTCATATTTTCCTGTGTCTGTTTCCAAAATGTCCAGAAGGTGCTGAATATCGGTACGCAAATTTTTTGAAGACTTTGGCAGAGACTTTCCTGCACGAAAACAAGCCAGGTGAAATTTTGCGGCTTCACTTCCCAGCTTACGGATCTGATCATCATTAAGCCTCCGTGGCAAGCGGTTCATAGCGCGTATCGGATTGTAAAATACTACCCAGGTATCCACAAAATCTTCCTGATAACGGTAAGTGTAAACCTGGTTGTTTTTTACCAGAGACCTTGCCAGTACATTTTCATATGGATAGAGCAGGTTATTGGCAAGTGCCTGGATAATCCTATGGTCTTCCTTGAAATGCTCATATTTACCAAAATACGAAAGCTTGGCTATAACAATATCATTGTTATCGAGCGTAACCCGGAACACGTGATTGGTAGAGACTTTTGCACTTATATCTTCAACCAGTTTTACTCCAATAGTTTTATCAAACCCTTCCCAGGCCTTTCTGATAATTGCGGGATAATCTTTTAAACGCATTATTGTTTTTAATTTTGCCCGGACGGATCAGAAAATCCGCTTGTCATTTACAGGGTCTCGTGTGTTAAAGCAAAGGTAACAACTTAGTAGAAGCGGATTAACGCATTTTTTAAAATATATTATTGAAGCGAATTCCTAAAAAAATAAGCAGCGACAATCGCCTTTTTTCGGCTATTATCACTGCTTAGGAATTACATAACCTAATAAACCAGTTGAGCTATTTTATTAAGCAAGTGTGTATAAAGTGCGCATTTGCCCAATATGGATTTTATTTAGCGCCCAATTTCTTATTTTACTGTTTTAATATCTTTACCAATGTAACTGCCCCTTTGGCACGCGTAATTCTTGCAATGTACATTCCGGAAGAAAGATTATTCATATCAACATTTGCGGATATTCCTGTTAAACTTGTCCTGGACTGGTCATACACAACTTTTCCTAAAATATCATTCAGTTGTACCCGTTCGATCTGGTTTATATCATCTACGTCTAATGTTAGTTTGTCAAAAGCAGGGTTTGGGTATAAAACCGTTCTAAGATTTGTCATTCCAATTTCAACATTTTGAATACGGCTGTAAGCAAATGTTGCATCCGAATCAATCATTTTCAGACGGTAAAAATTGCTACCCTGCTTAGGAGTTAGGTCGGAATACAGATAAGATACAAGTGCGCTGCTTTCACCTTTCGCAGCTACTGTTGCAATATTTTTCCAGGATTTTCCATTAACACTATGTTCAATTTCGAACCTGTCACTGTTTGTTTCGGCCGTTGTAGCCCAGCTTAGCATAGCGGTCTGGTTTTCTCCTTTTTTGGCCGTAAAGTAGGTTAAGGTAACAGGTAATGGTGCCAGTACAGTAACTATTGTATTATTATTTATATTGATAGCACCTGTGGTCGTAAGCCCTTTTCCGGTAAGAGTAGCACCCTGTAATAAATTAATAGCTCCGGCGGCAACGATTGTACCACTGAATGCAGAAGCAATTCCCAATTCAACGGATCCGCTAATTTGCCAGTAGACGTTGGTAGGTAAAGCTCCGTTCTGTAAAATTACCCTTGATCCCGGGCTGGTAGTTAAAGCACCATTTATTTGAATTATAAAAACAGCATCGGCATCATCACCAGCATCCAGGATCAGATCGCCTGTTAACGTTGCAGCACCTCCCAGATAATAAATTTGTGGAGTCAGTGGTGGTGTTAAAGTCTGTAATGGCGAAGTAAGGACACTATTATTGATCCTGCCCTGCAAGTTGTTATATGCTGAAATGACATCAGCTGCAACGGTAGCAGTAACACTGCCCGGATTGTAACGTGTTCCCAATTGTGTAACGGTAGCAAATCCAACGTATGATTCCTGATTGGTGCCAACATCGCCCACAATGGTAGTTGCCCCGAGATTAGTAACGAGCCCGGCTCCGGTAAATAATGCAAACCCCGTAGCAGTTCCTAATGACGGTGCAGTTGGCGACTGTCCAAAGGTTAAATCTGACGAAAATAGTGAGATAATTATTGCTACAACTGATAATAGATTTTTCGACATATTGATTGATATTTTACATGAACTAGTTTCAATATGACAAAGTTAAATGTTCGATTATTCGAAATAATTATAGAATATTTTCTTTAATTTACAGAATTCACACATTTTCCAGCATGATGCGTTTATTGTTCTTATGCTGCTTATAAAAAGAGGGAGTTAGTCCGGTGACTTTTTTAAATTGACTTGATAAATGTGCTACACTGCTGTAATTCAGTATATAAGATATTTGGGTTAGATTGAGCTCATCATATGAAATCAATTCTTTAACACGTTCAATTTTATGAGCAATAATATAATGCTCAATAGTAGTGCCTTTTGCCTCTGAAAAGATATTAGCCAAATATGTATAGTCATGATTTAGCCGGTAACTGATATAATCCGAATTTTTTACTCCTGGAAGCTTATCGGTATAATGTACCATTTCTAAAATAACATGCTTTATTTTTTCAATGAGCATGGCTTTTTTATCATCCATTAATTCAAGGCCAGATTCCATTAAAGCGATTCTTAAATGATCTCGTTGTTCTGCTGTTATATTTTCTTTAATCTCTATTTCGCCTAAATCCATTATTCCACAGCTAAGTCCAAGATTATTCAGCTCAGATTTTACCAACATTTTGCACCTGGTGCTTACCATGTATTTGATATATAATTTCAATTTGTTTTACTTAAAGTTGAAAGATGAGAAAGTTTTATGTAGAAATATTTCTACATAAAATTGATAAAAATGAAGTACATGCTTTTATTGTGCGTATAATGTACGAACATGGTGTAGTTGTGAATGATAGTAAAAATATCAAGCCATTCTAATTCGCCTGCCGAGGATTTAAACGAGAATGTCATTTTGAATCTGTTGTCACTGGGATGAATTATTCGCAGATGTCAGTAAATGATGTTTTTATCAAATCTTTTAAATTATTTTTGTCCGAAACTTATACTTATTCCATTGTTTTTCTATTTCTCCCGTTTCCTGATCCGTCTGGCTCTTCCTATCTTTTTAAGGAAGCTTTTAGTTATCAATTTTGATAAATTTCCTGCCAAAGTACCGGTGTTGCTTGCATCCAATCATTCAGATTCTTTTTTTGATGCACTTGTAATCGGGGCTGTGCTAAAACGTCGTATCTATACGCTTGCCCGTGGCGATGCTTTCAAGAAAAAGGCGGTGGCTTTCTGGTTAAGGCAAATCAACCTGATTCCTGTTTACAGAGGCTCAGAAGGGCGGCAGCATGTTAAAAACCTGGATGTTACGACGCAGGAAAGTTATAATGCGATGAAAAACGGTGATGTGGTTATCGTTTTTTCAGAAGGTGTTTGTGTAAATGAATGGAAATTGCGGCCATTGGGAAAAGGAACGGCTAGAATGGCTTACCAGGTTTGGTATGGGGAAGGTGCGTTGAAAGATATGGAAGTAATACCTACCGGTCTGACTTATGAACATTTTCGCGGACCAGGAAAGCGGGTTGCCTTACATTTCGGGAATGGCATTAAATCGCAGGATATTAAAACAAGTCCGGATGAATATGAAAAGTGGCTTCGGGAATTCAACGAGATCCTGGACAAGGGAATGAATGACCAAATCCTGACCTTACCAGAAGGAGTATCACAAGTGGAGAAGAAGCAGAGAATGGATGCTTTTTACGGCCCGGATTCGATTCCGCCGGCCGGAAATACGCTTCTACGTGGTATAGGTTGGTTTGGCCGTACAATTCACAAACCGTTTTATTCCTTTTTTGCCAGGAAAGCAGCCAAAATTACTGCCCGTTCGGTGTTTTATGATTCAGTATTGTTTGGATTAATATTGTATTTATATCCGCTTACTGTGACAATACTATCAGTTTTGCTTGGCATTTTTGCGGGCTGGCCGGC
Source organism: Dyadobacter sp. NIV53 (assembly GCF_019711195.1). NCBI lineage: Bacteria > Pseudomonadati > Bacteroidota > Cytophagia > Cytophagales > Spirosomataceae > Dyadobacter > Dyadobacter sp. NIV53. The sequence goes on from NZ_CP081299.1 coordinate 4,065,179, forward strand.
TGGGTTGGCTTTATTTATTGCGCTTCCGCTATTGGCCTGGTTTGGAGGGAGATACAGATAAGAAATAGTTGATTGGTAGAAAAATCAGCATTAATCCGTGGCACGGCTGTTATTTTTCAGCTCAAATAATTTACGGGTAAGCCGTGCCACGGACGTATCAATCCTTCACCCGGCTCAAGCTAAGCATTTTCAGCATCCAGTCTGGTAAAGGCTTCTGGTGTTTACGTTTTTGTATATCCAGAAACCAGCCTATTTTTTTCAGAATTGGTAATTTATGTGTTTCTACCAGTTCGATTAAAGTGCCGTCAGGATCTTCTACATAAGCAAACCGCCCGGCTGCTGACTCCATACCAAATGATTTTTCGCTATCAATGGTAAAAGGATATCCATTCGCCTGGATTTTATTTTTGAGTGTTGCCATATCCAACGTGTCAAAACACAAATGAATAAACCCGCAATCACCCCAATAACGGTTTTCAAAAAGTTTTTTTGGAGTACGGTCTAATGCCTGTATTAACTCAATCTGGATATTTCCCAAAAGTTTGGAAAAAGCTCCAACGGGTGTGAATTGTTTTCTTAATAAAACCCTCCGGAAACGCTGGCCGGAAATGGATGTTGGCAGATCTTCAAAAACCCCGGTTTTGTCATAAACAATCTCCATCGGGTCAAGCAGATTTTTATAAAAAGGCAGAGATTTATCAATGTTTGAAACACCGACAACAACTCCTGCAACACCACCAACAGGTTTTCCGGTATTTTGGAACCACGTTGTGTCACTTGTGATCTGATATATATTTCCATAAGGATCATTTCCCCAGAAGCCTTCTCCCTCTGGAAGTGAAACCAAAGGACCTACTGCCTCCCTGGATTGACTTTTTACCCATTCATGCGCTTTGCGAACATCAGGAGCTTTGAACCTGATAGCGTTAATACCCAGATCTCCCGGTTCCAGTTTAAAACCAACAGGCTGTGAAACCCGGCTTGTGAACGACCATATTTCCAGGCCGCCGCCTCCAGCCATATTAATTGCCAGTAAAGCATGCCTTTGGTGTACTTTGCCTCCGGTATAAGGAGTCATAAGGGGAGCATCGGCTTTATCGTCAAAAACCGGTACATCGAAACCCAGAATACGGCGATACCATTGCCATGCTTCGGGTACATTCTGAACACCAACACCTACTTGCTGGATTCCGGTTATTAGTGGAGCGCTCATTGGTTGAGATAATAGATTAAAAACATTAACAACAGACCAGAATTGCCCTGATCCTAAAAGAATGGCAATTTTACAAAATAAAAACAGCAAATGGGAGGATGCAGTAAGGATTTCAAAAACCCAATAATTTCATTTGATAATTTGTAGGATTGAATGTTTTGCTCCTGCCTAATAATTCCTATCTTTAAGTGTAAAATTCAGAATAATATTTTATTTTTTTTAGTCACGCATCCATTTGACCACGCTCATCGTATATTTGATGGGCATTGTCTCAATTTAATTTCAGAATGAACCAGTCAGTAATTATTGCCTCTGTCAAGGAGAGTTTACCACAATTCATCAGCTCAGCAAACTATTCGAAAGTTATTGTAATTGCCGATAATAATACAAAAAAACACTGTTATCCACTTATTAAATCAGCTTTACCAAAACACAAATTAGTAGAAATTTCAAGCGGGGAGGTTTTTAAAACACTGGCCACCTGTGAGAAGATATGGAATGTGATGACAAGCGAAGAGCTCGACCGCCATGCACTTGTGATCAATATCGGAGGCGGCGTTATAGGTGACATGGGAGGTTTTTGCGCTGCTGTTTATAAAAGGGGAATAGATTTTATACAGATTCCGACCACACTTTTATCACAGGTGGATGCAAGTGTTGGAGGAAAGTTAGGGGTTGATTTTCATGGGTTTAAAAATCATCTGGGTGTTTTTAGCCTTCCTGAAAAAGTTTTGATAGATCCTGAATTTTTAAAAACATTACCTGAGCGGGAAATACGTTCGGGCTTTGCAGAAATTATTAAACATTGCCTGATCGCTGATGGCGAAAAGTGGAATCAGATAAGCCATAAAGATTTTGAGGAACAGAACTGGGCGGATTTGATTGATCATTCAGTGAAAATAAAACAGAAAGTAGTTGAGCAGGACCCGACAGAGAAGGGGTTAAGGAAAATCCTGAATTTCGGACACACACTCGGACATGCCGTTGAAACACATTTTTTGAGCAAACCGGCCATCCAGAGATTGTATCATGGCGAGGCAATTGCAGTAGGAATGATTATGGAAAGTTATTTATCATTGAAAAAGGGAATGATAAATAGTGAGTTATTAAGCCAGATCGAAGAATTTATTTTTGCAACTTATGGCAGGGTACAAATTGCAGCTGAGGATATTGAAGCAATTTTAGCACTCACCCGCCAGGATAAAAAGAACAGGGGAAGCGAAATCCGTTTTTCGCTTTTAACAGGGGCAGGAAGCTGCGGATATGACATAGTAGTTTCGGTTTCTGAAATGCGTAAAGCAATAGCTTATTACATGGGTTGACTTTTTGTGTAGACAGGCATAAGCTATTGATTTTTAAGGGTTTTTATTAATATACACAATACATATTTCATAACCTGACAAATAAAATGCTTATGTTCAAGTCTATTAAACCGTATGCCGCTTTGTTTTTTATAATAGTGCTGGCTGGATGCTCGAGTGGTCGTAAAGTGTTTGTGGAGCACGATTACAGTTATGAAACCAATTTTAAGGATTACTCCTCCTACACGTTCCTTGAATGCGAGCGCGATACAAACAATCTTTGTACAGAAATTTATGAAGCAATTCGCCGCCAGATGCAGGTGAGAGGTTACAAGCTGACAGCTGATAAACCAACACTGCTGGTTAATTATGGAATTTTCTATGATAATCTGCGCTATCAGGGTTACATGCAGCCGGTTATTAAAAACTGGGTAGATACGGAAAATGACGGATTTCGATATGAGCCGATCAAATACGCACTGGATAAAGGAACATTGATTGTCTCCTTAATTGATGCCGACAGCGACCAGGTAGTCTGGAGAGGTTACGCTTCCGGAATTTTTAAGGGAGCAGAAAATACAAATAATCATTATAGAAGCGTTGTAAGGCGTATTTTTGATCAATATCCGCTATTTGCAAAAGGATATGACCCAAGGCGATACAGCGAACAGGTAGGGAGATAAAATCTGGTTAAAAGATTAAAGGGTTAAAAGGTTTTGGGACATATGCGCCATTAACCTTTTAACCCTTCACCTTTTATCCCAATATTTTATCTAAGCTTCAAAGTCGCCAGCGTCAATATTGCCAGGATAATTCCTACTACCCAGAAACGGGTTACAATTTTGGCTTCGTGAATTCCTTTCTTTTGATAGTGATGGTGTAATGGTGACATGAGCAAGATGCGCCTGCCTTCGCCATACCGCTTTCGGGTATATTTGAAATAACCGACCTGCATAATTACAGACAGGTTTTCAGCAATGAAAATACCACACAGAACCGGGATTAACCATTCTTTTCGAAGTGCCAGTGCGATTACTGCAATAACACCTCCCAACATCAGACTTCCGGTATCACCCATGAAAACCTGTGCCGGATAAGCATTATACCACAGAAACCCGACACATGCACCAATGAAGGCAGCACAAAAAATTACCAGCTCTCCCGAATTAGGAATATACATGATATTGAGGTATTGAGAGAACTTGGTATTACCCGACAAATAAGCTAATACTCCCAAAGTCAATGCAATAATTCCTGAAACACCGGCGGCCAGTCCGTCTATTCCATCCGTTATATTTGCGCCATTGGAAATGGCGGTGATTATAAAAATCGCGACTATCGTATAAATAATCCAGGTATACTCCTCAGGAAGCCATCCAAATAGTAATGTTTTATAATCAAATTCACTATTCTTTAAAAATGGAATAGTCGTTACAGTCGGATGGATTATATCCCGGTAACGCTGCACTTCACCGATCGTAGAACTTAGCAGCGGCTGTTCGTAAATCCTGATTTTTACATTGTCGTTAAACGACATGGTAAGCCCAACGATCAATCCCAGCCCAACTTGACCTACAATTTTAAATTTTCCATGAAGGCCATCCTTGTTATTCCTGAATTTTTTCAGATAGTCATCTATAAAACCGATCAGGCCGGTCCACAATGCCGTAATGATAAGCAGAACAATATATACATTACTAAGTTTGGCAAACAGTAATACCGGAACCAGCAGGGAAGCGAGAATAATAAATCCTCCCATAGTAGGCGTACCCATTTTTTCCATTTGTCCTTCCAGCCCCAAATCCCGGATGGATTCTCCCATTTGCTTTTTTCTCAGAAAATTGATGATCCATTTACCGTACGTAGCTGCTATAAATAAAGACAACACAGTGGCACCAAGAGCTCTGAAAGAAATGTACTGGAATACACCAGCACCAGGTATATTGAACTGTTTGTCCAGATATTCAAATAAATAATATAACATGAAGAATGAATTGGGGGTGACAATTGCAAAGTTGCTTCTTTTCAAAGACTACGCAAATAGTATAACCGTTTTTAACGATGAGTTAATGAGATTGTTAGTTTTGCTCTTTTGATATGAAAGCCTGAATTAATATTTCTTTATCGTCGAAGTGATGTTTTACACCCTTAATTTCCTGGTAATTCTCATGCCCTTTTCCGGCAATTAAAATAATATCTTCAGGGTTTGCTTCTTCACAAGCCTTCAATATAGCTTCTCTGCGGTCTTCAATGACAGAAGTTTTTTTATAGTCCAGCGGCGGTACGCCTTTTCGCATCTGATCCAGAATATCCATTGGATCTTCATTACGGGGATTATCAGATGTTAAAATAACACGGTTGCTGTATTTACACGCAATAGCAGCCATTTTAGGCCTTTTTTCTGCATCCCGGTTTCCGCCACATCCCACAACCGTGATCACCTTTTCATTCCCGTTACGTAAATGTGTAATGGTTTCAAGTACATTTTCCAAAGCATCGGGTGTATGTGCATAATCCACAATCCCAACAATATTATCGGCTGAATGAAATTGTTCAAATCTGCCCGGAGGACTTTTCAGATTAGAAAGTTCGGTAAGTACAATCTCAGGATTTTCACCAAGAAGAACAGCCGCGCCATACACAGAAAGCAGATTATAAGCATTAAAACGGCCAATGACCCTAAACCAGACTTCCTGCAGATTAATTTCCATCTGCATGCCGGAAAGGGTATCAGAAATGATTTTTCCCTTGAAAGTAGCGAGCGTCTGTAAAGAATAGGTTTCTATCTTCGCTTTGGTATTCTGAACCATGACAGCTCCGCGTCGGTCATCGACATTGACTAATGCAAAAGCAGTTTTTGGCAATTGATCAAAAAAGCCTTTTTTTGCCTTGATGTAATTATCAAATGTCTTATGAAAATCAAGGTGATCGTGAGTGATATTGGTAAATATGCCACCAGCAAATTTTAATCCGGTAATACGGTGCTGTGCTACAGCATGCGAGCTGACTTCCATAAACACGTGGCTGCACCCTTTTTTCAGCATAACTGCCAAAAGCTGGTTCAGCGCAATGGAATCGGGCGTAGTGTGTGTGGAAGGAATAACTTCATCCTCAACCTGATTCTGAACAGTTGAAAGTAAGCCACAGCGATAACCTAATCTGCGGAAAAGCTGAAACAGAAATGTTGCAACAGAGGTTTTTCCATTGGTGCCTGTAACGCCGATCAGTGTTAATTTTTTTGATGGATAACCGTAAAATGCCGAAGCCATTAATCCCATTGCTTCTGCAGAGTCCAGTACTTTTATATAAGTAACATCCGGATTGATAATTGCCGGCAGTTCTTCGCATAAAATAGCAGTGGCTCCTGAATTTACCGCCGTTTCAATATACTGATGCCCGTCTGTCTGAGTGCCACGTAGCGCTACAAATAAGGTTCCGGGTAATACTTTTCTGGAATCTAAAATTAAACTATGAATAGATACATCCGTAGGTCCGGTGATAGTAACACCAGATACGTCATGCAATAATGAATGCAAAGATTTTTCCTGATCGTTCTCCATAAATGGATTTTACTGTAATGTTAAAAGGATCGTTTTAAGACCACTTGTGTTTTCCCCTGGCGGAAGTGACTGTTCTACAACTTTGCCAGATCCTTTAAAAGTAACTCTGTAACCCTTATTTTCTAAAATATATAAGGCATCCCGCATGGCCAGGCCCTGTAAATCAGGAATATCTTTTGAACTTACCGAAAGCGGTTTCCATCTTGGTTTTCCCTTATTTACAATTGAGCCTACAGCATAATCCGTTTCTTCCTGAAGCGGCGTGAGTTTTAGCTGGTCACTTATAATTTTAAGGTCTGAGGATTTACCGGCAAATTTGAGATCCCTGCTTTTTTCAGGAATAGAATCTTTTACCGGGCTTTGAATACTAACATCATAAGCATAAATACGATCGGCTACTTCCTTGAAAACCGGAGCCGCAATACTTCCCGCATAAAGCGTATAATTTGCACCTGATCCCTGCGGTGTATCAATAATAACAATACAGCTGTATTTTGGATTATCAGACGGAAAATAGCCCGCAAAGGAAGTATAATATTTACCAGGCATATACCTGCCATTGATCAGTTTCTGCGCTGTTCCTGTTTTGCCTGATATTTTGTAAAGCTTTGATTTAATATTGGTACCGGTTCCATGTTCCACCACACCTTCAAGCATCCTTTGCACTGTTTTGATGGTTTCCGGAGAGCACAAAGGTTTGTCCTCAACATAAGGCGAAAATTTGTCCTCCACTTTTTCTGCACTGCGGATTTCGCGCACAATCATCGGCCTGACCCAGTAACCATCATTAGCAACGGCATTATAAATCGCAAGTGTCTGCAAAGGAGTCATACCCATTTCGTAACCATACGACATCCAGTATAAAGAGTAATCACTCCACATCTTGGAATTCCGGTCTTTAATGTAAGGTGGTTTTTCACCTTTCATGTGGATTCCCGTCGGCTGTGTCAGGTGAAACTGTTTAAGATACTGAAGATATTTATCCGGTTTTTTTGCAAAATATCGCTGCATCAGCATCAAAACGCCAATATTGGATGATTTCTCAAATACCTGCGTGGCCGTAAGCGTTCCATGCCCGCCTCTTTTCGAATCGTCTACTGTAGTTCCCCGAAAACGGACGGATCCACCTCCTGTATTTACACTTACCTGGTCAGGATTCATTTTGGTTTCTTCCAGAAGTGCCATCATTGTGGGCAATTTGAAAGTAGAACCCGGATCAGCACTTCCTGCCAAAGCATAATTAAATATTTCTTCGTACTTTCCTTCACCGCGTTTGGTTAGATTGGCCATTGCCCTGATTTCGCCCGTGGCTACTTCCATGACAATTACACAGCCATAATTTGCCTTAGTTTCGGTAAGTTTCCGGCGAAGTGCAATTTCTGCCATATCCTGAAAATTCATGTCCAGGGTTGTATAAATATCTTTTCCGGTTACAGGTTGTACATTCAGTGCATCTCCAACTGGGATTTTTATACCACCTTCTACTACTTCAACCCAGCCAATACCTGATTTACCTTCTGAGTTTTTTATCAAAACTGGCTTCCACACCAATATAACCTCTTCCGCTTTTAGGATCAGTCCCGCCGATAGTACGGTCGGCCATAGGGCTGAATGGTTTATAGCGTTTATAAATCGTTTCAAATTTACCGCCTCCTCCTTTTCTTTCTTTAACAAAGAATGGCCATTTCCTTATTTTTTCACGATCAAGATGGCTTATAACTTTACTTTTGAGACGGAGATATCTTTTGTTTTTGCTCGTCCTGTAACGCAGGATTTTAGTTTTATAACCTGATGCGGTATTTTCTCCAAAACTCTTAGCTAACAGGCTTGCAAGCTGATCTACATTGTTATAAAAATAAGCCGAGTCAGCTACTTTAGTATCTAATCCTAAATAGTAATAGGGTAAAGAGGTGGCAAGAAGGCTATTGTCGTTGGAATATATGTTTCCCCGCATGGCTGGAATAGTATCCAGTTTCAGGTCATTTTTAGTGGAATATTCCTCCCAGGTCTTACCTTTAAATGTATCGTAATATTGTATCCGCAGTAATTTTGCAAAAACCAGAATAGCAAGCCCAAATAGAAGCCAACCCACGACTCTCGCCCGGTTGATTAGTGCCAGTTTATTGTTTTGGCCACTTTCTACATCATTTTTCATGACTTATTGTAATAAAAATATTGGAAATGACTGATGAAAAAAGTTTACAAATTGGTAGTTTCTTATCACTTTGATCTATTATTCATCTTTCTTGATAATAATTTTTTTAGGTGGCGTTAAATTTTCTTCCAGGCCAAGTTCCTTCACTTTATCAATCACGACCGACTGTTTTCCGCTTTTCATATATTCGGCATGAATGGAAGTGTATTCAGCACGAAGGTCATCTACTTCTTTTTTTAATTTAATACTGCTCCGCACATATTCTTCTGATTGAAATCCGATTCTTTCATAAATCACCAAAAGAAGAACAACCCATCCGAAGTAATAGAAGTATTTGACCGGAACGCGCTCCTCGTGGCCGGGCTCTTTTTCACCAAAAACTTTATCCAACGGCAAAAAACGGTTAAGCCAGTTAAAAAGGCTGTACTCCCGTTTTTTCTTTTTGGATTTTGGTGGTATTGGTTTAGGTCTTCTTTTATTTTCAGACATAGATTTATTGGCTATCAGCATTCAGCTTTTGGCTGTCGGCTTTTAAACTTGTGGAAAATCAAATATTTTCCGTGTAGAAAGCAATGATTTTCTAAATACCTTCTCTCTGCTTTACTCGTTCTGCGTAAAACCCCTTATTTCTCGGCAACCCTCAATTTTGCACTTCTTGCTCTGGGATTTTTGGCTACTTCTTCCGCACTTGCTTCAACCGGTTTTCTGGTAATACTTTTCAAAGGTTTGATCTCATTTCCATAAAAATCCTTTTCTACCTCACCATCAAATTTTCCCTTCTGGATAAAGTTTTTTACCAAACGGTCTTCCAGTGAATGATACGACATCACAACCAGCCTTCCGCCTGGCGACAACACTTCCGGAACCTGTGTCAGAAACTCTTCCAGTACACGTAACTCATCATTTACTTCAATGCGTAATGCCTGAAATACCTGAGCAAAATATTTATTCTCACGATGTTTGGGAGCATATTTCAGCAATATTCCTTTCAGGTCATTGATCGTTTCAATGGGCGTATTATGCCGGGAAGTGAATATGGCTTCGGCTGCTGTTCGCGCATTATGAACCTCACCGTACATGCCGAAAATTCTTTGTAATTCTGTCGCCGAACGGACATTCAGCACCTCACGTGCTGTTTTTTCGCTATTCGGGTTCATCCGCATATCCAGATCTGCATCAAATCGCGTTGAAAATCCTCTTAGCGGCGTATTGATCTGATGAGAAGAAACACCCAGATCGGCCAGTATTCCGTCTACTTTTTCTGCTTTATGTAATTTGAGGTAACGTTTCAAATGCCGGAAATTGGCAGCAATGAATGTAAACCTTTCATCATTCTTGAAAACTTCTGCATTGGCAACAGCGTCGGGATCCTGATCAAAAACCAGGAGCCGGCCGGTGGTAAGTTTTTCCAGGATAGCACGCGAATGTCCGCCGCCTCCAAAAGTAACGTCAACATATATTCCGTCGGGCCGGATATTCAATCCTTCCAGACATTCAGACAACATTACGGGTTCGTGATATGTACTTTGCAAACTCATTTATTAAAACCAACGTGCGTAGGAACTATTTCTTGCCACGAGGCAGTTACAAACTTAATAATTTTCAAGCGTAGGAATTGCCCATCTTAAAGGATTTAATTTTTAAAGCCTACCTGTCATTCCTTAATAATAAGTTGAACATGAGATTAATAAATTATTTTACAGCGATTTTAGTAATTGCAGTTATCGCTGGCTGTTCGTCCGGCGATACGAATCTGAAACGCGGGATATGGCGGGCTACCCTAAGCCGTGACGGACAGCAGCTTCCGTTATTGCTGGAAATATTTAAAAACCCGAAAGGCGATTCTTATACAGTATATACAATGAACGGCGGAGAGCGCCTGCGGTTGGATACGGCTTATTTCGAAAGAGATTCACTTCATATTCCTATGCAGCTTTTTGACGCAGAAATCGTGGCAAGCCTGGAAAAGGACGAACTTAAAGGAAGGTACAGCAGAACAAAAGAAGGAAATGTAACCGGTTCACTTCCTTTTCATGCGAAATTTGGCGAGAGTTACCGGTTCTTTCCGGAAGGAACTGCAAAGAGTACAAAGAATGTAAGCGGAAAATGGTCAACTGTCTTTGTTAATACAAGTACCGGCGATTCCACTGTTGCTGTTGGAAATTTTTCACAGGAAGGCAATGTAGTCCAGGGTTCTTTTTTAACACCAACCGGCGATTATCGTTTTCTGAATGGGAATGTGAACGGCGATAGTTTGTTTTTATCAACATTTGACGGTTCCAACGCGATGCTGTTCAAAGCAGCAATTCAAACGGACGGCTCTTTAAAAGGTGCATTATGGTCGGGAATTAAAGGTTACAAAATGTGGGTAGCGACGTTAAACCCGAACGCGAAACTTCCGGATGCTACCAAACTTACGTTTTTAAAACCAGGATATGATCAGGTAGATTTTTCCTTTCCTGACGCAAACGGAAAGAAAGTATCACTAAAAGATCCTCAGTTTAAAGATAAAGTAGTTATTCTCCAGATCATGGGTTCTTGGTGCCCTAATTGTATGGATGAAACCAATTTTCTGGCTCCCTGGTATAAAAACAATAAGGAACGTGGTATTGAAATCGTGGGATTATCTTTTGAACATTCTGACAAACCGGATATATCTTTTCCCAAAATAAAGAAAATGATAAACCGGTTTAATATGGATTATCCCGTACTGCTGGCAGGAACGAATACGGATGAAGCAACTGCAAAAGCTTTACCAATGTTAAATAAAGTAATGTCTTATCCAACTACCATTTTTATTGACAAAAAAGGTAAAGTACGCGAAATACATACGGGTTTTTCGGGCCCGGGAACTGGGAAATATTATGAAGAATATGTACAGGAATTTAATGGGTTAATTACCAAACTGGTTGAAGAAAAATAACCTGAACGAATAAAGTTTTGTAAGCACTTCGTAAGTTTTACGGGGTGCTTAATTTTTTTAGAACTAAATTAGTATGCTTGCATAATATTATTCTCTTTTCTTACATTTGCAGGAAGGACTCAAAGGTGATTAACATATTAATTTGTAACAATGCGCAAGGAAAAAACAATTGATTTCCAGATAAAATGGGCATGGCATTCTATTTCCAGAATGTACAATTCCTATGCTGCGCGTTACGATACGACAATGGCCGTGGGTTACGTATTGCTCAACATTGACATAGAACACGGAACTCCTGCAACTAAGATCGCTCCTTTATTGGGAATGGAACCAAGAAGCCTTGTCCGTATGCTTAAAAACCTTGAAGAACGTGGCCTGATTACGCGGGAAGTAAGCGAAAACGATAAGCGTTTTGTGAGAATTATGCTTACAGAATTGGGAAAAGAAAAACGGGAAGTAGCCAGAGAAGGCGTGCTTTCTTTTAATACCATGATTCGTGATAAAATTCCGCTGGAAAAGCTGGTTACGTTTTTTGAAGTGATCAAAGACATTAATAAAATAGTAGAAGAAGAAAACCAGAAATTAAAAACGTAGGGGCGGCCCTCGTGGCCGCCCAATATCGGACGGTAAATCAAGCGGTTACCCAATAATAAATAATTAATTAATCCGAAAAAGGGTGGCCACTAGGGTCGCCCCTACAACGACGACCCAAAAATTATACAATGAATCGTTCCATTCGTAAAGTTGCTGTACTTGGTTCCGGTATTATGGGATCGCGCATTGCATGTCATTTTGCCAATATTGGCGTTGAAGTTTTGCTGCTTGATATGGTGCCAAAAGAGCCAAATGATGCGGAAAAGGCAAAAGGGCTTACAACTGAGCATCCGGCAGTTCGTAACCGGATTGTAAATGATTCTTTCCAGCAAACGCTAAAAGCCACACCGGCATCTTTATTCAGTCCTGCATTTGCTTCAAGAATAAAACTTGGGAATTTTGATGACAATCTTAAAGATCTGAAAACATACGACTGGATAATTGAAGTGGTCGTGGAGCGTTTGGATATCAAGAAGAGCCTGTATGAAAAAGTAGAAGCGCACCGTAAACCGGGAACGCTGATTACTTCCAATACGTCCGGAATTCCGATTCATCTGATGGCGGAAGGCCGTAGTGACGATTTTAAAAGAATTTCTGTGGAACACACTTTTTCAATCCTCCCCGTTATCTAAAATTACTGGAAATTATTCCGACAGCTGAAACCGATCAGTCCGTGGTAGATTTTCTGATGCATTACGGAGATTTGTTTTTGGGGAAAACAACTGTTCTAAGTAAAGATACACCCGGATTCATAGCTAACCGCCTTGGAATATATGCTTTGATACAAACCATGCGGGTTGCTGCAGAAATGGGGCTGAGCGTGGATGAAGTAGATAAACTGACTGGTCCTGTTGCAGGCCGTCCAAAGTCTGGAACCTACCGGCTTTCAGATGTAGTTGGACTGGATACAACGGTTCATGTTGCCAATAATCTGTATGCATCCGGGGAAGGAAGTGACGAATCGCGTGATGCATTTATCCTGCCGGACATTATGCAGAAATTATATGATAACAAATGGCTGGGTGATAAAACCGGACAGGGATTTTATAAAAAAATAAAAGATGATAAGGGCAAATCGGTGATCCTTGCGCTGGATTTTGCAACATTGGAGTATAAACCTTCCGGAAAAGTAAAATTTGAAACGCTCGAATCTACTAAAGCTATTGGTGAAGTTCCAAAGCGTTTCAGTATTCTTTTGGCAGGAAAAGATAAAGCAGGGGAATTTTACCGAAAAACGTTTGCAGATATTTTCAAATATGCTTCGTTTAGAATTCCCGAAATTTCAGATGAAATTTTCAGGATAGACCAGGCTATTTCTGCGGGGTTTGGCTGGCAGCTTGGCTTATTTGAAACGTGGGATGCGATTGGTGTAAAAAGTATGCTCGGTATCATGGAAGAACTAAACATGAAACCGGCTGCGTGGGTTTATGAAATGATTGAGGCAGGTAATGAAGCTTTTTATAAAGTTGAAAGTGGTAAGCGCTTGTATTATGACATTCCTTCCAAATCGTATAAAAAATTACCGGGACAGGATAGCTTTATTCTGTTGGGTAATCTCTCAAATAACATTGTATGGAAAAATGCCGGGGCGAATTTGTATGACATTGGTGACGGAATCCTGAACCTGGAATTCAAATCCAAAATGAATACCATGGGTTCCGAAGTTATTGAAGGAATCCAGAAAGGAATCAGTCTGGCTGAAAAAGAATATCGCGGACTGGTAATTGGAAATGAATCGAATGAAGCTTTTTCAGCAGGAGCCAATCTTGCCATGCTTTTCATGTTTGCTATTGAAGAAGAATTTGATGAGATCAACATGGTGATTTCGCAGTTTCAGCAAACGATGATGCGTGCACGATATTCTTCTATTCCGGTAGTGACGGCCGTGCATTCACTTGCATTAGGCGGCGGCTGTGAACTGAACCTGCATGCTGATAAAGTAATAGCGCACGCAGAAACGTATATGGGACTGGTTGAATTTGGTGTTGGAATTATTCCTGCAGGTGGTGGAAGTAAGGAAATGGCGCTGCGTTGCTCGGATATGTATCAGGCTGGTGACACTGAACTTAATATTCTACAGACTGCATTTATGAATATTGCCCAGGCAAAAGTTTCTACATCTGCACAGGAAGCAAGAGCGATGAATTATCTTCAGGAAAAAGACCAGATCGTACTAAACCGTTCCCGATTGATTGCTGAGGCAAAACAGGCGGCGATTGATCTGGCAGAAAACGGATATACCCAGCCAAAGCAAAGAACAGATATAAAAGTGCAGGGAAAAGCCGGAATGGCATTATTTATGGCAGGAATATCTCAAATGCGCATTGCCAATTACATCAGCGATCACGATGCAAAAATTGCTAATAAACTGGCTTATGTTATGAACGGCGGCGATTTAAGTTATCCCCAAAATGTAACAGAACAATATCTTCTGGATCTGGAAAGAGAAGCGTTTTTGTCTCTTTGTGGTGAAAAGAAAACACTGGAAAGAATGCAGGGGTTACTGAATGGTGGTAAACCGCCAAGAAATTGATTATTAAAACGAGATAATTAATTTGTAATATTCAAGACGCACTTACATCCGTGGCACGGCTGATATACCAGGCTTGATATGGGCTTTAAGTATCAGCCGTGCCACGGATGGCTTTCAGGCTAAACCCTCGACTGCCTTTCCTTTACTGTCAAACAATATGTTAGACAGATAACCGATATAATACGTATCTGTTTCTTCAAAGGTGAGTCCTTCCATGATCAGTTCTATTTCCCGGACGGATACTTTACGATACTTAGGATTCATTGTGCCGCCGTATTCTCCCGCTTTGGCTATTGGGTTCCACTGGTATTTTGCATCAACCAGACTTCCTCTTGCGGCCATGATCGGAGGAGGTAATAATGATCCCCGAAAATCAGCATTTGCAGGATGATCCAGCCCGAGGCTGTGGCCAAATTCGTGAGCAGCGGTTGTTGAAATTCCCAGGTTGTCTGTGGTCAGCCAATGTCCGGCATTGTCACCCAGGCCATAACCCATAAAGGAACGGGTAATTACATTTTCGTTTTCTATTCTGATAAAATTATTTCTGTAATCCTGATTGACAGTAGCCATTTCCAATGCATCAAAATGAGTAATAACCTCATAACTAATGTCAAAAATTACTTGTAAAACGTTACCTTTTATCGTTACAGTTCCATTTGGTTCATTATACATTCTGTTAATTTCTTCAACAATCAGTGCGCCAATTTCCTGGTTTGCCTCTGATCCGTAGAGATATAATTTTGAAGAAATAAGAACCTGCTTCTTATCATATAGTATGTTTGCGACTGCTGCCATGTCTGTTGATTGAGCGATGGGAATTATTGATTACTCAAGATATGTTATAGAATTAGTAGATGTTACTTTATAAAGGTTATATTTAAGTTGAATGAGTTAATTATTTCTTAAAATTAATACATTTTTGTAGCTTAATACCCGGATGGAATCCCGGAAAAGATTACAAAGCAAAAGTGGTATTAATTAGGCATAAATGCCTTGATTAACGAAGAATGACAAGCGAAATTATCAAGTACATTTGATCAACAATGATATCTAAAAAAGCAAAATACGCTCTTAAAGCGCTTAAAGTGTTAGCCGAACAATTTGGTAAAGGCCCGGTGCTAATTTCTTACATTGCAGAGAAAGAGAAGATTCCAAAGAAATTTCTGGAAGCAATTTTATTGGATCTGCGTAATAATGGAGTTCTTCAGAGTCAGAAAGGAAAGGGTGGAGGATATATGTTAAGAGTTCCTCCTGGCGAAGTAAGTTTTTCTAAAGTCCTGAGAATTATCGACGGGCCAATTGCACCTGCCTTGTGCGTTTCCATGTTTTTTTATGGCAGATGCGACGATTGCAAGGATGAAGAAACATGCAGCCTGCGTACGGTGCTGGAAAAATGGAGAGATGCGAACCTGGCTGTTTTGGATAAAACCACACTGACAGATTTGCTCAGGGCAGACAATGCACCGGTACTGGATGTGCTTTCCTGATTACAGCCGGTCTTTGCGAACGTATAGCCGGGTATCATCAACATAAGCAACCAATGCGTAATGGTGGTTAATAAATTCAGCCAGCACAGGATAATTATCAACTCCCTGTGTTGGCTTATCCTGAACCCACAAACTGTTTTTTCCCACTGCATCCACAATTACAATTGGTTTATTTGTTTTCAGGTCACTGACGTAACGGCTCAGATAGCGGTTTTGCATCGGATGCTTATATATTGACCTGATACTATGATTTTCTGCAATGCCCTGCAACATTTGTGTTTCTACATAAAACTGACAATTCCATCCCCATACAGCCAGGTAATCACCACGGTTTCCATATTTTAGTATCTCCTTTGCTACATCGGTAAATGGCAGCTCTCTATTTACCTTACTGTTCGAAACGTACTGGTTCAGGCTTACGTTATGCAAAACATTATTCGTTTTGAAAACTACACAGCATAGCAGCGTAAAAATGCAGAAACCAAAGATGTGGTTAACTTTTGTCTGAAAGCGGACAAGATAATTTGCAAAGAAAAGTGCTATCGGAATCAATGCAAAAAGCCAGTAGTGTAAATAGCCGGATCCTGTACGTGAAATAGCAAGTAATGTGAACAATACCCAGAGGAGCGGAAAAATAAATAGGCCTGCTTTAAATTGATTTTGCCGGGATGTTGAGAATAGAACGAACAAAACCAATACAATTTGTGGAATCAGAAATAAAATTACCGTTGGAGCAAGAAGCAGGTTTGCAGGTAATACCAAAATATTATCCCACCAGGATATATCACCACCGTATTGTAAATTTCCCTGAATATAAAAAGTTAAAAAATCCTGAAATACATTGCCTGCGACCATCAATATGGCTAAAATGGCTAATGTCCCTAATCCTCCGGCAATAAACCAAAGACCTTCGTTAAATAATTTTCTTCTTTCCCAAAATATATAAAAACTCCATAAAACAAGGATAAATACCATAGGTAAGGTTTGTAATTTACCAAATGGTAATAGTGCTGTGAGTGAACCTAAAAGGATCGGAAATAATATAATACCGGATTTACTCTTATAAATTACGGACAGTATATACGTAATTATTCCCATTAATGCTACCGGCAAATGTTCGCTGGAATAATGAACAAAATCGCTTTGTTGTGTGAATGCAAAGAAAACCAGCAAAGGATATAAGCAAGCCATGGCGACAACCTTTCCAAACCAGTTGCGGAGAGCAAAGTAAAAGCTTATTAAAGCAACAAAAACCAGTATCAATGCTCCGGAGTGTGCTGTCGTGTAATCAAAAACACCTCTGAATAAGGCAGGAATAATCAAAAAGTAACTGCCTAGCGGACCTCCGGTTGTTCCGTCTACTGAACGCCAGTATACAGGATCATGAAATAGTGTCATTCCCTGGCTCAGCATCTGGCTCTCATCGGCATTCAGCTCCCGATTAAAAAGTATCACCGGAATTCTCATCCAGACAAGGAGAAACGTTCCGCTAATAAGGTATAAGAGCTCAGTTTCAGTTCTTTGAAATTTAATTTGAGCGTAAATAAGAATACAAAGCAACAAAGCAATGGTGTAACCCGCTAACCAGTATAAAAGAGGATTCGAGCTGAATTCAATATTCATTGTGTGTATCTGCCTTTTAACAAAAATTGCCCGTACCGGTTATTTTATTCTGCTATTATTATAATAAGGTATAATAATAGTTGTTTAGTGTGGTGGCTAAAAAATAATCTCCGAACAAGTTATAAAATTTACTTATCCGGAGATTATTAAGATCAGCATAAATTATTTTACGCTCGCCAGCCTGGATGATATTCCATCGTGAATTTGTGTCAGCGTTTCAACAAGGCCAAATTCCCAGTCCCAGCCAGGATAATGTTCTTTGAATTTGGAAAGATCGCTTACATACCAGATATGATCTCCCACGCGGTTGGTATCTGAATATGAATGTGAAAGTTTGTTTCCTGTAATAGTTTCGCAAAGTGCGATGGCTTCAATCATAGAGCAATTGGCAAACCTTCCGCCTCCGGCATTGTAAACTTCACCTGGACGGGGATTTTGGTAAAAATGCCAGAACATATTTACCAGATCATGGCTATGGATGTTGTCACGAACCTGTTTTCCTTTGTATCCAAAAATGGTATAGTGATTTCCGGTAATTGCACATTTCATTAAATATGCAAGAAAACCGTGTAACTGAGCTCCTGAATGATTAGGCCCGGTAAGGCATCCACCACGGAAAACCGCGGTTTTCATACCAAAATATTTGCCATATTCCTGAACCATAATATCGGCGGCTACTTTCGAAGCACCAAAAATGGAGTGTTTAGTATGGTCAATACTATGGTTTTCATCAATGCCGTTCTTGAAATATTTATGATTCTCGTCAATTTCATAACGTGTTTCAAGTTCTATCAGAGGGAGGTAATTAGGATTGTCTCCGTATACTTTGTTAGTCGAGGTAAAAATAAACACAGCTTCCGGTGCATGCAGGCGGGTCATTTCCAGCATATTGAGTGTTCCGACAGCATTGACACCAAAATCCGTAAATGGCTCACGTGCTGCCCAATCGTGGCTTGGTTGTGCTGCGGCGTGAATGATCAGTTTTATATCAGTTCCGAATTCCTTGAAAATAGGTTCCAGCTGGTTAACTTCACGGATATCAGCAGCATAATGTTTGTAATTATTAAATGCATCCTGGATCCTGTTCTTGTTCCATTCTGTATTTCCATCAGCTCCAAAAAAATATTCACGCAGATTATTATCAACGCCAATTATAAGATCAAATTTATCTGCCAGGAAGGCCACAGATTCGCTTCCTATCAGTCCGGCTGAACCGGTTACCAAGGCTATATTCATGATTTTGTGTATTATTTATTACTTAGTCAATGTGTAAGAACTACAATTTTAATTACTTTGAGATAGTAAAGTAAATTAAAATTGTTCAATTGTCACAACTTCATTCAATTAATGAAAATTCCTTTACAGGAAATATTTCCACAAATTTCAATACAGGCATATTGAAATTGTTCAATTTGCATATTTGAGATATTTGTTAAAAAAAAAGATACCCCCATTAAAATGAGGATATCCCAAAATATATCTTGGCTTAAAAAATTATTCTACTACAACAGCGCTGGATGCTCCACCGAACAATTTTGCACGAATTGCATTCACACGTGTTTCAATTTCAGGTTTTGCTTCGTACTTGAATGACATCTGTTTTGGCAAAGAATCAGGGCTCACACCGTATACATACTGATTTGTTGCGTTTACATCAGTCTGGCCTATATGGTTATATTTTTGATAATCACAGGAAGACAACAGTGCCACACATGCCACAAATGCTACTATTTTACTAAATTTCATCTTTGTATCGGTTCAAAGTAATATGCACAAAAATAACCGCCTTTTTAACAACCACCAAATTGTGGGAACGATATTGTTAAATTTTTAATCGTTCCAGCTCGGTTCTAACGAATTGCATGAGTTCGGTAATGTGTTTTTGGGAAAAATCAAACGGGATATTGGCTGCCGCGTAAATTTCAGTAATTGGTGCAGTATAGCCCAGTTTAAGTGCATCCAGGTAACCTTTCAGGCCAGCTTGCGGATTTTCGCGGTAATTTTTCCAAACCCCGATAGCTCCAAGCTGTGCAATACCATATTCTATATAGTAAAAAGGAACCTCATAAATATGTAACTGACGCTGCCAAAGATATTCCCTGAATTGTTCCAGCCCCGACCAGTCCATTACATTATCTGTAAACTGGCTGTAAATTTTCACCCACTCTTCAGTGCGTTGTTCAACAGCATGTTTCGGGTTTTCGTACATCCAATGCTGGAATTTATCAACTGTTGCTACCCAGGGAAGCGTTTCTATAATAGATTCCAGATGCTGTATCTTGGCACGTTTCAGATCTTGTTCATTGGTAAAAAACTCATCCCAGAAATCCATTGTGATCAGCTCCATCGACATCGATGCAACCTCAGCAACTTCTGACGGCGTATGTTTGAATGAATTTAGTGTTAGGCCACGCGTTACAAGTGAGTGCACGGCATGTCCGCCTTCATGCAGGATCGTAATCATATCACGAAGGTTGGAAGTTGCATTCATAAAAATGAAGGGAACGCCAATTTCATCCAGAGGATAATTGTAACCACCCGGCGCTTTTCCTTTCCTTGATTCCAGATCAAGATGTTTCATGGTTTTCATAATCCGCAGGCAATCTCCCAGAAACGGATCAAGGCGGCTGAAACAACGGATTGTTTTATCCAGTAATTCTTCACCTGTTTTAAATGGTACCAATGGAGCCAGTCCCTTTGGATCAACCTTGGTATCCCAGGGACGAAGTACGTCTACTTTTAACGCATCTTTTCTGCTCTTCGCCATTTCATCTAGTAATGGGACAACAGCTTCTTTTACAGATGCATGGAAGTCGAAGCAATCCTGCGGGGTATAATCAAACCGGCCCATTGCGGCAAACATATAATCTCTGTAATTGGCAAAACCGGCATTCCTGCCTACCTGATCACGAAGACTTACCAATTTGTTCAAAAGGTCATCCAGCTTTTCATGATCTTCGTAGCGACGGTTACTTATTGCACGCCAGGCTTCCTCCCGGATAGTACGATCGGTGGACTGAAGGCGGTCTGCTGCTTTTTGCAAAGTTATTTCCTCGCCATCTAATGTCACCGTCATAGCACCGGCAATGGCGCCATACTTGCGTTCTTCTGTTTGCATTTCGGTAATGACCGGAATGTTTTCTTCCCGGAAAATCTCGATCGCTTTCTTCATTCCGCGAAGGGTAATATCAAATCCTTTTTCCGTCAAATCACCCAGAAATGCATTTTCAACTATTTTCTTATCCAGTTCATTACCATATTCCGCCAATTTTGGCTGTATTTCTGTGATAAAAAACTGTAATGCATTGATCAGGCCTGTGTTGGCTGTATCACATGTCTGACGGATATAACGCCAGGCGAAGTTTTCGGATAAGTATGATTCCAGTTCGCTGCGATCCAGAAACCATTGCCGCAGGTCTTGAACGGAATTTATTTCCCGGGTCTTAAGATTTTCGTAAAACGGCTGAAGATCTTCCCATTTTTTCAGATCAAATTCTTCCCCAATAAATAGCCTTTTTGAACGGGTAGGTATGTCTATTGTTTCCTGATTTGTCATTTTTCCTTTGTTGCCATAATTTGATGCTCAAAGGTAATGTTGAATAAGTGGAAAGTGCAAGGAAGTGTTTGGTTTTATCGGCCTTGAATTGCTGGCAGTTTTCACAATAAATTGGGCTATTCAAAAAGGTCTTGACCGAATTTTATGAATCGTTATGGTCGTAAAATGGCCAATTAAGTTACTAGCTCGTTCTGTGAGCAACTTTAGAATGATTTTGTTGATAATTTCAGTATCCTAAAAATGATAACGCAAGAAAAGGACACTAATATTTTGAATATGATGTGCATAAACCCATTCACCAAAATCTTTGTCTTCCGTGAGAATAATTCGTGGGGGATTTCTTGATAATTCAATAATTGATTCATCTGGAAGCGCCGCGCATTAATTCGTATATTGAATAGACTTCAAAACCAGCTTTTCTAATTCTATCTATTAGTCCATGATCAATATTTTCATCAGCCAAAATCATGCAGCTGATTCTAAATTTTCTTCATTGGCTATAAGTTCTGCGGCATATTGCAATATAGCCTGTATAGATTCCTTGTTTATATGAGGATACATTGAGAGCAATTCATCCATAGTAGCGCCTTCACCTAATTTACGCAAAATTAATTCAGCAGTTATACGCGTACCTTTTATAACAGGTTTACCCAACATTAAACGGTGGTCTGAAACAATATAATCTCTATTGTTCATATGTTTAAAAGCTATTGTTACAAAGTTAAAAGAAAACTCTAAAATCTGCTTTCAGTATGTAATTACTAAGGTAAATCAGAAAAACGAACGGGTTAAATGATTTTCCAAAGTCATTTAATCCGTGTTACATCAGTAAAATTATCGGTTATTACATTCTCTGTTTCCCTTACATTGGCAAAGGCATAATTCATTTTATCGCGATCAAATTCTTTTTCATTATTAGCCAGCCAGATTGTAGCCACGCAGTTTCCAATAATATTTGTAATTGCACGGGCTTCAGACATAAAACGGTCCACACCGAGTAATAACGCCAATCCTTCTATGGGGATAACTTTTATAGCTGTAAGCGTAGAAGCAAGCACCACAAATCCGCTTCCGGTAACCCCTGCTGCACCTTTTGAAGTTACCATTAAAATGCCAATTACTGAAAATATCTGCCCCATCGTGAGATGTACATTAAAAACCTGAGCCAGAAAGATCGTTGCCATAGAAAGATAAATGGTGGTTCCGTCCAGGTTAAATGAATAACCGGCAGGCACAACCAAACCCACAACCGGTTTTGAACAACCCATGCGTTCCAGCTTTTCCATAACGGAAGGAAGAGCCGCTTCAGACGAAGATGTACCCAGAACGATCAGTAATTCTTCACGGATATATTTCAGGAATGACCATATACTGATTTTGTATGTTCTTAAAATCAGTCCAAGTATGCCAAAAACAAAAATGGCCATTGTCATATATACAGTGATCATCAGCTTTCCCAAAGGCAGTAAAGTAGCGATTCCGTATTTACCGATTGTGAACGCCATACCGCCAAACGCACCGATCGGAGCAAATATCATAACCCAGTGTAAAGCCTTGAAAACATATTTGGAAGCAAAGCTCAGCCAGTGAATAACTTTATCTTTTCCGGAATATTTACTCAGAACAGTTCCTAAAACCAGTGAAAACAATAAAACCTGTAACGTTACATTATCTAAGAAAAATTGTAACCAACTGAAATCATGTACTTTATTGGCATAAACAGATATGTCTCCTTTTTGCAGGTTATTCGTTACTACACCATCTCCCGGCCTGATAATATTTGCAACAATGACACCCACCAAAAGTGCTAATGTGGTTACTATTTCAAAATACAAAAGTGCTTTGGCTCCAACCTTACCTACTTTTTTCAGGTCACCCATTCCAATAATTCCCAGTGTGATGGTCAGGAAAATAATCGGGTTGATAAATATCTTGACGATCTGAATAAATCCTTTTCCTAGAAATTCCATTTCAATGCCCTTTTGAGGATAGTAATGGCCCAAAAGTGCACCGCAGGTAATAGCAGTCAGAACCCAGAAGGTTAGGTTGGTAAATAACTTTTTCAAAACTTTTTTAGCGTTAAGGAATATACAAATACTGCGTAATTGATTTGCTTCAAAATTACAGCAGTGGTGCAGCTTTGAAGATACAATAATTAAAGCCGTATGAATAAATAGGGTGCGAGAAAAGTAAATTTTTAATATTGTTTATACTTGGTCTAAATAAATATCCTATATTTGCCCATACAGACGTAATGGCGAAATCAAAATTCCTGAATATTAAAATTAATCCAGTGGCATTTTAATTCAAGTAATCATGCAAGACGACGCTTCGCACTCTTTTAATACCCTGCGTATTTTGAGCCAGTCAGACAACGGGTATATTGGCCAATGTAACTGCTGCGACCATTACAACTTCGTATTTGGCAACTTTCTGTTCATTTTTACAGAAGACGGATTGAATGGATTTCGTTCTGTATTATATGATAAAAACCAGTTTCATTCCATGGAAACGGCGTTGCCAAATGGTAAGAATGTCCTTCTGCCATCACCTATTCCAAATTTTATGCTGTCGTTTAATGAAGATGAAATGGAAGAAATAAAAGGACTTTTTCAGGAAACACTTCTGACACTGGAAATTGACAGGATTTTCGCTCACAAGAAATAGAAATACTTTAACAAACCCTAAATGTTAACTTTTAGAAAATCGTATTATTACTTACTCTTCGTTATGTTGCTGGTCTCAGGGCCAGCAACTGTTTTTGCTTCCCAATCTATGCGCATTGTGTCTGCAAATGGCACTTTGAGTGAGATTATCTCAGGATTAGGGTTAGAAAGCCAGTTAGTAGGCGTAGATATAACGAGTACCTATCCGGCTTCGATGGGGAAAATACCAAAAATAGGACACAACCGTAATATTTCAGCAGAAGGAATTATTACACTGAATCCGGACGTGATCGTTTATACGGATCAAAGTATGCTTTCTGCCAGTGTAATTAAGCAATTAAACAGCAGCGGCAAAAAGGTAGTTGAGTTCAAACAAGAGTATTCGAAAGAAGGGGCTATCAAACTGATCAGGGAAGTAGGCGCTTATTTCAATGCCAAACCACAGGCTGAAAAATTGGTAAAAAGCCTCGAAGCTGACATGGCTAAGATTACTAAACCTGCATCTCCGAAAAAACTTCTTTTCATATACGCAAGAGGGACAGGCACTTTAATGGTTTCGGGAACGGGAACCTCTCTCGATAAAATTTTTGCTTTGACCGGAAATAAAAATGCAGTTGAAGGTTTTACTGAATTTAAACCATTGACTTCCGAATCACTTTTAGCCGCTAATCCGGACGTACTTGTTTTATTTACAAGCGGACTGGAAAGTGTGGACGGTGCAGAAGGGCTTTTGAAAGTGCCTGGAATTGCTAATACCAATGCCGGAAGAAACCGGAAAATAGTTGCTATGGATGGACAGTTATTAACAGGTTTTGGGCCGAGATTAGGAAAGGCAGCCATGGAACTGGCTCAAAAAATTAAATAGTTATGCTGGCTGAAACGATTCGTAAATCAGAGACAAACATAGAAATACTTACTGTGGAAAAAGCCAGAAATTCGGTTTCTACCATGCGGGTTGCGGTTGTCCTGAGTTTGATTTTACTCGTTTGTATGGCATTCTCAGCAAGTACGGGTGCTTTGCCTATTTCTTTTAAAGAATTTGGTCAAATCATTGGATTTAAATTAGGGCTGACGAATGTTGCCGCTTACGAAGAACAAAAAGGACTCGTTTTTTGGATTATCCGGTTGCCGCGTGTTTGTCTGGCAGTACTTGTAGGAGCAGGGTTAGGCATTGCAGGAGCTTCCTTACAAGGACTTTTCCGTAACCCGATTGCCGATTCAGGATTGATAGGCGTTACTTCCGGAGCTTCACTATTTGCAGTGATTGTAATCATGCTGAATATTAAATATTTTGGGATCATCAGCGAAGTCGGAGGTGCTTATACATTATCTATGGCAGCGTTTATCGGAGCGGCACTTACAACGATGCTGGTCTATCAGTTATCAAAAGTTGCCGGCGACGGAGGAGTTGCCACGATTTTATTATGTGGTATTGCTATCAATGCTTTTGTAGGTGCTGTTACCGGATTAATGACTTATATGGCTACCGACGAACAGCTTCGTACTATAACTTTCTGGAGCCTTGGTAGCCTGGGCGGAGCTAACTGGACTTCGGTAATGGCAGTTGCACCTTTTGTTTTTTGTTCGGTTCTTTTTATGCCGTATTTATCCAAAGCCCTTAATTTGTTGGTTTTAGGAGAAAGCCAGGCTGCTGCATTGGGCGTAAATATGAAAACTCTAAAACGTCAGGTTATCATTCTGGCAACGATGGGTGTGGGTGCTTCAGTTGCCGTTGCTGGTACGATTGGTTTCGTAGGATTGGTTGTGCCGCATATTATCAGAAATGCATTTGGACCCGATCATAAGACACTCTTAGTCGGTTCAGCATTTGGTGGGGCTATTGTATTAACATTGGCAGATACCATTTCCCGTACCATTGTAGCTCCTTCCGAATTACCGATTGGAATCATTACAGCTCTTTTGGGTACGCCGTTTTTTCTTTATATTCTTTGGAACCAGAAAAGAAGCAGGATATGATAGAAGCAAGTAATGTTCACTTTGGTGTTAAAAACAGATCGCTCGTTAAAGACATTAATTTCCAGGCCAGAACAGGCGAATTCTGGGCAATAGTAGGGGCCAATGGAGCAGGAAAATCAACGCTGATGAAGTTGTTGTCACGGGAACATACTCCTACTTCCGGCACTATTTCATTTCATGGAAAAGATCTTAAAAAGTATAAACTGAAAGAACTGGCTCAGCGCCGTGCCGTACTAGCCCAGCAAAATTCTATTACACTTGCTTTTACAGTCCAGGAAATCGTTCAAATGGGACGTTATCCTTTTTATGATTCACAACCAACTCAGCGCGACCTCGCCATTGTAGATCATTGCCTTCAAAAAGTAGGAATTGCCTGTTTAAAAAACCGTTTATTTCCAACACTTTCCGGAGGAGAACAACAACGCGTGCAGCTGGCAAGAACACTGGCTCAGGTTTGGGGGGTAAAAGACGGATTCATTTTATTGGATGAACCTACAACCGGAATGGATTTGCTGCATCAGTATGAAACGTTCCGGCTGGCGCGTGAAATGACCGGAAAAGGTTATGGTGTTATTGCAGTTGTACATGATCTGAATCTGGCATTACAATACGCAGACCGGGTTTTAATGATGAAAGATGGCTGTTCTTTTTCAATAGGAACGCCGGAACAGGTACTTACCGAAGATCATATCAAAGCCGCTTTCGGATTATCTGTACGCATTATACAGCCTGACAATACCCATTTTCCGATTATTGTTCCCGATATGGTTCCTGCTCAGGTTGCAGTGTGATAAATTGAAAAACAAAATTTAACTATTTGAAAATCTTACTAATAAATATCTCAAAGTAAATTCACTATGAAAACGATCCTCACCACAAGCCGTACCGAACTGAAAGAAAGCTGGGCAGAATTTAAAGCCCAGAATCCGAAAACCCGTATCCGAGATGCAGCCAGAGAATTGAATACTACCGAAGCGGAACTGGTAGCGACAGGCA
The DNA here is from genome assembly GCF_019711195.1 of Dyadobacter sp. NIV53. NCBI lineage: Bacteria > Pseudomonadati > Bacteroidota > Cytophagia > Cytophagales > Spirosomataceae > Dyadobacter > Dyadobacter sp. NIV53. Next base: position 4,091,763 of record NZ_CP081299.1, read on the forward strand.
TTGGAGAAAATGTTACACTTCTGGAAGGTGATTTTCGTGAATTATTAAAAGAAGTTGGCTCACTTGGCAATGTGATGGCATTAACGCGTAATGATCATGTGGTGCATGAACGAAAAGGAACGTATGAAAATGTGTCTTTTAATAACCATGTAGGACTTGTACTGGGGCCGGATATTGATTTGAGAATGTTTCTGGGAGATTGGAAATTTGGCTTTGCTGTTCATGAAAATGACCGGTTCAGTATTCAGTTTTTTAATAGCAACGGGGATGCCACGCATAAAATATACCTTACAGAAAAAAGCAATCAGGATGCTTACAATGCATTGGTAGAAAAATATAAAGCTGCTGAACAGGATGTATCTCTAGTTATTACCCCAAAACCTGAGAAAAAAACAGAAGAAGAAACGACTCCGGATATTGACGTCGCGGCGTTCCAGGCAGAATGGCTTGCACTGAAAGATACGCACGACTTTTTTACCTTATTGCGTAAATATAAATTATCCCGGAAACAGGCTTTGCGCAATGCACCTGAGGGCCATGCATACCAGATTAAACCTGAAAGTATGAAATCGGTATTCAATGCAGCCTCCGAATCACAGGTTCCCATTATGGTATTTGTATCAAACCAGAATTGCATTCAGATCCATACGGGGCCAATCAAAAAGATATTCGAGATGGGGCCATGGTTAAACATTATGGATCCGGAATTTAATCTGCATTTACGTGAAGACGCGATTGATGAGGCATGGGTTGTAAAAAAACCAAGTGAAGCTGGCATCGTAACAGGTATTGAACTGATTGATAAAGAAGGAACGATGTTTAATCAGTTTTTTGGAAAGCGTAAACCCGGCATTCCTGAACTGCCGGAATGGACTAAATTGGTTGAAGAATCGGTTTCGAGAGTTTAGATTTCAAAGCAGTCGCCGCGGGGTAAATGAGTTAATAGTGGCCGCCAAGTGGTTTAAAGTAAAAAAATAACCATTTATAATTTAAAGAAACAGAGAGCTAATAGCCATCGGCTAAAAGTCAGCAGCTAATAAATAAATTTCGTCATAGTAATTGGAAAGGGCTGATCCGTATTGGGTTAGTCCTTTTTTTGTGACTAATCAATAAGACATTCATCTAAAAACAGTGTTTCGGTTTAAAATTTCAAGTGTTTTAATTCAAATTATGAGAAATGCTTTTTCCCTCGTTCAGCTGTTTAAGAATATGGGAATACGTTATGTGGTTTTCAGAATCTGGTATATGCTGCAAATAAAAACCGGATGGCTAAAAATCCGTTTCCCGAAACATACCAGGCAATTACAATTTGTATCGTTAGAAACCTGGCATAATCTTCCGGTTCAGTTCTTTTCGAAAATAGATAATCCGGGAATTTTTAAAGATCAGGACTTTACTTCTATAAAAAACCGGATTGAATTAATCCATCAAAATAAATTTCTCTTTTTCAGTTCAAACTGGTTTACCGTTACAGATTGGCATACAAATCCTGAAACTGGTTTTACATATGAAAGTAATCGGCATTGGAGTGAAATTCCAGACTTTTTTCAGGAAGCAGGAGATATAAAATACATTTGGGAAAAATCAAGGTTTACTTTTCTGTATGATCTGATACGCTATGATTTCCATTTTCAGAAGGATCAATCCAGATTCGTTTTTGACCAGATAGAAAGCTGGATCAATTCAAATCCTGTCAATTGCGGGCCAAACTGGAAATGTGGACAAGAAATTACGCTACGCGTTTTAAACTGGACTTTTGCGCTTCAATATTATAAAGGCTCATTAAATCTTACTGAACAAGTTTTCGATAAAATTATCAACAGCATTTACAGACAAATGCAGCATGTAGAGCATAATATTAACTTTTCCCGAATTGCTGTGAGAAATAATCACGCTCTTACTGAAACACTGGGTTTGTACCTGACTGGCTTATTTTATCCGTTTTTTCCGGAAGGCAGACGTTGGAAAAAGAAAGGGAGAGAATGGTTTGAGAAAGAAATTGCATATCAGATTTATGAAGACGGAACGTTTCTGCAATTTTCCATGAATTATCATCGGGTTGTAATTCAGTTGCTAACCTGGGCGCTCAAATTAGCAGCATTGAATGAAGAACGATGGTGCGATACAGTTTATAACCGGGTTAAAAAATCCATTTACTTTCTCCGTTCATGCCAGGATGATAAGACAGGCTGGCTTCCCAATTATGGAAATAATGACGGCGCTCTTTTCTTTCCGTTAACCGAGTGTCATTTTCGGGATTTTCGCCCGCAACTTGGTTCCTTAGCTGATTTACTAAATATTGATTTAGGATATGAACCGGGAATTTGGCAGGAAGAAATGTTTTGGCTGGGGGGAGGAAAGGAGGAATTGGATAAAGGAAGTTTAGGGCATGGGATAGAGCAAGGGCAGGCTTATATCCTACCTTCTTCCCTTTCCTCCTTTCCTCCGATGTCAGTTTTCCCCAAAAGCGGTTATTACGTGTTACGGGATTCAGGTATGATCACTTTTCTTCGCTGTGGCAGTTATAAGGATCGTCCGTTTCAGGCTGATAACCTGCATTTGGATATTTGGGTGAATGGTGAAAATATTTTGCGTGATACCGGTTCTTACAAATATAATACAGACGAAAAATGGAGCCGTTATTTTATGGGAACGGCTGGACATAATACAGTAATATTAGGCGATTCTAACCAGATGCGTAAAGGAGCAGGATTCGTCTGGTATGATTGGATACGGAAAGCGGAGGGAAGTTGGAAACTGCATGAAGGAGGAAAGGACTTTGTCTTTGAAGGTCATTTTGAAGCGTTCAGGCAAGTAGGAAAAGGAATAAAACATACAAGGAAAGTCAGGAAAAAGATAGGCGAACTGTTTTGGGAAATAGAAGACCAGATAGAAAATGCTCCCAATAAATTGTTAATGAAACAGTTATGGCATCCATCCGACATCTTTTTCGAACAATATAGTATTCACGCATTTGATGAAAACGATGATGAAATACCTCCTTTAATTTCAACTGGCTGGTATTCCGGGTTTTATGGTGAAAAGGAAGAAAGTAAACAGATTACTTTTATCTCAGATAAACGTTATATCAGGACTGTTATTAGGTTTAAAGTTGTTCAAACTGTATAGCTTATGAACTATTGGTTCAATTCTCTATTTTTATAAAAAAAGAAGACATGCCATGACACTGACAATTAATATAGATGAGAAAAAGTTGCAGAAGGTTCGTTCAATAGTAGAGGGGCGAGGAGAAACTATAGAAAAAGCGTTGGAAGATTATTTGGATAATTTACTTCGGGAAAGCCGGGAATCCCATGAAATCGAAAACAAGGATTCTAAAATTTCAAGAATGCAAAGAATAAGCGAATTACAGAGCCAGGCTGGTATAAAGCCAGTTGAAGACTTTGATGATAAGGCAGATTACAGGGAACATATCATCAGAAAAAATGCATAAAATTTGAATTGACACTAATATTCTAATTGATCGCTTAATATTTAGAAAGCCATTTGACACCTTCGCATTCAAATTGTTTACAAAAGTTGAGGAAAATGAAATAATAGCATATACTTCTATTATAAATTTGATACATATTCATTATCAAGTAAGGAAAACTGCAAATGAATCGGTAACCAGAGAAATGATTCAACTAATTTCTGAAATTGTTATTGTTCACGAAATTTCGAATGCCAAACATACAAAAGCATTATTAAATACTACAATCAAAGATTTTGAAGATGCCGTTCAATACGAACTTGCAATATCATCCCAATCAGATTTTTTTATAACCCGTAATTTAAAAGACTTTCCGGTTTCAGCACCATTTATAGTGTGCGATGCCGAAACTTATCTCTACAAATACCGTCTCAACGAATAAGAAATATACATTTTTTGTAATTCTATTCCTTGATGCATATTTTACTTATTCATCAGTTTTTTCTGAAAGATGACGATGGCGGCGGTTCCAGATGGAATGAAATGAGTCGTATCTGGATAGAAGAAGGTTATCAGGTTACTGTTTTGACTGGCACGGTTCATTATATGGGACAGCAGTCAGATAAAACTTCCCGCAAATATTTTGCCGAACGAGTAAATAAAGATGGTGTAAAAGTGATTAGCTGCCATGTTTCCGAATCCTATACTACCGGTTTCTACAAAAAATTATGGGCATTTATCTCATTTATTTTTTCCAGTATTTATGGCGGGATATTTTATGGAAAAGATCAGTATGATTTGATCATTGTAACTTCGCCGCCGCTATTTGTAGGTATTACCGCAATTGTTCTTTCCTGGTGGAAACAAATTCCTTTTCTGTTTGAGATCAGAGATTTATGGCCGGAATCTGCTATTGAAGTTGGGGTTTTGAAAAACAAATTACTGATCAGGTTTGCTTATTGGTTTGAGCAAAATGTTTATCGCAAAGCCAAACTGATCAATGTTTTAACACCTGCTTTTCGCGAAATCCTGATCCAGGAGAAAAATATTCCGGCTGAAAAAATCATTTACATTTCTAATGGAGCGGATTTTCCATTGGCAGATCAGATTCGTGCTGATTTGGACGTTTCTGCTTTTCGAAAAGAATATCGGCTGGAAGGAAAGTTTGTTATAGTTTATGTAGGAGCGCATGGTATTGCGAATCACCTGATACAGATTATTGAGGCAGCCACTTTATTACAGAATACAAATGCTCACTTTTTGCTGATCGGTGATGGAAAAGAGAAAGAAGAATTGATGACAGAAGTACAAAAACGTAAACTTCTTAATATTCAGTTTTTAAATTCTGTATCGAAAAATGATGTATTCAAATATATTATGGCATCCGATATGGGAACTTCTGTTTTGAAAAAAACTGAAATTTTCAAAACGATCTATTCCAATAAAACCTTCGATTATTTTTCCTGTAAAAAACCTGTTTTAATGGCTATTGACGGAATTTCCAGGCTATTGGTTGAAGATGCGGATGCCGGTATTTTTATTGAGCCGGAAAATGCCAGGGATTTTGCTGATAAAGTCAAATACTACATTGACCGTCCTCATTTGCTGACTAGCCAGGGAGAAAACGGATATCATTATGCAAAGGTGCATTTTGACAGGGATGATTTGGCTAAAAAGTATTTGAATTATCTGACAAATTATTTTGGAAATCATCGGTAGCAAGGCTGGGTGTAAGAATCAGCACTGATTTAAGCCAAAATCCTGAACCGAAAAAGTCAACAACTGGTTTCTTAATAAAAAGAAATATTGAATGAAAAACATAGCAGATTTATTCCCGCTTTCAGTAACAAAAACCGCTTACTCCTATGCTGAATATATGGAATTGATGGAAACCGTAGTTTTGGAAAACAGGACAACCGGGCCAAAGCAATCGGAAGATATGAATTATTACACTAAGCTGAATTTGTCGAGAATGCAGCGACTGAATAAAAAAGTAGAAATTACGGATGAACTTACAAGTGCCATTGAGCAGATCGAAATACCACAGACCTGGTTTATTCTAACCGAAGCATGGTGTGGTGATGCCGCCCAGAATGTTCCTGTGATTGCGGCAGCTGTATTATCTAATCCTTTGATCAGTATAAAGTTGCTTCTTCGTGATGAAAATCCTGAGATCATGGATCAGTATACGACTGACGGCGGGCGTTCGATTCCTAAGCTGATTGCTGTGGATGAGGAGTTTAATGAACTATTCACATGGGGCCCGCGGCCGGAGGGTGCTCATAAATTGCTGCTCCAATATAAAACAAATTCTGCGGCAGGTGGTCCTGTCCAAACACATAAAGAATTCGCAGCAGATGTACAGCGCTGGTATATTGCTGATAAATCAGAATCGGTTCAAAAAGAATTAACGACGATTTTGGAAGCTCTGCTGGTAGAAAAGTAAGTTTTTATTCAGTTTACTCTATCTTTGTGATAGGCTGATTAGCCACTACAACGATTTTGAATTGACTATTGAGATCTTCTAACCTTGTCGACTTACTTTAAAAATATATCGGATGGAATAGGCACTACCCTGAAAGGGATGAGCATTACGTGGCGGCATTTGTGGCAGGCACGCAAACGCCGCACGTTCACAGATATTCGTTCCGGAAGTTTTTTTGATCTTCAGGAAGGAATGGTGACTATCCAATACCCACAGGAGGTAATTCCTATTCCGGATAACGGCCGTTATCGTCTGCACAATGAGATGGATGACTGCATTGTGTGCGATAAATGCGTAAAAGTATGTCCGGTTGATTGCATCGAAATCGAGCCGATCCGTGCGATTGAAGAGGTCGGGCGGGCTTCGGATGGTTCGCCAATCCGGTTGTATGCAGCAAAATTTGACATTGATATGGCAAAATGCTGTTACTGTGGACTTTGCACAACGGTATGCCCAACGGAATGTCTGACTATGACTAAGACCTTTGATTATAGTGAGCTGGATGTCAGGGATATGGTTTATAGTTATGCTAATCTGAGCCAGGAGGAAGCGGATGAAAAGCGGGCCTTGCTTGAACAATTCCAGAAAGAAAAAGAAGCACTGAAAGCCGCCCAAAAACCGGCAACTGCATCAGAAGTAACGCCAACAATTCCGGCGGCGCGTCCCGCTTTCAAACCGACAATCAAACCGAAACCACAGGAAACCGAGGCTAAAGAAGAAGTTCCGCTTACAGCAAAAGCTAAACCTGTTTTTCAGCCGCGTAAACCTACACCGGTTATTGCAAAAACAGAACAGGACGAATCAAAACCGGAGGAAGGAATTCAAAAAAACCTACCTCCAAAGTTACCTTTCAAGCCTTCTATGAAGCCAAAGGTTGAAAAGCATTTGGAACCGAATGAAGTTGCGGCAGAAGTTAACTCTCTTAATATTGTGGCGGACGACTCCGCTGCAGGTGATCCCGAAATTTTAATTTCAGAAGCAAAAGTTGTACCAACACCTGCCAAACCAGCCTTCCGTCCAACGATGAAGCCAAAGGCAGACGCAGCAATAAATCCTGAAACTCCTGTCTCAAAAACTTCTGAGGAGGTGCCAGTTGCGAAACCGATTTTCCGGCCAACAATGAAGCCGAAAACTGATACAACCATAAATCCCATTGATCCTGCGGCAGGCGAACCTGAAACTCCTGTCTCAAAAACTTCTGAGGAGGTGCCAGTTGCGAAACCGATTTTCCGGCCAACAATGAAACCGAAAATCAATCCGGCTCCTATTATTGACGAACCAGCTTCTGAATTAAAAACGGAAGAGAATATTAATGAAACAGAAGTTGTTGCTAAAATGAATGAAGACGAAATTATCCCTGAAAAGGAAGAAGTGCCAAAAGCCAAACCAGCATTTCGGCCAACGATGAAACCGAAACCAAAACAGGAATAACAGTCCAAGATTTTTATAACAAAATGGAAGCGACAGCATTTTACGGCTTTTCTATACTTGCCATTGCCTCGGCACTTTTTATATTATTTTCGAGAAATCTTATCTACGCGGCATTTGCTTTGTTTATGGCATTTTTGGGAATAGCGGCATTATATGTGTTGGCAGGTGCTGATTTTCTGGCAGTTACACAAATTATGGTATATGTGGGTGGAATACTGGTACTGCTTATTTTTGGTATTATGCTTACGCAGAAAACAAATAAAGAAGCCATATCTTCTACACCAAACAGAGTAGAAGTGCCGTTAACACGCGTGATCTGGGGATTTTTGATAGGTAGTGGCGCATTTGTTTTTTTAAGCTATATCATCTTAAGTTCACAGTTTAAAATGAACGGGAATATCATCAGCAGCAAATCAACTATCCAAACCATAGGTGTAGAATTAATGACAAGCCATCTTTTACCATTTGAAATCGCAGCAATTTTATTGTTAGTCGCTTTAATTGGTGCGGCTTATCTGGCGTTAAACCGTAATCCTGCTTCATGAATATCATTCCTTTAGAACATTATCTGATCGTAGCCGCGGCACTCTTTAGTATCGGATTGACAATTACTATTACAAAGCGGCATTTTATAGGAATATTGCTGGGTATTGAACTCATGCTGAATGCCGTTAACTTAAATCTTGTTGCATTCAGCCGCTATGATCCTGAGAAACTAAGCGGCCAATTATTTGCACTTTTTGTAATTGTCGTTGCCGCTGCGGAAGTAACTGTTGCATTAGCAATTATCCTGCGGGTCTATGGGCATTTCAAAACGGTCGACCCGGATAAAGTGAGTGAGTTGAAAAAGTAAGCAAGTAGAGGTGGGAGGAAAGTATAATGTTATCCAAAATTGTCTGTTAAATAATGAATTGGTTTTTCCTCTTGCTAGCCTTTTTAATTGGTATTTCAAATGCGGTTCAGTCCGGGGTAAATGTGCAGCTACGCGAATCATTAGGTAATCCCATTCTTGCAGCACTCATATCTTTTGGAATAGGTACGTTGGTTTTGGCTATTGCTTTTGCCTGTTTTAATAAAAATCCTATACCCAATATTTCAGAATTCAGGCAAATTCCATACACTCGTTTTTTAGGTGGGCTCCTCGGCGCATTTTATGTACTTACTGTTGTCTTCATTGTCAGGGATATCGGCCCCGCCAACATGATATGCCTCGTAGTAGCCGGACAAATGATTGCCGCCATTACGATTGATCACTTTGGCTTCCAGGGCTTTGCCATACATCATATCACACTCCCAAGAATTGCCGGTGCAGTGTTGCTTGTGGCTGGCGTTTATTTGATTTTGAAGAATTAAAAGACAGGAAATTCATCAGATTCTAATCTTGTTATCACTCCACCTTCAACTTACCGCCACCCGAATAACTCCTGTACTCACCCTGATACATCGCATCTGCTGCTGCCGGTCCAACTGTAAATATACCTTTGGAAATGACTCTCACCTGGTAATAAAATGATTTTTCAGATTTATTGGCAGTAGTAAAAAAATGGATGCGGTCGTCGCGGATATCCAGGTACTCCGGTATAGCAGCATTTTTAATCCAGGGCATATCAAGTGGTTCGGTAATACGGGGATTTTCTATTTCAAGACCAGCTGGTAGCAAATCAGTTATTACCACATTTTCTATAGGCAATCCATTGATGCTGGATAGTGATAATTTTACGATCACTAGATCATTCTTGTGTAACTGTCCAATCGGTTTCCCTTCTCTGGTAAGAAATGAACGCCTGATGTGCAATCCCTGATCTTCTTCCACATAAGCGCCCGTAGCAGACATGCCTTCATTTTGTGCAAACCAAAACAAGTTTCCTTTTCCCTGAGTTGTTACTGCAAGTTTTTGATTGGAAATGGCTTTAGATAGTTTTACTTCCTTTCCTTCAAATTTAGCCAGATTTTTCCCATTCAAGGTAACAGATGCAATTACGGTTGATCCCGAAGTTTGCTTCGCAATTTTACCGAGTGCCAATACAGCAAATGCTGCTTCCTGTGTATTGATATATGAAGCAGATTGTACGGCTTTGGATAACTGACGGGCTAATGGTGTAATTTGTAAATTATCAGGATCTGTTTCTATTAAAGTATTTAAAACTAATGCCAGATTTCGTAATGGCGAAGAATAGCTGTCATCGAAAACCTGCGTACCTGTTTCTACTGAATAATTTTTTGGTAATAATGCTGTGAAACTTCTTGTGTCTCCAGCCAGTTGAAAAGCAGCTGCGAGTAAATATTTGGCATCAATTGTCAGAAGCTGAGCATTTTGTTTGTAATAGTTCATGGAAGACCGGTTTGGATGGCCGGTCAAAGCAAGTACATAAATTGAATAAATAGCTTCTCTTCGTACAACCGTTTTTCTTGTCTGAGTGCCCGATGAAGGTTCGCCTCCGTATGCCAATCCGTTACCAGTACTTGCTGTAATTACTTCTTTGGTTGATGTTACGCCGGTTTTTCCGGTTAAATAATCCGTGGCTTTGCTCAGTGTTTTTCCGTTTGTTTCAAATCCTGCCCGACGCGCTTCTTCCAGAAAATGAACCGCATAAGCCGTCGTCCACCAATCTTCCTGCGTCGCTCCGGGCCACATCGCCATTCCGCCATTAAAAAGCTGCAGCGATTCTATTTTACGAATTGCCTGTTGCACATTTGTCATAGGATTAAAATCACTTTCACCATTCCTCACCATGTAAACCGGTGTGGCCATGGCTTTGGTAAGATCAGAAAAATAGATTTGTGGAAAGGCTTTTGAAACCGTTTGTTCCAGACAGCCAAAAGGATAACCCAGCAAAGTAGCCAACGCTTTACCGCCGCCCTGAACTAAAGGTGAGCGGCTCAATATTACCTGGCTTTGGCTGGTTGCGGGAATAAAAGAATTAGTCAGGTCAATAATTCCCTGTTTTCCGCCAGCAATTAATCCCGACTGACTGGTTTTTAAAAGTGGTGATGCCGGGCGGATTGTCAGTTCGGTTTCCTGCGTAAAGGTTTCGCCAAATGCATTAACTTTTACGGAAATCTTGCCAATACCAATTGCCTGTAATGCTTTCAGTGAAAAAACCGCACGCGTTTCTTTGCCTGCCGGAATCATTATTTTTTGCACGGAAGGAATCGCTCCAGCCGCCAGTTGACCGCTCAATTGCAATGTAACCGTAGCATTGGCAGCTTTATTTTCCGTATTGCTTATATTAACCGGAAGTATCAGTTCGTCACCCGGACTTAAAAAACGAGGTAAACCGGCACTGATTACCACCGGGTCGGCAACCTTCATGTTTTTTGTAGCGGAGCCAAAAGCATTGTCTTTATAAGCCACAACCATCACACGCAGATCGCCGCTAAATTGCGGAATGTTTACATCAAACGTTGCTTCGCCGTTTCCATTGGTAGTGAGTATTCCGCTCCAGAACGAAACCAGTTCTGTGCGTCCGTTGCTTAATGGATTTACGCGTTTTTCCAGATCATAGCCGTCTCCTCCAAAACTGGATGTTCCTGAAATATTCAGTTCGGGGAAAAGCAATGCATACAAATCATGACTGGTAACTTCCAGTGCTCGTTTTTGGTAAAAATAACCATGAATATCCGGCGTTTTGGTATTTTTAATCTGTAAAATTCCTTCATCTACAACGGCTAATGTTACCTGCGTATTGGGTTGTGTTTTAATCCTGATCTGTTGTTTCGTTTTCGATCGTGATTTTTCAACTGATGTGATTGCAACGGACAAATTTCGTTTAGCATCTTCTACCAGAACAGGTGCAAAACCATGTGCGACTGTCAAAGGCATATCCGATGCATCCAGCGGGCGAATCAAAGTTGCAGTCACGAAAACATTGGGCAGGTGTTCTTCTTTCAGGTTTATTGTCAGTTCGGTAGCTTTTTTTCTGTAGTCAGTACATGTTGTTCAAGGATATTATTTCGCTCAATAGTTACAAGTAGTCGCCCGTCGAATGGTGTTTTGAAGAGAATTTTTGCCGTTTCGCCGGGTTGATATATCTGCTTGTCCGTTTCTATCAAAACTCTTCCTTCATTACTTACTTCAAAGGAAGAATATTGGGTATAGCCTGAACCATAAGCATAAAAATTGGCAACGGTGTAGTGTTCAGCACCCTGGCGGCGAACGCGGATTTCATATTCACCCGAAACCGTAGGAACATACCTGAATATTCCCTGTCCTTTCGGTAAATTGAGTAAATTCGAATAAACAACCTTTTCATTCTTTCGGGAAGTATAGCGTAATTGTTCATTCTTTTTTTCAACAACAGTCTGGTATTCAAGGCGCACTACTTCCACTTTCGCAGAAGTTCCGCCTTGTAAATTCCCTTTGTTGTTTACACCTACAATGTCAACCGGAACAGGTGCATTGACGCCCATATAAGATCCTGGCAACCTGATTCCGTAAAATACAGGTTGGGTAAATACATCAAAACGCTGTAATCTGTTGACCGGACGGCCATTTTCGTCAAAAACGGTTACGTAGATTTTTCCTTCCAGTACGCCAATATCTTTCAGCCCTGGCGCCAGGGGAAATCTTTCAATAGCTTGTCCTTGTGCATTGGTAACGCCTTGCCTGCCTTCCTTTTCAAAAGTAGTTTCGGCAGGTATATCGAATGTGAATTCAGGGAACCCGGTAGCAAAAAAACCTTTTCGTTTCAGCTGGAATTCCATTTCATAAGTGCGGTTAGCAGCCGGCGGTCCAAACAAATTGGTTGCGGTTGCCGTCAGTACTACGGTTCCGCCGGAAACATACTCTTTTTGTGCACCGCTTAAATCAACCTTAATCCGGTCAGGAATAAATTCTTCTACACTTACCGGATGCGAAGCCAACAGTATCTCATTTGCATTATAAACTTCCAGGATATACGTTCCTGTCAAAGCAGCTGCGTCTATTACAACTTCTGTTTCAACTGCTCCCTGTTCATTGGTGCTTTTTCGCCAGGTCCGGTATTCACGCCCGTTTGGAGTAACAAGACGAAGTTTTAAAGGGATTTCCTTGGCAGTCTGCCAGTTCTGCATTCTGAGAACGGTATTAAAATGCATCGTTTCCCCCGGCCTGTAAATATCCCGCTGACCATAAATAAATGCCTGAAAACCGGAAACATTATCACGTTGTCCTTCTACTTCAAAACGTGAAGTTTCAACGCGTGTGTCATTTAAAAGCAAATAATTGAAGTCTTCTTTACTACCTGCAGTAATCATCGCAATTTTAAAACCCGGCGCTCTCTCGCTAAGTTTTTCAACATGCGCAATGCCTTGCCCGTCAGTAGTAAGTGTGTGTACCGACTGGTTGTTGGAACTTAGCAAGGTCACTTCCAGATCAGCCAGCGGCTCATTGGTTTTTATAGAATTGGCAAAAATCCAGATCTCATCTTTTCCCTGTTTGACGATCAACCCGATATCAGAAATGGAAACAAGTTTGGTAGCGCTCATGTACGCTTCTTCCTTTGAATGAACAGAAACCAAATAAATTCCCTTTCGCTGATTGTCGTCAGGCAATGCAATGTTCAGTGCCGAAATTCCTTTATTCCTGGGAAGATTCTCAGTTTCAACGGTTTTATCCACAATGATATCACTGAAATTACTTTCGACATCATCACTATACTGATAAGCGCCACTTGGTTTCCATTCTTCACCAATCTGTGTGTAATCATCCCAACGATTATTCCGTACATAATTCAGGATATTGTTGGCGTAAAGTTTGGCTATTTTAACCTGTACTTTTGGAATATTTACGATCTGGACGCCCATATTGCGTGAACCTTTGGAAGTCATGTACAATGCCTTTTTATTTGCAAATGAGATTCCCGCAGGCATTTTACCAAAAAACAGGTCACGTGAAGTTTCTTCTTCCAATAATGGCCCAAGTATTCCTTTTAACGACTTGTTAATCAGTAGAGAATACGTGTCTGTTTCATTAAAATCACCACGGATAATAAAGCCATTTTCAGTAATTTCCGGTTTAAAAGTTATGGCAGGATTAATGGCAAAACCATTTCCAATACTTTCCGGATTCAATTCCTGCGTTGTAATTACTCTTGCAAATGCACTGTTATTCTCAAAACCTGTTTTGATGTCAGTTATTTCCAAATGAAGCGGTGAAGGTAAACTGGTACTTACAGAAATAATTTCCTGCGTTACATAAGTCGTGTTTTGGGCTTTTAATCCTTTACTGATCTGAATAGAAACGGGCACTGAATTATTATCAGCCTTACCCGTATTGGTCAGTGAAAGTGTAACAGACTTTTCGTCGGTTGATGGCAAAACTTTAAAGTCTGCCGGTTTATCAGTAAGTATTAATTTTAGCCGTTCAGCCACATTCCGGGCATTTACCGGATAATTGAAAATAAGTTTTAAACGCGCTTCCTGTCTGCCACTTTCTTTGGACAATCCCCACCAGCTTTCCGTTTCGACCAGGTTCAGATATGGTGTATGAAAATTGACAGGGTTACTTGTAACTTTGTACTTTTTCTCTTTGGCAGTATTAGTTAATAAAAAATCAGTCAGTTTTGCTTTATACGCAGTGGCAGAACCGAAACCGGCAACCGGGGAAAAAACCAGTTCATTTGGAGCCGTCCATTTAAATTTTCCTTTTACCGCTGGTTCAAACTTTACGTATTGTGTTGAATCCCAACTGTCAAGCTGACTTTCATTGACCAGATCTTTATTAAAAGTAAAAACCAGGTTCTGTGACTGGCTGATCTCGTCCGTGAAGTTGGTTCCTGCTATTCTGATTTCATTTATGGAAGAGCAACTGTTGAAAAGGAATAAAAAAATTAACAGACTAAAAGCTGAGACCAAAGAGATTTTCATGTGCTAAATACATTTTCAATTATACGTCTAATGTAATCTTTTATTATTTCTAACAGTAGAAGTATAAGTATTTAATGATTTAGCGAGTTATATTTTAAATTATAACAGAAAATCACCCATGCGATTGATAATGAATGCACAGTGAATATTAAGTCAATAAGTACATATTTTAGAAAAATAATCCAACTCCACCAAAATATTTCCGTGTTATAGCAGGTTCCAGTAATCTCGCAATTTCATTTTGGAGATAAGAAATATGTTGCTCTCTCATGAAATCCAGGAAGATTTCAATATTTTCCTCTCTGCGTGTTTCAACAAGCGCATTGATATAGTCCGTTTTATTCTGGGAGAAAAGAACAGTTAAAGGCTTGCCGTAGAATGCCTGAATGTAGTTCATTAATAATCGTCCTGTTCTGCCGTTTCCATCTGCAAAAGGATGAATCGTTACAAATTGATAATGAAGAAGAAAAGCCAGATCATTTACCTGGTTTGTTGTGAGTTTTTCAGCCGTTACATGGCTTTCAAAATCCTGACATAGCTCCTTCATTGCTTGCGGGACTTTGCTATAATTCATATAGCTTTTGCCGCCAATTCCTGCCGAAACATTTAACAAACGTAAATCGCCTTTTGAGGTGTCGAAATTACCTAAAACAGTATTGTGAACTGTTCCCGTATCTTTCATAACGATTGCCGCCACCTGTTTGATAAATGAAAGTGTTAAAGAAGTCTTCTTGTGAGCCTGATTAACTACAAATTGTAATGCTTCCAAATGGTTTTTGACCATAAGATGATGCATTAAAGGTTTTCCCTTTGCAGTTAAACCTTGATCAAGAAATACTTGTGTTTCTACTTCGGTAAGCGTATTGCCTTCTATAACAGTGGAATGGTGAGAAATGGCATACAGATTATATTTCTCATAGTCAATCACACCCTTGGTGACCTGCTGATATTTGACCGTAAGTTCTTCCAGCGTTTCCATGAGTGAAAAATTCGTTTAATTTTTTAATTGAGGGCATATTAAAATTTTCAAAACCCAACCATCACCTCATCTACCGCTTTCGCTCCGTCAAAAAAGGATAATAATCTCAATAAAATACCTTCTACAACGGCATCCGGGCAGGAAGCGCCGCAGGTAAGCATAATACGAACCGGGGTATTTTGAGGCAGATAATTTTCTGTCACCATTTCTTCTTTGGTATGCAGGTTAAAGTGCCTGATTAATGTCTTATCCAGAATTTTATTAACGGATTCGATGAAATACGTCGGGAATTTAATCTCGCAAAGTTCGACCAGGTGGGAAGTATTCGAACTATTGTATCCGCCTGCAACGATAACCACATCGGCATCATGGGTGAGCAATGCATAAGTAGCATCCTGGTTATCGTTCGTTGCATAACACAGCGTATCGCGGGTATTGGCAAAATGATTTTCGACCTGTTCCGGCCTTAGATTGTAATGCCTGATCATAACGTTTTTCAGATAATCTGCAATACCTTGTGTATCAGACGCAAGCATTGTTGTCTGATTTACTACTCCAATACGCTGCAAGTCTTTTTCCGGATTAAAACCTTCTGAAAATTGTCCATGAAATTCTTCAAAGAAGTTTTGTGCAGGCATTTCACCTGTTATATATTTGGCCAGCTTCTGCGTCTGTTCCATATTTTCGACTACAATGGTCGGAGCATTTTCTTTGCTATGGGAAAAAGTAGCGCGGGTTTCTTCATGAAAAGGTTTTCCATGAACAATAATCGTGTAATCTTTCTCACCGATTTGTGCCGCACGGTTCCATACTTTTTCTACAAACGGGCAGGTTGTATCGTATATGTAGGAGTTAATGCCAAGTTCCGTCAGTTTTTTCTGGTTTTCGATGGTCGTTCCAAAAGCCGGTACGATTACAATATCATCCGGCGTCAGTTCTTCCCAGGGAATGAGGAGTTTTCCCTTTGTATCCATTAAAAACTTTACGCCCCGGTCTGTCAGATCACGGTTTACATCCGGATTGTGAATCATTTCACTTAACAGGAAAATTCGTTTGTCAGGATTTTCAGAAATCGCTTTGTAGGCAATATCAATAGCATTTTCCACGCCATAACAAAATCCGAAATGGCGTGCGATCAGAAATTGTACCGGGCCAAAGTCCAGCAGAGTAGGTGTAAAGTCTCTTTTAAGTTTATCATTTTTACGCCTGAACTCTTTGATCGGAGTTATAATGTGGCTTCTGTAAAAATCCGGGATATTGAACGTTTTCATATTAATGGGCTGTCGGCTTTCAGCGATCGGCTAAGGTTCGTCGTGCAGTCAGTATAATTCTATAGTTCTCAAAGATACGAATGGCGTATTCAAAGAACAATCTATCCATTCTGTTTGTTCGGAAACGTATTTTTGATTTTTTTATTGATAATATGCAACATCTTTAAATGATAGGTGTCTTTGATTCAGAACGTTCAAAACTAAACCTTTTGCTTGAAAACAAATTTGTACACTGACCGGCATGTCGAACTGGTGGAGCGATGTAAACTCGGAGAGCGTAAAGCGCAATATGAGCTTTATAAAAGCTATTCGAAGGCAATGTTCAACATTTGCATGCGGATCATAAACCATATTGGTGAGGCAGAGGACGCTTTGCAAGAGGCCTTTGTAGATGCTTTCTCAAACCTGCACCAGTTTCGGCATCAGTCGACATTTGGAGCGTGGCTTAAACAGATTGTAGTAAACAAAGCCATCAACCAGGTCAGGAGCAGAAAGGTAAAATGGGTTGAAATTGATGAATGGCAGGAATCGATGGATGGAGAAGGAGGGCCCTCCGAGGAAATCACGATTTGGGATGAGGATGACAATTCTTTGGAAGTCGAACGAATCCGTAATGCCGTACTACGATTGCCGGATGGTTACAGAGTAGTTTTAAGCCTTTATTTATTTGAAGGATACGACCATGAAGAAATCGGGGAAGTATTGGGAATCAGTGAATCTACATCCCGAACGCAATACATGAGGGCAAAACGGAAGCTGGTGGAAATGATGGAAAGATGAGGAATGGAGGAAAGGAAGGAATGGGAGAATGGAAGGGTTGTTTTTGGGAGTATGCGTTTGAAACTTTTAAAATTATAAACATTTGAAACAAGAGCTTTACACTTTACCAGTAAGTTACAAATGAAAAAGTATTCTGATAAAAAAGATCGTCTGGAGCGGTTTGTGCGTGATAATAGAGATGGATTTGACAATTTCTTGCCTCAGGATGATTTATGGGATCGAATAGAAACTAAGATCCATGGTTCTACTCCACTTACAGAACCAAAAAAAAACGCTAAAATTTTAAAATCCTGGGGACGCAATGCCTGGTTCGACTGGCGGATTGCTGCCGGTGTATTTGTAGTGATCGGTGTAGGATTTCTGGTTTACCTGAACAACCAATATGGTGTAACCCGTGATCCGGCAGTGGCGCTCAAAGTACCTGGTTACGCCCGCGAATTCAATCAGTATACGTTGGCAATTGATGAAAAGAGGGATGAAATCATTAAGCTGACACGTAACAATCCGGAGCTTTACAAGGACTTCTCAGCAGATTTGAAAAGTCTGGAGGTAAGTTATGGAAATCTTCGCGCCAATTTATCCAATGCTCCCAACCAGGAAGCATTATTGCAGGCCATGGTAAAGAATTTGCAATGGCAGGTTGATCTGCTCAACCAACAAATAAATATCTTACAGCGTATTAATAGTGTCAAAAATGGCGACGATAAAGAAAATAGTAATTCACCTGTTATTTAGTATGACCGCTATACTGCCGCAAGCAGTATATGCAATAGACCCTGACCTTTCCGGACTCGTAGAAAAACGCAGAAATATCACGAAAGTATTTGATGTAAAAGACCAGGATATGCTTTCGGTCGATAATCAGTTTGGGCAGGTAAAAATAAATCTCTGGAGTAAAAAAGAAATTAAAGTTGAAATTGTTATTACGGCCAATGCGTCAACAGATGGACGTGCTTCGGAATATCTGAGTGCGGTGGCAATTGATGAAAAAAGGGAAAAAAATAAAATTAATCTTACTACGGTAATCAATAAAGGCCAGTTTGGGCAAAATGGCTGGAATAACAAAAAAGGAGAAAAAAACTTTATCCAGATTGATTACACGGTATATATGCCAAAAGAAAACGCGCTGATTGTCCACAACAAATTTGGAAATACTGATATTCCGTCTTTTATGGCGCCATTAACGATTGATTCGCGATACGGTACTTTTTCTGCGGCTTCATTGGGAAATGCTGATAACAACATTGATGTACATTATGGTAACGCAAATATAGGAAAGATGGATGGTGCAAAAATAGAAAGCCATTATTCCAATATTAAGCTTGAACAGGTAACTAAATTACTGTTAAACAATAAATTCGGGGAACTGAGTATTGGTGATGTAACAGATCTGGATGCGGATATTGATTATTCGGGAGCCAAAATCGGAACAATGCGCGGATCAGGAAAAATTAAGCTTAGTTACTCAGGTAATTTCAAAATTGATGAGCTGACAAACTCTGTTGGTAATGTGGATATTCAGGCTGCTTATTCGTCGGTTATACTTCCTGCTGAGGCTAATCGTTTTAATGTAACAGTAAGTTATGGCAATTTCAGTTACCCTTCAACCAATGTTAATTTTACCCAGCAGCCTTCAAAAGAAGATAAATCCTATAAAGTAAAACAATATCAGGGCAAAATCGGAACTGGTTCTGGAACAAAGATTACAGTTGTATCTAAGTTCGGAGATGTGAAACTGAAAGACTGATAATCATATACTTTTATTTATAAGAAGTATTCTCAAAATGCTAATATGCTTTCACACTGTGTGGAGTCGAAGCGCGGGTCACAATGATTTAAACTTTGCAGCTTTCACTTTGACTCCGCTCAGTGTAACAAGATTTTGGCATTTTGAGGAAGCTTCTTTTTATATTGTTACCTATTCGTGATCTTCAATTAAAATATAATATTTGAAATCGAGCGGGCTGAATGCGTCAAAGAATTTCCTGATAAAAAGTGGATCGTCCATATAAAAATTCAGAAAATTGTCATAGCGTTCCTGAGCAGTACCTTTCGGGAAGAGTTTATTTTTGAGGTTTAGAAGCTGATCAATTTCTGATTCGTGATTTCTTTCTTCTGCTTTTCTGATACGCTTTTCCAAATTTTCAAGAGAGTTCAGCAATTTAGCCTGTTCTGCTTTTACAGCTCCACCCATTGTTTTATCAACAGCTACTGCTTTTTCCAGTATTGAATCAAACACAGACAAAAATGAAGTTTTCTGATCATCCAGTGTAAGCGATTTCTCCGTAGTTTTTTCTACAAAAGTTCTGCGTAATACAACCTGGTCCAGAAATAGATCTTCATAATTTATTCTTAATTTCTCAACCTTTTTACGTTGCGAACTATTCACATACATTCCAAAATTACGCGGGATCAGCATGGGAAAAGGAACCTGGTAATGATCAAAAATCCCCTTTAACTGCATCCAGTATGGTACTTCCGAAGGCCCGCCGATGTATGCAAGATTAGGCAGAATCACTTCTTCATATAAAGGACGAAGTACAACATTCGGGCTAAAATATTCAGGATGCTCATCGGCCAGTTCAATAATCTCACCTTCCGAAAACGAAATATCTGTATTTAAAACTGTGAATGCATCACCCTCACGAACAATACGTTCTCTTAAATTGTCCTGTAGATAAAATAGGTTGATTTCCCTGGCGTGCAGTGGAGTATGATAACCCAGGGAAGAAAGTTTTTTAGTAGTGTCTGTAACAAGTTTCTCAGAGATGGGGTTTGTGAGTTCTTGCTTGATTATCGGGAGAAAATGCCGCTTCAAATCCGCATCATCCGCATCTATACAAATCAGGCCGTCCTGCCCGAACAATTCGTGCATATAACATCGAACAGCGTCTGACAACGTGTTGTTTTCCAGATATGCTTTGGCAAATAATAATGGTTTTACAGGAAGACGTTTCAGTATACTTTCGAGTTCTTTGGGATCCAGCCTGCCAACTGCGCCTTTATGTTCACCTTCCCATTTGTGCGTTTGCCCGAAAAGGTGAAAAGAAGCAATTTCTTCAAAATCGTGATCTTCTGTCGCCATCCAGTAAACCGGCACAAAATTGCAATCAGGATATGCCTTTTTCAGCTCTTGCGCTAACTTGATGGTTGTAACAATTTTATAAATGATATACAGCGGGCCTGCAAAAATATTAAGCTGGTGGCCTGTTGTTACCGTAAATGTTTTTGCATCCAGAAGAATAGAAAAATCCGGTTTATACGGACTTCCATGGTATTGTTTCTCTAAAACCTGAACCAGTGTCTGCCGTTTTTCCTGATCAAAATCTACTCTGCTGTCAATAGCTTTACGTGCATTGTCAATAGTTGGGTAAACACTGTAAAATTCCTGTAACGAAGGTTTCTGGTCGAGATAATCAAGAAGTAATGCAGGAAACTGTCCTGTATTACGCAGATCCACTTTTTTAAGGGTCATGAAAGGTGGTTTTTCAGTAACTGGTAGAGAATCCAACGCGATTGATTTTGATATACATTTACTTCAAAAGAAACTCTGCAAATATCGTTAAAGTTCAGGATTTCATTGACATCTTAAATTTGATACTGCCGGGAGCGAAGTTCTTCATTTAAAGTGCAATTATGCGGCAAATATAAATATCTGTTTTACAAATAGATAAGGAAAGGATATAAAGATATTCATGCCAAAGCCCTGTTGTATATGACGTCACATATTGCTGTTACAAAGAAAGCCGGAACTGAATAAGCTCCGGCTTTCTTCGTATAATTTTTGGTTTTTAGTTTCGCAGGTTATTTATTGTAAATAGCTTCCTGAGGTGTTTTAAAGTGCATAATCATTTTTTGCAATGAGCTCATCGGCAATTCTGCGGCGGGCATCTTTCAGGTTCATGGGCTCAATTTTAGTAAATCGTTTCAATCCCATTAGCATAACCCGCAGCTCATCACTTTCTGCAAAACTGGTTATTGCCGATCTTCCGGCATTATTTACTTTTTCGGTTGCCCTGTTAAGGTAAACAAGAGCGATGTCTTTATATAAAGCGTTTGCGTCTGCTCCGAGCAATTCAATTCGTTTTTCAACGCGAAGAAGTACGGATTCTGCTACATAGGTTTCTATTACCATATCAGCCAGGTTCATGATAATCTCCTGTTCTTCGGAAAGTTTCATCATGAATTTTTGGACAGCTGCACCAGCCACCATCAGAATAGCTTTTTTGAGGTTTTTGATCACCTTTTTTCGGCGGCAAACATAACGTCGTCTTCCTCGGCATTGAAATCAGGAATTGACATAATTTCCTTTCCCACTGCCATGGCCGGCCCCATCAAATCGAGCTGTCCTTTCATGGTTCGTTTTAACAACATATCAACTACCAGCAACCGGTTGATTTCATTGGTACCTTCAAAAATCCTGTTAATACGGCTGTCGCGGTAGGCTCTGTCCATTGGGGAATCCGCAGAAAAGCCCATCCCCCCGTATATCTGTACGCCTTCATCTACTACATAATCGAGGATTTCCGACCCGTGTACTTTCATAATAGCACATTCAATTGCCAGTTCCTCCAATGCTTTCAGTTTGGATTCTGATTCAGACAAGCCTTTTTCTCTTAATGTAACTGTAAGGTCATCAATACTTTGCCCAACACGATAAGCTGCTGACTCTGTTGTAAACATGCCAATGGCCATTTCTGCCAGTTTGAACTTGATCGCTCCGAAGCTCGAAATGGATGTTCCAAACTGCTTGCGTTCATTCGCATAATTAATAGCCTGCTTTGTTACCCTTTTGGCGCCGCCCAAAGCCGCCGCAGCTAATTTTATACGGCCTATATTCAGAATATTTACAGCTATTTTAAAACCATTTCCACGCTCGGAAAGCATGTTTTCAGCAGGTATTTCACAATCATTAAAAAATATCTGTCTAGTATCTGAGCCTTTAATACCCATTTTGTGCTCAGGTTCATTCATTGTTATCCCTCCAAAACCTTTTTCTACAACAAACGCTGTCAGGTTTTTATCGGTTTGTCCGTTTTCTTCAATTTTGGCAAAAACAATAAACACATCGGCGAACCCGCCATTGGTTATCCACATTTTCTGGCCATTGATTACAAAATGCTTTCCGTCAGCGGATAATTTTGCTTTGGTTTTAGCTGAATTCGCATCGGATCCGGAATCTGGTTCTGTAAGGCAATAGGCTGCTTTCCATTCTCCTGAGGCTAATTTGGGTAAGTATTTTTGCTTTTGTTCTTCATTGCCATAATACAGGATCGGTAGCGTGCCAATTCCGGTATGAGCCGAAAGTGCCACTGAAAAAGAGTTGCCTGCACCTGTTGCTTCTGCAACCAGCATAGATGTATTAAAATCCATTCCAAAACCGCCGTATTCTTCGGGAACTACCGTACCTAACAGGCCTAATTCTCCTGCTTTGTCCATCAGCGAAGCCATTAGGTCAGGACTTTTAGCCTGATCAATTTCATCCAGCCTCGGCCAGACTTCCGCTTTCAAGAAATCCCGGCAAGTATCTGCAATCATTTTTTGCTCTTCACTAAACTCCTCAGGAATAAAAATTTGTGATGCAGGTGTTTCTTTCAGCAAGAATTCACCTCCTTTAATCGACGTTTTTTTATCTTCTGCAACGGCCATGGTTAAGGTATTTTTAGTTGTCAGTTATTAACAAGAAATGGTATGCTTGCATACCATTTCTTGTCTTGCAAATATATCATTAATATTAATATTATGCTGGCATACGGTCTCAGATTTTTTTGAGCAATAAAAGGCCTTTTGAAGGATTGTAAATTATTTTTTGAAAATCTTAAACTGATGTAAAAGTGCTCCGTTACTTTCCAGACGGACAAAGTAAATGCCGGAAGAAATACCGAGTGATGACAGGTCCATGCTGATTAGCTGGTCATAACTTTGAATATAACTGACAGGAAGCGGCATTTTCTTTCCTGATGAATGAATCAGATAATATTCTATGTCTTTACTTAACAAATCGGCAGGCAGCTTAATGTTAAGAACAGTTTCCACCGGATTTGGATAAAATTGCCATTCCTTAATATCCCGCGCTATGTCAACGTCGCTGCCATAAGAAATACTGAACTGGATAGAATTTGAAATAATCGCCGAATCCTTATTTGTTGCAGTTACTGTCAATGTATAACGGCCAACAAAAGGCGTAAAACCACCTGTGTTTTCAAATAATGCATACGGAAATTTTGAGGTAGATGAGCTGATATTTTGCGGCCCTTTCAAATCGAAATGAACCTGGTCAAATTCAAAATTACCATAAGCAAAAATATTGATCAATGGAGGAAGTGAATCGTATGGAATAACATCATCTGCTCCGAGCGTTCGCAAAACCTGCTGGTTAACAGCACTACCGCCTCTGGCCAGCTCAAATGTAAGTTTAGGGATTTCTACCCTGAGTATAAACGGGATCTCTACGTATGCGCCACCATTGTCATATGCCCGGATAATCAGGCGGTAGTCACCTTCCTGTGTTGGTGTTCCTGAAAAAACATTCAATGAGAAATCAAGCCAGGAAGGCCGGTTTTGTAACGCAATTGTTGAAATATAACCATCAGTATCGCCAAAAATATCACTTGGTAAAATGTAATTAAACGGCTGGTTTACATTAGCGTATTTTACTGGTAAAGCTTTTTGAGCAAACGGGGCATTGTTAAGAAACTGGGGTTCTACCACTTTAATGGTGAAATAGGTTTCTACAAAAGCGTTAAGATCATCATATGCTTTTATAATAACACGATAACTGCCCAGTACATTTGGTGTTCCCGACAGGGCGCCGTTGGTATATGCAAGCCATGAAGGCAGTTCGCTTACTTCTACTTTTGTAACGGTTCCGTCTGCATCTAAAAACGCATCTTTAGGTATTGTGTAATTAAATGCTTTGTCAATGGCAATTGTCTGGTTAGAAAAATTACTGTTGACCGTTGGCGGTTTATTTGCATTTTCTTTGGTATCCACACGGATCGTGAAGTAGGCCTCACTGATACCCCCTTCATCATCTATACCTTTTACTAATATACGGTAGTCTCCCAATACGGTTGGTTTCCCTTTCAGGCGGCCAGCTTCGTAAGTAAGCCAAGCGGGAAGTGCACCTGCATCCATCCGTACAATCGTACCATCTACATCGGAAAATGTGTCAGTAGGTAATGCATAATTAAAGTCCTTATTTACCTGAATAATCTGCATGGGAATCGGCCTGAAAACATAAGGGGCATAATTTGATGCATCATTCCAATAATCAGGCGACAAAAGGTCTTCATCGAGTTTTATACGGACTGGTTTTGGATTAGCCGGATCCGCATAAGCCCTTCTGGCCCATTCACTGTATATAACATTGGTAGCACCTGACTTTTCGACTGCGGCAGAAAGCTTGTAACTTACTTCATCAGCATATTGAATAGGGACAATTGGTTTGTTCAGCCAGTTCGCTGATGCCTGCTGTAAGAAAGTCTGGGCCTGCTGCATTTGGCCGGTTGTGGATATTACTACTGAAATGACATTGGCTCCATTTTCAAAATTTTCATTTATCTGTTTCAAATGTGTTGCATTGTCCAGGGATGCGTCAGGGAATACTTCATTCGCTGCAATAAAGCTGGCAGGGGCATCACTTCTGAGAATATCTACTGCCCAACGGTGATCATAGGCCAGGCCATTATTTACTTTAATTCCGTCCGCATTTTCATTCAGGTCCTTATACGCCAATGTTCCTCTTAATGCAGATAAACCGTCGAAAACAGAGCCATGATCTGAAACAAACTTGATTGTAGGATCAACTGATTTTACAGTAGAAATCATTTGATTCAAATATTGTTTAAACATCAGGTGCCGGTAGATGTACCAGTCTTTTCCATAGCGCTGCCTGAACGATTGAAAAACATCCCAGTTGGTAGCAGGCGCCGGTGCCTCGTCAAATGTCTTATAATTGGTGCCCCACAAAAAGTTGAGCCGCTCTATTTTTTTGTAATTAGCTTTTAGCCATGCCTGAAAACCTTTGACCATTCGAGGTGAATAATCATAAATGGCTGACTGGTCTTTGCCATCGGCAATTAAACCAACGGGATATTCTCCTTCCTGAGTTGGCGTGTTGGTAACGGATATGAATAACAGATTTTTGGCGGTTTGTAGGTATTTATATCTTTCTGTAACTTCTTTTACAAAAGCAGCAGCCCGGTTAACTATAGGCCGGTTATCAAATCCAAAATAAGTATCCAGGTATCCACCCAATGCAGGCACGTTGGTGTTGCTGAACTGGCTGTCCGAAGGTTCCCAGAAACCATTAATTCTGGAAGCCGCTCTGCCCAGGTGAATTCTTATTGCTACTTTCATTCCTAAGCTTGTAGCCAATTGTATCTGTTCGTCAAACCTTGGCCAGTTAGGTGTTTCGGTTGGAGAATTGATATACACTTTATCCCATGGAATTGTGAGATAGACCGAATTGAGGCCGTTTTGCTTTGCCAGCTTAATAAGGTCAAGTTCGGAACCTTTTTCAACCGTAAGATTCAGGGACATGAGCGCCAGATAACGCTGAGGGTCTGCCTCACTTAATGTAGACTGATCCTGCGCATCAGCTTCATTGCCTGCAAAAAGCAAGAGAATCAAACCGATGAAGCTATATCTGATTAATAGTCTGGAAAATGAAGCCATAAATAAAGTCTTTACTATTGTATTTTGTCAATTATTTCAATCCAGTTCTCATATCCGTTTTTTACATTGAATTGACCGGCTCTTTTTATACTTTTCTCAGCATTTGTTAGAACTTCGCCGCTCATTACTTTACGCATGGCATCCACCATTTGTTTCACACTAAGGTCTTGTGTTACAATACCCATGCCTTCCTCCACAAACTCTGAAACTCCTCCGGAAGGAAAGGAAATAATTGGTTTTCCCAGCAGCGCCGCTTCTATCATGACCAAAGGGAAAGGGTCTTGGCGGGAAGTAAGTAAGAAACCATTACCTGCATTGAGATAGTTATAATAATCGTCCTTTTGTTTACCCGCCAAATGTATATGCGTTTTTGATTTTGTATCCGAGCATCTCTGTTCGGTGTAATAGGTCAGGCCGTCACCAAGTTTGTCACCAACCCATATTAAGTGTACATGGGGATCATTCAGCTCCTCGGCAATATCAGGCAAAAGATCAAATCCTTTTCTTTCCGAAGTCATTCCTGACAGTATCCAAATATAATCATCTTTAGGAATACCAAGGGTTTTGCGTATTTCTGCGGTCCGTTCTTGGTTTTTTGTGACTTTTTCTGTATCAATAAACGAATACAGGAGTGCAGTATTTTTACCTCCTGCCTGCTCAATTGCCTTACAGGTAACTTGCGAACAGCCAATTATTAAATCTGAATAGTCGATAATATTTTTTATATCAGATCTGCTCAGAACGGCATACGTCAAAGGCAGCTCATGAAAATGTGTTATAAATCTGATAGAGAATTCCTTTGCGATCGCGACCGTTTCAGGAAGCATCATTGTGTTAATGTACCAGAAATCAGCTTTAAATTCTTTCGCAATTTTTCGTAAATAATTTAACGTAGGATTAATTCCGAGTTGAAATTTAATCTTTTGTAAAAGGTTATAATCTTTTGGGACGATAAATACAGGTATGTCAGCAGGGAGTTCTTTTAGTAATTCGCCATTGGCAAAACTTACAATTCCAACATCAAAACGGTTTCGGTCTATATTTTGAATGATATACAATAGCATCATTTCCGAACCGGTACGCGTTGCATAAGGAGTAAAGAAAAGAATACGTTGTTTAGATTTTTCCATGAAAATATTTGGAAGCGGATTTAAGTTTGAGATGATGTGAGGAGATCTATATTATCGGATGAAGCAATTTTATAGAGCCCTTTTTTTAGAAATAATGTCCTTCCAAAGTATTTTAATAAGACGTTGGTTTTTCGTAAATAAATATATTGTGTTTTTAAATCTGAAAATGGATTACCAGAATTTTTCAGATTTGATACCATTTTCCAGATATAAATAACCGGAATCATCAGTACATAATTAAGAATCAGGAGCAGGTATTGAAAAATGCCATATTGTTTTCTGATCCATAAAAAATTGGAAACCTGCATTTGCGTACTGAACCTGTTAATCCATGAAATATTGGTACGGCGAAACGGGTTTTCATTTTCAAGATGTATAAAAGTACAATCTTTAAAATAGCAAAGTTTACCAACCTTCCCCAACCGGCCCGACCATTCAACATCCTCGCCATACATGAAAAAATCATCACTGAATCCACCTGTAAGTTCAAAACCCTTTTTTCTTACAAATATGAATGCACCAACAAGCCAGTCATACTGATCCGGATCCTCGTATTGTGGTTCGGGATATACTTTGTTTATGATTCTGGTAATAAAACCGCCCGGAGGTAAAATGAAAAAAGTTTTCCTGAATTCATTAAAGCTTTTATAAAATGGCATTGTTGTTCCATCCTTATAATGCTGAAATGCCCCGCATGCAATAATATCCTGTCTTTTAGTAAGCCTGTCAAAACAGCGGCCGATTACATTGTCGGTAACGAGTGTGTCGGCATTTAAAAGCAAAAAATAATCCCCGATTGCTATGAACATCCCTTTGTTATTGGCTCTTCCAAATCCGACATTGTAATCCATATCAATCCATTTTACGGCCGGATATGCATTTTTGACTATGTCCGCACCACCATTTTCAGGATCATTGTCCACGATGATTATTTCAAATTCAATATTGGATGTATGCGTATATATAGAGTCTAAGCAATTGAGAATGAGCTTTGGTGTGCGGTAATTTATGATGATAATGGATACATCCATGAATAGCGGTGCAAAGTTAAGGGGGCAAAAATAAAGAATCTCCCGGGAAGACTGTCATATCTTCACGGGAGACTATTTAAATTTATGAAGTTATTGTTGTCCGGGTTAATTCAGCCTTTCGTAGATACCGGCCACTCCTTGTCCGCCTCCAACGCATGCCGTCACCATTCCGTATTTCTGATTTTGTCTGCGCAGTTCATTAAAAAGCTGTACCGAAAGCCTTGCACCGGTCGATCCCAAAGCATGTCCGAGAGCGATAGCACCGCCATTAGGATTTACAATGTCCGGGTTAATATCCAGTTCCTGAATCACCGCCAATGATTGTGCAGCAAACGCTTCATTCAATTCAATTTGCTCAATATCAGCTAATTTTAATCCTGCTTGTTTTAAAGCAACAGGTATGGCAGCCACCGGTCCAATTCCCATGATACGCGGATCTACGCCTGCCGTAGCATAAGATAACATCCTGGCTATGGGTTTAAGGCCTAGTTCGTTCACCATTTTTTCTGACATAACGACCACAAAAGCCGCTCCGTCTGAGGTTTGTGAAGAATTTCCTGCCGTTACCGATCCACCGGCAGCAAATACAGGTTTTAATTTACCCAAAGCTTCTACCGAAGTATCGGCACGTGGGCCTTCATCCTGGGTTATGGTTGTTTCTTTTGTTTTTTTCTTGCCCGAAGCCGCATCAAAATAGGTTTCTTTTACTGTAATCGGAACAATACCATCGGAAAACCAGCCTTCCTGTTGTGCCCTCAATGCTTTTTGGTGGGACTGAAATGCAAATTCATCCTGTCTGTCCCGGCTTATATTAAAATCCTTTGCAACCTGCTCGGCCGTCAGGCCCATGCTTAAATAATAATCCGGATTGGTGTGGGCAATTTCATAATTTAATGCTGTTTTCCATCCCATTGTAGGTACCATAGACATAGACTCTGTTCCTCCGGCAATAATGCAGTCAGCCATGCCTGCATGAATTTTGGCAGATGCCATAGCAATTGCTTCCACTCCTGAACCACAATATCTGTTAATAGTAATGCCCGAAACGTTTTTTGGCAAAGCGAGCAAAGCAACATACCGGCCCATTTGCATGCCTTGTTCTGCTTCCGGTACAGCGTTTCCTACAATGACATCGTCAACTTGTGCGGGATCAAGGTTAGGCAATTTTTCAAGAAGGTATTTGATAACTTCTGCTCCCAGATCGTCCGGGCGGGTAAACCGGAAACCTCCGCGTGTTGCCTTTCCAACTGCACTGCGATATCCGGCAACAATGTATGCGTTCATATATAATGTTGGTTTTTTAGTTCAAAAAAATGGGGTTGCCACGGATGCACGAATTGACACGAACAAATTACAAATGTATTTTTTTAATAAAATTCGTGCAACCGTAAAAAGAAAACAAGCACAAAAAAATAGTATGCCTGCATACCATTTGTAAAATTAGCAATTATGTATAAAACAACAAACCGCCGGGATTTGTTTTCCGACGGTTTGTAATTACCAGTAAGTCCTGATGAATTTTTTATGATATAGAATGATGTTCTTTTACAATCTCTGAATTTTTAACACTTGCCGGCATCACCATCCAAAGGATAATATAAAATAAAACGATTGGAAAAGGTGCGGGAATAAAAATTCCCAAAACGAAAAGCACCCGCACGATTGTTACATCAATTTGAAGATAATCGGCTAAACCTGAGGCTACCCCGCCAATCATTTTGTTATTTATGTTGCGAAACAATTTATTGTTGTTCATGGCTATTTATTATTATGGTTTGTTATTGTTGTATCAAAGGTACTATGTAATACATGGTAGTTGTATTTAAAATGTTATCAGTGGTTATTCTGAATGAAAAGTGGTTGGTTTTAAGGAGGAAGAAGTGCTGAAGTTGTATGTTAATATTCAAGAATACCACATAGCTTCACAGAAAAATCAGGAAGAACATCCTCTCCATACAGCGTTTCTTCAAATGAGCAGGTTGTCAGAAATTCAGGTTGATGCATATAAGAATCTTTTAAAAAATATCCGCCATTTAATTCCGGTACTTTGCCTGTTTTATGGCGGCGGTTCCAAATAATAAGTTCGCTGTTATTGGAAATGCTAAGTGCAAAAGCAGGTGTAATGTTGATGAAGAGCTGCCCATTTTCATTAAGCTCTACATTCAAATCCGGATTGGCCACGCTGAAAGCGACTAATTCATTATTCGTAAAGGTTTCGATTGTAGGAATATGCAATGGAGTCCTGATAAAAGCATTTTAAGTTTAATGACTAATCAGTTAATTATTTACGATTTCATTTAATCAATGATAAACAACTATTATTTATTGTTTTTCAATAAATAATAGTTGTTTTATAATATTAAAGCAAATACTTTTGTTTAAATCTTAAACTGATCTCATATGAAGCCACAACTTGTCTTTTCGTTTCTCAGGATTTCGACAAACGTACTTTTTTACATACTGATTTTTATTACAATTGGCGTACTCTTTACTTATGGATTAAGGTTTTTAGATCCGGAGGGAACCATGAATGGATTTATATCCAATCATTCTGGCTTTAATCATGAAGTGATGTCCTTTGGAAATAAAGAAATAAAACCGGAGTTGTTCTATTCTGCTGACAGCCTGGTACAGTATTCTGCTATTTCTAACCGTTATAATCTGGTTGTAACGAGCAATTCAATATTAGGGTACTATACATTCCTTTCCACATTAATAGATTTGTGCTTTGGAATTATGATTTTATGGTTGTTTAAAAAGATATTCAGCGAGGCTGATCTCATTGATGCTTTTAAACAAAGTATCTATAAAAGACTGAATTTATTAGCAATTTTATTTATTGCTTCTGATCTGGTAGGCATTTTACATTACATTATTTTTAATAATCTATTGCATAATAGCATCTTACTACCCAGATTCGAACTTATAACTGATGTGGGGAATGGATTTATTACTGGCCTTATTATTTATGCTATTGCAATTATTTATCAGCGCGGATTGTCTATTCAGGAAGAAATTGATTTAACTGTTTAGCTCATGCCAATAATTGTGAACCTCGATGTAATGATGGCCCGTCGTAAAATGTCTTTGTCTGAACTTGCCGAACAGGTGGATATTACTTTATCCAACTTATCTATTTTAAAGACAGGAAAGGCAAAAGCAATTCGGTTTTCTACACTTGAAAAAATATGCGAAGTACTCGAGTGCCAGCCGGCGGATATATTGGAGTATAGCAAGTAAAGAGTGAGGCTGTTCAGGTAATCAAAAAGCAAATTGAACGTTAATATTGACAGTTGTATGCTTCGATAATTACTTAATTAACATTAGACTTTCCTTAGGATTATCCCACAACTTGCTAATAACTATTTGTAATAAATTACCTTTGCTCTTTAAAATGATAGATTTGCTGACAATCTGACACATATAAACTATCAGGCGTAATATTTTTTGGTAAAAGGGAACGAATAATAATATATATAATAGAGAATCATGTTTAAAATATTTTCGAAGCTATTCGGCACAAAAGCGGAACGGGATTTAAAAGAATTGACCCCTTATGTAGGGAAAATCAATGCTGAATATGCCTTATTGGCTTCATTGACCAATGACGAGCTCCGCGCAGAATCAGAAGGACTTAAATCTCATATTGCTTCCGAGCTTAAAACCATAGATGAACAAATTGCTGTTTTGCGCCAACAGGCTATTGATGAGCCAAATGTTGACAACAAAGAAGCGATTTTCAAGAAAATAGATACCCTGGAACTGGATCGTAACAAGGAACTGGAAAGAGTGCTTTTGGATATACTTCCAAAAGCATTTGCCATTGTAAAGGATACAGCCCGCCGTTTTAAGGATAACGAAAAACTGGAAGTAACTGCTACTTACTTTGACCGTGAGGTGGCTTCTAAAAAAGCACATGTTACAATTGAAGCGGACAAAGCATACTGGAATACAACCTGGGATGTAATTGGCCAGCCTATCAAATGGAATATGCTGCATTACGATGTACAGCTTATTGGTGGTGTGGTACTACATCAGGGAAAAATTGCTGAAATGGCAACAGGTGAAGGTAAAACGCTTGTTGCGACTTTGCCTTCTTTTTTAAATGCTCTTGCAGGATTAGGTGTTCATATCGTAACGGTGAATGATTACCTGGCTAAACGTGATGCAGAGTGGAACGCTCCGCTTTTTGAGTTTCACGGGATGAGCGTAGATTGTATTGACCGCCACCAGCCTAATACCACGGCAAGAAGGAATGCCTACAAAGCGGATCTTACTTACGGAACCAACAACGAATACGGTTTTGATTATCTCCGTGACAATATGTCACGCACGCCGGAGGAATTGGTGCAGCGTAAGCATCATTTCGCAATGGTTGATGAGGTTGACTCCGTTTTGATTGATGATGCACGTACACCGTTGATTATCAGTGGCCCGGTACCAAGAGGTGACGAACAGGAATATCTTGATTTAAAACCACGCGTACACAAGATCGTTGAGGCTCAGAAAAAGCTGGCTATGGATCTTTTGAACGATGCAAAGAAAAAGATTGCCGGCGGAGACAAAAAGGAAGGTGCTTTATCTTTGTTCCGTGCGCATCGTGGTATGCCAAAATATAAGCCTTTAATTAAATACCTGAGTGAATCGGGTATAAGGCAATTGATGCAGGAATCAGAATCTATTCATTTGGCTGAAAACCAAAAACTGATGCCGGTTGCTGACGCCCCTCTCTATTTTACAATAGACGAACGTCACAACAGTATTGAATTAACCGAAAAAGGAATTGACTTCCTGACTGGTGAATCGGATGAAACAAGCTTCTTTATTCTGCCTGATATTGCGGTTGATCTTGACGTAATTGAAAAAGACCCCTCTTTAACGGAGTCAGAGCGTATTGTTCAGAAAGAAGCATTAATTCGTGACTACTCTGTAAAAACTGCACGTATCCATACTGTCAATCAGCTTTTGAAAGCATATACACTTTTTGAAAAAGATGTGGAATATGTGTTGATGGACGGGAAAGTAAAAATCGTTGATGAACAAACAGGCCGTATTATGGATGGCCGTCGTTATTCCGACGGGTTGCATCAGGCGATTGAAGCCAAGGAAAGTGTGCGGATTGAAGATGCTACACAAACTTATGCAACTGTAACGCTTCAAAATTACTTCCGTATGTATCACAAGCTTGCCGGTATGACTGGCACAGCCGAAACAGAAGCGGGGGAATTCTGGGAAATATATAAACTGGACGTTGTTTCAATTCCAACTAACGTTAATGTAATCCGCAAGGATGAAGAAGATAAAGTTTACCGTTCTGTTCGTGAGAAATACAATGCAGTTACAGACGAAATCGTTGAGCTTGTAGAAGGCGGCCGTCCGGTATTGGTGGGTACTACTTCGGTAGAAAATTCTGAAATTATCAGCCGGATGCTTACGCTTCGTAAAATACCACATCAGGTACTGAATGCCAAGCAGCACCAGAAGGAAGCAGAAGTAGTAGCAGAAGCCGGAAAGCCGGGAACTGTAACGATTGCAACCAACATGGCTGGACGTGGTACGGATATTAAATTGACTGCCGATGCGAAAACAGCAGGTGGTTTGGCAATTATTGGTACAGAACGCCATGAAAGTCGCCGTGTTGACCGTCAGTTGAGAGGTCGTTCGGGTCGTCAGGGTGATACCGGTTCCTCACAATTCTTTGTTTCTCTTGAAGATAACCTGATGCGTTTGTTCGGTTCGGACCGTATGGCGAAGGTAATGGACAGAATGGGACTGGAAGAAGGTGAAGTGATCCAGAGCGGGATGATTACCAAATCTATTGAACGTGCACAGAAGAAAGTAGAGGAAAATAACTTTGGTATGCGTAAACGTCTTCTGGAATATGATGACGTAATGAACTACCAGCGTGATGCTATTTACACGCGTCGTCGTAATGCCTTGTTCGGAGATCGTCTGGCAGTTGATATTGCCAACACACTTTTTGATGTTTGTGAAGAAATTTCTTCTACAGCAGGTACTTATACAGAACTGGAACTGGCGGCAATTACTACACTGGGAATGGAGCTTCCGTTTACCGAAGCGGAGTATGGTTCAATGAGGCCAAATGACCGTGCCCAAAAACTATATGAAGCTGCCGAGAAACAGTATCAGGATAAAAACACAGGCATTTCACAAAAAGCATTGCCTATACTAACGTCTATTCAGGCTGAAAGAGGTGCTGCTATTACTGAGATTATGATCCCGTTCAGCGATGGGATCCGTCAGACCGGCGTAGTTGTCAATCTGAAAAAAGCCGTTGAAAACCACGGCCGTGAGATTACACACGAAATGGAAAAAGCCATTGTGCTTTCTCTGATTGACCAGGAATGGAAAGAACATTTGCGCGAAATGGACGACCTGAAACAATCCGTTCAGAATGCGGTGTTCGAACAGAAAGATCCATTGCTTATTTATAAATTCGAATCGGTAGAATTGTTCAAACGTTTTCTAAGCAAGGTAAACTTTGATATGATCGCCTTTTTAATGAAAGCAGATATTCCTCAGGATGATGCTGCTCCGGCAACGGCAATACCTCAAACAGTTCGTCGTCCTGCTGCACCTGCACCTGCTTTGCACACAAACCGGGAAGAAGATTTCGAGCCTGAAATGGACGGACCTGGTGAATATGCTCGTCAGATGGAGTCAACTACAAAAACGCAACCAGTCCGCACTATTAAAATTGCAGACAGAAATCAGAAAGTTTCAGTGCAATACCGTGACGGCCGTATTTTACGTGATGTAAAATATAAAAAAGTAGAAGCGGAAGTTAAAAACGGAGATTGCGTTGTAATTGAATAGTTTAGTGATAAAATAAACTGATATTTTATACAAGCCCCGCCTTTCAAAATGTGATTGGCGGGGCTTTTGTTAATGGTAAATCAGGATTTATACGATATTTGTATCTTCGGAAGAAGATATTAACAAAACTTGCCCCTGAATGAAATTGCACAAAGAAGGATACACGATCATGGCTGTTACAGCTATCGTGCTGATATTGATAAACTTAGGAATACAATATCTATTACCCGAAGGATACTGGATTACGCGTATTGTATTATTTATAAGCGTATTTGTTTTCGTTTTGGTAGTACAGTTTTTCCGCGTGCCATCCCGTACTGTCCATAAAAGTGATACACAGGTCGTAGCTCCGTGCGACGGCAGGGTCGTAGTGATAGAAGAAGTAGTAGAAACCGAATATTTCAATGGCCCGCGCCGCCAGATAAGTATATTTATGTCCCCATTAAATGTACATATCAACTGGAACCCTATCAGCGGTGTGATTCAGTATTTTAAGTACCACAAGGGATTATATCTGGTTGCCTGGCATCCCAAGTCCAGTACGGATAATGAACGTACTACGGTCGTGATTCGTACAGTAGAAGGAATTGATATTCTTTTCCGTCAAATTGCAGGCGCAGCGGCGCGTCGTATCCGCTGGTACGTGAAAGAAGGAGATAAGGTTGAACAAAGTACAGAAATGGGTTTTATTAAATTTGGCTCGCGTGTAGATATTTTTCTGCCATTGGATGCAGAAATAAAAGTGAATCTTCAGGATAA
This sequence comes from Dyadobacter sp. NIV53, assembly GCF_019711195.1. Classification (NCBI taxonomy): domain Bacteria; kingdom Pseudomonadati; phylum Bacteroidota; class Cytophagia; order Cytophagales; family Spirosomataceae; genus Dyadobacter; species Dyadobacter sp. NIV53. Next base: position 4,127,424 of record NZ_CP081299.1, read on the forward strand.
AACCGTTGGAAGTATTACTGTACTTGCTGAATTAAAGTAAGTTTTAAGAGATTTAACAACTTTTTGAAAGGCGGCGGCCCGGTGTTGTCAAATCTCTGTGATTTTTTAACTTACCTTCCTATCTGAGAAACCCAGCTTCCAATCTGCTGAAAAAAGGCAGGAACTGAATCCGGATAAACGACGGCCATAAACACCAATCCGAAAATAGCACCATATAAGTGGGCACTGTGATTGACATATCCACCTCCTTGTCTTCCCTGATAAAAAGAATAACCCAGAAAAAGTATCCCGAAAATGAATGCTTTAAGCTGGATGAAAAAATACAGATAAATGTCTGTGGTTGGGGCAAACAATATGAACGCAAATAATACAGCCGATACACCTCCGGATGCGCCCAAGGAGTTATAATTTGAATTATTACGGTGTTTCATAAAAGTAGGAATATCTGCAACGACTATTCCGACGATGTATAAAAACAAGTAATACAAACTTCCGCTTGCTCCGAACAGCATACCAAAAAGCCTTTCAATTCCTTCTCCTACAAACCATAAACTGAGCATGTTAAAGATAAGATGTCCAAAATCGGCATGGATGAAGCCGGATGTTACAAAGCGGTAATATTCATTACGTTTGGTCACTCTGTACGGATTCATAATCAGTTTGTCCATCAAACTGTAATTGTTGAAGGCATAGTAGCTGATACCGCAGGTAATAATGACGAGTATAAGGGTAATAGACATGAATAATTTTTAAGTGGTACAATAGTAATTTATTTCTCGCGCTCAACAAGCTGATGCACAAATTGCAATAAAGGCTGTTTACGTTCCTCGTCAATATTTAACTGTTCAAGACTGTTTATGCCGCGGGCAAAATAGTCATCTATTTTTTCTTGGGTAAATGTGCGGATTTGTAGTTTTTCGTAAATATCCCTTACTGCTTTTACTTTTTCTTCGGGTTCAAAATCTTCCTTAGAAATCCATTTTTCCAATTCAGACTTCACATCTCCGCTTGCTTGTGTAAGCGCTTCAATGAGTAAAAATGTTTTTTTGTTTGAAATAATATCCCCTCCAACCTGTTTGCCGAATTTTTCAGGATCGCCGTATACATCCAGCAAATCATCTTTTAACTGAAATCCTATTCCCATGTTTTCACCGGCTGCGTATAAAAGCTGTGTTGATTCCTCATCGGCCCCACTGATTATACCTCCAAGTTCCAATGCAAAACCAAGCAAAACAGATGTCTTGAGCCGGATCATTTCAAGATATTCTGATTCTGTAACGTTCCACCGCGTCTCAAAATTCATATCCAGCTGCTGGCCTTCACAAACCTTCGCGGCTGTCTGGTTGAAACGGGCTATAACTGAACGCAGCGATTCTTTGGGTATATCAAGTAAAAGATCATACGCTTTAATAAGCATTACATCTCCCGACAGAATAGCCGTATTGGCATTCCATTTTTCATGAACAGTTTCTTTTCCACGCCGCAAAGGTGCCCGGTCCATAATATCGTCATGCATTAATGTGAAGTTGTGAAAGACTTCAACTGCCATTGCAGGTTTAATCGCTTTTTGCCAGTCGTCGCTGTAAATGGATGCAGAAAGTAATGTAAGAAGTGGCCTGAAACGTTTGCCGCTCAGCGACATAATGTATCTTATGGGTTCATATAATTCGGCAGGATTACGGCCGTAAGTATGTTGTTCAAATTCGGTTTGCAGCGTTTGCAGCAGGTTTTCAGTTTTTGTCATTCGCGTCTGTTTCAGCTCTTCTTCCGTGGTAAGAGCCGGTTTAAAATTTATATAATATTTTGTTTATGCTATTTTTAGATCGAAACTGCGTTAAATTTTTCGTGATAGCTAGGGCTATCCCTGCAAAATTTGCCTTGTTTAGAGCAAAAAATAGACGATAAACAATTTTATTATACAAATTTAAACATGCTCTAAATACGGAGTATTTTTAAATTGTTAATCAGAGATGTATGCAAAGTAGGCAAATAGTGGTGAAAAACTCAAAACGAAGTTACGATCAATGGCTTTTATCTGACAAGCGGTCTGTCCGGTTGTCAGATTATGTTGCCGTTATGATAGAAAATTATAAAGTAAGCTTTCAATTTTCTACCAGGATGATAAATTACCGGCATTTTATACATCGCCTAGATCATAACAATATGATTTTAATACCTTTGGGTCAAACGTTTGTTTTTTATCCTAATCCTAATCTCAGCTATGCCTTTCCACCAATATTTCAACGGAGAAATTTTTCCAATTGATGCAGAATTATTTAAAACCAATGATCTTGGATTACTGAGAGGTTATGGATTGTTTGACTATTTCAGGACTTATAACGGTGTACCTTTCCGTTGGGACGATTACTGGCAAAGATTTGAGAACTCCGCCAAATTACTGAAACTTAAATTGCCATTAACCCAGGAAGAAACAGCAGATATTTTAGCTGATCTGCATGCGTTATCGGGAGAAGCTGAGGTAGCTTTCCGGTTTGTACTAACGGGAGGATATGCGCCTGATAGTGTAAATGTGATTCAGCCTAATTTTCTGATACGTACAGAAGCCTTACCGCAGGACAATCCGGCAGGACGGTTAAAAGGGATTAAAGTGCTTCCTTACGAATACGTCCGTGACTTGCCTGAGATTAAAAGTACAAACTATGTACACATGGTTCTGATGGCCGAGGAAATGAAAAAACAAGAGGCATCGGATTTACTTTTCTATAAGGATGGTGAAATTAGCGAACTGACAAGAAGTAATGTTTTTTTAATCAAGGACAATACTTTAATTACTTCGGATCAGAACATATTAAATGGTATAACGCGCCGTGTTGTAATGGAACTGGCTGAACATTATTTCAAAATAGAAGTTCGCCCGGTAACGTATGATGAACTGATGGAAGCCGATGAAGTTTTTACAACAAGTACTACGAAATGGGTAATGCCGGTCGTGCAAATAGGTAATCATCACGTCGGGAACGGCGAAACCGGAAAACAAACGCTTTTTTTACAAAAGCTTTTCGAAGAACTGGTAGGAGCGTGGGGAAAGTAGTTTAATAGCAGGAATAGCTGTGCCACGGATTACCGCATTCTTCTCTATTTAGACTTTACTAAGAAAAAATCTGCACTACCCGCGTGAACCCTTTTTTACACAAGAAAGCTGGCCTCCAATCCGGAAACCAGCTTTCTGCATTACCCCACAATAAGTTCTGAATTACTCAGGTGCAAGAGGGGAATTCAGGTTTACAATCGGCCATATACCAGGTCGTGGTACACTGACTCCTTTTGTTAAACCCCTTGTTTGCTGATCGTTTCCAAAGTAATACAATGGCCATCCTTTATAAGTAAGCTGTTTTTTGCCAAACACATCAATGGTAGTAAAAAGCGCTTTATCAACAGTAGAAGGTAAATCCTTCAATTCAGCCGAATAAATTGGCCAGCTTGCGTCATGTGCCTCAACATTTGTCGTCCAGTTATTGTCGTTCTTTTTGTCATTTGCAAAGCCATAAAGTGTGCGGCCCATGTCATCTACAAAGAATTTGGTTGCGCCCGTTCCCTCCTTATAAGTAGAATCATAAGATTTTCCATCATTACCTACGAGCTGTTTATTCGCAATCATAACGGTGTAGGTGGTTTTAGCAACAAACCATACTTTACCCACATTTTCCCCGGTTACATCTCCGGGTGCCACATCTTTTTGATAGTAATATAATGGCCATCCTTTGTAAGTAACCTGGGTCTGGCCATCGGCCCGGGTAATTGAGCTGAATTCAGTAGCTGTCAGGCTTGGATCCAACTTAGGGCTTGCTTTTGAAAAAATGGGCCATGCCGTCAAACAGCCACCGGTACAGGTCGAAGAACCGTCCACATCATTGGAAAAAAAATACAGTGTTTTTCCAGCTGCATCAGTTAAAACATTACCCAGTGAAGTCTGCTTCACCATCACATCATACGTTACAACAGGCGGGGTAATCGGGTCGTCGTCGGAGCAGGATAAACTGGCAGCGACCAGGAAGGCCATTGTTACCAGCTGGCGGGAAAAATTGAAGAATTTCATTGGGACGTAATTTTTATTGTTAGAGATGAATTGGTTTTTTAGTGCATACGGATAATCAGAAGTGAGGGTTGCGTGATACACTACAACCTTGATGATGATTTTTAAACAATAAAAATCAGGGCATAAAAAAACAGCATAACCGGGAAGGATTATGCTGTTTTTTGAAAATAGTAAATCTTTAAACTTAACTCCAGCCCTGCGCCGTAATCGGAACACGGCTATCCTGTTGGGTATGAAGCATGATCTCTTCCTTTTTATCCGTTATGTATCCGATTACACTAATTTTCGGGTTGTTTTTGATCAGGTCATAAGCTTGCTGTGAAACCGTGAAAAGTAATTCATAATCCTCTCCGCCATTCATGGCTGCTGTGATCGGGCTGAGATTGAGCTCCGTACCAGCCAGATAAGTCTGGTCATCAATCGGGAGCTTATCTTCAAATACAATAGCTCCAACTCCTGATTGTGCACAAATATGTAACAGGTCAGAAGCCAGTCCGTCTGAGACATCAATCATGGAAGTTGGCAAAACGCCTGCTTCCGCCAGTTCATAGACTACATCCATACGTGCTTCCGGGCGAAGCTGGCGCTGAATTACATAATCTTTTCCTTCCAGATCAGGCTGCATATTAGGATCAGCCAAAAATACCTGCTTCTCTCTTTCCAGTAACTGAAGTCCCATATAAGCACCACCCAGATCACCCGTAACACAAAGCAGATCGTGTGGTTTGGCCGTATTTCTGTAAGCAATTTTATCTTTTTGAACTTTGCCAAAAACGCTGACCGAAATAAACAAGCCTGATAACGAAGAAGAAGTATCGCCACCCACCAGATCTACATTAAAATCAGCACATGCCGTTTTCATTCCTTCGTACAATTCGTCGATTGCTTCTACGGAAAAACGATTGCTCAATGCCAGGTTTACGGTAACCTGCCGCGGTGTACCGTTCATAGCCGCAATGTCAGAAACATTAATTGATATAGCTTTGTATCCCAGGTGTTTAAGAGGGAAAAATGTAAGGTCAAAATGCACGCCTTCCATCAGCATGTCCGACGATAACAATCCATATTCTTCTGTTCCCAGATCGATTACGGCTGCATCGTCGCCAATTCCTTTTATAGTATCAGGCAAAGTATTTTTTATTCCCTGGTTAATTCTTTTGATCAGGCCAAATTCGCCTAAGCTGCTGATTTCTGTTCTTGCTTCCATTTTACAAAATTATACAAAAAAATGAAGCCACTTCTTGAAGGGAAATGGCTTCGCTAAATTCATTGTTATTCAATACATTACATCAGTTCCTATCATGTAGTTCAATCAGGATGATTGATTCTGTCAGGGTAATTCCATTACCGTAATGGAATTATGGATTACTAAGCGTGTATTCGTTTGTTGTATTTCCGGTTTTAGGACTGGCTGTTAAACGGGTAAGTACAAGTTTGGTATCATCGATAGAAGTAATCGTAAATTTAAGCGATCCTCCGCTTCCGGTCGGGGCAGGAGTAAGGCCTGATAAAACAAGTACCGTTTCACCTTCCAAAGCCCATGTGCCTGTAAAAGTATTACCGTCAAATTCCGTGTAAGTGGCAGTCTGCACACCGGATGCACTGGTAAGCGTTAGCCGGAAAGCGGAATAAGCCGGTCTGGTATTATTGGAACCGCCACGGGTGTAAACTACAACTGTTCCTTCCTTAACAGATTGCGCAGTCCATGCTTTACCGATACGTTCTGATAATGGTTTTACTTTGTCTTTTCCACATCCTGCTGCCATTAGTGTGAGCATCAGCATTATGCCCAGAAGTTGAGAGTAGCCTTTTTTCATATTTTCGTTCTAAATGAATTCTTTAACAAAACGCCAAGTTCATACTTTTTATTCTTAATATCAAAATATTCTGACATACCGGAATTAAGTGCCTGTTAAAATTTGTAATATAAATTTCTTTATCTCTTAATTTTAGTACGACTGTCGCGCGGCGAAACAAAGCGGATTTTGATGGATAACCCTGGCTATCGCAGCGGCGCACCATCCTGAAAAATTTAACGCAGCGGCCGGCGCCCGGTTGTAACCCAAAAATAGCATAAAGAAATTGTATAATAATTTTAAACAAGGTCTCAAATATATTCGAATAATCATTATGCCTAAATTGCAGTACGAAAAATCATAAAATGAAAGAGTATACAAGAGCGCAACTGGCGCTGCGAAACGGGCAGGATAAAGAAGATATATGGTGTGCTTATCAGGGAATTATATATGACGTAACTTCTTCCAGATTATGGAGAAACGGGCATCATTATGAACATTGGGCAGGACAGGACCTTACAAAAGAGCTGGGTGATGCACCACATACCAAAAGCGTGTTCGAAAAATTCAAAGCAATTGGGAAATTAATCACAGTGTAATACAAATCAATTAATAATCGCCAAAACGGAAAGCCAGCACAAATGATTTCCAAACCCAATATTTTAATTGCCGATAGCGGTTCTACTAAAACAGACTGGATTTTAAAACTTTCATCCGGAGAGCATTTCCAATTCCACTCTGCCGGCCTGAATCCTTTTTACCAGACTGAAAATGATGTTATTTCTGTTTTAAAAAGAGAAGTTCTGCCTCATCTTTCCGGTTCAATTGAACAAATTTTCTTTTACGGTGCCGGATGTGCAGACGAAGTAACGAGCCGCCCGATTACAAATGCATTGATATCTGGTGTTCCCACGGCTCAAATCGTAGAAGTGGCTTCTGATATGCTTGGAGCGGCAAGAGGATTGTGTGGAAAAGAACCTGGTTTGGCGTGTATTTTAGGTACGGGTGCAAATAATGCGTTTTACGACGGTGGAAAAATTGTCCGGTCAGTTGGTTCACTTGGGTTTTGGCTGGGCGATGAAGGAAGCGGCTCTTATCTGGGCAAAACGCTGGTTGTACATTTTCTGCAAAACGAATTACCGAAAGACCTGCATCAGCAATTTGCCGATATATATCCTGAAATTAACAGACTTTCAGTTTTGGATAATGCCTACAAAAAACCTTTTCCCAACCGATATTTCGCCACTTTTTCAAGTTTCATTTTTGATCATATAAAGCATCCGTTTATAGAAGATCTTGTAAGCTGTGCATTCGGTCTTTTTATTGAAAAGTATGTTTTAAAACACGAAAATCCAGAAAAATATCCTGTGCATTTCACCGGATCAGTAGCCTATTATTATCAGGATATTTTACAAAAAAGTTTAAGAAACAAAGGTTTAATGCCGGGTAAAATTTTAAAATCACCACTGGAAGGTTTGTTGGAATATCACTTATAAAATAAAAAAAATTGAGGTTGAGCTTGCATATAAATAAGCGTTAATCCGTTTGTTCTTCCGAAATGCAGTCAAACCAAAATTCAGTAATTGCCATTAACTTTGGCTGGTCAACAGAAATCAGAAATGTCGCGTCAAACCATTCAATCCCTTACTGTATTTTCTGCATTGCTCATAATCAGTGTAGTGTTCACACAGATTTACTGGGTAAAACAAGCTTTGGATCTGAGGCACCGTCAGTTTAACCAGAATGCACATATTGCTTTACAGGATGTAGCAGGAAAACTGGCAAAAGTGAATGGTGTAATGCAAACGACAAATCCCGTTGAACAACTATCTCCCGAATATTTCCTGGTTAATACAAACGCAACCACACAACCCGATTTGCTGGAACTTTTCATGAAAGACAGTTTTCAGAAGCACAATCTGATCACTGATTTTGAAATTGGAATTTACGATTGTACTACAAACCGGATGCGTTTCGGTATGTCGCTGAGCACAAAAAACAACGATAAGACACCAACAAAGACTACCAATTGGATTAAAACAGATAAGTATCCTTATTATTTTGGCGTACGTTTTCCGGAGCAGGAAACTTACTTTGCCGGCAGCATTACGGGTGCAATCTGGTCGTCTATTCTCGTATTGGTAGCGGTTTCTTTTTTTGCTTATGCACTGTTTATTATCCTGAGGCAAAAGCAATTATCAGAAGTGCAGCGGGATTTTGTTAATAATATGACTCACGAACTTCAGACACCGATTTCTACGATCCGGATAGCGGCTGATGTTTTAAATTCTGAAAGTATCCTTACCCAGCCGGTACGTTACAAAAGATATGTCAGGATTGTTCAGGAAGAAATTCTGAGACTGCAGGGACAGGTTGAGATGGTGCTTTCCATGGCAAAAGCAGAGCGTAATGCGTTGATCTTAAAAGAAGAAACCATTCATGCAGATGAGGTAATTGAAAGCCTGCTTATTCCGTTTGATGATAAAATCCAGTTTCTCAGGAAAGCTGAAAATTCGATTATTAAAGCGGATCCTTTTCATTTCAGATGCATGATTACCAATCTGATCGATAATGCATTAAAATATTCTGACGATGTTCCAAAAGTGATTGTTACTACCCAGAACAGGAATAATAACCTCATTATATCCGTTCAGGATCAGGGAATTGGCATCGCTCCGGAATATCAAAAAAAGATATTTAACCAGTTTTTCCGTATTCCTTACGGAGATGTGCATAATGTGAAGGGTTTTGGAATTGGCCTGAGTTACGTTAAACAAATCGTGCGTGCGCATCACTGGCTTCTGGAGTTACAAAGTGAACTGGGAAAAGGAAGTACATTCAAAATTACAATACCGCAAAATATAAACGCGGCATAATATTTTGGCAAATCCGCCGGATGGCTTTTTTACCATCCATCGAATTGTAAACAATACGGTAAATTGTATAATACGAAATAAAATTTATAAGAAATCAGCACTACTAAACCGACATCAATTGAAAAAGAAAATACTTTATGTAGAAGACGATCCGAACCTTGCGTTTGCAACCATGGATAATCTGGAACAGTATGATTATGAGATTGTCCATGCACAGGATGGGGTAGAAGCGCTCGATATTTTTGGTAAAGAACACTTCGATATTTGTGTGCTCGACATCATGCTTCCTAAAATGGATGGTTTTACACTGGCAGAAAATATCAGAAAATCAGACGGCCAGGTTCCCATACTTTTTCTCACCGCGCGGGCTTTGCAGGAAGATAAAATAAAAGGCCTCCAGTTAGGTGCGGATGATTACATTACCAAACCTTTCAGCATTGAAGAACTCAGGCTTCGGATCGATGTATTTTTGCGCCGCAGCAAATCGGATAAACAGCCTGTACAAGCAAAATCTGATTTTAGTAAAATAGGTAATTATTCGTTTGATTTTCAGAAGCTTACACTATCAATCAATGAAAGTTCACAGAACCTTACATTCCGTGAGGCAGAAGTGTTAAAATACCTCGCTGACCGTCCTGATCAGGTAATCCGGCGTGATGATCTTTTGAAGGCTATCTGGGGTGATGATGACTATTTTATGGGCCGAAGCCTGGATGTTTTTATATCAAGATTAAGAAAATATTTGTCGTCAGATGCTGATATTAAAATTGATAATGTTCATGGTGTCGGCTTCAGAATGAGGTGGTAATAAGCACTTTTTATAAAATTTATCTTGTTTTTATTTGCGTTCAAAAAAATAAACACGCATATTTGCACCCTCATTTGGAAAAATAGTAAGTCATGGCTAAGATTTGTCAAATAACTGGTAAAAGAACTCGTGTTGGAAATAATGTTTCCCACGCTAATAATAAAACAAAACGTAAATTCTTCCCGAATTTGCAAAAGAAACGTTTCTTTCTTCCTTCAACAGGAGAATGGATTACGCTTAAAGTTGCTACTTCTGCACTTCGTACTATCAATAAAAATGGTGTCGAAGCTACCATACAAAAGGCATACGAAAAAGGAACGCTTACGTTCTAAAAATTCGGATACTTTACTGAAAGGACTTCTCTCATTCGGGAAGTCCTTTTTTTCGTGTGAAAAAGGCTCCATAAATTAATACAAGCCCGCTCAACGAGATTATTTTGCATGATCACAAAAAATATCGTTTTTCTGCTTCTTGGCTCTAATCTGGGGGAGCGCTTGCAAGTCTTGCGGTCTGCCGTTGAATTGATTGAGGAACAGATCGGTCAGATTAAGAGCGCATCTTCTGTATATGAAACTGCTCCCTGGGGCGTTTTGGATCAGCCGGCTTTTTTAAATCAGGTCATTGAGCTTCAAACAGTTTTGGATCCGGAAGAAGTGCTTCGGATTATCCTGGCAATTGAGCAAGAACTGGGACGGGTGCGTTACGAACGCTGGGGTGCCCGGGTTATAGACATTGATATATTATATTTTCAGGATTTAATTTTGGATAGTGCGCGGCTTACAATTCCACATCCGCGCCTGCACGAACGCCGCTTCACTCTGGCTCCATTGGCTGAAATTGCACCTGATTTTATCCATCCCGTTTTCCATAAAAGTTCTGCTCAGCTCCTTGCGGTATGCACTGATAACAGTGAAGTAAAATTATTTTCATGATATATTACTTTTAATTTACTGCCTTACAAATAGTTAATATCCCCGTTCATTTCCCAATACCATCAGTTCATCATTTTTTAGTTTCAGGCTATCTACTTTCTTGCTTGTTTTGCAGGAATGTTGAGTCCTTATTTAATTAATATTATAGTGAAATAGGGGTGTGCTTCCAATGGATTGTCAATACATTAGAAAAATTCAATTTACGCCACACAAAAAATGAGCTATGATCAATAAAGTACAGAAGAAATGGCTGGGCATTTTACTGTTATGTATCAGCATGACTGCAAATGCGCAAAACAAGCAGACGGTAAGCGGATTTGTTAAGGACATGTCAAATGGCGAAGGGCTCATTGGCGTATCAGTATATGTTCGTGAAGCCGAAACCGGCGTCGTTACCAATCCTTACGGGTTTTATTCAATCACACTTCCTGCTGGTTCTTATACGTTGGTTTACAGCTATATTGGCTATCAGAAAATGACGCGCGAAGTCGGACTGGATGCTGATAAAACGGTTAGTATTGAAATGGCAGCCGAGAGTAATGAGCTGGCCGAAGTGACTATTTCTACTAAAAAGGATGATGAAAATGTAAGAGGCATTGAAATGTCCGTCAATAAGGTGGAAATGAAAACCATTAAAAAAATGCCGGCTTTATTGGGAGAAGTGGATTTGATCCGGAGTATCCAATTGCTGCCAGGTGTTACAACAGTGGGTGAAGGAGCATCGGGATTTAACGTCAGAGGAGGAGATATTTCTCAAAATCTGGTACTGCTCGATGAAGCCCCGGTTTACAATTCGTCCCATTTATTTGGTTTTTTCTCTGTTTTTAACCCGGATGCGGTAAAAGATGTTAAGCTGATCAAGGGTGGAATTCCTGCACAATATGGCGGACGGATTTCTTCTATTCTTGATGTGAGAATGAAAGAAGGAAATGCCAAGAAACGCGAAATCAATGGCGGAATCGGTTCTATATTTTCCCGGTTAACTTATGAACAACCTTTTGCAGATGGAAAAGGATCGTTTATCGTTGCCGGAAGGAGATCCTATATTGATATTCTTGCCAAACCTTTTCTCAATAAAGACCTGCGGGATTCAAAATTTAATTTTTATGACCTTACTGCAAAGGTAAATTATCGTTTGGGTGATAAAGACACATTTTTTGCTTCCGGATATTTCGGTAAGGATGTTTTTGGTGGTGGTGATTTTGGTTTTGGCTGGGGCAATGCAACGGCTACCGGACGCTGGAACCATATTTTTTCCAATAAACTGTTCATGAACCTGACTGGTTTTTACAGTAATTACGATTATTCTTTGGGTCAGAACCAAAATGACCCAAATGCAAAGGACCGGTTCGATTGGAAATCTAAAATTATCAGTACCAGTGTAAAACCAGATTTTACCTATTACCTCACACCCAACAATCAGCTGACATTCGGAGGGCAATATCTTCATTACGATTCACGGCCTGGAAAAGCAATTGCCGTATCAGAAGGTGAAAATACGGACATTAGCCTTGAACCAAGATATGCTGACGAATCGGCCTTGTATATTGGCAATGAGCAAAAACTGACTGACAAAATCTCTCTTCAATATGGTATCCGTTATTCCTACTTCCGTAGCCTTGGCCCCGGAACGGAATATAATTATCAGGAAGTAAAAACGGGGGAACGTAAATTGCCAATTTATCCCGGAACAGAATATAAGAAAGGCGAACTGATGAAATCGTATGGAAACTGGGAGCCGCGTTTTTCTGCCAATTTCAGTTTGTCATCAAGTGCTTCCATCAAAGCCAGTTACAACCGGATGACCCAGTATCTGCATTTACTTTCCAATACCGCAGCAAGTTCACCTCTGGATGTATGGACATTAAGTTCTGTAAATATCCGCCCTGAAAAAGCAGATCAGGTAGCATTGGGCTGGTTCCAGAATTTTAAAGACAATATGTATGAGGCTTCCGTGGAGGTTTATTACAAAAAACTGTATAATCAGATTGATTATGTACCGGGTTCAGATCTTCTTTTGAACCAGTTTGTTGCGGGAGATTTACTGTTCGGAAAAGGAAGAACATATGGAGCTGAATTTTATCTGAAAAAGAATAAAGGAAAGTTAACTGGCTGGGTAAGTTATACCTTGTCAAGAACAGAGCGGCTGGTTGAAACGATCAATAATAATGACTGGTTTCCGGCTCGTTTTGACAAACCGCACAACTTTACATCCGTAGCGATTTATGAGCTGAGAAAAAGATTAACGCTTTCAGCAAACTTTACAATTGCAACAGGTACGCCTGCCACTTTCCCTACCAACCGTTACGATGCGTTGGGCTTTGTGATTGGTAACAATTATAATGGAGCACGTAATAACAGCCGCATACCCTCATATCACCGCCTGGATCTGGCAGCGACATTGAAATCAAAAAGGAAGTTGTTTGGCACAGGAGAAGGTGAATGGGTGTTTTCAGTTTATAATGTTTACAACCGTCGTAATCCTTTTTCTGTATACACGCGTGCCAATGAAGATACACCTCTTAAAACAGAGGCCGTACGTTATTCTGTTATCGGAAGTTTTATTCCTGCTGTTACTTACAACTTTAAGTTCTGAAAATTAGCCTGATGAAAAATATCAAAACAATCTCCATCATAAAAAGAGCAATTTTTAGCTCTTTAATTTTCCTCATTTTCATCAGCCTTACAGGTTGTGAGGATGTAATTGATCTGAAATCGGCAACCGGTCCGACCCAACTGGTAGTGGATGGCTGGATTACCAATCAGCCTGGTACGCAAACCATCCGTTTGACATGGTCAGCAAGTTATTTCGATAATAGTCCTGCCAAGCCGGTTTTGGGCGCAACGGTAACTGTTACAGATGATAAAGGTAAAATGTATGAATTTAAAGATGCAGCCAATAATGGCAAATATATCTGGGGAAGTTCACTGAACGATACATTGGGACATATTGGCCGTACCTATACTTTAAAAGTAGTAAATGCGGCAGATACCTACTCAGCCGTAAATGAAATCAAACGGGTACCAACAATTGATTCAATTGTTTACCAGCACGAAACCTATCCGTTTGAACCAGATAAAGGCCCTAAAAAAGGCTACATAGCGTCATTTTATGCAAGAGATTTTACCGGAGCGGGAGATACCTACTGGATCAAGCCGGTCATAAATGGCAAAGCAGTTGTGGACAAAGCTGTCTGGATTTCTATTGCTTATGACGCCGCATTCAGTGCCGGTGCACCTTCCGACGGATTGATTTTTATCCAGCCGATCCGCCAGTCAATTACAACAGATTCACTTTATTCAGCCGGAGCGGCGGTAGGGGCGGAATTGCACAGCATTACCAATGAAGCGTTTGAATATTTGAAACAAATACAGACACAGGCAGCTAACGGAGGCCTTTTTGCTGTACCTATTCAGAATGTTAAGTCTAACGTGGTAAACGCAAACCCGGCCGGAGAAAAAGCATTGGGCTATTTTGGTGCTTCGGCCGTAAGCAGAAAAGAAACTATTATCGATCCTGAAAAGGCAAGGCCGGAGGATTAATGAGAATATTGGTCATAATTATTAATACAAAAAAGTATGAGAGATCTTTTCATGCTTTTTTGTATTTTGAAGCAGTAATTAAAACATATCCGTGAAACAGCTATTCCTCTTTTTGTTATCAGTCAGTACAATTTCCCATGTTTCTGCTCAGAGCCGTCCCCGTGAGCTTGGAATAAAAATAGGTGTGTTGCCTACAGGAACTTTAAATGCCATTACAGATGTAGCCGGTGTAAAGGTTGGACAGATTACGCTGTCGGAAGGAGCAGATATCCGTACAGGTGTAACCGCAATCCTTCCGCATGAAGGCAATGTTTTTCAGCAAAAAGTACCTGCTGCCATCTATATTGGCAATGGATTTGGCAAACTGGCCGGTTACTCTCAGGTTGATGAGCTTGGAACATTGGAAACACCTATTATATTAACCAATACCCTTAATGTTCCAGCCGCCTCCGATGCGCTCATTGACTGGACTTTGGGCCAACAGGGAAATGAAAATGTACGATCCGTCAATCCGGTAGTAGGAGAAACCAATGATGGTTTCCTGAATGATATCCGTGGAAGGCACGTGAAAAAAGAACATGTCCTGAATGCGCTGGCACAAGCGCAAAGCGGACCGGTTGCAGAAGGTAATGTGGGTGCTGGTACAGGAACAGTATGTTTTAACTGGAAAGGCGGCATTGGTACTTCATCGAGAAAACTCCCATTGAAACTGGGCGGATATACAGTAGGCATATTAGTACAAACCAATTTTGGCGGTGTGTTAAAGATAAACGGAGTTCCTGTTGGTCAGGAACTTGGCAAATATGCTTTTAAAGAATCTTTAGATAAATCTTCCGACGGATCCTGTATGATGGTACTGGCGACGGATGCACCGCTGGACGCCAGAAATTTGAAACGGCTTGCAAAGCGGGTTATTATGGGGCTTGCCCAAACGGGAGGCATAGCTTCCAACGGCAGCGGTGACTATGTCATTGCGTTTTCAACAGCCAACCGGGTATTGCATGAAGCTGCTGAGTCTACATACACAGCTACTTATGTTCATAACGATTACATTTCTCCTCTTTTTTTAGCAGCGATCGAAGCAACTGAGGAAGCGATCATAAATTCTCTTTTAATGGCCAAAACAACTGTGGGTACGCAGGGCCATAAGGTTGAAGAATTGCCTAAGGATGCAGTGATGGAACTGATGAAAAAATACGGTCGGGTTTCCTCTAAATAGCACTTCCAAATCACCTTATGATTCAGTTTGTTATAAATTAAGGGCTATATATTTGGGATTGTAATATTTTACGTTAAAATTTGCGGTTTCATAAGGATGATTTTCAGATCGTGCAAACCAGAACCTTTATAAATCAGGCAATTACTTTATTGATGGCAGCCATGCTTTTGATGGTCGCCGGCGTAAGGTCATGGTCTGTAAATAATGGTGAGGTTCAAAAAAGATCCGTAAGCGGAAAAGTTATTTTTCATGATGTTTCGCAAAAAGATCAGGCTCCAGCATCAGATGATGGACAAGCAACGGTAAGTTCTCTGTCCATTGATGCCGTCATTACTCCGGCTATTTCATTCGATTTCTTCCAGTATTTTTATTTCCTTTCTCAGCCGGCCTGGAGTTTTATCCAAAAAGAGCCTGTTGCTGAGGTTGCTTTTACGGAGTCTTTCTTTTTGTTTACCTGTTTCAGCAGGGTCTTCGGAAGTTATATAGTCACCAACGCTCCCTGACATTAACTAATCATTTCAAAGTCAACAGAATAAAGTTAATAACAGTTTATCTGTTATAGCCGACATTCAACCAGTCAGAATATTATATACAAAATGGCTGTCCGGTAGTATACCTGCCCGGATCATTCTGATACACTTTCAGATTCGTTTCCATTTGAATATAATATCATAATAACCAGTCGTTTAAAGTTTCAAAAAATCATCCAAATTTTTACTAATACCAATGACCAATAAAAATGGAATATTAGGGCTGACCATTGTGCTCGCCCTTATCAGTGTCTATTACCTTTCTTTTACGTTCGTTTCGCGTAATATAATGGGTAAAGCAGAAACGTTTGCTACCGACTCACAGGGCAAAGTGAACCCTGCGAAAAAACAGTTATACATTGATTCACTATGGCGTGAAGACGTATATCTGGGACAAACTCTGCAGGAAGTAATGGAGCGTGAGTTGAGCCTTGGCCTTGATCTTCAGGGTGGTATGCACGTTGTACTGGAAGTATCTCCGGTTGATATCTTAAAAGGTATGGCTGGTGGAAACGCCCGCAGTGCTGCGTTTCAGAAAGCTTTGGCAAAAGCAGGCGAAGATAAAAAAGCAAGCAACAGTTCATTTGTCAATCTGTTTGTAAGTGCTTTTAAAGAAGCTGCGCCGAATACCAGTCTTGCAAGCGTTTTTTCAAACAGTGGAAACCGTGGCAAGATCAACAGCAATTCTTCTGACAATGACGTGAAGAAAATGCTTAACACGGAAATTAACGGATCTATCGAAAGAGCATTTCAGATTACACAGGCACGTATTGACAAGTTTGGTGTAACTAACCCTAATATTCAGCGCTTGCCTGGTAAAAACCAGATTTTGGTAGAACTTCCTGGTGTTGATAACCCGGAGCGTGTACGCCGCTTATTATCCGGTGCTGCAAAACTTGAATTTTCGGAAGTATATCTTACCAACGAACTGGCATCAGGTCTTGACCAGTTGGGTAAATACCTTACAAGAGAAGATGCAGCTCAAAAAGCGACTGCCAAACCTGTTGCAGCTGCGGCAGATACTACGAAAAAAACAGGCTTAGGTGGACTAGCCGCTCAGCTTGAAGAAAAAGGAGCAGATTCTACTAAAACAGACTCATCGGCCTTGGCAGCACAAAGTGCAGCATTAACAAGTCTTTTTGTTCCTATGCCACAAGGATTAGGCGTTTATCTGAAAGATACGGCCCGTGCAAGTGCAATTCTGAACCGTCCGGAAGTAAAATCTTTTTTCCCTGCTGACCTTGTGTTCATGTGGGACCGTAAAGGAACAGCTGATGTTAAAAACCAGTTGATCCTGCCTTTGTATTTTATTAAAAAGGCAAATGGGCAGGCTGCAATGGAAGGTGATGTGATTGTAGATGCTACACATGATTATGATGACCGTGGCCGTCCGGAAGTAACCATGCGTATGAACGGAGAAGGGGCGCGTAAATGGCGTACACTGACTGCGAGAAGTATTGGCCGGCCGGTTGCAATTATTATTGATAACCTGGTTTATACCGCTCCGACTGTACAGGGCGAAATACCAAACGGTAACTCAAGCATTACAGGTAATTTTACAGTAGAAGAAACGAAGGATATGTCTAACGTTTTGAAAGCGGGTAAATTACCGGCTCCTACTCATATAGTGGAAGAAGCAGTAGTAGGTTCAACACTGGGTGCTGAAGCAATTCGTGACGGAGTAGTATCTTCTATGATTGGTCTGGTAATCGTTTTGGTGTTTATGTTTGCTTATTATAGCAAAGCAGGATGGATTGCTGACGTTGCTTTATTAATCAACCTGTTTTTCCTGATGGGAATTATGGCTTCTCTGGGAGCGGTTCTTACGCTTTCGGGTATTGCAGGTATCGTGTTGACGATCGGTATGGCGGTGGATGCGAACGTATTGATTTATGAAGGTATAAAAGTTGAAATAGAGGCAGGAAAGGCTTTCCGCCAAGCAGTAACGGATGGTTTTAAACACTCACTGACAGCAATTATTGACTCCAACGTAACTACACTTCTGACTGGTATTATTCTGTATACTTTTGGGACCGGTTTGGTGAAGGGTTTCGCAACAACACTTATTATTGGTTTAATTACTTCGTTGTTCTCCGCTATTTTCATCACACGCTTGCTTCTTGAAGCTCAGATTAAGAAAGGAAAAACATTCACTTTTTATTCTGCACTGACCAAAAACTGGTTTAAAGATAATTCCTTCGATTTCGTATCGCAGCGCCGTACTTTTTACATCGTTTCTACCATTATTATGGTGATCGGGGTAGGGTCGTTCATCTTTAAAGGATTTGGACTGGGTATTGACTTCAAAGGTGGACGTTCTTATGTAGTGCGTTTTGACAAAGATGTTGAAACGGACGATCTCCGCGCTGCAATGAAAACGGTTCTTGGATCAAGTCCTGAAATCAAGACTTACGGGGGAGCTGATCAGGTTAAAATTACAACTGATTACCTGATTGAAGATACCAAGCCTGATGCCGATCTGAAAGCAGATACAAAAATAATGGAAGGAGTTGCCAGGCTTACCGGCAATCCTGGTAAAATCGTAAGTTCTTCAAAAGTAGGTCCTACTATTGCCTACGATACGATGATATCGGCGGTTTATGCCATTATCCTTGCGTTGGTAGCCAACTTTGCGTATATATTTATACGTTTCAAACGCCTGGCATTCAGTTATGGTGCAGTTGTTTCACTGGGCCATGACGTAATTATTATCCTTGCTATCTATTCTTTATTCAATGGCTGGATCCCTTACATTTCTCTTGACATTGACCAGGCGTTCATTGGTGCGATTCTTACCATGATCGGTTATTCTATGAATGATACTGTTGTAATTTATGACCGTATCCGTGATTACCTGGCAGATGATAAAGCAAGGAATGAAAGCCTTCCTACTGTAATCAACAATGCTTTGAACAGTACATTAAGCCGTACTGCTGTAACTGGTATTTCAGTTATGCTGGTACTACTTGTACTGATCATTTTTGGTGGAGAAGTGCTTCGCGGGTTTACATTCTGTATGTTGCTTGGTGTAATTGTTGGTACTTATTCTTCACTTTTCGTTGCCGCACCGATCGTAGTTGATTTATTGCAGCGCGAAAAGAGAAAACAGCCGGTTGCGGTAGTTACAGACACTACTTCACCTTCTGCCCTGAGTAAGAAGATTAAAGCGTAATATTTTAAAGGATAAAAAGGGGAAAGTGCTTTACTTTCCCCTTTTTTATTCTGCGATCTCGTATACTTAACAAATTTTATTTTAGTTTTAGGGAATAATGATAAAACAAATACAATAAAAGACTCTCTATGGCAAATCAACTTTGGGTTAAAAAACCATTATCTAAACTTTTACAGGAGTCCTCCGGAGAAGGTAATCAGTTAAAACGAACGCTTGGGCCGGCAAGCCTTATGGCACTGGGAATTGGAGCTATTATTGGAGCAGGTTTATTTTCGATAACAGGTGGCGCTGCCGCTAACCAGGCAGGCCCGGCCATTACTATTTCATTCATCGTTGCTGCTTTGGGTTGTGCTTTTGCGGGTTTATGCTATGCTGAATTTGCTTCAATGATACCGGTAGCAGGAAGTGCCTATACCTATTCTTATGCAACAATGGGAGAGTTTGTTGCCTGGATCATAGGTTGGGATTTAGTTTTAGAATACGCAGTTGGTGCTGCCACTGTTAGTATTAGCTGGAGCCGGTATTTAGTCAAGTTTTGTGAAGGATTTGATGTTCATTTACCAACAGCCTTAACAGTAGGTCCCTGGGACGGAGGTTATGTTAATCTTCCGGCAGTATTCATTGTAATACTTATGAGCTTGTTATTGATGAAAGGCACAGAGGAAAGTGCTAAAGTAAATGCCGTTATTGTAGGAGTTAAAGTAACAGTAGTACTTATCTTTATTTTTCTGGGCTGGCAATATATTGACAGCAGCAACTATATTCCTTATATCCCTGATAACACAGGAACCTTTGGAGAATACGGGTTTAGTGGGATTGTGCGTGCGGCGGCAATTGTATTCTTTGCTTACATAGGCTTTGATGCAGTGAGTACGGCCGCTCAGGAAGCTAAAAATCCTAAAAAGGACATGCCTATTGGTATTCTTGGTTCATTGATAATCTGCACAATACTTTACATACTGTTTGCACATGTAATGACCGGAGTAACTAATTATACTTCCTTCAAAGGTCAGGACGGGATTGCACCGGTTGCTGTTGCAATTGAACATATGGGAACAACAGACGCTTCTGGTGCTCTTCATCCGGATTATCCATGGTTGAACCGTGCTATTATTGTAGCTATCTTGGGTGGGTATGCATCTGTGATCCTGGTAATGTTGCTGGGCCAGAGCAGGGTATTTTTTAGTATGAGTAAAGACGGTTTACTTCCAAAAATATTCTCAAGTGTTCATCCAAAATTCCAGACACCGGTAAGAAGCAATTTCATGTTCATGCTGTTTGTGAGCTTGTTCTCAGCATTTGTTCCTGCCCGCGTTGTAGGGGAAATGACCAGTATCGGTACATTATTCGCTTTTATCCTGGTATGTATAGGTATCATTGTGATGAGAAAACAAATGCCTGAAGTTCCCCGTGCCTTCAAAACTCCATGGGTACCATTTATCCCGATTTTAGGAGTAGGTACATGTTTTTTCATGATGGCATTTTTACCTCTTGATACCTGGATAAGATTATTTGTCTGGATGATTTTGGGGTTAGACGTTTATTTGTGGTACGGAATTAAAAACAGCTTTTTATCTGATGGAAAATCCTCTTCGATATACAACGGCCGCAAGGTAGCGGGCTGGACAGGAATTGTTCTTTCAATTGTTCTTGGAGCGATCGCCATTATACATCATTCCTTGACGGAAGGTGAAGTTGGTTTGTTTTACTTCTCTATCATTTTCTCTGTTGCTCACGTTGTAATTTATGGGATAGCACAGTTTAAAAAGGAAAGTATTTAAAGAGACGGTAACTTATAAAAAGCAAAAAAACTTCCCAGCCAGGAAGTTTTTTTGCTTTTACAGTTTGAAAGCCAATTGCCGAAAGCCAACAGCCAGTAGCTTAAATCAAATTCTTGCCAATACTCTTTCTGAAACTGTTTGCCCGATAGAGAGCGAAGAAGTAGCAGCAGGTGAAGGTGCATTGCAAATGTTGATCGCTCCTTTGTTTTCTATAATTGAAAAATCATCAAGCAAGCCTCCGTCATAGTCGCAAGCCTGAGCACGTACTCCGGCACCACCAGAAACCAGATCTTCACTTTGTATTTCAGGGATCAGTTCCTGTAAAGCTTTGGTAAAAGCTGCTTTCGAAAATGAACGGTAATATTCCCCCATTCCGGTTTTCCAGTATTTGGCGGCAACCTTCCTGAAACCCGGCCAGGCAAGAGCCTCAAATAATTCAGGGAAATTGATGTCTGTTTTTTTATAACCTTCACGCTGAAATGCAAATACAGCATTAGGCCCTGCTTCTACACCACCTTCTATCATGCGTGTAAAATGAACGCCAAGAAATGGGAAATTAGGGTCAGGAACGGGGTAAATGAGATTTTTTACCAGATGATGTTTCTCCGGACGAATTTTATAATATTCTCCGCGAAAAGGAATAATACGGACTTTGATATTTTCCGGCTGTGTAAGCTGAGCGACTTTATCAGAATATAACCCGGCACAATTCACAATCAGGCGTGTTTCAAATATTTTACCACTTGCGGAAACTACCTCGGAATGTGTATTCCGGTTTTTAATATCAATTACTTTTTCGCCAAACCGTATCTCACCATCCAGTTTTTGAATGCACTCTGCATATTTTTCGGATACCGCTTTGTAATCAATAATACCCGTATATGGTACCCAGATTCCTTCAAGCCCTTTTACGTGCGGCTCAATTTCGCGAAGTTCCCCGCCAGAGATCATTCTGTTCTTTACCAGGCCATTTTGCATTCCTCGCTCATAAAGATTGCGGAGTAATGGCTTTTGCTCTTCATTGGTTGCAACCACTACTTTACCGCATAAATCGTACGGAACATTTTCACGATCGCAAAAATCAAGCAGCATCTGATAACCACGGATACAATTTGTTGCTTTCAGGCTACCCGGCTTGTAATACAGCCCCGAATGAATAACGCCGCTATTATGCCCAGTCTGGTGTTTTGCTACTTCATTTTCCTTTTCAAGCAGCAGAAGTTTTAAGGAAGGCCTTTCTTCTTTGATACGGAGAGCTGTGGCCAGGCCTACAATTCCGCCGCCGATGATTATGATATCGTACATGGGTTCAAGTATTTTAAAAGAGGATCCTTACCCCGGAAAAGAAACCTTTCCCATAGAAACGCCCGGTACACCTTCTCTTTCACCAAAGGCCGAGGACGTTCCGGCTACGGTTTCATTTGCCAGTACAGCAAAAAGAACAGCTTCCTTGGCGTCTCCCGGTACACCGAGTTCGTCAATCAATTTTACCGAAGATGCAGAAAGCTGCTGACGGATAAATTCCATCAGCACCGAATTATGTGCGCCACCGCCACTCGCATAAATTGTATAAGATTCGTTCTGATCAATTGCGCGGCGAATTGCATCACAAATAGAATCAGCACTTAAGCGTGTTAACGTTGCAATGATATCCTGTCTGGAAACAGAGGTCAGTCCGGATTTATGAATGGCGTCTTCCACATAGTCAAAATTGAAAACTTCCGGACCGGTAGTTTTGGGAAAGGAGGCTGCAAAAAATGGAAGAGATTTTAAAGCATCTAACAATTTTAGGTTCACAGCGCCTTTCGAAGCGATTTCTCCATTTTCATCATAAGGTTTTTTGAAAAAACGCCGTGTGTATGCGTCAATCAGCGTATTTCCAGGACCAGTGTCTGTTGTGAATATGGCGGATATATCTCCATTTCCAGGCAGAAATGTGAAATTTGCAATGCCACCCATGTTTAATAAAATCCTGTTTTCTCCAATTTTAGAAAACATAAAATGATCTCCGTATACAGCCAATGGTGCTCCCTCACCACCAGCGGCAATATGTTTTTGCCTGAAATCACTTATAGTAATAATGCCTGTTTTAACGGCAATATGGTCTCCGTCTCCTATCTGAAGCGTTGAATTTGAAAATTTGCTCAGTTTATGCTGTTTTTTAGGCGCATGAAATACGGTTTGCCCGTGACTCGCAATTAGATCGATATTTTCGGGAAGTATATTCCATTCTTCCAAACAATCAAGAATCATTCTGCCGTGCTCATTTCCAATATAAGGATTCAGTACACAGAGTTGCTGGAAGTCAATTTGCTGCTTTGCAAAGATTTTTCGGATTTCTTCACGAAAATCATCTTTGTAAGGAACTGTTACAAAATGTTCTAATTTTAAAACTGTTTTTACGCCGCTGCCTTCAATATTACAAAGTGCTATGTCAAGTCCGTCCAGTGATGTTCCTGACATCAGTCCAATAATTCGTCTTGTCCTTTGGTCAGAGATTTGACTTAGTCGTTCGATATACTTTTTCATGGGCTTTTAAATTCAGGTTTACTGCTGATATTAAAAAAGTAGCCTGGAATGAACACAGGCTACCATTTTAAAGATATCAGTTCTTATAATTTTTTTAATTATTGCGGAGAAGTAGAAGGTGCCTGCGGATTTGCTACGCGGTTTTTTCCTGACTTCTTCTTCTTTTTCTTCTTCTTTTGTTCGTCACTGTATTTACGGTCCAGGTTTTCAAGATCGCTGTTCAGTCGTTGCGGAACTTTGTCCAGGCTTCTGTCAACTTCGGGCGTAAGTATTTCAAGAGATTCCGGAATCACATTGTTTTTATTCAATTCAATGATCTCTAGTACTTTGGTAATCGCTACCGGATACCAGTTTGTATCTTTTTCAAAACCAAACCACATAATTTTTTTAAATATGTCGGTTTTCTGGAAGCGTAGCTGTTCCCTTCTTAGTTTTCAATGGTACGTCCACTGTTGGAATATCGCGCAAAGCATCGATATAAGTTTCCAATTCGTAGTTAAGGCAGCATTTCAGCCTTCCGCATTGTCCAGAAAGTTTCGCAGGATTTAAGGAAAGGTTCTGATACCTTGCAGCCGAAGTCGAAATGTTTTTGAAATCAGTCAGCCAGGTTGAACAACACAACTCCCTGCCACAAGAACCCAATCCGCCAAGACGGCTTGCTTCCTGCCGCAGGCTGATCTGCCGCATTTCAATACGGACCTTAAATTCCGAGGCAAGCTGTTTGATCAGCTCACGAAAATCGACACGTTCTTCAGAAGAATAGTAAAAAGTAGTTTTGGTATTATCCGACTGAAATTCAACATCCGACAATTTCATATTCAGTTTCATCTCCCGGATAATTTCACGGGTCCGATACAGCGTGGGCATTTCGCGAGCCATTGCCTGAGTATGCTTGTCGAGGTCCTTTTCGTTGGCAACACGGTAAATCACATGCACGTCATCGGTTACAGCAATATTTTTACGCTTCATCTGAAGACGTACCAGTTCACCCTGCAATGATACAGTGCCTATATGCTGCCCGGATGTCATTTCACATACAACGTAGTCGCCGGTGATAAATTCCAGTTGATTTATATTGCGGAAATATTCTTTTCTGCCTCCTTTAAACTTTACTTCAACAACATCAAAACGCTGACTGGTAGGCACATCCATATGGCTCAACCAATCGAAGACATTCATTTTATTACATCCACCTGTACCACAGGTTCCATTACTTCCACATCCGGAGACAGCTGATGATCCACCAGTACTGCACCCGCCGGATGAACATGATCCACATCCCATAGCTTATTCCTCCTCATCAATCGTTATAACGAATTAAATCCATACCGATATCGTGTCGAAAATATTTACCGTCGTATTGTATTACCTGCGCAGCACGCTGGGATTTACGAACAGCATTTTCGAGAGAATTGGCAACACCTGTTAAAGCCATTACCCTTCCTCCATTCGTCACAGTCTCAGCATTTCCATTAAAAGTAGTGCCTGCATGATATACATGCACGTCCTCAGTTTTATCACTTCCTGAAATTACTTTTCCTTTTTCATATTCTCCCGGGTAACCGCCTGCTACCAAAACAGTAGTTACAGCCACCTGCGGAGAAATTTTCAGGTCAAAATCATTCAGGTTTCCTTTTGCAGTTGCAGCCATAAGCATAGCAAAGTCCGACTGGATACGTGGCAAAACCACTTCTGTTTCCGGATCTCCCATGCGTACGTTATATTCAATTACAAATGGCTCACCTTTTATATTCATCAACCCGATAAATATAAATCCTACGTATTTAATTCCTTCGCTTTTCAGGCCGCGTAATGTAGGTTTTACAACCTTTTCCTCTACTTTTCGCAAGAAGTTTGCATCTGCAAAGATCACAGGCGACACAGCACCCATTCCACCTGTATTCAGGCCGGTATCATTTTCTCCGATCCGTTTGTAATCTTTGGCTTCCGGCAATATTTTGTAGTTTTCACCATCGCAAAGAACAAATACGGATAATTCAATTCCTTTCAAAAACTGCTCTACTACAACTTTGCTGCCAGCCGATCCAAATTTTCCATCAACAAGCATTTCTGTAAAAGCCTGTTCGGCATCTTTATGTTTTTCTGCAATAATTACTCCTTTACCAGCCGCAAGGCCATCAGCTTTCAATACAATCGGCAAAGGGAGTGTTTCAAGATATTCAAGTCCTATTGCCAGATCTTCAATTGTAAATGTTCTGGAAGATGCAGTTGGAATTCCATGTTTTTGCATGAAATTTTTAGAATAGTCTTTACTTCCTTCCAGTTGTGCGCCAGCTTTATTCGGGCCTATTATTTTAATTTTAGAAAGGTCTGAACGCGATTCAATATAATCTACAATTCCATTTACCAGGGGTTCTTCCGGCCCAACGATAACGAGTTCAATATCATTTTTAATAATTGTTTCGGCTACTGCCTCAAAATCGTTATACGAAATAGGGATATTAGTGCCAACAGAAGCTGTTCCTGCATTTCCCGGAGCTATATATAAACGATCACAAAGTTGGCTTTGGGCAAGTTTCCAGGCAAAAGCGTGCTCTCTACCTCCCGAACCTAAAATAAGTATATTCATAACTTGGTTAAATTTTGTCAAATAGTGGTGTCTATCAGGGTTTAGAATTAAGACACGATTAGTTTGCCAACTCCGATAAAAACTTGATCCGCACTAATCTCAACTCTTCTTCGCTTATTTCGTCACTGGAAAACTCGTCCAGTGCAGCTGCAATATTGTCATTTTCCGCAGTCATGAAATAATCATAGATATCTTGTTGCCTTTCACGGTCTATTACCTGATTGATATAATAATCAAGGTTAAGTTTTGTACCGGAGTAACAAATATGTTCTACTTCTTCAATAACATCGGCCAAAGCCAGGTTTTTAACTTCTGCAATTTCATCCAGGCTTACTTTCCGGTCGACCTGCTGGATGATGAAAATTTTAATCTTGGATTTATTAACAGTAGACTTTATGACTACATCCTTTGCCGTTTCAATATCGTTTTCTTCGACATAACGGGTGATTAGATCAATAAACTGTTTTCCAAATTTCTGAACTTTTCCCATCCCGACACCATTAATCTGTGCCATTTCCTGCTGGGTAGTAGGATAGGTTGTTGCCATTTCTTCCAGTGAAGGATCCTGGAAAATAACAAATGGCGGTAAATTCTTTTCTTTGGCTACTTTTTTCCGGAGTGCTTTAAGCATTCCAAGCAGTGCTTCATCATAAGCATGTGCGCTTCCTGTTCCGTTGGCACCATCCTTATCGTCTTCTTCTTTTACTTCCTCTTCTTCAAAATTATGATCTTTGTGAAGCGTAACCGGATACGGATCATTGATATAATTAAGCCCTTTTTCCCCGATTTTCAGGACTCCGTAATTCTCTATATCTTTTTCAAGATAATTGAAAATAACCAACTGGCGAATGGCGGAAATCCAATATTCACGGGATTCATTTAGTTCGAGGCCTTTTCCAAACACATCCAGTTTATCATGCTCATAGCTTCTAACATATTGGTTATCAGTAGCCATAATTAAATCGGCAATGTGCTCGCCATCGAAACGCTGCTCAGTAAGTAATACTGAACGCAGGATCAGAATAACTTCATCCTGTACTTTGGTTTTTTCAGTAGGTTTTAAACAATTGTCACAGAACCCGCAGTCTTTATCCAGATATTCACCAAAATAGCTCAGTAACTGACGGCGCCGGCAAACTCCAAGGGTAGAATAGGCAACCATTTCCATCAGAAGATGGCGGGCATTGTCGCGTTCAGTAACGGTTTTGTCCTTATTGAATTTTTCCAGTTTCTGAATGTCCTCATAACTGTAAAACATCAGACAGTTACCTTCCAGTCCGTCTCGCCCGGCCCGGCCTGTTTCCTGATAATATCCTTCCAAAGACTTAGGAACATCATAATGGATCACAAAACGAACATCGGGCTTGTCAATACCCATTCCAAAAGCAATGGTCGCAACGATCACATCACATTCCTCATTCAGAAAAGCATCCTGATTGGACATTCTTGTATGGCTGTCCAGCCCGGCGTGATAGGGTAGTGCTTTTACATCATTGACTTTCAGCAATTCAGCAACTTCTTCAACTGTTTTACGGCTCAGACAATAAACAATTCCCGACTTGCCCTTGTTGTTCCGAACGTATTTAATGAGCTGCTTTTTAGTATCCTTTTTAGGGCGTATTTCGTAGTAGAGATTTTTGCGGTTAAAAGAAGACTTGAAGGTCTCTGCTTCTTCCATCTGAAGATTTTTACGAATATCCTGCTGTACTTTCGGTGTAGCAGTAGCAGTAAGCGCAATGATCGGAAGATTCCCTATATTTTCTATAATACCATAAATCCGGCGATATTCAGGACGAAAATCATGGCCCCATTCAGAAATACAGTGTGCTTCATCAATGGCTACAAAGGCAATTTTAACTTTCTTTAAAAAATCAAGATTATCTTCTTTTGTTAACGACTCAGGAGCAATGTAAAGTAATTTCAGGCTGCCGTCCAGAGCATCACTTTTTACACGTGTTATCTCAGCTTTATTAAGAGTAGAGTTCAAAAATTGTGCATTAATACCAAAAGCAGTCATTTGGTCTACCTGATTTTTCATCAGGGCAATCAGCGGAGAAATTACGATTGTCAGTCCGTCGCTGACAAGAGCGGGCAACTGATAACAGAGCGATTTTCCTGCGCCTGTTGGCATGATCACAAAAGTATTTTTACCAAGCAGGATATTTTGAATAATAACCTCTTGCTCTCCCCGGAATTGACTATATCCAAATATCTCTTTCAGTCTTTCTTTTAACGTGTCTAATACGACAGTATCAACCTTCTTTACCATACTCTGTTAACAAAATGGTTATCCCAAACTTCTCTATCTTTGTTTGTGAAATTAATAATTGCAATTGGTTCTCAATAAAAAACTGTGATTCAGATTTGAAATTAATAAAAAATATTCAGTCCATAGCAAAAGAAGTAATACTGAAGCAGGCCTCAGCCATACAAAATCTTGTAGAAAGGATTGACGATGAATTTGAAAAGTGCGTACAAGTGATTCTAAATTCAGGGGCGCGTGTTGTTGTTTCAGGAATCGGAAAAAGTGCAATAGTCGGACAAAAAATTGTTGCAACCCTTAATTCCACAGGTACACCGGCATTGTTCATGCATGCTGGTGATGCTATACACGGTGATTTGGGAATGATACAGGATAATGATGTGGTGATGGTCATTTCCAAAAGCGGCGATACGCCAGAAATTAAAGTCCTGGTTCCGCTTTTGAAGCGAACAGGTGTGAAAATCATTGCTATGGTCAGTAATAAGGATTCATATCTGGGCCGGAATTCGCATTTTATTTTACATGCTTACGCACCCAATGAAGCAGATCCTTTAAACCTCGCCCCAACTACCAGCACTTCTGTTGCAATGGTGCTGGGCGACGCGCTTGCAATATGCCTGCTGGAAGCAAGAGGTTTTACACATCAGGATTTCGCCAAATACCACCCCGGCGGTTCATTAGGAAAACGGCTCTATTTGAAGGTGTGCGATATATACCCGAACAATGCATTACCTGCTGTTCCTGAAACGGCCACATTACAGGAAGTTATACTGGAAATTACTTCAAAAAGGCTGGGTGCTACATCGGTTGTAAAAGCTTCCGGAAAAATGGCTGGAATTATTACTGACGGAGATCTTCGTCGTATGCTGAACCAGCACGCCGGTGTCACGCTTCTGCACCTGAAAGCCAGTGATATCATGACTGTAAATCCTATCTCGGTCGGATCGGAGGAATATGCAGTTAAAGCACTGGAAATTATGCAGTCACGCAGTATTACGCAGGTTGTGGTTGTGGAAAATGATGAAATCGTAGGCTTCGTTCACCTGCACGATTTGCTCCGGGAAGGGTTGGTTTAAACTCTGTCCAAAAGGTTTCACGCAAAGACCGCAAAGAAAGGTTAAAAGGGGAGAACGCAATGAGCTATCGCATCAGGCGATTTTTTAATCTTGTTAATCCTTTAATCCTGCTCATTTTTTCACAGCAATTACAATTCCTGTCGCCCAAACCTGTTTAGTCAGTGTTAAATCTTCATGTGCTTCCAGGTCACTGATTAGTTTAATTGCTTTTTCCTGATGCCCGTCCGGCCAGTTGGGCTGAGGCAGCATATCGTCGATAATATATAATCCGCCCTTATTCAGCATAGCCAGTACTTCGTCTAAAAGAAGGTACTTCCCATGCCAGGTATCTGCAAAAATATAATCGAATTTTTCTTCTATATTATCTTCAACCCATTGAGCACCATCTGTTTCAATTAAAGTCAGCCGGTTGTCGTTTCCCAGGAATTTTTCAGCGATTTGCAGAAACTGTGCCTCATTGTCAATTGAAACCAATGACGAAGATTCATCCATTCCATCCAGTATCCACGAAGTAGATAATCCCGTCCCTGTTCCGAGTTCAAGAAATTTGCCTGATGGTTTTGAAGCCGCCAGTGTGCGGAGTAAAGAACAGGTCAGTGTATCTGACGCCATTGTAAAACCGGATGTTTTAGTCGCTTCATCAACCTCAGCGTGAGCTTTCGGGAAATACTGGTTTATTTCTTCAGTCATTGGAAATGATTGTATAAATGGAATTGCGAAGTAAAACAGAAAACTCCAAAACAGGTGATTAATTTTCATCTGTTTTGGAGCTTGTATCAAAATTGACCGTATTTCTGTACTATCGGAACCGGTTGGATTGCTGCACCTTTTTTTCGTCTTTTCGTATAAAACGGTTTGCAAATACATTTGCCAGCATAGATGCTACGAGGCCATAAAATCCAATTTCATAATCACCAGGTAGTTCGGGATCAAAAAGTTTGGCCGTTTTGTAAAACGTAAAATAAATAACCAATCCAATCATGACAGTCATCAAAATAGAATTTACTGCACACAAAGCAGATTGAAGTATACGGTTGCGGAAGCTGAATATAGCATAAGCAGATACCAGAGCGACCAATATAGCAAGAATGATCAGATAGTATACCGGCTGTACTTCGGACTGCACAGCGTTGATCTGATGTGTCAGTGAAATGGCTGTCAAATCAGCTTTTTCTACACCCGCAGCTGAAATTTTACTCCATATCGGAAAAGAAAGGAAAACGCCCATCCCGATGATTGTTATGGCTAAAAATATGGTTTGTACTCTTTGTAACATAGAAATGATATTTATACAAAAACAGTTTGCCGCAAAAATAGTAAAGAAGAAATATTGTTAATTATATCAGGTGAAATTAAATCACAACCTCTCCGTACAAATCGAATTCTTCAGCATTCGTAATCTTTATCTGCGCAAAATCCCCTAATCCTACATATTGCTGCACCGGCACCAGTACTTCGTTATCTACTTCCGGTGAATCACTTTGGGTACGTCCAATAAAATGTCCTCCTTCTTTACGATCGAAAAGAACTTTATACGTATTTCCAATTTTCTGTTGATTCAATTCATATGAAATTCCTTGCTGTAATTCCATGATTGCATCTGCACGTTCCTGTTTTATCTCAGCAGGAATATCATCCTCCATTGAATAGGAATGCGTGTTGTCTTCGTGTGAATATTGAAATGCTCCCAAACGGTCAAAACGCATTTTTTCTACAAATTCATAAGTTTCGTCAAAAAGTGCTTCAGTTTCTCCGGGATGGCCTACGATAAGGGTAGTACGCAAAGTAATTTCAGGAATTTTTTCGCGGATTGTTTCAATCAGTGCTTCTGTCTTTTCGCGTGTAATTCCCCTGCGCATAGATTTCAGGATTTCAGTTGATCCGGATTGCAGCGGCATATCCAGATATTTACAAATATTACTGCGCTCTTTCATAACATCCAACACATCCATTGGGAAGCCTGCCGGATAAGCATATTGCAGCCTGATCCATTCAATACCTTCTACATCAGAAAGTTGTGCAAGCAAATCTGATAAATTTCTCTTTTTATAAATATCAAGGCCGTAATAAGTAAGATCCTGTGCAATCAGTATAAGTTCCTTAGTGCCGCGTCTGGCCAGTGATTTTGCCTCTTTTACCAAGTCCTCGATAGAACGGGATACATGTCCGCCACGCATAATAGGTATAGCACAAAAGCTACAGGGACGGTCACAGCCCTCCGCAATTTTCATATAAGCATAATGCGTGGGAGTAGTGAGCAAACGCTCGCCAACCAGTTCATGTTTGTAATCTGCTTTGAGTGTTTTAAGCAGTCGTGGAAGTTCATTTGTTCCGAACCATGCATCAACGGAAGGAATTTCAACAGAAAGCTCATCTTTGTAACGATGAGATAAACAGCCTGTTACATATACTTTATCAACAATCCCCGCTGCTTTTGCGTCTGCGTAACGCAGAATTGTATTAATCGATTCTTCTTTAGCATTATCAATAAAACCGCAGGTATTGATCACAACAATCTGGGAATTATCTTTTTTGGATTCATGTGCTACATCAAATCCGTTTCCTTTCAATTGTGTATAAAGAACTTCCGAATCTACCAGGTTTTTGGAGCATCCCAGTGTAACAATATTTACTTTATTTTTAACTATGCCTTTGGTTTTCATTTTAGTGAGCTATTAGCCGCCCGGCGGACCGTACCTGGCCTGTTAGCTATTAGATAAGAAATTAATTCTGTATATATAAGATGCTGATATTGAGCAGCAAAACGGGCTGCAAAGATCGGAAAGTTTGGATAAGAACTTAACGCATGAAACACAATTAAGTTCGTCTTTTACCAAACAATTATTCTTTAATCTATTGGTTTGCTTTAATTTAGCTTCCTTTATCCGATTTTTTTGAACAATGAATCCACAAACTCCTCCCGGTCAAAAACCTGCAAATCATCCATTTTTTCTCCTACACCAATGTATTTTACAGGGATTTTAAATTCGTCAGAAATGCCGATCACAACTCCGCCCTTTGCAGTTCCATCCAGTTTGGTAATGGCAAGTGCAGTAATTTCGGTTACTTTCGTAAACTCACGAGCCTGAATCACAGCATTCTGGCCTGTACTTCCATCCAATACAAGCAGAACTTCGTGAGGGGAATCCGGAATAATTTTTTGCATTACCCGTTTGATTTTGGAAAGTTCGTTCATCAGGTTTACTTTCGTATGCAACCTTCCGGCAGTATCTATAATTATCACGTCAGCACCGGTTTCCATGCCTTTTTTCAAAGCATCATAAGCCACAGCAGAAGGGTCAGTATTCATGCCATGATCAATAACAGGCACATTTACTCTTTTTCCCCAAAGCTTTAATTGCTCAACAGCAGCAGCACGGAATGTATCGGCAGCACCTAATACAACTTTATGTCCGCGCTGATTGAACTGATGTGCCAGTTTTCCAATAGTTGTGGTTTTCCCGACTCCGTTCACGCCTACAACCATGATGACGTAAGGCTTCGGAAGATGTTCGGTTTCAAAGCTGTCAATTATGTCAACAGATTTATTTTCAGTTAGTAAAGCTGCAATTTCTTCACGAAGGATAATGTCCAGTTCGGCAGTGGTAGCATATTTATCACGCGCAACACGTTCCTCAATACGTTTGATAACTTTAACAGTTGTCTCTACACCAACATCCGAACTTACCAGTATATCTTCCAGTTCGTCCAGAACGTCTTCATCAATAGTAGTTTTCCCAACTACTGCACGAGCCAGTTTTCCAAAGAAATTATCCTTTGTTTTTTCCAGTCCTTTATCTAATGTTTCTTTTTTCTCTTTTGAAAAAAAACCAAATATGCTCATAACCAACAAGAGGTAAAGTCAATAAAACGAATATGCCTGAAATTCAGCATTTAAAGCTTTTTTATGCTTTTCAATTCAAAAATAAACAAAAAAAGTCCCGAAAGGGACTTACCCAATGGGACTTTTCAAAAACCTGCTATCAAAACCTGCAAAACTATTGCTTTTGGCATTAGTTTTTTAACGCAGCCTGAACGCCGTCAAGAGGTACGATTTCTTCTTTAAAGGTATAAGCTCCTGTTTTAGGAGATTTTACAGCTTTAATTACTTTAGCAAAAGCTTTACCGCCTTCTTTTTTCAGGGTAGCAACTACTTTCTTTGCCATATCTGTATATATTTAAAATGTTATCAGTTATCAATTATAGGTTACTATCATGTAAATCAACTAAAATCAATCAGCTGAAAACACCAGACAACAACTTAAAGGTAGACTATTTTATCTCTTTATGAAGAGTATAACGTCTTAAGAATGAATTGAATTTTTTCAATTCCATACGGCCAGGCGTATTCTTACGATTTTTTGTAGTCACATAACGTGACATACCCGGTACACCGCTGGTTTTTTGTTCAGTGCACTCTAATATAACCTGTACTCTATTACCTTTCTTAGCCATTACTTTACATCGTTTTACAAATAGGACTGCAAAAGTAATAATATTACCTATTAATCACAATAATTTATTTTAAATAAAAAATAAAATTAAACATTTTAAATTATACAACTTATGCGTAATTGGTTGATTATAAATTATTTATGTGATAAATAAAGCGGTTTATAATCAATGATTTATAATATATATGACGGAAATCTAGCACAAACTTGCTTTCTTCGTGTAGAGATTTATCAGTAGAAACGATAAAATGGCGGAAATTCTTAAAAAATTAAAAACAATGACACTTAAAAATAGTACTTCTTTGGCCCTGATTGCATTAGCGGCCACAGTATGGATTGGTTGTTCTTCACAAGAAGACAAGGATAAATATGACCATTATTATGGTTCCGGAAGCAAGGCCAGAGAAGAAACGGCTCTTGTAGAAATTCAAAATGAAAGAAAAGCACCTAAACCTGAAGAAGTTCCTGCGGCAGTATCTGCTGCTACAACAGGTGCACCAGCTACTGATGCAGCTAAAACAGCAGACACTACCGCCTCCGTTACTCCTGCTGCTGATGCAAAACCAAAGCGTAAACCAGTTCCTGCTGAAGTTTCGGCACTATTGAATAAACATGCATGTCTGGCTTGTCATCAACCATATGACAAAGTAATCGGGCCGGCTTATGCCGATGTTGCAAAAAAGAAATATACTGCTGATCAGATTGTGGAACTGGTACATAGTCCAAAACCTGAGCACTGGCCTGGTTTTCCTCCAATGGCGCCTATGGCTCACGTACCAAAGGCGGATATAGTAGTTATAGCTGGCTGGATTAACTCGTTGTAAATACAAATTACTTAGAAACGTTTTCCAAGGATTCCAGTTATATTCTAAAAATCTGGATATCGATATTTCTGTATAACAATATAAGGCTAAAACAGAAAATACGGGTCGTTCATAACTATGGACGACCCGTATTTGTATCTTTGCGAAAGCATTTGCAATAATAATATGACACAAACTGAAATTAACCCCTCTGATATAAGCGAAGAAATTTTGAATTCCTACGAGACCGTCATTGGCCTTGAAGTGCATTGTCAACTTTTAACTGAATCAAAATTATTTGCTTCGGATCGTAATCTTTTTGGTACAGAACCCAACACAAACATTGGCCCGCTAACACTGGCTTTGCCTGGAACGTTGCCAAAAGTTAATAAAAAAGCTGTTGAATATGCCGTTCGTATTGGCCTGGCCTGCGATTGTTCTATCAGCAGACGTACCATTTTTGACCGTAAAAATTATTTTTATCCTGATCTTCCAAAAGGTTATCAGATATCACAGGATAAAAAACCGATCTGTGAAAATGGCGGTGTTACCATTGCTACAAAAGGAACAGACGGGAAATTGGTCGAAAAACTAATCCGGTTTCATCATATTCACCTGGAAGAAGATGCAGGAAAATCGGTACACGATGGCAGCGAAACAGAAACGCTCCTGGACTACAACCGTGCGGGAACTCCGCTGGTAGAAATGGTATCTGAGCCGGATTTGCGATCTGCCGACGAAACAGGAGCATTTGTTACGGAAATCAGAAGATTAGTACGGTATCTGGGTATTAGTGACGGAAATATGGAGGAAGGTTCTTTGCGCTGTGATGTAAATGTATCCATCCGGAAAAAAGGTGATACCGAGCTGGGTGTGAAGGTTGAGGTTAAAAATATGAACTCGATCCGTAATATGATGCGGGCTATTACTTTCGAAACAAAAAGGCAAATTTCTTTACTTGAAAGTGGTGGAAGGATTCAGCAGCAAACGCGGATGTTTGACGTGGAAACCGGCAATACGTATGGAATGCGGATGAAGGAAACCATGAACGACTATCGTTATTTCCCTGATCCTGATTTGAGCCCGATCATCATTTCAGATGAATGGCTGGAAAGTATCAGGTCGGCTATGCCGGCATTGCCTAAGGAATTGCGTAAAAAATTTACTGATATATACGGAATTCCTGCTTACGATGCTCTCGTACTGACAGATACGAAAGAAATTGCAGATTATTTTGAAGAGGTTTGCGCTAAAACTACCCTATATAAATCGGCGTCAAACTGGCTGATGGGGCCGGTGAAATCTTATCTGAATGAACATGACGGTGATATATTGTTATTTCCGGTAAAACCTGCTGATCTGGCTGCCTTAATAGAATTGAGCGAATCAGGCTTGGTAAGTAATTCGGTTGCTACCCAAAAAATATTTCCTGTGATGCTGGCTGAACACGGCAAGTCACCAAAAGAAATTGCTGTTTCAAATAACTGGCTGCAAAACAGCAATACAAATGAGCTGGAAACGTTGGTAGATGAGGTAATTGCCTCTATGCCAGACAAGGTTGCCGCTTACCAAAAGGGTAAAAAGGGTTTACTTGGCTTATTTGTAGGTGAAATCATGAAAAAGTCAAATGGAACTGCTGATCCTAAACTGGTTAACCAACTTCTTGCTAAAAAGCTGTAAGTTATTGTCACACATTTTTAAATGAAATTGGAGAAAATATGAAGGGATTTAATAAAAACAGTCTGCTGGTTCTTATTTTGATGATGGGCTTTCTGACTTCAATGGCTCAGAATATTGCTCCAATGGAATTTACCGTGAATGGTAAAGTTAAAAACGGGGCAAAAGGGGAGAAGGTTATTCTGTTTAAATCTATGGCTAATGGAACTGCTATAAAACTGGATTCCGCACAGATTGCCGCAGATGGCACGTTTTCCATAAAAGGGACTGAAAATGACAGAGGTAGTTTTTTTACGCTGAATATTGCTGATCGCCAGAAAGTTGTTTTGCTCGTTGAAGGAGGTGAAACAATGGATCTAATTGCGGATGGATTTACAAAGGACAGCAAAGGAAATTCCGGAAAAGTAATGATATCAGGTTCAAAGAACATGGAATTCTATGCTAAGATTGATGAACTGATGTCAAATTTTGCTGGCAAGGTGACTGTCTGGAATGAAGAATACGCAAAAGCGGAGGAAAAAAAGGATAGCAAAAAAATACAGGAAATACAGCAGTCCTATGCCGCTGCGGATGCTGAACGTTTAAGTGTGATCAGAAAGCTTTTACCTGAAATGGGCACTTCGCTGGTGGCTGTATTTACTGCGAATAATTTTTTAACACCTGATACTGATCTTCCGGCATTGAAAAAACTGGCGGAAGAGTATGAAAAGGTAAAACCTACACCAACTTTGGCACAAGGTTTTATTGGCCAGATCAAACGTATCAAAGGATTGGCAGTAGGCGAGGAAGCACCGGATTTTACTTTAAATGATCCTGAGGGAAAACCTGTTACACTTTCTTCACTACGCGGTAAATTTGTATTGATTGACTTCTGGGCTTCCTGGTGTGGCCCTTGCCGTCAGGAAAATCCTAATGTAGTGCGCATGTACGATAAATTTAAAGACAAAGGGTTTTCCATTTATGGTGTTTCACTGGATAAAGAAGCAAATGCCTGGAAAGCAGCGATCAAGAAAGATAATCTCAGCTGGGTACATGGTTCAGATCTGAAATTCTGGAATTCCGTAGTTGCCCAGACTTACGGTGTAAGTGCTATTCCAGCAACTTATTTATTAGACAAAGAAGGAAAAATTATTGCCAAAAATTTACGTGGCCCGGCTTTGGAAACAAAATTGACCGAACTTTTGGGTGCTCAATAATTTTTTTGGATATATTTTTCAAAAAAATCCGCAGAAATTTTCTGCGGATTTTTAGTTTGCAATACTCTGTATTGACCCTAAAATTCAAAATGAGTTACGGTTGTTTCTCTTCCAATTCGTAATAAAACTGTAAAGGATCCGGGAATTTGAATTTGTAATTATATACAAACGCAAATTTATCAGCGGAAATAATTTTAAAATTAGGCCCGGTTTTTGGCTGCAGAAAAGTAGGGGCTTCCCACCCAAATTGTGAACAGGTACTTTCATAAATTTCGCGGCGGGTAGGGTGCAGCGGTGCGACGATATTGAATGTTTCGTTGAGCACGCCGTTTTCAAGCATTGTGATGATAATTTCAGATGCATCATCCGGATGAATATAGTTAACAGGCAATGAGCCGGTTGTCATATCTTTCTGGTTTTTTACATATTTTCCTGGGATTCTTTCATAACCTATCAAACCACCGAATCTTACAATAGAAACTGTTTTATCAGGACGTAATGCAGTCAATAAGTTTTCGCCTTTTACCATATCAGGTGCTGCCGATTGTTCCGGCAAAACGACGTCCTCTTCTATCACAATCCGGTTCAGATCAGGATATATCCCGGTTGAACTGATGTATATAATTTCTTTTACCGGAGAATTTTTAACTGCCTCTATAATCGCCCCAATTTGCTGAGGGTGGAAGCCGGGTTCATTTTTACCTAATCTTGGAGGAATCGATATAATTAAAGAATCGGTATCAAAAAAAGATTCAATAACTGCATTCTCTATGGAAAAATCAGGGTTCAGGTCAAATAAATAACCCGAAATTCCTGCGTTTTCGAATAGCTCCAATTTTTCCGGGGAAGTTGTACTACCCTTGATTTTATATGTACTATCAAGTTGCAGCAGTCGTTTAGCTAGTTGGAAACCAAGCCATCCGCAACCAAGGATGCTTATTCTTTTTTTATCTATTTTTGAGTCTTTATTGATCATCTTGTTTTATATTTTCCGAATGAGTTTTTCGCGATCGCTGCTACTTTTAAGTTGTTTGTCATTATTTATATTTTCCTGCAAAACGGACAACAGACAGGAAATTGATACTTCTTCTATTCAAATCGGCTTATCTGTTGAAAATTTAGATCAGGAGCTTTTTGCGTGCAAATCAGTTTCTGAGGTGCAAATTTTTTTAAATAAACATCCCTATTTACCTGCATTATACTTTGCAGATTCCCAAATAGATACAGCTCAACTGGCCGGGCATCTTTATCAAATTTTACAAAATCCTGGTTTACAAGATTTCCGGAATCAGGTCGACTCCATTATTGGAGACCGGAATGCAAGTATTATAAACCCTTTAAAGGACGCATTCAAGCAAATTAAGCACTATTACCCCGGCTTTAAGGCACCTGAAATTAAGTTTATCATTACCGGTTTTACCGGAAATGATTTATACATA
The DNA here is from genome assembly GCF_019711195.1 of Dyadobacter sp. NIV53. Lineage (NCBI taxonomy): Bacteria > Pseudomonadati > Bacteroidota > Cytophagia > Cytophagales > Spirosomataceae > Dyadobacter > Dyadobacter sp. NIV53. Next base: position 4,166,165 of record NZ_CP081299.1, read on the forward strand.
TCTGATTCGCTGATTATTATCGGGCTCGATTATTTTGCAGGGCCCACTGCACGTTTTCGCCCGGATGTATTTGATTATCAGTTACGCAGGTACCAAAAAGCGTACATCGTTCCCTCCATTATTTTTTTTATGTCTAACAAATATAACCATACAAATGCCAAGGACCCCACGCTTCTTACCGAAATTGTGGGTTATGGAAAAGCATATGAGTTTGTAAAACAAGTAATTCCGGATGCGCCTGATAGTTTAATTTTGGGTTACTCGGAAGAGAATCTGAGACGGACTTATAATAGCCAGCAGGATATATGGGCGTTTTTTATTACCAATAAACTACTCTACGAAAAGAACGAATTAAAGAAACAGAAATATATTGGAGAACGTCCTTTTACGACGGAAATAGGAAATCAGGTTCCGGGTGGAATAGGCCGGTGGATCGGCTGGCGGATCGTGAGCAGTTTTATGAAGGAAAATCCTGATGTAACACTTCCTCAACTGATGCAAAATGACAATGCAGCAGAAATATTACAGGCATCAGGATATAAAGGGCAAAAGGACGACGAGGAGTAAGTTTTTGATTACTTTTGTGCGGCTAAACGGTTTTATCAAATACTGTTTCCATCTGAATTCCTGACATCATTTTAAAAATGCCTTTAACTCTTATTATATTCCTTCTCGCTGTTCCCGGCTTTGTTGTAGTTGGTGTGTATCTTGAACGTAAAGTATCTGCTTTTATCCAGGATCGTATGGGACCGATGGAAGTGGGGAAATGGGGCTTATTGCAGCTTATTGCCGATCTTTTAAAATTACTTCAAAAGGAAGATATTGTTCCCAAAGCAGCTGACCGGCTTCTTTTTTTGGTTGCTCCGATTATAATTTTCGTTTCCGCTTTTGCTGGTTTTGCCGTAATTCCGCTGGCTCCCGGTTTGAGCGGTTCTGGCGCTATAGTTGGCGTTTTCTTTCTTTTAACAATTGTTTCTGTGGATGTGGTCGGGCTTTTAATGGCAGGCTGGGGTTCCAATAATAAATTTGCTTTATACGGAGCCATGCGCGCCGTTGCACAGATTATTTCTTACGAAGTCCCGCTTGGACTTTCCATATTATGTGTTGTGATGTTATCCCAATCACTGGATTTACAGGTAATCAGCTATCAGCAAGGCATTTATAGTACAGATACAGTTTACCTTTTTGGTATGAAAAAACTGGGTATTGATGTTACTGCTGTTGGTGGATTTCTCTCCTGGAATGTAGTTCGTAATCCGTTTCTGCTATTGGCTTATGTTATATTTTTTATTGCCTCCCTGGCCGAATGTAACCGTGCACCTTTTGACTTACCCGAAGGAGAATCGGAACTTGTAGCCGGTTTTCATACCGAATATTCGGGTATGCGCTGGGCATTATTTATGTTATCCGAATACGGGATGATGTTACTGGTTTCGCTTTTGGGCGCTATACTTTTCTTTGGCAGCTGGAACACGCCGTTTCCTAACATCGGCCCATTACGGCTTGCAGACTGGACAAGCGGAGAACCCGGAACCTGGTTCGGTTATATTTCAGGGGTGCTATGGTTGCTTATTAAAGCATTGATGGCAGTATTGGTACAAATGTGGGTGCGTTGGACACTTCCCCGTCTCCGGGTCGATCAGCTGATGTATCTGGGCTGGAAAGTTTTGACACCAGTTGGTTTGGTGTTGTTCTTTATTTCAGGAATCTGGCGGTTAGCTGGGATTATGTAGTTCAGGGCAAATCTGCAATTTCCGCTTTATCAAGAATGTAATTCATCTGATAAATATCATCAGCATTCAGTTTCAATGTGCCCGTTAATGTCAGACGTTCATCCGTTTTGAATTTGCGTGCATTTTTCTTGAAATTCAAAGTCATTACTGTTTCAGGCCCCGCGCCGCCGCAGAAAAAACAGGCGCTAAAAGGAAATGCAGACAAAACATACAAATTCGCATCCAGATCTACCGGAAGAATATAACCGGTGATAGTAACCTGCTGATCTTTCAATTTCTGCACACTTGCGCCAAATGTTGGGTGAAGCATATAAATAGATTCTTCCGCGTACCATTTCTTTTTGAAGGTAACATCCCGCAAAATCTCCCAGGTAAGTTTAACAGGAGCTTTTCCTAAATGATTATTGGCAGGAACAAATGCAAAGAGCGATGTAACAAGAGTGACTAGCAGTATGGCCCGGAAATATTTCATTGACATTATATGATTATAGTAGGAATGGAGTCAATTGGTCTAACAAATTTACAAAGAATATCATTCCTCAGCCAGTGTCCGTGATATATTCAGGTTGTAAATACCCAACGAAGGCAAAGCAGCAGCAAATAAACCGATTGCTATCGCTGCAATAAATAGATAAATCTCTTCGGGTAATAAACTGAATTGCCTGAGTGAATAATGGAAATCCTGTTCGGCGGCTTTGCTAAAAATATACAAGCCAATGCGACTGAATATTATACCTGCCAGATAGCCAATGATCGCCAGCATTAAACCTTCCATTAAAAGCATCAGGAAAAGTGTTGTCCGGGTAGCTCCCATAGATAGCATCAGTGCCATTTCATATTTTCGCTCTTTTAAGGAGTTGTAAAGAGAAATAAATACGCTTGCACCGGCAATGGCAATAATAATGATCGCCAATCCCTGCAAAGTTTCAATGCCAATCCCCAGAAGCGAAAACAGGCGATTGATCTCAATACTTGGCAAGGCTGCCTGCATGGAAGTATTTTCATTAATCTGGCGCGGAATCATGATCAAACCCATTGGATTTCGAAATTGTATTAACGCGCTGGTAACCTGCTTTTCATCCTCATGTGGTTCTGTTTCAGATTCTTGATGATCGGCATCTTTTTCTGTTGGGCTGCGTTCACCGGTATGCTCATGAATGTCCCAAACACTTGATAAACTTGTAAGAATCAATTGATCTACAACTGAGCCTGTTGCATCGAAAATCCCTACTACTTTATATTTTTTATTTCCATGAATATCACCGGCCGCATCCAATCCATGTGAACTGGCAAATGTGTCTCCCAACTTAATACCCAGTGCTGCGGCTGCTTTACTTCCCAGCGTAACTTCCATAGACTGCGCAAACAGTTTGCCGGAAATTACTTTGGCGTGAAAATGATCTGCATATTTTGGTGTAGTGCCCACAATCCTGAAACCATGATAATTATCTCCCATTGAAAGCGGGATTACGGTTTTAACAAAAGGATTTTTTTAAGATTATTCACTTCTGAAAGTGGTACATTTCCGGTGGGTGCATCTATCTGATATATGCTTGAAAGAATAAGTTGCAACGGGCTTCCTTTGGCGCCTACCACCATATCTATTCCCCTGATATTTCTGCGGAATTGTTCATCCAGTTGTTTATTAAGGAGCAAGAGCAATGAAATCATGCCAATTCCCAGCGTTAGCAGAAGAGCACTCAAAAAACTATTCAGTTTTTTCTCTTTAAGGTTTGCTATACTTATTGTAAGAAGATTCATTTTTGAAATTCAGAGATTTACATGAACAAGAGGATTCTATTTGGGATCAAAGTTGAAGCTTCTTACAAAAATACCTGATTAGCAAATTCGTCTTTCAGGCGTTGATCATGCGTTACAACAACCAGGCTTGCACCGATTAGCGCAGATTGTTTTTTTAATAATTCAATTACTTTCCGGCAATTATTATCATCCAGGCTGGAAGTGGGCTCATCGGCCAGTATTACATTGGGATTGTTCATCAAAGCCCGTGCAATGCTAACTCTCTGCTGTTCTCCCTGACTAAGCTGATTTGTGTTTTTGGCAAGATGATCTGCGAAACCTAACTCTTCCGCCAGATATTGTGCTTTTTCTTTGTCCTGTTTTTGTCCGGAAAAATAGTTGGGCAGTAATATATTATCTATTACTGAAAGCGAACCCGTAAAGTGGGGGCGCTGAAAAATAATACCTATATTTTTAGCTCGGATTTGTGTAATCGCCGAAGAGGAAAGCGTAGTAATTTCATTTCCTGCTATATGGATTTCTCCTGATTCGGGCCGAAGTAGAAGTGCTAATAAGTGAAGCAGTGTGGTTTTCCCTTTTCCGGATTGCCCCAATATCAATAATGTTTCTTTATCACCACAATGAATATCAGGAAAATTAAAGTGCTTTTGGCTGGAATATGAAAATTTGAGATTTTTACTGATAATCATCTTTTGAAGCTTTTTCGACTATACAATAATAGTGAAGTTTTACTTTCTTACAGATCCGATCGTCATTTTATTGATAAAATCATTGCGTATTGATATTAAAAATACCAGAAATCTAACTACTGGTTACAAGTCAGAATTTTTATAATTTATAAAGGTGATACAAATAAAATATTGAGAAATACGTTGAAAAGGAGATATTATCTGTGGAAAACCGACAACTGTTCTAATTTTGCAAAAACAATAATTTAAAAATGCTTAAATATTTCGGGTTAAGAAGAGTTTCCGGAGCATTTGCTCTCGTACTTACTTTTGGACTTTTAGGACTTCATGAACAGGCTGACGCGCAAAGCCGGGGAATTTTTGTTCCTTACTCTACCGTTGGCTTTGGATTGGGTACTGCCAATTATTATGGTGATCTGGCGCCTTACAGAACACCACTGGCTTCAACTTTTAAAATGATGAGATGGAGTATCGGAGGAAATTATACACGCCATTTTACACCTCGTTTAGCAGCCAGAGCAAGCTTTACATATGCCAGAATTGCAGGAGACGATTATATAATGAATAAGAGCTCCAAACGTGAAACAAATATTTTTTATGCCCGTAATTTAAGTTTCCGGAATGATCTGAAAGAGTTTTCTATTCAGGGGATTTACAAACTGACTCCTGATAACAGGAGTTACGACAGGCGTCCTCAGGTTGGGGTATATCTGTTTGCAGGTTTGGCATTAACGGCTCATAATCCTAAGGCGCTGGATTCTTTAAAAGGTGATTGGGTTAAATTACAAGCTCTTGGTACAGAAGGACAAGGTAACGCCGGTTATGAAAAACCATATTCACTGGTTCAGTTTGCAATACCTTTTGGAATCGGAGCACGTTACAAGATCAATTCACGCTTTGACATTTCCGCAGAATTGGGTTTCAGAAAAACTTTTACGGATTATCTGGATGATGTACATGGAAATTATGCTGATCCGGCTTTATTTACTGATAGTCCTGCGGCAAACAAATTATCCAACAGATCTGGGGAGCAATTTGCAGTCAGAAAGGGCGCTGACCGTACCGAAGCGCTGAAAAAATTCGTACAGGTCAATTATAATATTGATAGCAGTGATCCGATAACTACAATGAAAGAACAAGGTTTTGCCGCTCCCGGAACTGCACGCGGTAATAGCCCAACACAGAAAGATGCCTATCTGATCGGGATGATCCATATCAACTATATCATACCGTCACAGATAAAATGTCCTCCATTGAGATAAATTAATATCCAGTTGAACTACCTGATTAAACGTATCTTTAGTAAGTACTTGCTTAACTTAATTGTGGCAGGTATTTATATTTTTTTCCTTTCCGCACAAACAGCTTTTGCTCAAAAGATTGAAGTTGGGGCTGGTGTAGGTGGTTTTAATTACAAAGGCGACATTTCTCCAAATTTTAATTTCCGGTTTTTCAGACCAGGTGGAAGCTTGTTTTTCAGGTATAATCCAAGCAAGGCGTTGTCGCTGCGTGCCGAGGTTGCAGCTGGCGGGATAGGTGCTAACGATAAGTATAGTAAAGACGCATTTCAGCTGGTCCGCAATATGTCCTTTAAAACCAGTATTTTGGAAGCCAGTGCGGTAGCCGAGTATAATTTTCTTAATTACGAAGACAGGAGGTTTGCCATTAACTGGACACCTTATGTTTTTGGAGGACTGGGAGTTAGTAAGTTTAATCCAAACATACAAACGGCTGATTATAAGACTAACACATTGGTGATCCCTTATGGTGTTGGTATAAAATATCAGATACGCCGTCCATGGAATATTGGGCTGGAATACGGTACAAGAAAAACTTTTACTGATTATCTGGATAATCTGGGTGGGGAACCAACATCAAATAATAAATTGCAGCAAGGGGATCCATCTCTTAAGGACACTTATTATTATGTCCGCTTTTCCGTTAGCTATACCTTTTACAGAATATTTTGTCCCTGAAATTGAATGAAAAAAGCTCTCCTGATTATTTTTGGTATTGTCTTTATCCTGGTACTGGCTTTCTTTGGCTTTAAACAGTATACCAAATCTTTTAGCCCGCAAACCTCTGCAGAATACAACAAAGACGGGATAGATATAAAGGTGGATTATAGCAAACCTGCTAAAAAGGGCCGTTATATTTTTGGCAGACAGCAAGATAAGGCGCTGCTGCCTTACGGGAAAGTGTGGAGGACAGGGGCCAACGAAGCGACGGTTATAGAAATAAAACAAGGAGTTTCTTTTGCAGGGAAACAAATTGCAGCGGGAAAATACTCACTGTGGACTATTCCCAATCAGGGAAAATGGCAGGTTATACTAAACTCGCAAACAGGACAATGGGGAACTGAATATAACGATGGTAAAAATGTCCTTAAAGCTGACATTCCTATCAGGATCCGTCCAGGTGTTCAGGAACTTTTTACAATATATTTTGAAAAAAAGAAAACGGAGTAGATATGGTATTGAGCTGGGATCAGACAGAGGCTATTGTTTCGATAAGGCCCAGATGATTTTCGCCACAATAAACCTGTTTTATGTTCGTTGAAGCAATTGAAAAAGTAGATCAGTTTACCCGTCCAATCCATTTTATTTTACGCTACTACACAGGCAGCGATATTATTCCCGGAACTGCCACTTTGTTTTTTGTAAATGAAAATGGTTATGCAGTTACGTGCAGGCATGTGGCAAAACAAATTCTGTACGCCAATTCTATCTACGAAAATTATATAAAATTTAATGGGGAACTCAGGCGGTTTGAGCGTGATCCAGGCCTGAATACGCAGCGTAAGTTACTTGAGGCTAAATATAAAATTAATGCAGAAACGCCCATAAGGATTTTATTTAATTTCGTTAAATGCGTTTCTAATCACAAAAGCCTTACTGTACACCTTCATCCAAGCCAGGATCTGGCTATCATCCGGTTTCATGACTTTGAGTCAGTGCAGTATCAGGGTTTCGCCCATTTTTTGAAAGATACACGGATGGTTAAACAGGGCAAGTATCTTTGCCGGCTTGGCTATCCCTTTCCTGAGTTTACCAATTACCGCTACAATAAAGAAAATAATGACATTGAATGGATAAAAGAAGGGCGAATACATACACCCAAATTTCCTATTGATGGTATTGTGACCCGTCATATTGGTGATAATAATGAAATTACCGGAATTGAAATGAGTACACCCGGCTTACGCGGACAAAGCGGCGGGCCACTTTTTGATACCAAAGGAATAATTTACGGAATGCAAAGCTCAACCAGGCATCTGCATTTGGGTTTTGATCAGATCAACCGGGAAGTTACCACCGAGGGACACCGAAAAAGAGTGTCTAATTATCCGTTTTTAAATGTTGGCCAATGTGTACACGTGGATGTGATCAAGCAATTCCTGCGTGAAAAGAATGTATCTTTTTATGAAGCTGATCCTGCCGGATCATTTTAGAATTACAAAATCATCATCAGTTCTTCCAGCCGCCGGATGTCATAGGTAGGCTGATCATCAAATTTCAGGCCAGCTGGATTATAATAGATTGTATCAAGCCCGAATTGTTTGGCACCCATAATATCAGCAACCCAGTTATCACCAATCATAATACACTCTCCTGTCGAGGCATTTGCCGTTTGTAAAGCATATGCAAAAATTCCCGGATCCGGTTTTTTTGCATTGGCACTTTCAAATGTTATTACATTTTCGAAAAAATGGCTGATCCCCGAGCTTGAGATTTTTTTTGCCTGAATGTCATTAAACCCGTTCGTAACAATGTGCATCCTGTATCCTGCTGATCTTGCATATTCCAAAGCATTCAGTGCACCCTCGAGCAAATGTTTTTTAGTAGGCAATGTGTTCAGATAAGATTCTCCTATTTCTACATGATTGGGTGGGCATGCAATCCCTAATTCAGCAAAGACCATTTTGAACCGGTTTTCGCGTATGTAACTATGGTGAAGTTTTCCTTTGTCAAAATCATCCCAAAGCCTGGTGTTAATATCAAGAAAGGACTGAATAAATAATTCCATTGAGCTCACTCCATGATCTGTAAGTGACGAATTGTGATATATTTCCGTCAGAGATTCGGATGAGTTACGTTCAAAGTCCCAAAGTGTGTGATCAAGGTCAAAAAAAAGGTGCTTGTATTTCATTTCTTGAATTAATTCAAAATTAAAAAATTAATATTTTTAGAAAATTAGTGATTTGTCAATTTCAAAGCTCAACTTTGATCTAAATGACAGATACTGATCGTATATTATATGATAAGTTCTATTATTTTTAATAATATGAATATATTGAGAATTGCTAAAAAAAATAGTTATATATTGACCAATAAGTTGTTAACATGTGTTAATTGAAAATAATTTATATAAAAAAGAAACACAAACATTTGCAAATTATTTGGCAAATCTATTTCTTTGATTTGCAATAATTCGCAAAGTAGTAAGAAACACTTCATTTTATCATTAAAAAAGAAAGGAGAAACAATATCGACGAACCGCTCTACGTTAACTAAATCGAATAGTAAAATGGAGAAAGTCCAAGTTAGTGACAGTGAGTTGGTAACATTGTATATCCATGGTAATGAGAAAGCTTTTGAAAAGCTTGTTCAACGCCACAAATCAAGAATATACACCACTATTTATCTGATTGTCAAGGACCAGTATGTAGCCGAAGATTTATTACAGGACACATTTATTAAGGCCGTTGATACAATAAAGGGTGGTAGATATAATGATGAGGGAAAATTTCTGCCCTGGATTATACGGATCGCACACAACCTAGCCATTGATTATTTCAGACGCGATAAACGCTACCCCAATGTAGTGTTCGAAGATGGAAGCAGTGTATTTAATACATTGGATTTTGCGGAGGATTCCGTTGAATCAGTTCAGATTCGTCAGGAAACACATGAGCAGCTTAGGGAGATGATCCAAAGGTTGCCGGATGTACAGAAGCAAGTACTGATCATGCGCCATTACGAGGACATGAGTTTTCAGGAAATTGCTGATGCAACGGGTGTAAGTATTAATACGGCATTGGGAAGAATGCGTTACGCGTTGATAAACCTGCGTAAGCAATTTAACCAACGTGCCCCACAATATGACAAAAACTTTTACCTACGATGATGTTATCCGGTATTTGTATTCCGAAACAACAGAAAAAGAAAATTACCTGATTGTTGAAGCCCTTGCGCTGGACGACGATCTGATGAATTTTTATCTTGATTCACTGGAAATTAAAAACCAGATGAATAAAGTGGTTTGCAACCCTGCGGAGCAAACAGTATTAAAAGTGCTCAGGTATTCGCAACAATTTGCTACAAGTATTCCGGCTGCACTTTCTTTCTAGAAGAGCAGTCGGTTTGTTTTTACCAGCTATTTATTAATAGCTGGTCTTTTTTATGTAGGACAACCTTAATCATTGTTGTCTTTTAGCAAGCTTCATTTTTATGCAGAGAAAAGAGCGTTACCGTTTGCTACTCGATTATTTTACTAACAATTTTCCGGAACCCGAAACAGAACTTCATTACCGGGATCCATTTGAGCTACTGGTTGCGGTAATTTTATCGGCTCAATGTACCGATAAGCGTGTAAATATTGTAACACCTCCTCTTTTCGAACGTTTTCCTGATGCAAAAGCTCTTGCATTGTCGAACGCGGAGGAAGTATTTACGTACATTCGCTCTGTATCATATCCCAATAACAAAAGCAAACATCTGATTGGAATGGCCCGGATGTTGGTAGAAGATTTTGATTCGGAAATTCCTGCCTCTGTGGATGAATTGCAGAAGTTGCCGGGAGTAGGGCGAAAAACGGCTAATGTGATTGCCTCGGTTATTTTCAACCAGCCTGCTATGGCTGTCGACACACATGTGTTTCGGGTATCGCACCGGATTGGGCTTGTACCTTCCACAGCTACGACACCATTAGCAGTGGAAAAAATGCTGATGAAACATATACCAACCGCGTTGGTGCCCAGGGCGCATCACTGGCTCATATTACATGGCCGGTATGTATGTGTTGCACGTACTCCAAAGTGTCCCGAGTGCAATCTGAAGTCGTTTTGTGCGTATTATGAAAAAAGAATAGCAATTTAAGTTTTCAGGTCATTACAACCTTTTTTAAGCGAGTAGAGTCTATTGTTTTGAAAAGGTTATAGAGTATTATATAAATCACAAAATTTAAAGTAAGCAATGATTCGTAATTATTTGAAATTAAGCATGCTGGTCGCATTCGTGGTTGGAATGGTATCCTGTAATAAAGGATTTGACAATGTGGATGAACAGAAGATTATTGAAAATGAAAATGCTATTGAAAAATATATTGCCGATAGTAACATAACAGTTGTAAGAGATACATCAGGTTTATATTATAAACTTACTGCTAATCCTACGGGCTCAAGAATTGCCATCGGAGAAGAAGCTACTATCAGGTACAATGCGTATTTGTTAAATGGAACCAAAGTTTGGACTTCTGTGAAAGACACCGTTAAAAACTTTAAGTATCCATATTATTCAGGATATCTTTTTGTTTTACCGGGTATGGAGCGTATGCTAACATTGATGCGCACAGGTGACAGGGCTACGATTTTTCTGCCATATTATTTAGGTTTTGGACGTGCCGCTGGTATTCCCTGGGGATACTCTACCAATGCAAATATTCCTGATTATTCAGCGATACGGGTTGATATGGAGTTTGTTGGCAAGCGCAGCGAGGTACAGCAAATAGATGATTTTATTAAAGCAAAAGAATTGACCGTAACACTAAGAACTACTGATAACCTGGTTATCGTAAAGACTACCGCAGTAGCAACCGGAGATACGCTTGGTACTGGTAAAACAGTTAACGTAAAGTACGCAGGTAAATTACTGGATGGAACTGTCTTTGATCCTGGGGCAAAACCTTTATCATTTGTTACCGGCCCTAACAGTGGCCTTATTACTGGTTTCGACCGCGCAATACGCAAATTGAAAGTTGGCGAAAAAGCAACAATTATTTTACCATCTGCCTTAGGATATACTAACCGAGGAAAAATTAACTCCGGAGGAACTGATTTTGTCATCAGGCCTTATCAGCCGATAACATTTGATGTAGAGGTTTTGTAAAATTTATATTTTTAAAAAGCCTTCGGAGCGCTTTATGCATTTCAGAAGGCTTTTTGCATTTAGGATTTATTAAATCCTGCTTCTATACTATCACATATTCTTGATAAATCCTGTGTTGATAAATTTGATCCTGATGGCAGACAAAGCCCATTTTCAAAAATATTTTCGGCCATTCTACCACCAAAATAAGGTGTATTTTTAAAAACAGGCTGCATGTGCATTGGTTTCCAAACCGGCCTGGATTCAATATTTTGCTGCTGTAAATGAATCCGGATTTGTTCTCTGTTGACCCCATCGGATAAAGAAGGATCAATACTCATTGCTGTTAACCAACGGTTAGAGAATGATTCCGGAAGTTCATTCTGGAAAGACAGGCCGGGTAAGTTTTGTAATCTTTCCTTATAAAATTCAAAATTGGCCCTGCGTTGCTTTACCCTTTTTTCAATTACTTCCAGTTGTCCTCTTCCAATTCCTGCACAAACATTGCTTAACCGGTAATTATAACCGATTTGTGAGTGTTCGTAATGAGCAGCATTGTCACGGGCCTGAGTTGCTAAGAATCTGGCTTTTGTTATAAACGATTCATTATTTGAAAGCAAAGCTCCGCCTCCCGAAGTAGTAATAACTTTATTTCCGTTAAAAGACAAAACACCCATATCTCCCCAGCTGCCCAGTTTTTTGCCTTTATAAGTTGAGCCTAATGCTTCAGCAGCATCTTCAACAAACGGAATCTCATATTTTTGGCATAAATATAAAATTTCTTCTAATTGGCAAGGTATTCCATACAAGTGAACACCAATTACTGCTTTTGGTTTTTTGCCTTTTCGGGTATAATATTTTAAAGCTTCTTCCAATGCATCAGGACAGATATTCCAGGTGTTTATTTCACTATCAATAAATACCGGCTTTGCACCCAGATAAGTAATAGGATTGGCACTTGCAGCAAATGTTAATGATTGGCAAAGTACAATATCATCTCTTTTTACATCAAGCATAATTAATGCCAGATGCAGAGCTGCTGTACCGGAAGACAAAGCAGCTACATGATCACAATTCGTGTATGTACCGAGTTCCTTTTCAAATAGGTCAATATTAGGTCCGATGGGAGCCAGCCAGTTTGTATCAAAAGCTTCCAGGATATATTTCATTTCGCTGCCACTCTGATGAGGGGAAGAAAGCCAGATTTTGTTTTCAATTATGGAATTTTCTTTGACTTTGATAATTCGCCCCGGATTACCCCTGACAATGGCTCCATCGGGAATATTATGCGTAATCACACTGCCGGCTGCAATTAAACAATTACTTCCTATGCTGATATTGGGAACCACAATAGAACCGGCACCAATTAAAGTATTTTCGCCAATGTTTACGTTTCCGCACAAAGTAACTCCCGGTGCAAGATGTACGAAATCAGCGATTTTACACTCGTGTTCAACAATTACACGCGTATTGATAATTACATGTCTGCCGATGACAGTATCCGCCTGCAGAATGCTTCCTTGTAGAACTACTGTACCTTCTCCGATAACGGCACTTTTATCAGCAATAGCAGTTGGATGTACTGCAATTCCAAATTGATGCCATATTTTTTGAGCAATTGTGCGCCGTATTTTATTGTTCCCGATTGCAATAATGAGTGGCTCATCATGAAATAATTCCGGATCGTAGTTTCCTGCAACAGCTATTTCCGATAGTTCAGTTTTGGACAAATCATCATCAAAAATTGCTTTTACAAATTCACCATTAGCATTAAAACAGCTGATAATCACTTTGGCATGTCCGCCGGCACCGTAAATAAGCATGACTTAGCAGGAAAGTTAGATACGTCATCAATACGTGAAACATGCTTTTAAGTAATGGATTGTAGTAATTAAATGTTGCATGATTAGCCAGCAAATTTTTTTGCAGGAATAGTTTCATCTGTGCTGGTTTTGCCAAATAATTTCAACGCTGTCAGGAAAAGAATTTTCACATCCAGCCAGAAGGAAAGATTCTGCACGTACCAAACATCATATTCAAATTTTCTTGTCCAGGAAATGGCATTTCTGCCGTTAATCTGAGCCCAGCCGGTTATCCCTGGTTTTACTTTATGCCGCTGTTGCTGGGTGAAATTATAAAGTGGTAAATATTCAATTAATAATGGCCTTGGGCCAATTATACTCATATCTCCTTTAAGTACATTCCAGAGCTGAGGTATTTCATCCATTGAAGTGCGCCGTAACCAGTTTCCAAATCTTGTAATCCTTTGTTCGTCAGGAAGCAAATTGCCATTCGAATCTTTCAGACTCTTCATGGTCCTGAATTTGTTCAACGTAAAAGTAACTCCATTGAGGCCGGGACGAGGCTGTGAAAAAAAAGGTTTTCTATTGTTCAGAAACCATAACAGAATTGTAACAAAAAGAAAAAGCGGAGACAGGATAATTAATCCGGTTCCCGCTATTATAAGATCTAAAATTCTTTTTCCTGAATGCTTATACATTTTCTTCCATGAACTAAAACAGCTCCGGGTATAATACCGGATCAGATTCACGCATTATCCGGTAGGCAGTTTCAAGCACATCGTCCATATTAGGTTTTGTAAAATAATCACCATCGGAACCATAAGGCGGACGATGATCTTTTGCCGAAATGGTAGCAGGAGCGGAGTCGAGCCAGCGATAGGCATTTTGTTTTTCCAGAACCTGCTGCATCATATAGGCAGAAGCACTGCCAGGAACGTCTTCATCTGCAAAGATAACCCTGCTGGTCTTTTTGATTGATTCTATAATGCTGCTATGAATATCGAATGGCAAGAGTGTTTGTACATCAATCACCTCAGCTTCAATACCCAGCTGTTGCAATTGTACCGTAGCTTCCATTACAATCCTGCACATAGATCCGTAAGTAACAATGGTAATATCCTTACCTTGTCTCAACACTTCCGGAACGCCGAGCGGAAGACATATTTCACTGATATTGTCGGGAAGGATTTCTTTTTGGCGATACGAATTTAACGGCTCTATAACCAGGGCAGGATCATCTCCTTTTATTAATGTATTATAAAATCCGGCAGCCTGAGTAAAATTCCTTGGGACAATAACATGCATCCCGCGCAAGCTGCTGAGCATGGTACCCATTGGTGAACCTGAATGCCAGATTCCCTCAAGGCGGTGCCCGCGTGTACGGACAATCAATGGTGCTTTTTGTCCACCTGCTGTACGGTATTGAAGTGTTGCCAGATCGTCCGTCAGCGTTGCAAGCGCATAATAGATGTAATCAAAGTACTGAATTTCAACGATTGGGCGTAAGCCACGCATTGCCAAACCCACTCCCTGTCCAACTATAGTAGCTTCACGGATTCCTGTATCTGTGATCCGCAGTTCACCAAATTTTTCCTGTAAACCAGCCATTCCCTGGTTCACATCACCAATCATACCAACGTCTTCACCCAATGCTAATACACGGGGATCTCTTTCAAAAAGTGCATTGAAATAGGAACGTATGATTTCACGGCCATCTACTGTTGGGCTATTTTCTGAATATATAGGTTCTACTGCTTTTACAAGTAGCGGAGAATCTGCAGAGTTACTATAAAGATGCGTACTAAATCTCTTCTCGTTCTCTTTAAGGCTGTTGTGAAGTGAATCCAGCAAAGCAGTTCTTGATTTATGTTCTTCTGAACCCATCAAACGCAACGCTTTACGAATACTGGAAACCATATCTTTTCTTACCGGCAGATAAGTTTTGGACAATTCCAGAACAATATTGCTGATCTCACTTGCAAAGGCACTTTCGTGCATGGCATTTTGCAGCAATTGTATGGTTGCAAGATATTCTTTATCCAGATCTTTCCGGTACGACTGCCATGCCTGGTTACGTGACTGATGTGCTGTTTCTTTAGCCTCGGTTTCAATCAGTTCCAGATCCTCATCAGTGGCATAACCGTTTTGCAGGATCCAGTTACGGAACCTTCGGTTACAATCATGATCATTTTCCCAATTCAGGCGCTGTTTGGATTTGTATCTTTCATGCGATCCCGAAGTGGAATGGCCTTGTGGCTGGGTCAATTCTGTAACGTGGATTAAAACAGGAACCTGTTCTTCTCTGCACAGGGCAGCCGCACGCTGATAAGTCTCGATCAAAGCAGGATAATCCCAGCCGTTGACTGTTATGATCTCAATACCAGGCTCATCTTCATTACGCTGAAGGCCTGCCAACGCTTTTGAAATACTGGCTTTGGTAGTCTGGTATTTAATTGGAACAGAAATGCCGTAACCATCATCCCAGACAGAGGTAAGCAATGGAACCTGCAATACACCTACCGCATTCATTGCTTCCCAGAACATACCCTGTGAAGTAGAAGCGTCACCAATGGTTGCAAAAATGATTTCGTTTCCCTGATTCGAAAAAGTGGTGAGGTTTTGTATGTCTTTATTGGCCCGGTATAATTTTGAAGCATAAGCAAGCCCTACCGCCCGCGGAATTTGTCCGGCGGTAGAAGAAATGTCACATACTGAATTATGAAGTTGAGTCTGATCCAGCCATTGGCCGTTTTCGTCCAGCCATCTGGTTGAAAAGTGGCCGTTCATGGATCTTCCTCCTGTATTGGGTTCATGCAGCAAATCGGCATGCGCATACATTTGTGCAAAAAACTGCTGCCAGGAAAGGTTTCCTAATGCAGCTTCTATAGTCTGGTCTCTGTAATAACCTGAACGAAAATCACCTCTGCGAAATGCACGCGCCATTGCAATCTGCGCCACTTCCTTTCCATCGCCAAAAATGCCAAATTTGGAACGGCCACCCATTGTATCTTTCCTTCCCAGCAAACTTACCTGACGACTTTCGCAGGCAAGACGATAATCATCAATAATATTCTCCTTACTCAAAATACTGGAACCGGTCAAACTATCATTTTGAAGCATAAGCAAAAGTTGCGGGGTTTGAATCCGTAGTTAAATTACATTTTTTGGATGCATGCCAAAATTATACAGGAAAATAATAATCATAACAATAATCACAACAAGTTTAAGACCTTTGTTAATATTGGTTAATGTTTATTAAATTTAATTTTTATACGCTAATCTTGTTTTTGTGTTCATTTTCCACCACTTAAATGTCTAATACTATTATGAAAGTATTTTTTTCAGCACTGGTTTTATTGATCGGTTTGACCACTGTTAGTTTTGCCCAGAAGGGTGTTTTGAAATTCAAAGAAGAAACACACAAGTTTGGCAAAGTTCCTCAAGGCACTCCTGTTACTCAGGAATTCGTATTTACGAACACCGGAAGTGATCCTGTTGTAATTTCTAACGTTACTGTTTCTTGCGGATGTACAACTCCTGTATGGTCAAAAGATCCTGTTCTTCCTGGTAAAACAGGTACAATCAAAGCAACGTTCAATGCTGCTGCTGCGGGACCTTTCAATAAGCCTGTTACGGTTTTCAGTAATACAGAAGGAGGTTCTATTACTTTATATCTGAATGGTGAAGTAGTTCCAAAAACTGCTGCTGCAAAATCTTCAAAGTAATCCCGACTTTATTAAAAGTTAAAAAAGCTATCCCGAGAAGGATGGCTTTTTTGTTGTTCCATAGTAACCCGGTTAAGCGAATTAAACAATCCAAACTTTACTTTTTTATAAGGCAAGCCGCATATATTGACCTTCCTTATCCGGTTTTTACCTTACTAAGAATTGAAATTAATTTGGTTGGTTTTTGCTTTGAACTTTTGACAGTCAACTGTTTACTGACACTTGTTTAATAACCTGCAAGATCGCGGAATGAACGGCGGCGGGTTACTTTCAGATCCTGAAGAATGCTCGATTTTACTTTTAGTATAAAATTGTAATTGCTCACCCGCGAGGCGCTTCCTGCAAAGGGTGTCCAGTTGAAGCTCATATCCCAGCAATGCAGATCACGCATCAACGATAAAGTTGTAATGGTTGGTTGAAATGCAGTAAAGTCAAAACCGGTATTGATTGTCAGTTTGAAATTTTTGGATAAGCTCAGATCTCCCGTCATTTGCAACGCCTGAATCAGTGTAGCTTTGGATAATCCCGGTTTTGTTAAGCCAAAGTTGTAGTTAAGGGAAACATTCCAGGGCACATTAAAATCAACATACAATTCAGGATTGCTTTCTACGAATTCACGTTCTTCCTGTGTTGCAGTACTGTTGGCACCAGGCGTAGGTTTTGGTTTGTCCGATTTTTTTGGCGAAAAGCTTTTTCCTAATGTAAATCCAAGGCTTTGTAATTTGGCAAGTCCTTGTCCTTCTGCAATAGAATATTTATTGATCTTCGTTCCTATCTGGTTACCTATAATATTCGGATTTGCTACATACGCATAGGGATCGAGATTCATGTTGAAGTTCAGATTCAGGTCTTTCCCGATCCTTGCATTTGCGTTCACACTGATATTGGATAAATTAAGTGAGTCGGCAAGCAAATTATAACTTCCGTTCAAACTTAAATTATCAAGTAATGAAACTTTCTCAAATTGAGCTGCTGCGGTATCGCTCTTTGATCTCAGTTTCATCTCAAAAGAGTTGTTCAAACTGAACGAAATAATACTGGTTGCCTGTCCATTACTTACTCCAACTCCAACACCATTGAAACGCGACAAATTCTTGGTATCGCCAGCTGCATTATATCTTACTCTCTGATAAAAACCATAGGTGGAAGATGTAAAATCTGGTGTGTAACTATAAGTAAGTGATGGAATTACGGTATGCCGGATCGCTTCAAGCCTTTTCCCGCCAAAAACAAATGTCCCATAGAAACGTGTATTCAATCCTCCACCAAAGGAATAAGAGTATTGCGTCCCGGGTTTATTAAGCGTATCAATCCTCACATTGTTTCCACCAACGTAAGTGTATTGGTATTGTTTGGTATAAACCTGCCCCTGTAGTGACATACTGGGCGTCAGATTAATAAAACGTAGAATTTTAAAGTTGGGAAGTGAAATTGGAATACTGTAAGTACCGGTAAACTGCGCATCTTTAAATATTTCAGACAAATTGTCAACATTAAAAGCTACTGTGGTATCCTGGCCTACACGGTTTTTATCTACCCTTAAATTTCTCACCCTGAAACCCAGGCGCGTGTAAGAAGTATCTATAGCGGAAAGTACGTTGGTAAGCCCGTAATTCCCATTAAAATCCATTCCAAGACGGAAACTTTCGAACCAGCGGCCACGACCACCATTCATAGCAAAAGGTGCGATCTGATTTACACCAAAACTGAAATCCGAGGAAATATTGGTTACACCACCAGTTTTTCGAGCAGGTACTGAATTAGGAACATTTTGTCCAAAGTTCTGATTGACACGTAAACTTGCTGCACCACGCAGGTACTGGCCCATTGTCCGGTTGTATTGAACTGAAGAACTTGCCACATTGGATATATATTTTTGGGTTTCTAATACCTGATTCTGATTATAGGTATTACTGGTAATATTGACATTGGCAGAAAATGTGGAATTTCCGCGAGCTTTTGGAGCATGCGACCAGACCAGGCTGAAATCGTTGGTTGTTCCAATGTTTGCACCTCTTTTAACTTCATCACTGGAACGGTTCCTGGCGACTCTTAAAGCAAAATTTCCATTATACTGGTAACGCCTGGAATAGGTAGATGCAACTCCTAAGCCCCAGCTGCCTGAGGTATAGATCTGCCCGGTTACCTGCGCATTAATAAATTCACTGATTGCGAAGTAATAACCTCCGTCCCTCAAATAAAACCCTCTTCCGTTGGGCTCTTCACCATAAGTTGGGAAAAGTATTCCGGACGTACCGATTTCCTTTTTCTTGGGGAAAGGGAAAAAACCAAAAGGCAAAGCTATTGGCAGAGGAACATCACTGATGACGAGATTGAACGGCCCGGAAATAACCTGCTTCTGGTTAACCATCTTAATCTTCGGCGCATTGATGTAATAATGCGGATGCGTAAGATTACAGGTCGTATACATCGAATGATTGATGTAAAAATTTCCTTCCGTGTCTTTTTTTACTTTTTCTCCCCGGATATTTCCGTCACCTTCGGAGGTAACAATTCCCTGGATTAAGGCTTTTTTGGACTTGAAATTATAGCGGATTTCCTTTGTGTTATAAGTTTGTGCACCATCCTGAAAAATAGGGTCTCCGGTCATTTTTTTTGCCGTCGAATCATAAGTTCCTATGGCGTATACTTCATTCGTGATCCAGTTAAGCCGGATGTAACTTGCTTTTAAGTTAATTGTTCCATAATTTACTTCTGCGTTTCCGTATAAATGAACCTGCTTTACAGCAACATCCATAATCGTGGAATCCTCAGCTGTATATTTTACAACATTTTCAAGATCATCCGGAGAAGAAAGTGTATCAGAAGCAGTGGAGTCGGCAGATATTACCAATCCGTTTTTTGTACGTATTGAATCTGCCACCGAAGTAGCAAGTTTGGTGGAATCGGAGGAAATAGTATCCGGTTTGGCAGGTATACGGCCAACATCCGCTTTTTTAGCAGCCCCCTCAGAAACCTTGGCAGTGCCAGGATTTTTTCCGGATCGCTTTGAGCGTTGCTGTATACATCCCACCGTGCCGATTAAAAGAAACGCCACAAGTCCCAGCGATATAATAATCGCCTTTCTTTTCAGTTCTAACAAATAGAGTATTTTTGCATAATAATTCAAAATTAGTTGAGAAACCTCTAAAGAATTACGTCGTAACTAAAAAATAATGTTAAAAATTCTTAAAACCATAATTGCAGCCTCTTTATTACTGGTCAGTCTTGCTTTTGTTATTCATGAAAAACCGGTTGTAGCAAGAGTCGATACTAAAGTGAATACCGTCGTTATTGATGCTGGCCATGGAGGTAAAGATCCGGGAACCAGAGGCAGTGTTGCCAGAGAAAAAGACGTGGCATTAAAAGTTGCATTGGAACTTGGCCGTAAAATCAAGGAAGAAGATCCTGATGTAAAAGTTCTTTATACACGCTCCACCGATGTCTTTATTGAATTAGGTGAACGCTCTGCATTTGCAAACCGAAATAACGCTGATCTTTTTATTTCTATTCATTGTAACGCTACTCCACGGTCCAGTGGTGCAAGGGGAACAGAAACGTATGTAATGGGTTTGCATAAAACAGAAGGAAACCTTGAAGTGGCAAAGCGTGAAAACTCTGTAATATTGCAGGAAACTAATTACAAACAAAAGTATAAGGGATTTGATCCTAATTCTCCTTTGGCACATATTATGCTTGCAAATTACCAGAGTGCATTCATATACAGTAGTTTAAAGTTTGCTGATTATGTGGAAAAAAAGTTTCGTACAGTTTCTGAACGGGAAAGCCGGGGAGTAAAACAAGCAGGATTTCTGGTGTTATGGCGGGCCGCAATGCCAAGTGTACTGATTGAAACGGGATTCTTGTCTTCGTCGAATGAAGAAAGGTACCTGAATTCGGAAGAAGGCCAGGAAGAAGTAGCAAAATCAATTTATCAGGCTTTCAAAATTTATAAAAAAGAGATGGATCAGTGATCCGTTAGCTAATTATATTGATATACCAATTGCGAATCAAATTAATTTAGGCGAACTTAAACTTACACCAACTGCTTAATATAGCTGTAGGCTTATGCCGGGAGCAATTTTTACTTAGTCCATGAAAATATCAAAAGAAGTGAAGGTGGGGATAATGGCAATATTTGCTATTGTATTATTATACCTCGGCTTTCATGTACTCAAAGGTTCTGATGTCTTTTCCAGAACATACAAATATTATGTCATATATGATAACATTGATGGACTTACAGCATCCAATCCTGTTTTGCTCAATGGCCTGAACGTGGGCCGTGTACAGGGAATAACGCTTTTACAGAATCGTCAGAACAAGCTTTTGGTCACAATTGATGTTCAGAAAGGAATTGTTCTGCCAGAAGGTACACTTGCAACTTTAGCTGATGGGGGATTACTTGGAGGCAAAGTTATCCACATTACAATGGGTACATCTACCCGGTTTCTGACTGATAATGATACACTTATCGGATCAAAAGAAGCAGGTATTTCAGCATTATTACAGGAAAAAGCTTTGCCACTGGTAACCCATGCAGATTCTCTTGTCCGGAACCTTGACGTAGTTGCTGCCGGATTTAAAGAAACCGGACTGATACTGAATCAGGTGTTGAAGAACTACGACCAGACGGGAAATAGTTTACAAGGATTATTAAGCGAAAACCGCAAAAATCTGCTGGCAATGACCACCAATCTTAATGCACTTTCTGCTTCATTAATTGAAACCGAAAAAGAGCTTAAACCTTTGCTGGCAAAAACAGGAACACTCGCTGATTCATTAAATGCACTGCGATTAGGAGAAACTGTACAAAGTGCCAACAAGACGATCGGAGAGCTGCGGCAGATACTGGCGGGTGTACAAGCAGGAAAAGGCACAGCTGGTAAACTGGTCACTGATCAAACACTTTATGACAATCTGAACAGAACTATGATCAGTCTAAATAAACTGATGACTAATTTCCGGGAACACCCAAA
Source organism: Dyadobacter sp. NIV53 (assembly GCF_019711195.1). Taxonomy (NCBI): domain Bacteria; kingdom Pseudomonadati; phylum Bacteroidota; class Cytophagia; order Cytophagales; family Spirosomataceae; genus Dyadobacter; species Dyadobacter sp. NIV53. Next base: position 4,187,939 of record NZ_CP081299.1, read on the forward strand.
ACGCTATGTTCACATATCTGTTTTTGGAAAAAAGGAAACAGGACCTGCTGAGTCTGTGCTGGATACAGCTACACAAATCAGGTAAACACACGCTGCCAGTTACTGTTTTTCGTTATTTTGCTTAAAGAAAATAGTAAATAAAATTCTTATGCTGATAAAAGAGCCGAAGAAATGAAGCACAAGTACGCTGGCAAAAAATGAAAATATTCCCCAGGCACTTATTTACGAGGTGATGGACGGACAGCCTTCGTATTATAGAGGATATAAAGATGTGTTAAATAATAAAAAATCACTTAATGATATTATTGGAAGTAGTGGATTGCAGTCTTTTATAATTCAGTATATCCTTGAAATATTATACATCAGAGTTGGACGCAAATTATATCATTTTTTAACATAGGGCAATATTTACAGGATGAGGGGATAAAAGTGGAAACAAATTTTTAAATCTTTCTTTTCAGTAATAAAAAACAAGTCGTTTGCTTACGGGCAGGCGACTTTTTATTTTTGGGCTGTTCATTTAAACTTTCATCAGGAACTATGCCGAATCAGGAAACAATGCAGGAATTGTTGCAAACCCTCGACCTGAAATATGAACAGGTAAAACTGGGTGGAGGTAAAAAAAGAATAGAAGCGCAACATCAGAAGGGCAAGCTCACTGCCCGGGAAAGAATAGATTATTTAATTGATACAGGTTCATATTTTTTAGAAATTGGTGCATTTACAGCTGATGGCATGTATGCAGACGAAGGTGGCTGCCCCTCTGGTGGCGTTGTTGCAGGAATTGGCTATGTATCCGGCAAGCAATGCCTGATTGTGGCAAATGATGCTACCGTAAAAGCAGGCGCATGGTTTCCGATTGCTGCAAAGAAGAATCTGCGTGCTCAGGAAATTGCCATGGAAAACCGTCTGCCGGTTATTTATCTGGTAGACAGCGCAAGGGTGTACTTACCAATGCAATCCGAAGTATTTGCTGATAAGGAGCATTTTGGGCGTATTTTCAGAAATAACGCCAGAATGTCTTCCATGGGGATTGTGCAAATTGCTGCAATTATGGGAAGTTGTGTTGCAGGCGGTGCTTATCTGCCGGTCATGTCCGATGAAACTTTTATAGTGGAAGGTACAGGATCTGTTTATCTGGCAGGGCCATATTTAGTTAAATCGTCAGTTGGAGAGGATGTAGATAGCGAAACGCTTGGCGGTGCTTCCATGCATTGTGAAATATCAGGGGTAACCGACAATAAATTTCCGGATGATAAATCGTGCCTGGATGCTATAAAGAGACATATTGATAAAATCGGTGAACCTGAGAATGCCGGTTTTAATCGTAAACCAACAATATCCCCGGCCCGGGTTGCTGATGAAATATATGAGATTCTGCCAACCGACCGGCTGAAACCTTATGATATGCTCCATATCCTGGAGTGTATCACCGATGCATCAGAAATTGACGAATACAAACCAGATTATGGCAAAACCCTAATTTGTGCCTATGCCCGGGTTGACGGATGGGCAGTTGGAATAGTTGCGAATCAGCGCAAGGTAGTCAGGTCCGGAAAAGGCGAAATGCAGATGGGCGGCGTAATTTATGGGGAATCTGCGGATAAAGCGGCTCGCTTTATCATGAATTGTAACCAGAAAAAATCCCGTTAATATTCTTTCAGGATGTAACCGGTTTTATGGTAGGAAGCCGTGCTGAACAGGGTGGAATTATTAAAGATGGTGCCAAGATGGTCAATGCCGTGGCAAATTCTATAGTTCCTAAATTTACCTTCATTGTGGGTAATTCATATGGTGCAGGAAATTATGCCATGTGCGGAAAAGCATATGACCCTCGATTGATATATGCATGGCCAACGGCGCAAATGGCAGTAATGAGCGGAGTAACAGCAGCAAAAACATTACTTCAGATCCAAACAGCAACTTTAAAAGCAAAAGGTGAAATAATTACACCCGAAGCTGAAAAACAGCTTTTAGATGAAATTACAGATAGGTATAACGAGGAATTGTCTCCTTATTTTGCTGCTGCGAGGCTTTGGGTTGATGGAATTATTGATCCCGTTGAAACCAGGAGAATAATTTCAATGGGAATAGAAGCTGCAAACCAGTCACCAATCGAAAGAGCATTTAATGTTGGTGTAATGCAGGTTTAGCAGGTTAAAACACAAAAAGCCGTCCATTTGGACGGCTTTTTGTGTTTACTTTATTATTCATGGGCTAATTAAGCTTCTCTTATTTCAAGAAGCATTTCATCAGTAATATTATTTTTTTCCTTAAAATCGGAAACGGTTTCTACAAATGATGTGTGCAGTCCTTCAATATTTTCCAGGTTTTTATAAGCACCGTCATATATTGTGGCAATTGATTTCTCAAGTTCCTGAATATTAAGGTTCATATTTTCAGTTTCAATCTGGCCTATCTTCTTAATTACGGCAGTTTCGCTATTTTTTAAATCTTCGAGTTCGCGAAGAATTTTTTCCATTGACTTAAATTTCTCGATCTTATCCATAACTTCTTATTTAATGTTGTTAGCAATAGTTAAAATATCATGCCATCAACTTATTGGATTCTGATATGCATTGATTATCATCAGTTTTTATAATTAGAAAGTGGATTGCCCGGTAAATTCTCATACCAATTTCCTTTGTTTTTTATGGATAGAAATACAGTTAAATGGATATTGTCTTTACTATATATCCTTGCCGGATTTGAGGTTTTTGGACAATCCGGCGGAAAAAATATTCCCGAAGCTTTAACCAATTGGAAAGGTTTTGAAAAACATGAGTTCGAATTCGAAAACCGAAATGCGTGGTATGTAAAACCTAATCAGGCGCTGCCCGGAAATCCGTGGGTTTGGCGCGCACATTTCCCTACCTGGCATACGGAAATGGATAGTATCCTGCTTACCCGTGGCTTTCATATTGTTTATGTGAATACGAATGACATGTTTGGTCATCCCAAAGCCATGCAGGTTTGGGATGATTTTTACGATTATCTGGTCAGGGAAAAACAGTTTGCTCCCAAAGTCGCTTTGGAAGGTGTGAGCCGGGGTGGGTTATATGTGTACGGCTGGGCGAAGCGAAATCCGGATAAGGTAAGTTGTATCTATGCTGAAGCACCGGTTTGTGATCCGAAAAGCTGGCCGGGAGGAAAAGGCAAAGGGCCGGGATCTGAAAAAGACTGGGCTTCATGGCTTGAACAATACGGCTTAACTGAAAAAGAAGCAGAAAGTTTTAATGATACTCCTTTAAACGACCTGAGTGGTCTTGCTGCATTTAAGGTACCAATCCTGCACGTAATTGGTTTGGAAGATAAATTGGTTCCGCCTGCTGAAAATTCTGACCTGTTGGTACAAAATTATTTAAAATTGGGCGGTCCGGTAAGCGTTTATCCTATGACTCGAGGTGAACAAACTTTGGAAGGACATCATTTTTCCATAGAACACCCTGAATTTTTTGCCAATTTCATCTATGAAAACAGCGTACCGGTTCAAAAGCCGTTGCCTTCCTCCGCTTACATTGAAGTGAACCAGGGTTTGGGCAATGCATATGAAAAATTTAAAACCGCAAAAAGAGGTACAGTTGCATTCCTGGGCGGATCAATTACACACAATCCTGGCTGGCGTAACAAAACGGCACAATACTTACAGGAACATTTTCGGGAAACAGAATTTACTTTCATAACTGCCGGGATTCCATCACTGGGAAGCACGCCGCACGCTTTTCGTTTTGAAAAAGATGTATTGTCAAAAGGAATCCCCGATTTGCTATTTGTGGAGGCAGCAGTAAATGACAGAACCAATGGATTTACTGAAAAAGCACAGATACGTGCATTAGAAGGTATTTTGAGACAAATGTATTTCAAAAATCCAAAAGCCGGTACTGTGATAATGGCTTTTGCAGATCCTGATAAAAATGCTGATTATGATGATGGGAAAGAGCCTGTTGAAGTTGCAGTTCACCAAAAAATTGCCAGCTATTATGGTGCTTCCTATATCAATCTGGCAAAAGAAGTTTATGACAAGATGAAGGCAGGAGAATTTTCCTGGAAGTATGATTTTAAAGATTTGCACCCTTCTCCGTTCGGGCAGGAAATCTATTTTCAAACTATAAAAGAACTGTTAAGATTAACTCCTGAACAGGCTTATAAGGATATAGAACTTCCAACAGCAATTGATAAGTTCTCATATGAAAAAGCGGGTTATCGTCCTGTTGCAGAAGCAAAAAAACTGGCTGGATTTAAAGTGGATCCAAATTGGAAACCAAAAGATAACGTTTCAACAAGGGAAGGTTTTGTAAATGTTTCTATGCTGGTAAGTGAAAGTGCAGGTTCTTCTTTTGAATTTGATTTTAAAGGCCAGGGAGTGGGAATCGCAATTATTTCCGGTCCGGATGCCGGGAAAGTTTCTTATTCCATTGATGGCAAAAAAGCACAAACACTGGATCTGTTTACGCAATGGAGCACGCAATTACACTTGCCCTGGTACCTGATGCTGAACGATGGACTTTTATCAGGAAAGCATACTTTAAAACTAAGTATTGTTTCTGATAAGAATGAGAAGAGTATTGGAAATGCCTGCCGGGTAGTTTATTTTTTGGTGAATGAATGAGAGGCACTATTCAAACCTTAATCTTAAAATTCTAATAAAATTAAATCCAGATCAGGAATAGTTGCGAAACCTTTATCAAAAGTGATAAGTTCAATTTTTAGAAATTGAGCAGTTGCCGCAATAATAGCGTCAGGAAGTTTAATTCTCCTGATTTTTTTAAGGTTAATTGTAAAATCTTTAATTTTTGGAAGAATTTCAACTATTGAGCAGTCTTTCAAAAATTCCTTAATAGCCAGATTAGTTTGATCGTCCAATCCAGGATAACTAAGTAATTCTATTTCTGTTATAATAGAAATGAAAATTTCGTTGCCATCCAATGCATTAATAGCTTTTGGATGTTCATTGAAAAAATAGATAAGAGTGTTGGTATCAGCTAAAACTCTATTCCCACTCATTTCTTATTTGCTTTTGGTAAGTAAGGCCATCAACGGGAAATTTTATTTTACCGGTATATTTTTTTGCATCAAATCCTTTGCGGGTAGCTCTTTCCTCTGCAATTGCTTTCATTGCATCTTTAACTGCCGTAGCAGGTGCATCTTTCTTGATTGTTACGACCATTTTTATAGTTTTTATACAATTTTACAATATTTTTAATTAGAATTCAATTGTTATACGTTTGTCACTTCAAAGTCTGCGTAGTATAGGTACTCTCAAAGATCTTGTCTGCATTTGCCGCTTCAAAACCGTCGCGACGGTGTTTTCTGGTGATTTGATTTCCTGGTAAATGTTTGAATTCCGGCAAGACTTTTCTCTCTGCAAATTCTACGTAAGACCCCGATATTTTCAACGTTTCTCCATCTGCAAATTCTGCATCGATCATTTGGGCAATTGTAGCACTTTGCAGTAACCCTCCATCCGGACTGATTTTTATTTTTCCGCCGGAAGTATTGAGTTTAATGCCGTTTTCTTCCAGAAACACATTGAAATTTGCAACTGTATTATAACCTTCGGGTAAATTATGTACGCTGATTGTGAAGTGATTAAGGTAATAACGATTGTATATGACCCAGGCTGCATATTCACTTTCTTTCAGCAGTGTTTGATAATCAGCAACGGTGGGAGTGCGCCAAAGCGGGCGATGAAGAAATGCATCCACGTCCAGGCCATTATCTAAATTAAGATGATCAACGGGATCACTGGTCACTTCATCAGTATAGCTGTAAATAATTTTCTGACTTTCTTCTGACAAATCTCCAACACGAAGTTCACTTACAAAAATCCGCGGATCGGTTTCACGTGGCGGGCTGTACCACCAGGCATCCAGCTTTTTACCTTCAAAAAAATAATGCTCTTTTTTTCATATCCATAATGAAGAAATATCTTTTCAAAAGACTGAATTCCCAATTGCGGAACGCCCATAGTCCGGAAAGCAATATGGTCATTTTCTATCCCCTCCATAGTTTCAATAATCCCGGCCCGAGTCATTGCATTAATAATTGTTTTTACATCGGGAACACGTTCCTTATATCTGGACATAAGGCCATTCAGAACAATATCCAGCGTTTCATTTTTTTGTGTTGATAAAGGATTCATATCAATTATGGTTATTGAAATAAAAATACGGGAATCGGATTATACAATTGATTATCAGCAAATAACTCCTGAATTTCTTAATTTTGAATATAACCGGAAACAAAAGTTGCTGCAAAACAGATAGAAATCAGGGTGCTTTATTCTTTGTACTAATAAACGTCAATGTAAGAAGAATAAGGTTTTTAAGTTTGAAAAATCTTAAGATCACTGTCAGAATCCATTCCAGGGATACTATTTGCTTTAAAAATTTGTTTTATAAATATAGTAAGAAAAAGTATTATCAATAAGGCAAGTGTTCAATCATGAAAAAACATCTTTTCTTTTCTGCAGGAATTATACTGGCCATTGGAACGATGGTATTTTCCTGTTTTCAAAAGAACGGGACTTTAAAAAGTAAATCGTCAGAAGAGGCTATTAGCTATAATTTTAATGTCAGGCCTATTTTGTCGGATAAATGTTTTGCATGCCATGGCCCAGATGCTAAAAAACGCGAAGCGGGTTTACGGCTCGACATGGCTGAAAGTGCGTATGCCAAATTGAAAGATGGCAAAGGCGTTGCCATCTTTCCCGGAAAACCTGAACAGTCAGAATTATACAAAAGAATCACATCCATTGACCCTGAGTACCAAATGCCCACACCCGAATCTCATTTGGGGTTATTAAGTGAGGCTGAAATCAGCACCGTGAAAAAATGGATTGAACAAGGTGGTAAATATGAAAAACACTGGGCATTTTCTGCACCCGTACTTCCCAAAGTTCCTGAAATAGAAAAAGAAGAGTGGCCAAAAAATGAAATTGACCACTTTGTTTTGAAAAAGATAGAAAATGCCGGTCTCGCACCCAATGAAGAAGCAGACAAAAGTCATTTGTTAAAAAGGGTAGCGTTGGATCTGACTGGTTTGCCGCCGACTTTGGAACTTCAAAATAAATTTGAAGCCGATAAAAGTGACAAGGCATACGAAAATATAGTGAACGAATTACTTGCCCAAAAAACGTACGGCGAGAAAATGGCCATTTACTGGCTTGATATGGCGCGTTATGCGGATTCGTACGGCTATCAGGATGATGAGGTGAGAACACAATGGCCATGGCGCGACTGGCTGATTAATTCTTTTAATAAAAATATGCCTTATGACCAGTTTCTGACCTGGCAGATTGCAGGGGATATGTTGCCTAATGCAAGTAAAGAACAGATTCTGGCCACGGCTTTTTTTCGAAACCATAAGTATACAGAAGAGGGAGGCGTTATACCGGAAGAGTACCGGATTGAGTATAATATTGATAAAACAAAGACTTTCAGTACAGGGGTTTTAGGGTTGACTGTCGAATGTGCCCAATGCCATGACCATAAATATGACCCGATTTCTCAGGAAGATTATTACCGGCTTTTTGCCTTTTTTAACAACTCGAAGGAAGTTGGGTATGAAGGAGATGTATCTCAATCCAAACCCGCAAAAAATCCGATCCTGACGATTTCTGATGATGAAGCTAAAAATCTGTTGTCGTTTATCAACCGTCCTGATACCAGTCGTTTAATTGTTTCTGTTCTCGGAGACAGGGATACTTTACGTGCCACACATATCCTGAACAGAGGCGTTTATGATGCGCCGGGTAGAATTGTAACGGCGTCTGCACTTCCGGCCGTAATGAAATTCGATACAACTAAAACACCTCAGAACAGGCTTGGATTGGCGAAATGGACAACCAGTAAGAATAATCCATTGACAGCCCGGGTTTTTGTCAATCAGGTCTGGCAGGAGTTCTTTGGCCGTGGTATTGTAAAAAGTACGGGTGATTTCGGGATGCAGGGAGAACTGCCTACGAATCCGGCTTTGCTGGACTGGTTGGCAGTTGATTTTATGAATCATAACTGGGATATTAAAAGGCTTGTAAAGCAGATTGTCACATCTGCAACTTACCGGCAATCAGCGAAAATTACGGATGAAAAATTAAAGGCAGACCCTGATAATATTTATCTGTCACGTGGCCCGAGGTACCGCTTACCGGCAGAGTTTGTGCGCGATATGGTTTTGTCCACAAGCGGCTTGCTTAATCCTAAAATTGGTGGCCCGAGTGTTAAACCATATCAGCCGAAAGGATTGTGGGAATCAGCAACTTCCGGCCGGGGATCGTTAAAAAGCTATCAGCAGGACAGGGGAGAAGCTTTGTATAGAAGAGGAATGTATACGTTCATTAAACTTACTGTACCACCGCCGTCAATGATAATTTTCGATGCCAGCAACCGCGATCATTGTGAAATAAAACGATCCAAAACCAACACACCTTTGCAGGCATTGGTCATGCTTAATGACCCGACTGTATTGGAAGCGTCGCGTGTTTTGGCAGAACGTATCACTTTAAAATCTGTCGGTACAGAAGATAAGATCAGGGAATCATTTCAACGGATTGTTTGCAGAAAACCTACAGATAAAGAAATGAAACTGTTGGTTGAATACTACAACGATGAGGAAAGAATATTAGCTCAGGATAAAAAGCTGGCACATAAAGTATTGAATGTAGGTGAGCATCCGCACGAAGCTAAGGTAAACGAGAACAAAGCAGCGGCACTGATGCGTGTGATCAATACACTTTACAATATGGAAGAAACAATAACGAAATCTTGAAATGATAAAAATAACCGCAGCAGGCACAATGGATTACGTAATGGAACGCAAGACAAGAGCAAAACTATTGCGGCCCATTGCGTTTTACCATAACGTCAATTGCGGTAAGATGACATGAACAAAAATGGAAAAACAGGTTTTTGATTTCGGAATAAATACCACACGCAGGCATTTTCTATCCAAGCTTAGCTTGGGTTTGGGAAGTGCCGCGTTGGGATCACTGCTGATTCCCGATATGTTTAAAGGCAGCGGCGGCGATAGTGACATGAACGATCTGGTAGCGGGTTTGCCCCATTTTGCACCCAAGGCAAAGCGCGTCATTTACCTTTTTCAAAATGGCGCTCCTTCCCAGCTGGATCTGTTTGATTATAAACCGATGCTGAACAAAATGCATGGACAGGATTTGCCTGAATCCATTCGTGGCGGTCAGCGGTTAACAGGCATGACTGCCAATCAGGCTAAATTTCCTTTGGCAGGTTCAGTATTTAATTTTAAACAGTATGGAAAATCAGGAGCATGGATGAGTGAATTGCTGCCCCATATGGCCAGCATTGCGGATGATCTTTGCATTATTAAAACACTGAATACCGAAGCTATCAACCACGATCCGGCCTTGACATTTTTTCAGACCGGAGCGCAGGTAGGAAACCGGCCAAGCATGGGTGCATGGCTGAGTTATGGCCTGGGAAGTGAAAATCAGAATTTGCCCGGATTCTGTGTATTGCTTTCACGCGGAAAAGGTAATGGGCAAGGCGTTTATTCCAAATTATGGACAAATGGTTTTCTGGATTCTGTTCATCAGGGAGTACAGTTCAGCAGCGGGGAGAATCCGGTTTTGTATCTGAATGATCCCGAAGGAATGGATCGTAACCAACGCAGGAAAATGCTGGATAAGCTTTCAGAATTAAACCAGGGAACTTATGAAGACTTTGGCGATCCTGAAATTACAGCCAAAGTAAAACAATATGAAATGGCTTTCCGGATGCAAACCGCTGTTCCGGAAATTACTGATATGAGCAAGGAACCGGAGTCTATCGTTAAAATGTACGGCCCCGAATGTTTAGTTCCGGGTACTTATGCCGCCAATTGTCTTTTGGCAAGAAAGCTTTCTGAACAAGGCGTACGGTTTATTCAGCTTTATCATCAGGGCTGGGATAGCCATGGCGGATTGCCCAATGAAATAAAAGGACAATGTATGGACGTGGATCAGGCCTCGGCTGCATTGATTACTGATTTGAAACAACGTGGTTTGTTAGACGAAACACTGGTAATCTGGGGAGGAGAATTTGGCCGGACTAATTATTGCCAGGGAACTCTGACGAAAGATAATTATGGCCGCGATCATCATCCCCGGGCATTTACCGTATGGATGGCCGGAGGTGGAATCAAGCCGGGAATTGTATATGGCGAGACGGACGAATTTGGATATAATATTGTAAAAGATCCGGTGCATGTTCATGACTTTCACGCAACAATACTGAATCAGTTGGGGCTGGATCACGAAAAACTGGTATTCAAAAATCAGGGCCGCCGCTACCGTCTTACCGATGTAGCAGGCAAACTGGTAAAAGGGATTATTGCTTAAATGGATTCGACCTTAAAACCCTCACGACATTTTTTTTCAGATTGGAAAAAGCTGGTTTATAATCTGGCCTTTTTCCTGAATGGATTACTGATATTTCTTCTGGTTTTTGAGAACCGTTTTGTCGTTCCGATCTGGATGCAAGCCGTAGGCCGGATGCATCCGCTGGTTTTACACTTTCCATTGGTTGTACTTATGCTTTATGCATTCTGGACATTAATCGTTGAAAAGCAGGAATCATCAAGATGGAATGCAAGTTTGGCTGAAACCTTATTTTTAATCGGAACATTTACGGCTGTTATTGCTGCATTTTCTGGCTTTATTTTGTCACAGGAAGAAGGTTACGAAGCGGAAACATTATTCTTACACAAATGGCTTGGAATTGGGATTTCACTTGTAAGCATAATCTGGTATAGCCTGCGTGCATATTTTTTGCCCTGGAAAATTCCCTCCAAGCTGCTTGCATCTTCATTGATAATGCTTCTCCTTATTGGCGGACATTTAGGTGGGAACCTTACGCATGGTGAAGATTTTCTCATTTCCCCACTTCAAATTTCAACTGAAACTATCAGGAAAGTTCCTATCGAACAGGCGAAAGTCTATGATGACCTGGTACAGCCGGTTTTACAGCAAAAGTGTTATTCCTGCCATAACGCTGAAAAATCAAAAGGAAATTTGCAAATGCAAACCAGGGAATTATTAGCAAAGGGAGGAAAAAACGGAATACTTTGGGATACGACAAAAGCAGATCTGGGCTTGCTTTTAAACCGCGTTCATTTGCCGCTTGATGATAAAAAACATATGCCGCCGAGAGGAAAAGTGCAGTTGACGGATGAAGAAATTGTACTGTTAGCAGCATGGATTAAAGCAGGTTCAAGTTTTGATCAAATGGTTAGTTCACTTTCACCTCAAAATCCGGTTTATACTTATGCTGAAAATATACTGGGCGGAGGCCGTACCGAAGAAGAATACGATTTCAGCGCAGCAGATGCAGACAAAATTAAGGAACTGAATACGACCTACAGATTAATAAAACCACTTTCAGCAGAATCACCGGCTTTGTTTGTGAATTTTTATAACAGGGCAAATTTTAAATCAGAAGATATTGCCGCATTACTGCCATTGAAACAGCAGATTGTTTCAATGGATTTGAGCAAAATGCCCGTAAAAGATCAGGATCTGAAAACACTAGCCCAATTTCCTGAATTAAGAAAACTGATCCTGAATTTTACAGATATCCAGGGTTCAACTTTGGCTGAACTGAAAAAATTAGTAAAGCTGAGGGAGTTGTCACTTAGCGGAACTCCTGTAAAAATGACTCAGATTAAAACGCTTAAAGAAATACCGTCTTTAAAGAAGGTATATGTCTGGAGTACCGGGATTTCTACCGAAGAACTGGCTCAGCTGAAAAAGGAAAAGAAGATCAGTTTTGAAACAGGTTTTAGGAGTGATACGTTAATTCTTGCGCTAAATCCTCCAATTATAGAAAATGAAGACCAGATCATTTCAGGAAATACAACGATCCGTTTAAAGCATCAGATTCCCGGAACGACGATCCGTTATACGGATGATGGAACTGAACCTGACAGTAGCACATCATTGATCTATAATAAACCGATTTCCATTGTTAAAAATACCAAAATCACAGCGAAAGCATTTAAAAATGGTTGGTACGGAAGCAAGCAAGCCGACAAATTCTTTTTCAGATCCACTTATCATATCGACAGTGTCCGTTTGATCACAACACCTGATCCTAAATATCCGGCACAACGCGATGTTACAATTGCCAACGGCATTAAGAGTGATAATTCCAATTCAAGTGGCAAATGGCTGGGATACAGGGACAAAGATTTTCAGGCATATTTATTATTTAAAAAACCGGTGAAAGCACGGAGCGTAACTTTGAGTATGCTGAGAAATGTTGGAGGGTATATTTTCCCTCCTGTTCGAGTGGAGGTTTGGGGCGGAAAGGACGAGAAAAACCTGAAACTCCTGAAAGTGATAACTCCTCAAATGCCGGTAAAAGCAACAGAAAATGTGGAGAATCTTTCTATTGAGGCAGACTTCCCGTTACAGGAATTAAGTTGCATTAAATTGATAGCTAAACCATTGGCAAAGCTTCCAGCCTGGCATCCTGGTAAAGGTGAAAAAGCCTGGGTTTTTGTGGATGAGGTCTTTGTGAACTGAGGAAAGGGAAATGCCACAAATGCACGAATTAAAACTATTATTGTACAGGAAAAGTTTTGTAATTGATAATACTGCGATTTGGCTTAATGCTCTTCCTCCTTTTCTTTTATCAAAAAATCAGCGGCGTGTTTGGTTTGAATTTCTTTACGCAATCCATTTGCCCAATCAATCACTTCCTGTGATTCGGCTTGTGTTAATCTGGCTTCTTTGTGCATATTCGTGTAAGATTCCAGCGGCATCCAATGATCTGTCTGGGATTCTATAACTTCTTCGAGTTTATGATCCGCCCTTTTGGGTGGATATGCTGCAAATTCAGATAAATTAAAATGTCTTTTGCCGTCCTTGATATGGCCGTTTAGCCACCATGCAACAGGTTGAATGTTATTATACCAAGGATAAACCGTGTTGTTTGAATGACAATCCCGGCAAGCTTTACTAAGAATTGTTTTTACGTTTTCAGGAACCGGATAATGTTTTTCAATATCATTGGCTGACATTGCTGCTGATACATTTTTAGCAGGCCTGATAAACTGGATTAATACCAGGATGATCAATAAACCAGTCAGGATTTTCTTGAACATAAGAAAAAAATTAGATGTTAAATACTAATTAATCAAAAGGAATATGAACGTAAAATCAATCCGCCAACGATAGCACCCAGAATTGGCGCTATTACCGGAATCCAGCCATAAGCCCAGTCCGACGAACCTTTATTTGGAATGGGTAAAATGGTATAAGCCAACCGCGGGCCAAGATCACGGACAGGATTAATAGCATAACCTGTTGTGCCACCCAATGAAAGCCCGATGCTCCAAACGAGCATTCCAACCAGGTAAGGGGTAACCCCGGAAGGTATTCCACCTTTATCAGGGTCAGACGTGCCGGCATAACCTATTGCTACTACACCAACAATTAATAATAAGGTAGCAATAAATTCACTCAGGAAATTAGAGCCATAAGAACGGATTGCCGGACCTGTAGCAAAGCAGGCGAGTTTAGAACCCGGATCTTCCGTAGCTTTCCAATGAGGAAAATATTGAAGCCAAACCAGCATTGCTCCCAAAAATGCGCCGATCAATTGTGCTGATATATAAGGAACCACCGAGCCGTAATCATTTCTTAATACAGCAAATGCCACTGTTACAGCAGGATTCAGATGTGCCGCAGCGCTTCCAAAAGCATTCGCGGTAAATATTCCGATCATAACTGCAAAGCCCCAGCCGGCCGTAATGACGATCCAGCCGGCATTTTCACCTTTTGTCTTTTTAAGTACTACATTGGCTACAACGCCGTTACCTAATAAAATAAGAACCATGGTACCGACTAATTCTCCGAGAAAAGGGGATTGCTGCATGCGCTGATATAGAAGTTAAGGTTTGTTTGGCGAATATGCGAATAGTTTCAAAATTTCTATTACAAATACTAAAAGAATATTTCGTGTAGAATTTACCAGTTTTGGACGCCGAATTCTACTAACTTTGTCTGATAATCTATTTCTTTGTATTGAAAATCATGTCTTTAAATCAACTTACGGCGATTTCACCAGTAGATGGCCGGTATTACAAACAAGTATCCGAGCTGTCTGCATATTTCTCTGAGTACGCTTTGATTTACTATCGCGTCTATGTAGAAATTGAATATTTTATAGCACTCTGTGAAATTCCTTTGCCTCAGTTATCCGAATTTGATAAAAAGAAATATGCTTCCCTGCGAAAGATATATGAAGATTTTTCGGAACAGGACGCACTGCACATCAAGGATATTGAGAAAGAAACAAACCATGATGTAAAGGCCGTGGAATATTTCATTAAGGAGCAGTTTGATAAACTGGAAATTTCTGAATTTCAGGAATTTATACATTTTGGATTGACTTCTCAGGATATTAATAATACTGCCATTCCACTTTCCTTGAAAGATGCGCTGGAACGTCAGATCAAGCCATTATTCCGTCAGGTCCTGTTTGTTCTGAAAAGAATGTCCATCGAATGGAAAAATGTTCCTATGCTGGCTTTTACACACGGACAGCCTGCATCGCCAACCCGGGTTGGTAAAGAATTCCTCGTTTTTGTTGAGAGACTGGAAAGGCAGCTTGAAATGCTGGACAAAATACCATATTCCGGAAAATTCGGAGGTGCAACCGGTAACTTTAATGCGCATCATGTTGCTTATCCAAAAATGGACTGGATGGCATTTGCCAATCGTTTTGTGGAGGGTTTGGGATTAAAAAGAAGTCGCCATACCACGCAAATTGAACATTACGACAATCTTGCAGCAACATTTGACTGTTTGAAAAGACTGAATACGATCCTTACAGATTTGAACCGGGATATGTGGACTTACATTTCCATGGGTTATTTCAAACAAAAAATAAAGGCTGGTGAAGTTGGTTCGTCTGCAATGCCACATAAAGTGAATCCGATAGATTTTGAAAATTCAGAAGGAAATCTTGGCCTGGCTTCTGCCTTGTTTGAGCATTTTGCTGCAAAACTACCGATTTCGAGAATGCAGCGGGATCTGACCGATTCTACTGTATTAAGAAATATTGGTGTTCCGCTGGCACATCAGTGTATTGCGTTAAATTCTTTGATCAAAGGATTAGGGAAACTGGAATTGAATGGAGAAATTCTGAAAGCGGAACTGGAAGATAACTGGGCTGTTATTTCTGAGGCGATTCAAACTGTTTTACGCCGCGAAGGTTTTCCGAAACCTTATGAAGCACTGAAAGAATTAACACGTACCAATGAAAAAATTACGCATGATTCTATTTCCAGGTTTATAGAAACGCTGGATGTTTCGGAAGCAATCCGTGAAGAATTAAAAGAACTTACTCCTTTTAATTATCTGGGAATTGTAGAGGATTCGCATTGATGTTTTATAAAAAAGAAGTCAACTTTTCAAAAGTTGACTTCTTTAATTAACTCTTTTCAGCAATTTCTACTTTTATAAAGAGGATGGATATATGAGATTAGCTATTAACATTCCCCAGATAGATACTTTTTCAGACGACGAGCTGTATATGTTTTGTCGTGCCAATCCGGAATTACGTATTGAGAGAAATGAAAAAGGACAAATTGTAATTATGCCACCTACCGGAATAGAAACAAGTTTTAGAAATAGTGATTTAGTTACAGAAATCAATATCTGGAATCGTAAAACACGTTTGGGTAAGGTTTCCGATTTCAATGGTGGTTATACGCTTCCGGACAGTTCCATGAGAGCGCCTGATGTTGCGTGGATTTCTAATGAACGATTAGCTACGGTGCCATCTTCGGATCTCAAAAAATTTGCTCATGTTTGCCCCGACTTTGTTATTGAATTAATGTCAGAATCGGATGAGTTGACCGATTTGAAAGAGAAAATGAATAAATGGCTTTTGAACGGAGTCCGTTTAGGATGGCTTATTGATCCAAAAAGAAAGCAAACTTATATCTATCGTTTCGCCCACGACGAAAATGATGAAGTTGTATCATTTTCAGAAATCCTGAGTGGTGAAGAAGTTCTGCCAGGATTGGAAGTAAGAATTACTGATATTTTTTGAAAAAAGAAGTCAACTTTTCAAAAGTTGACTTCTTTCATTTATTCCAAACATAGTATCACCCGCACTTCGAAGAACCGCAGTCCTTGCAAGTCAGGCAACCTTCCTGATACATCAGATTGGTGGAATTACAATTCTGGCATTTCTGCTTTTTCACTTCTGTTCCGTCCGGTACATATCGTTTCAACGCACGGGCAACACCATTTTTCCAGGTATTGATGGATTCATCCAGTTGAAGGCTGCTGATCAGATCAACTACTTTAACAATTGGCATACCGTGACGTAATGTGCTGGATATCAATTTAGCATAATTCCAGTATTCCGGATTGAATTTGTGGGATAGACCTTCAATGGTCGTTTTATAACCACGCGTATTTTTATATTGAAAGTCATAACGAGAACTGCCGTCTGCTTCGCGGTTTTTAATGATCAAGCCTTCATTTACCCATCTTGGAATCAATATTCCATCTTCATCATCAGCAAAACCCGTAAAAATTTCATAAGGCTGATCGTCAATGATACCAATGAATGCGATCCATTTGTCTTTTTTGTTTTGGAAGCGAACCACATCTGCTTCCAGAGTCTGTGGCCTGATTGTTGGAAATGGCGTACGGTTAGTGGTCTCCGCTTCTTTTTCAGTATTGGCAATCAAAACGCCTGAACGGGAACCATCGCGGTAAACTGTAACGCCTTTGCAACCCGCTTTCCAGGCTTCCATGTAACACTCTCCAACCAGTTCCTCGGTTACATCATTCGGCATATTAATGGTTACACTGATTGAATGATCCACCCATTTCTGGATGGCTCCCTGCATTTTTACCTTATTGAGATAATTTACATCATTGGATGTCGCTTTGTAATAAGGCGATTTCTGCACCATTTCATCCAGTTCCTTCTGGTCATAATTGATGGTTGTGTCGAATCCGTTTACTTCCATCCACTGTTTGAAACGATGATGGAAAACCACGTATTCTTCCCATGAATCACCAACTTCATCTACAAAATCAACTCTTGCGTCTTTATCATTCGGATTGACTTTTCTTCTTCTTTTATAAACCGGCATGAAAACAGGTTCAATACCCGAACTTGTTTGTGACATCAGGCTGGTAGTTCCGGTCGGAGCGATTGTAAGCAAAGCAATGTTTCTTCTGCCATATTCCAGCATTTCGTAATAAAGCTGGGCATCAGCATCTTTCAACCGCAATATAAACGGGTTGTTTTTTCTCTTTCAGCATCAAATATTGTAAATGCACCTCTTTCTTTGGCCGTATTTACAGAACCTCGATAAGCTTCCAATGCAACCGTTTTGTGCACTTCGACTGCAAATTCAGAACCTTCATCACTTCCATAACGTAGGCCCAATGCAGCAAGCATATCACCTTCGGCTGTAATACCAATTCCGGTTCTTCTGCCTTCACGGGCTTTGGTCTGTATATTCAGCCATAGGTTACGCTCTGTACGTTTTATTTCATCGTCTTCCGGATCTTCATCAATTTTCTGAATGATTGCATCAATCTTTTCAAGTTCCAGATCAATGATATCATCCATCATTCTTTGTGCCGCACCTATGTGTTTTTTGAATAAATCCCAGTTAAATACGGCTTTCGGCGTAAAAGGATTTTCAACATAGGAAAAAAGATTGATGGCAAGCAAACGGCACGAATCATATGGACACAATGGAATCTCACCACATGGATTGGTAGAAACCGTTTTGTAGCCCAGATCAGCATAACAATCCGGCACAGATTCACGGATAATTGTATCCCAGAACAGAATTCCCGGTTCAGCCGAACGCCATGCGTTATGTACAATTTTTTTCCAAAGCGAATTAGCATCAATCTCTTCGCGGTGAGAAGGAGCGGAGCTGTTTATCGGATATTGTTGTACATAGGGAATTCCTGATTCAACAGAACGCATAAAATCATCGTCGATACGAACAGAAACATTGGCCCCAGTTACTTTACCTGATTCAAGTTTTGCATCAATGAAATCCTCAGAGTCAGGGTGTTTGATAGCAACAGATAACATCAATGCCCCACGGCGGCCATCCTGTGCTACTTCGCGGGTAGAATTGGAATAACGTTCCATAAATGGTACGATTCCCGTCGATGTCAATGCAGAGTTTTTAACCGGAGAACCTTTTGGCCTGATATGTGACAGATCGTGGCCAACTCCGCCACGTCTTTTCATCAACTGAACCTGTTCCTGGTCAATCTTCATAATACCTCCGTAAGAATCGGAAGCGTCTCCATTGCCGATTACAAAGCAATTAGATAAGGAAGCAATCTGAAAAGGATTTCCAATACCTGTCATTGGACTTCCCTGAGGAATGATATATTTAAAATCTTTGATCAGTTCAAAAATTTCATTCTCGGTTAATGGATTTGGGTAACGAACTTCAATCCTTGCTATTTCTCCTGCAATCCTATGATGCATATCATCCGGCGTTGCTTCATAGATAGCGCCATAAGAATCTTTTAATGCATATTTATTTACCCAGACACGAGCTGCAAGGTCGTCTCCTTTAAAGTAAATTAACGAAGCCTGATATGCTTCATCACTCGTATATGTGCGTTGAGTTTGAGTAGGTTGGGTTATTTCCATTAGTATATATGCTGTGTGATTTTCGACTTTGATGGGGTTGTAAATTTAACAATTTATTAATTTGTACGTTCGTTTATTATGAAAAGTTTACAAAAAAAAATTATAACTAATTAAAAATAAGATATTTAATTGTTTGTCATATAAATAAAGTTAACAAAAATAGAAGTTTATTGTCGGGTTTTAAGAAAAATTATGTAACACTTAAAAACGAAAAAAGAGACCAGCAATGGTCTCCTTTTCTTAAATTTTACAATTTTCCCTTTAACCTGTCTCCTTTATTTCGTTTTCAGATATTTATCTAAAAATTCAAGAGTCTTCTTAGAAGTTGTGATCTGATTTTCTTTCTTAACAAAACCGTGACCTTCATCGGGATAAACTACGTATTCAACCGGAACGCCATTCTTTTTTACACCTGCGACAATTTCATCGCTTTCTACTTTCAAAACCCGAACGTCATTGGCGCCCTGGAAAACGATAAGAGGTTTTTTGATTTTTTGGTAATTAAACAATGGGGATATACTTTTTAATCGAACACTGTCGGCAGTCGACGGATCTCCTAATTCATCATAAAGTGCCTTTCGTGCCGCCTCCCAATAAGGCGGAATGCTTCTGAGCGTTCGCAACCAGTTGGCCACGCCAAACAAATCGACACCAACTTTAAATTCATCCGGCTTGAATGCAAGAGCAGCCAAAACCATACAACCTCCGTAACTACCTCCATAAATCCCGATTGCACTGCTGTCGATATAATTTTGTTCCGTCAGCCATTTTTTGCCCCATACACAATCCTTCAAATCACCATTGCTGTGGTCTTTGTTATCCATTTTGTAAAAACCTTTTCCATAGCCGCTGCTGCCGCGATTATTTACAGCCAAAACCGCATAACCGTGATTCACCAGGTATTGAATCGAATTACTGAATCCAACACGGCTTTGTCCACCTGGCCCACCATGAACCCATACCAACGCAGCCGCTTTACTATCCTTGCTCGCTTGTAACGGTTTATAATAAATGGCAGGAATCTCTTTTCCGTCAAACGATTTAAATCTTACTACTTCTGCTTTTACAAGATCATTCTGGTCGATCATCTTATTTAAAGTGGACGTCAATTGTTTCAAATCCTGTTTCTCAATATTGTATGAATACAAATTGGCCGGGCTGGTGCTGCTTCCGACGGTCAGCAGTAAGTTTTTTTCAGAGTTGGAAATAATCACATTCAATACATCGGCATCTTTAATTTCCGGAAAACTTACTGCCTTTCCGGTTGCATGATCAAACAGAAGCACTTTATTTTTCCCATCATCATTGATGAAAATTGTGTGGTACTTTTCATTTTCACTCAGACTCATGTTTACAACATCCCATTTGTCCTCGAAAAATTTCTCTGCTTTTCCGCTCTTGATATTGTACTTGGTGATGTAGCTAAACTCGCTTCCGTCGCTGGTCGCGTAATACATAATGGTATCATTTTTCTCAAATGCCAGCGGAAACCAGGTTGCCTCATTGTCGTTGCTTAGGCGTTTGGTCGTTTTCGCAGTACGGTCGTACAAGTATAAGTCGTTTTTATCTGCCGTAATTTCTTTTGTCAGCGCCACATATCGCTCGCTTTTGCTTACCGCCGATGGACTGTAACCTTCTTTGTTTTCGTATAATAAAGTGGGTTTCCAGGACGCCGTATCCAGTTTCCATATATCAAAATACTTTGGATCGCGCTTGTTGCTGGTTACGTACATGGACTTTTTATCATCGCTCCATCCGGCAAAATTATTGGCGCTTTTTGGCCATGGAGTCAGATCTTTGGAAACTGAATCCGTTTTTGATCTCAAATAAAGATGTGCATTTTCGTCTCCGCCCTGATCCGCCGAATAGATATAATTGTCACTGTTAGGAAGATAATCAACCGCGAAAAATGATTCTTTTTTTGAAGTTGTGAGCGCCTTGGAAGTCGTATCGGCAACGTTCAATTCGTACACATTGAAGATTCCGGAGGCATTATTGCTAACTAATACTTTCGATTCATCGGAACTGAAACCGGCTGCAGAAACGGACAAGTTATTAGCTAGTTGTTCAATGGTATATTGTTTTGGCGTTCGGGGTTTATCCTGTTCACCCTTCTTGCCACAAGAACTTAAAAATCCGGCCAGAACGACCACGATTATCACTGACTTTGAATAGAGCATCTCTTTGGAAGTTTTAGTGAAGATTTATGTGAGGTAAAGGGATGAAGTGCAAATAGTTACTATTGAAAAATGGCTGGTTTTGATTAACCGGTCAGATTGGTTCTCTTGTCTTAGAAGTATCTATAAATTATCCATATTTTATCCATAAATCATGCCAAAACTTATGATTAGTTGGTTTTATCTCTCTTCCAATATTTTCAGCATTTGCTGGTTCAGGTATAATTTTTCCTTGCCCACCTTTACCGACTGTAAAAATCCGTTTTCTTCCAATTTCTGTAAATAGATACCCACTGTTTTTGCATTTCCGATGTTTTCATCTATCAAATGTTGACGTTTTGTGTACGGTAGTCGAAACAAAATTTCTATCAAATCTTTGGAATAGATTTTTGGTAGCTGTTGTTTGATTTCTCCTGCAATTTTCTCCATTGCCGCTGTGATCTTATTCAGTCGCTCCAATCCCCTGGTTGCAGTTTCTTCAATCATATCCAACATGTACAGAATATATGCTTCCCACTCATTTTTTTCAGTTACATCTTGTAATACTCGGTAGTATTCCGCTTTATTTTTGATGATGTATTCGCTTAAATAAATGGCAGGCGTATCCAGCAAACCCGATAGTTTGAGATATAGCAATAGTAAAATTCGTCCTGTTCTTCCGTTACCGTCGGCAAAAGGGTGTATGGCTTCAAACTGATAGTGCATCAAGGCCATTTTGATTAAGGGGTCAATGCTGTTGTCTTCATTGATGAACCTTTCCCAATTGGCCAGCTTTTCCCTGATTATGTCTTCTCCACCGGGCGGTGTGTAAATTACTTCACCACTTGAATTGCTTAGTGTTGTTCCGGGAATGACCCGAATGGAAGCGTTATTTTGTTTGATACACTGAACAATTTTTATACAAAGATTGGTAGTAATGAAAGGTTTGGTTTTCAGTTGTTCCAAACCAGACCAAAGTGCCTCTTTGTAGCTCAAAACTTCTTTTGTGGCAAAATCTTCCACTTTTCTGTCCGCTACCAGGGATTTGTATAGCTCATCATTGGTGGTAATGATATTTTCTACTTCGGAACTTGCCTTTGCTTCCTGCAAATATATAGTGTCCAAAAACAGCGTAGGATTGGGTAAATTGAGTAATGTTCCGTTCAGTTGAGCCAAGGATCTGCCTGCCGATATGGTTTTGCGGAGTATGTTTTTAGTTTCAATATCTGCCTTCGGTGGTAGCAGAGGCAGGTCGTTGTATGGTAAGTTTTTATCCAATATCCCCATATTTTCGAGAGTAAGTTTTACTCTTGTTTATAATACGAGAGTAAAAATATGAATAATTTACTCTCGTTCGATCAACAAAGGTAAATTTTACACTTGTTTTTTTGGAAGCGGAGGACAAGATTTTAGGACTGTTAAGCGTATTTGCTACTCTCGTCCTAAGATTTGTGTCATTTACCAGTCATCCCTTTGTCGGCTCGTAATAGAGCGTTACTGCGCCGTAATCAAAAGTTTTTGTTTTTATAAGTTTAAGTACAGTCCGGTCGCTTATGTTTTTGAATAAGGACAATCCGTTTCCTGCTATAACCGGATGAATACAAAGTTGATATTCATCAATTAAATGAAGTTCCGTCAGGCTTACAATCAAGCTAGGACTGCCGACTAAAATGTCTTTTCCTAATTGCTGTTTCAGTTCTAAAACTTCTCCTTTCAAATCGCGTTTTGCCACAATAGTGCTTTCCCATTCAACGTGATCCAGTGTATGGGAAAAAACAATTTTTGGAATTCTGTCTATGGCCACCGCAAATTCGTCCGTTGATTTGTCTCCGGTAGGATCTTTCAGCACCGTTTGCCAATACTCCATCAGTTGAAAGGTTATTCTTCCATACAGAATAGTACCTGAATTACTTAGAAGATCAGTATAATGTTGATGTAGTTCGTCATTTGCAATCCCTGCCGTATGATCGCAAATCCCATCAATTGTCATATTCATTGCTGCAATTAGTTTTCTCATGCTATTTGCTTAGTAAATCATTTGTAAATTCTTTTGATTGCTAATGGTTTTTAAGCAATATCGCCGGTTCAAACAACCGAAAAGCGTTTCCCAAGCTCGTTTTGTCCATGTTTTTCATTGAGGCAGGAGTTGTGCTACTGGTGGATTTGAAATATATGAAGGTTTGGCAACACCTTGTTAGCTGCTGGCGAGTTTTTTAGATTCATTTTTCTTCCAGCAATTTGTTCAGTTCATTTTCAAGTTGCTTCTTGTCTGGTAGATAAAACTGGTATTTGCTTACAAAAAGTTGATTACTAATGTTCTCGGTTGCGTATTCTACCAAAACGTGGTCTTTGTAGGCTCCCAAAACGATTCCAATAGGTTCATTATCACCCTCTGTGTTTACTTCTTTCTTGAAATAATTTAGATACAAATTCATTTGTCCTACGTCTTGATGCGTTACCTCACCACGTTTAAGATCAATCAATACAAAACATTTTAAAATTCTGTGGTAAAAAACTAAGTCCACATAAAAGTGTCTTCCACTTATTAAAATTCTGTATTGTCGTTTTTCAAACGTAAAGCCTTTTCCTAATTCCAACAAAAAGTTTTGTAGGTTTGAGATGATCTTCTCTTCCAATTCGCTTTCAAGATATTGGTGATTTTCGGGAATATTCAAAAATTCTAAAACATAAGGATCTTTCAAAATGTCCTCGGCTTTCTGAATTTCTTGACCCTTTTCCGAAAGTTTTAATACACCTTTTTTGTCTTTGCTCATTGCCAAACGGTGAAACAACATACTTTTCATTTGTCGTTTCAGTTCCCTAACACTCCAATTTTCCTTTTCAGTTTGTCTGGCGTAAAAGTTGATTTCAAGTTCATTGTCAGTGCGTAAAATCTCGAAATAATGGCTCCAACTCAAAACGTTAGACAGTGTCTCACTTTTTGGAAATGTTAAGTAAAGTTTCCTCATGTATAGCAAATTAGCTCTGCTGAAACCTTTTCCGTAAAGCTTTGTCAAGTCCTTTGAAAGTTCCTCAAAAAGGAAGCTTCCATATTCAGCCTTTTCTTTTCCGCCTTGTTCGTATTCTACAATGTGTCTTCCTATTAACCAATATGTTTGCACCAAAATGGTGTTTACCGATTTGGCAGCCTGTTCTCTTCCTTTTAGTAATAAATTACCAATTTGACTGATTAAATCATTATATTTTGATTGTGTTATTTCCATTTACAAGGTGATATATTTTGTATGATAGCAAAACGAAAGAAAAGATTCAGGAAGATACTTCGCTAGTTTGAGTTGAGCTGCTCATCCTCTGCATCTCCATTGTGTCGCCAAGCAACTTCACAGGCGAAGTATTCAGCGATCACAATTCTTATAATTAAAGTGCCCATCTCATCAATTGCTATGTATCTGTATTGGTCATCTTGAACATCAATCCAATCGTTTATAAGCACTTCAATATTTTTTTTATCACCATCATCCGACTTGAAAGTTATTTGTGTTAATAGTAGGCGTTGCATATTACGGGATCCTACCTCGCCAAATACCTGTTGAAAGTGAGCCGAATGGAACACCTCCTGGCTTTCCTGAGGGAGCGATGAAAGAGGGCCACACCAGAAATGATCTGGCTCGGTGCGACAAAGTTGACTGAGCTCAAAAGCTGCGTGTCCTCGCGCCAGTTTTAACAGCACATTGCAAACACGCTCCATTTCTGGTACAAAAGCAATTTGGTTGTTTACGTCGATTTTTGAGTTCTCAATACGTTGTCGAAGGGTAGGTGAGTTTTGCATAATATTAGCGACTGATGCTCTACGAATCTTTTTTGGGTCGGTTGAGCCACAAAGAGCACTTTCAATAAGGCATACAAAATATTGCTCATCCTTCGAAAAATCTTGATTACAAGAATCGCAGCAGCCTACAACAGGTAGATTGGAAGGGTAGGGCTTTTCAAGAAGGCATTTAGTTGGCACATGGTCGCGTGTTTCAGGAGAGCCGCCACAATAGATGCATCCACGAATCAATCGATCATCGGCGTAGCTATTTAGCTGTTGCATTGTATTATATCCAACGGTTTTGAGTATTGCCTCAGTAGTGCGTTTACAGCTGAAGTTGAATTGAAGAAGGGAAGTTAAGCTTTGTGATTATGTCCAATCGAATCCGTTCAACTCCTTTTGTTTTTGCCTATTTTCTTTATTCATTTTCTAGTGTTCCGTTTTTATAGTAAACAATTTCACAATCTTCTAAACGTTCTGCAAATCTAACAAAGCCGCCCAAACCAAGTTGTAGTCGTTAATTTCTTGATTTGTAAAGCCTCTAAGTTTTTCATCATCACGTCCAGCTCCACTCCAATGACCTTTAAATTCTATAACGACAATATTTTTATCATTAAATCCACGGTGATGTAAAATAATATCAGGAAAAATGCCATGCCTTAGATTAAAGCCTTCCATATTTTTTACATTTTCAATGTTACGATTGTAATCGAAATCAATAGTTAATTCCAAATCGTTGACGAATGAAGTTTGAGCAACTGATTCTGTAAAATAGAGTCCAAATCTAAATGCGCAGGAACGTTCATGAGCTCGTCTTTCAATCAACGAAAAATCATGCAGGTAAACTTGATTTAGAGCTGATGAAACGGCGCCTTTTATTTCTATTATTTCGTTTTCAGTTAGTATCAAAATTTTACATTTTTGGAATTAATAATATTGTTGTACACAGTATTGTACACTTACTGCTGATTCATCAACATATGAAAGCTTATTAGTACGTTTTTGTATTTATTAAGCAATTGGAAGTACCTCACCCCTTCGACAACTCCGTCGACCTCACCTGCGCCGCAATAATCCCCGCTTTCAAAGTCTCATCCAAATGCCCCGCTTCAAATTGCCTCAACGCCGCTTCTGTCGTTCCACCTTTTGACGCAACGGCTTTGATCAATTCGTCCAACGATTTATCCGCCGTATTAATCAAATGAAAAGAACCAAGCATCGTTTGTTTAACTAATAATGCCGCCACAGATTCTTCAAAACCCATTTGTTTTCCGGCTTCAATCATCGCTTTCACGACATAAAAGAAATAGGCGGGGCCGCTTCCGCTTAATGCAGTTACAGCATTCAATTGGTCTTCGTCTTCTAAAAACACGGAACGCCCGGTAGCATTGATTAAGTTTTCCACTTTACGCAGCTGATTGATATCTACTTCCGGAGACGCAGAATAAGCAGTAATTCCCATTCCAAGCATTGCGGGCGTGTTAGGCATCGCCCGGATAACGGCTTTGTGGTTGAGTGAATTTTGAATGATTTTTATTGTAATTCCTGCCATGATAGAAAGGACAACCTGTTTTTCTGAAATCACTTCTTTGAGCGCTTCTGAAACCGATGCGAAATCCTGTGGTTTTACAGAAAGTATAATTAAATCGTATTCAGCAATTTGTGGCCCTATTATACCGGTTATTATACCCGGCTGAAAACTATTCAGGCTGTCCTTGCGGTCAGCACTTTTTTCAACAAGCAGGAAATCTTCTTTTTTAACAAGATCAAATTTGAGGAATGCACGGGCAAAAGCCATGCCCATATTGCCGCAGCCGATAATTGCAATTTTCATTGTAAATAATAGATTGAAATTTTAAAAATTTAAGCCCGGATTCAGCTGCTATTCGCTGAACCGTTTTGAAATATGATATTGTTAGTTTTGATTTTAAGCGAATTACGTAACTTTTATACAAATAATAGTCTACGTACACACATTAGCTGTATCTATTATGGAATGAATTGTTTCGGTCACATGTTTTGCAGTATATCCTTTTAACTTCGGTTTATTGAGCGAACAATGCTATCTTTAAGTTTTGATCTCAAAAACAATATTTTGCTGAAATGAATTATTGTAAGGATATATTTTGAAAAATAACTATAATACATTTTTTTCGGTTCAGGAATTTTCCTGGCTGCCAAATTATCTTAGATTATTGTAATACTCCAATTATGGCTATAAAAGTTGCTATTTCACACAAGACAAAGTATAAATTTGACAGGAGTGTTTCACTTTCACCGCATGTTTTCAGGCTCCGTCCTGCCCCTCATTCCCGGACTGCAATAGAAGGATATTCATTTAAAGTTACACCGGAAAACCATTTTATAAACTGGCAGCAGGACCCGTTCGGCAATTATCAGGCAAGGGTTGTATTTCCTGAAAAAGCCACTGAACTGAGCATTGAAGTGGAAGTAATTGCAAAGCTTCAGGTAATCAATCCGTTCGATTTCTTTGTTGAAGAATATGCTGAAACTTTTCCTTTCCAATACGAGCAGGGATTGAGAAAAGAATTGGGTCCTTACCTGGAACCAAGGGAATCCGGTCCGAAGCTGATGCAATGGATAGAGGAAAACAAACCTGAAAAAGGCATTAAAATAGTTGACTTTCTTGTACACGTAAACCAGCGTGTTTTTAATTCTATCGGTTACAATATCCGGATGGAAGCAGGTGTACAGGCTTGCGAAGATACATTGACGATCAGGAGCGGATCCTGCCGTGACTCGGCCTGGATGCTTGTGCAGTTTTTAAGGCATTTAGGGATCGCGGCACGTTTTGTATCCGGTTATTTGGTTCAGCTTACTTCTGATATTAAATCACTGGACGGGCCTTCCGGGCCGGAACAGGATTTTACGGATCTGCATGCCTGGGCGGAGGCTTACGTTCCCGGTGCAGGCTGGATCGGATTGGATGCCACATCTGGGCTTTTAGCTGGTGAAGGCCACATTCCGCTTTGCTGTACGCCCGATTATGCAAGTGCAGCACCCGTTTCCGGAGCAACTGACGTGTGTGAGGTAACTTTTGAATTTGATAACAGTGTTTTCCGGATCCACGAAGATCCGCGCGTTACAAAACCGTATACCGAAGAGCAGTGGGCGTCAGTTATGCAGGTTGGCCACGATGTAGAAAAGGATTTGCAGGAAGGCGATGTGCGTATGACAATGGGCGGTGAACCCACTTTTATATCTATTGATGATTTTGAATCACCTGAATGGAACACCGCTGCCGACGGCCCTTTAAAACGACAGCTTGCATATGACCTTGCACTGAGGTTGAAAAATCGTTTCGCACATGGCGGGCTGTTACATTTTGGCCAGGGTAAATGGTATCCTGGCGAACCTTTTCCACGTTGGCAGTATGCACTCTATTGGAGGAATGATGGCATTCCCATGTGGAAAAATGATGATTTGGTAACGAAAGAAGGACAAACAAAATATACCTTCAAAGAGGCTGAATTATTTACCACAGAACTAACAAAATATTTAGGTATTGATACCAACAATATAACTCCGGCTTATGAAGACCCTATTTACTGGGCTATGGAGGAAGGTAAATTGCCGGTCAATGTCGATCCTTTAAAGGTAAATTTAAAAGATTCAATTGAGAGAAGGACTCTGGCCAAATTACTGGAAAAGGGATTGAATAATCCGGCCGGATTCGTTTTGCCGGTTAAATGGAATGAAAAAGGTAAACACTGGTCGAGCAGCGCCTGGGTATTCAAGCGTAATAATTGTTTTCTGATACCTGGTAATTCTGCCATTGGTTTCCGTTTGCCTTTAAAATCACTTCCCGAAGTTGCCAAGGAAAGAAGAGAGCAGCCAATTGAACGTAGTCTTTTTGAAGATTTACCTGCATTAATTGATTTCAGGCCTGGTGTTGAATCCCGGTATGGTACTGTAGCACCAGCGTATGAAGCTCCGGTCAATGTTTTAATTGAAGAGGAAGAAGACAAAGATTCAAAAGTCAAAAAGGAAAAGGTAGCTGAAAACGAATTGCTTTTTGATGTTCCGATCGTTAAAACAGCTTTGTGTGTTGAAGAGCGCGACGGTATTATTTACGTGTATTTGCCTCCGACAGATTACCTGGAACACTATCTGGATCTGATGGCTTCCATTGAAGCGACAGCAGAAAAACTGCAAATGCCTGTTCGTATTGAAGGTTATTCAGCTCCATCTGATACACGTGTTCAGAAACTAATTGTAACACCCGATCCCGGTGTTATTGAAGTGAATATACATCCGGCCAAAAACTGGCAGGAACTGGTTGACAATATCAGTGCTTTGTATGAAGAGGCATTCTTTTCAAGATTAGGAACGGATAAATTTATGGTTGATGGCCGCCATACCGGAACCGGTGGCGGAAATCACGTAACCATTGGCGGTGCAAAACCTGCTGACAGCCCAATCCTGCGCCGTCCTGATTTATTAAGAAGCCTGGTAACATACTGGCAGCATCATCCTGCACTAAGTTATCTTTTTGCCGGTCCGTTTATTGGCCCTACAAGTCAGGCGCCGCGTATTGATGAAGGCCGCGACGAGCGCTTGTATGAAGTGGAAATTGCTTTTGAACAAATTCCTGACGACGGTGAAGTGCCGTTCTGGATGGTTGACAGGATATTTAGGAATTTACTGGTAGATATTACCGGAAATACACACCGTTCAGAGTTCTGTATGGATAAGCTGTATTCACCGGATTCTGCAACAGGACAGCTGGGGATTCTCGAATTCAGGGCATTTGATATGCCCCCACACAAGCATATGAATCTGGTGCAGACATTGCTGGTTCGTGCTTTGATCGCTAAATTCTGGAAAGAGCCTTATAAACATAAACTGATTCGCTGGGGAACAGAATTGCATGACCGGTTTTTACTGCCGCATTTTGCATATCTGGATATGGTGGACGTTGTAAATGACCTGAAAGATGCCGGTTATAACTTTGACATATCCTGGTTCGACCCATTCTTTGAATTCCGTTTCCCTCATTATGGCGGTATTACGGTTGATAACATTCAGCTGGATCTGCGCCTGGGAATTGAGCCGTGGCATGTTCTGGGTGAAGAATTATCTAATTCCGGAACTGCCCGTTTTGTGGATTCCTCGCTTGAAAGATTGCAGGTAAAAATCAGTGGTTTTGTAGAAGGAAGACATATTCTGGTTTGTAATGGCTGCCGTGTGCCTTTACGCAGTTCAGGAATTAAGGGAGAATATGTTTCGGGTATACGTTACAAAGCATGGAATCCGCCGTCTGCATTACATCCGACTATCGGAGCAGATGCACCGTTGGTTTTTGATATTGTTGATACCTGGAATAACCGAATTCTAGGAGGCTGTACGTATTTTGTTTCACATCCCGGCGGGCGTAGTTTTGATACTTATCCGGTAAATAGTTTTGAAGCGGAATCACGAAAAATAAGCCTTTTCCAGGGATTTGGCCATACACCTTCTGCCAAACAGGAAGTACCAATCCTTGAAAAAAACACAGGAAGTGTTTCCAGATTTGTGGCTGAAACCAAGAAGGAAATGAAAATGGATACGCCTATTGAACTGATCAATCCGGAGTATCCGAATACATTGGATTTAAGAAAATACTGGCACGCCAAATAAATACGGGCTCAAACACTTTAATAACATTTAATAAAAAATTATGCTTACTGAGGCTTCCGTGAATCTTTTACAATCTTATCAAAGCGGACTTAACTCTTATGATGAAGTCCTGGATGTAAACGGTCGTGTGAAACCGCATTGGGATGCTCTTTTTTCTACTTTACAAAAACTTGGAATTAAAGAGCTTAAAAACAGAAATCTGGATATTATAAGTAAACTTCGGGAAAATGGGGTTACTTATAATGTGTATGAAGGAGCGGATGGGCTAAACCGTCCGTGGCAGCTTGATCCCATCCCTTTTCTCATTGAACAAAAAGAATGGAATTTAATTTCCAGAGGATTACAGCAAAGAGCTTTACTTCTGGATCTGATCCTGCGTGATATCTACGGTCCGAGAAATCTGGTAAAAGATGCTGTGATTCCCGCAGAACTGGTTTTTGACAATTCCGGTTTTTGCAGGCCATCCATGGATATTATACTTCCAAAGGACAAGCAAATTACATTATACGCGGCAGACATGGCGCGTGGGCCTGATGGACAAATGTGGGTGATGGATAATCGCACACAGGCTCCTTCCGGTTCGGGTTACACGCTCGAAAACCGGGTGGTAATGAGTAAGCTTTTACCCGAACTTGCTGACGGTATGTATGTCAGTAAGTTATCTCCATATTTCAATAGCCTTCAGAATACCGTTTTAAAGTTATCGGACAAGTCAAAAGATGCACCAAACATTGTTTACTTGACACCGGGACCGAATAATGAGGCATATTTTGAACACGCTTATCTGGCTTCGTATTTAGGATATACACTCGCTCAGGGTGACGATCTGATGGTGCGGAATGGCTGTGTTTACTTAAAATCCATTGACGGCTTACAAAAAGTAGATGTAATAATCAGACGGATTGATGATGACTGGTGTGATCCGCTGGAACTTCGTGAAGATTCCCGGCTGGGCGTTCCTGGATTGCTGCAGGCAATTCGTCTGGGGAATGTGCAGGTGCTGAACCCTCCGGGAACAAGTGTACTGGAAAATCATGCATTTCTGGCCTTCATGGACAATATTTGTATGTATTTTTTGGGTGAAAAACTGATTATGCCATCTGTGGCTACCTGGTGGTGCGGACACGCAAAAGAGCTGAAATATGTAGTAAGCCATATTGATGAGTTGATTATCAAGAAAGCAAACCGAAAGTCAAAATTCAGGTCGATATATGGACGGCTGCTTACGAGAAATCAACGGGAAGAACTGATCACGATGATCACCCAGCATCCGCGTGAATACATAGCACAGCAGGAAGTAAGTTTGTCTACTACACCATCCTTCATTGATGGCAATATCGTACCTCGTTATGCCGCTCTCAGAGCGTTTTTGGTAGCGGACGAAAAGGGCTACCACGTAATGCAGGGTGGACTTACGCGCAGTTCAGCGGTGAAAGACCGGTTTGTGGTTTCCAACCAGTACGGTGGATTATCTAAAGACACATGGATTGTTTCGGATAAAACCGAAGATATTCAGGAAAAAATAATACTTACTACTACCACATCTGTTAACAAACACATATCGCTTCCTAGCCGTAGTGCTGAGAATCTTTTTTGGGTTGGCCGCTATTGCGAGCGGATGATGGCAGTAATTAAGTTTATG
The DNA here is from genome assembly GCF_019711195.1 of Dyadobacter sp. NIV53. Lineage (NCBI taxonomy): Bacteria > Pseudomonadati > Bacteroidota > Cytophagia > Cytophagales > Spirosomataceae > Dyadobacter > Dyadobacter sp. NIV53. The sequence continues at coordinate 4,219,823 of NZ_CP081299.1, forward strand.
AACATTACGATTAATGTGCTTAACCTGGACAGGAACTTTGGCGGTTCTGCAAAACAGGAACACATTAAAGTACTTCTTCAGTCACTAACGCATCTTTCTTCTACTTACCCGGGTTTTATTGACGAGGAGGATTTACTTTCTGATCCATACAAGGAAATTTTAGACCTTGTATCAAATAGTAACCGGCCTGGTACCATAGCCGCAAATATCGGTTCATTCCTGCAATCCGTAAGTGCTGTTCGCAACCAATGGGATCTGGAAATATGGCGAATTGTAGATTTGATAGATCATGGTTATCATGAAATTAAAAATGCTTCTCTTGTAAACAGCAGCAATATCCAGAAAACACTGGATGGACTTTACAATAATATGTTCATGTTTTTGGGCGTCATTTCTGAAAGTATGCCCAGGGATAACAGCTTTTTGCTGCTGGAAACTGGTAAGCTCATCGAGCGAATTTTGACCAGAGTTAGCGTAATTCAATCTAACTTTGGAGTAAAAAATGGAGAAAGCACTGAAAATGAACTGATCGAAGCTACGCTGATCAATCATCATTTGCTGGTAAATTACCGTCAGATTTATAAATCGCAGTTAAGTGTGGAAGCTATGCTGGATATGATTTTGCTGGAAAAAACATTACCATTTTCCATTGTATACATGCTGGATGAATTAAAGAGTAATCTGAATAAATTACCTTCTACAACACGTGGTGAAAGATTGAACGAAGCACAAAAATCAGTTCTGGAAGCATCTACGCTCGTAAAATTAGCTAGTATTTCTGCCCTGAGTAAGTGTAATCATGAATTGGAAAGAGCAGATCTGTTTGAGCTTTTATCGGAAGTTTCCAGATTGATCTCCTCTGTTTCTTTAACCCTGACAAACATGTATTTTAGCCACACTATGATGCAGCATTCTTTTTTTAATCCTTTGGAAAACGACAAGGATGAAATATAAACTGGTACATAAAACGGAGTATAAATATGCTGAGCCGGTAAATAATTACCACAGCCTGATATGTCTCACCCCGAGAACATTACCTAAACAGTTGTGTCGGGATTTTACGGTGAGTATTTCTCCGGAACCATCCCAGATCATAGAAAGAGTTGATTTTTATGGAAATACCACGCATTATTTTTCACTTCATTCGCCCCACAAAACACTTACTGTACTTACAACCAGCATTGTAGAATGCCTGACCGAAACAACCGGAATGCCGGTTATGCCTTCTTATGTAACATGCAGTGAAGCACGCCAGCGTTTTACAGAGGATCGTTCTCTCAAGATTTCTCTATTGGAATATATATTGCCAAGCCCACTGGTGAAATGGGACCAGGAAATACGGAGTTATGCGCAGGATTGCTTCATGGACGAACTTCCTCTTTATGAATGTGTACAGGTTCTTTGCAGAAAGATTTTTACTGAATTTGATTTTGTTCCGGATTTCAGCACTGTTCAAACACCGATCAGGGAAGTTCTTGCAGCAAAAAAAGGAGTTTGTCAGGATTTCTCACATTTGGCTATTGCCTGCATCCGCAGTTTTGGATTTGCGGCTCGTTATGTGAGTGGTTATCTGGAAACACTTCCTCCTCCCGGAAAAGCTAAATTACAGGGTTCGGATGCTTCACATGCCTGGATATCTGTTTTTATACCTGATTATGGCTGGTGTGATTTTGACCCTACCAATAATGTTGTTCCCGGAGAGCGGCATATTATAACAGCATGGGGACGGGATTACAGCGATGTACCGCCATTGAAAGGAATTATATTCAGTTATGGAAAACATGCACTTGAAGTAAAGGTAGACGTAATTCCTCTGCAATGAACCACTAAACCTGCTATCCTTTATAAATTTAACAGAATGCTTCTTTGAAACAATTTGAGAATTGACCTTGATTCTCTAATTTTACCTGATCGTTTTGAAATCAGTACACAAAATCTTTTTTGATGTTACCATTCAAAGAAGTTTATCAATTAATATGGTGACATTAGGAAAGGTCTCGTCTTTGGAATTAAATAATTATAAAATTACGGATGAAAGAAATCGCATTTAGAGATGCCATTCGCGACGCCATGTCGGAAGAGATGCGTCTGGACAAAAGTATATTCCTGATGGGTGAGGAAGTTGCCGAATATAATGGTGCATACAAAGCAAGTCAGGGAATGCTGGATGAATTTGGACCGGATCGCATTATCGACACTCCGATTGCAGAACTTGGCTTTGCAGGTATTGCGGTAGGAGCAGCAGCAAATGGATTAAGGCCAATTGTTGAATTCATGACTTTCAACTTTTCATTGGTTGCAATTGACCAGATTATTAATAGTGCTGCTAAAATACTTTCTATGTCTGCCGGACAATTCGGCTGTCCAATCGTATTCCGTGGCCCGACTGGTAACGCAGGACAGCTTGGTGCACAGCATTCGCAAAATTTTGAAAACTGGTTTGCTAATACACCTGGTTTAAAAGTAGTGGTTCCTTCCAATCCATATGATGCGAAAGGACTGTTGAAAGCTTCTATCCGTGATAACAACCCGGTTATCTTCATGGAGTCGGAAGTAATGTATGGAGATAAAATGCAGGTTCCGGAAGAGGAATATATCATTCCATTAGGAAAAGCTGATATCAAACGTCCGGGAAAAGATGTTACCATTGTTTCGTTTGGTAAAATGATTCCCCGTGTAGTTATGCCGGCCGTTTTACAGCTCGAAAAAGAAGGAATTGATGTGGAAGTGATCGATTTAAGAACAGTTCGGCCTATTGATTATCCTGCTATTATTGAGTCGGTAAAGAAAACGAACCGTTGTGTGGTTGTTGAAGAAGCATGGCCATTGGCATCTATTTCAACTGAAATTACCTATCACATTCAGCGTCACGCATTTGACTATATGGACTCGCCGGTAATTCGTGTTACCAACCGTGATGTGCCTTTGCCTTATGCACCAACATTGATCGAAGAGATTCTTCCTAATGTAAAACGTGTGGTAGAAGCTGTTAAATCTGTGATGTACAAATAATTATTTTGAATATGAGCAAAGCCATTTCCTGTAAAAGGTTGTGGCTTTGTTGTTTATAGAGAAGGATTATTAATCATCTGTTACTTTAACAGACTTTTTAAATAAAATTATTCTGAAAAATTTTTGCTGAAATTTATTGTTTCGAAATTAAATAGAATACCATTATTTTTGTGTTTTGAAACGCTACCCTACTCAGACTCACTCAAATCAACTAAAATTATGCAAGAAGAAAAAACCAGGTATTCATCGGAGGAATTAAAGGAATTTGAAGAGCTCATTAAGGGAAAGCTTGATGCCACAATGAATGAGCTTAACTATATCAAAGGGGGACTTAGCAAGAAGAACGATAGTGGTACAGATAATACGGCCAGTACAGCCAAATCCATCGAAGACGGAGCGGATGCAAGCGAGCGTGAAAATTTGAGCCAGCTGGCTGCACGTTTACAGAAATATTCTATTCAGCTTGAAAATGCTCTGGTACGCATCAAAAACGGAACCTACGGAGTTTGTATTGATACAGGTAAACTGATACCGAAGGAGCGCCTTCGCATTGTACCGCATACACAGCAGACTATCGAAGCAAAACTGAGAAGAGCGAGCTGATAAACTTTTACTTAATTATAAAAAAGACAAGCATACCAATCCGTGTGCTTGTCTTTTTTGGTTTTGAAGGAATTTTAGTGCTTTTCTTCCTCCTCCCCCAAAACCTCCCTCAGAACCTCCATCAATCCTTCCGAAGGTTCCTGGCCTTTATTTTTGCTTTTAAAATATTCGTTAAACAATTTTTCAATACTTAATGACAGATCAATTTCTGCTGCATATTCCGTTTCATTAATTCGTTTGATCTGCGGGATTATCTGTATCAATCCGGCATGTGCTTCTGTTAGCCGTTTTTTGTCGGCTGCCTCCAGGTAATTGTCCGAAATGATCGTTAGTTCTACCAAATCATTTGAATGGTCATGCAGCCAGGAAATCGCTTCGTCAATAGTATCAAACTTGCCACGGCTTAATCTTTTTCCTGTTTTAAGTTCAATCGGTTTATAATTGATCAGCTTTCCGGCTTCTGCTTCAAGCAAAACCACATATTTGGTTTGATTTGCTTCTGAGAAACTATATGCCAGAGGGCTGCTCGAATAAATTACCGGTGGATCCTGATCTATGCGATGATAACGGTGCAAATGTCCCAATGCTACATAATGAACCTGCTTGGGGAAATTTTCAGAGTAAATGGCCTGAGCTCCGCCAATATGTAAAATAGGACGTTCTTCTTCCGGTTCTTCCTGTGGATCAGGGTCACCTTTTTTCATGACATACAAATGTGTTACCAATAAATTAAATCCCTTGTCGTCCAGGTATTTATCAGCCAGTTCCTGCCAGTGGTTTTGCAAATGTCCGCGTAATGCATCTTCGGAGTCTTCTGTTCCTAAAAATGTTTTCAGGCGCTGTTCATTAGCGTAAGGTGTGTGGATAATACGAAGCGGGAAATCACAATTCGGCAGATTTATTTCAACAAAACCCTTATCTGAATGGATAATCTCGACTTTGCCTTGTGTACAGAATTTTGGGACTTCCGAGTTTGGAAATCCAATGAAAATAATCCCGCAAACCCTTGCCAGTGCATCAGGAACGTGAATCCGCTCGGGCGAATCGTGGTTACCCGCAATAGCAATAACGGCCCGGCTGCCATTTGCCGACAGACGGTGTAAAGTTGTATAAAGTAATTCGGTTGCTTCAGACGAAGGGTTAAAATTATCAAACAGATCACCCGCTACAACGACAGCGTCTACATTTTCCGATTCAGCAATTTCACAGATTTCTGCCAGTACATGCCTCTGCTCTTCCAATCTGGAATAATTATCCAGCTTTTTACCAATATGCCAGTCAGCCGTGTGAAGGATTTTCATTGTGTGTTGTTAATTTAGCGAAAATAACATTTCATATTTTAAGAATTGACATATCTGGCCATCAGAAATAAAATCCATGCAGGCATACTTTGCTTTCAGCAGCGATTCAAAAGTTATATTATAATTGGGAGCATGATTTTAAGTTGGCTTCTTTTATTGAGTTGTAATAAGACGGAGTATAAAAATGAAAAAAGCGGGATAGCTATTTCATTCGACGACCATTTTATTAATGAATGGTATACGTTAAGGCCATTGTTGCAGAAATACAATGCAAAAGTTACTTTCTTTATTACCTGTAGTGACAGCCTGACACTGGATGAAATAACCAAATTAAAACAGCTTCGGAAAGACGGCCATGAAATTGGATTTCACGGGACCATTCATGGAAAATCAACTGAAATGATAGATGCTTTTGGCCCTCAGAAATATGCTGAAACCGAGCTTTTACCAGGGTTGAAATATATGTCTGATGCCGGGTTTTATCCGACCTCTTATGCGCATCCGGGCGGGAATCACAATGATCAGGTTGATTCAGTACTTTTAGCTAATGGCTTTAAAATTCTTCGCGACGTTGCTGTTTCGCGGCAAATACTGTTTGGAATACCACTGTATACTTTGGCTCCAAGAATAATGAACCGGATTTATTATGATTTTAATAACGAACAAAAAGTAGATGCACTATTGATTGATCAGGATTCGGGTGTTACTGAAAACGAAATACAGGATGCAGTTGTAAAAGCGAAAAATACAAATACCGCTTTGATGATATTTGGCCATAAGCCTTTATATACCAAACCCGGAAATGGAGAATATGGGTTTAATGTTTCGTTTTTGGAAACAATTTTAAAAGAAGCCAAAAAGCAGAATTTGAAGTTTTATACAATGACGGAATTGACTGAACATTAAGCTTATCATCTTCCAAAACGCTTATCCTTATAAGCCAGCAAAGGTTTTTCGAAATATGAATAAGAAAGCGAAGCAACTAGGACTGAGGCAATTAAAGTAAGTACATATATTGTGACCTGGTAACTACTTCCCGTAAATGCAGGAGCGTATCGCCGGAAAATGTTGATAAGCAGCACAATAACGAATACATGATAAATGTAAAGGCCATAAGAGATTTTTCCTATATGGTTCATGACCGGATTTTCAAGACTGATGATTGAATCAGGATTACAGGAAACATTCAAAACGAAAAAACCGAAAAAGACTGCGTAAACTTCCAGAAATCCAGTAAAATGCCATCCTGAAATGAATAAGATACCAAGTAATATATAGACAATAATTTGTGTGTCCTTACGGAAAATGAAATCCAGGATTTTTGTTTTCTGATGATAAATAAGCCATGCACAAAACCCTCCCAACGCCATAGTCTGAATCCTGAACTGGCCCAGAAAAGTACTTACAACGGCTTCTTCGACCTTTCTCGTTTCATCCAGAAAATACAGGCCAGCAAATAACATCAAAGCTGTGATGCTTAAAAAGAATAAAGTAATGGAAATTCTTTTTTTTGGATATTTGATCAGCCAGGGCCATAAATAATAAAACTGTTCTTCAACGCCAATTGACCAGGTTTGGGCGCACCAATAAGGAAGGTCATAAAGCACGAATGCAAAATTAGGAAGTACGAGCAGGAGTAAAGCTAAACGCTCTGTTACATGTACATTCAGCTTTTCATTCGTTCCCGGAAAATAAAGCAGATCAATATGTGGGAAAACAAAAAAAGATAATCCGATTATTAAAAAATAAACGGGCCAGATCCGAAATCCCCTGCGCAGGTAAAACTTTTTGGCGTCAACGTTTCCGAATCGGCCTCTTTCGTCCAGCAATAAATACGTAATTAAGAAACCGCTTAATACAAAAAATAAACCTACACCAAGCCTTCCGGCATGCTGGATGATGGGTAATTCGTAAATATTTGCAATACCGAAAGAATGCTTGGCTTGTTCCAGATGATGAAAAACGACTAATAGTGCGGCAATACAGCGTATGCCATTGAGATTGGGGAAGTAACGCTTTTCTTTCACTTAATTAATTCCGGATTTTTTACATCAAACCAGGTCATCCATTTTCCCTGTGCTTTCATTACCTGTTCAATAAGATCACGAACTGCGCCATAACCTCCATTTTTTGGAGAAATATAATCTGCTACGGCAAGAATTTCATTGGAAGAATCGGCAGGACAAGCACCTAAAACGTTGGTGTTCATTACTTCCCAGTCGGGCAGATCATCGCCCATAAACACAATTTCGTCTTCCGTCAGATTACGTTCGGCAATATATTCTTTAAAAACCGGCAATTTCCCATCGGCAGTAGTGCCCATCAGAATTTCTGTAACACCCAGATATTCCAGTCTTTTGCGGACACCTACCTGATTCTGGGCAGATAATATTGCGACACGATAACCCATTTTTATAGCTCGGTTGATCCCGTAGCCATCTTTGACGTCGAAGATACGGGGTTGCTCTCCGCTTTCAAGTGCAATTACGCTGCCATCAGTCATGACGCCATCCACATCAAAAATAAAAGTAGTAATACGCTTAAAGCGGTCGTTTATAGCAGCGTCCATGAATTGCTCAGTTTTTTGAATTTTGCAAAGATAGTCTAACTTTTTTCCTGACGAAGTCTCAGGCTTTCATTTTGAAATATGGCGGCTGCGGATTTTCTCTGTCATCAAACGATATATGTCCACCCATTCCAGATTAATTTCCTGTAAATATTCCAAATGACGGTTTGTTGTGGCCCAGTCACCACGCCGGGCCGGGCCGGTTTGTCCGGATGCAGGATCATCAGATTGGAAAGCTTTGTCAATTGTAGTTTGAATAATTGGCCTGAGCAAATCAAAATTTAAGTTTTCACGGGAAAGAATATCATGCGATACTCCCAACAAATGATTAGTAAAATTATTAGCAAATACAGCAGCTACATGTAAAATAAAACGCTCATCAGAATCCATTCGCGTTACATTATCGCTGATGCTCCGGGCAAGTTTTATGAGTTTATCCTCAATCAGCTCACTTTTGGATTCTATGCAAAGAGGCAGCTCTTTATAGTCCATTGGATATCCTTTTGTAAAAGTCTGTAATGGATAAAAAATGCCTGCATGTACATATACATCGCTGTATATTTCAATCAGACGCTGGAATTCAGCCAGTGATTTTGTACCGGATGTATGTACGACAATTGTTTTTTCGGGAAATACAATCTGCTGAATAACCTGATCCAGAGCATCATCCGAAATTGCCATAATAATAACTTCTGCTTCGCTTTCAGAAAAATTAAGGTCGGCCTGAACATTGGTATCGTATAGTTCGGAGGCGAGTTTACCAGCATTTTCGATGTTTCGGCTGTACACTTCACAGATCCAGTGACCAGCTTCTTCCAGTGCTTGTGCAAGATGCCAGGCAACATTTCCCGATCCGACGAAAGAGATTTTCATAAAACAGATTTTCTATTTGCTATCAAAAGTCATGCAATATTAACCATCCGTGTTCAATTAACTAACGGTGCAGTCTGTTCTGCAGAAGTAATTCCTGAAGGGAGTTCCATGATCCGCATATTACGAAAATGAATTTCGGCACCTTCTGCTTCCAGGCAGATGTATCCTTTTTTACGCTCAGATTCCCGCAGGCCGTTTACAAACTTACCATTTACAGATAATTTCACAGTACCATCCACACATACGACCACATACTTATTCCATTCTCCTTTGCCTTTGCAACGTTTTTCCAACGATTTACTACGCGTCCCTCTTGGGTTGTCAGGCACTGCCTTCATTCCCATGGTCGGAAATAGTTCGCCATGAACATAATCATCGGTGGCATTATGCTGTCGGGCGTAGTCCAGTTCGAGCATTTGTACTTCAATAGCTTTTGTAAGCGGATCATCCGGTTGAGGTGTGCCTTCACTCCAAATAAAAATACCCGAATTTCCACCTGCTTCCATGTGTTTCCATTCGACTTCCAGTATGAAATTTTCATACTGCCGGTCACTTCTCATTACCCCAATCGGTTTCCCGGAACAAACCAGTGTTCCGTTTTTTATTTTCCAGGTTTCCCTAGAAGTATTTACATCAATCCAGCCATCCAGATTCTTACCATTAAATAAAGGTTTGAATGCCAGTAGTTCGGATTTTTGGGCATAAGAGAAAGTGCTGAAAGCTGATAAACAAGCTAATAACACTAACGAATGAAAGTATTTAAACAGGAAGAATAAGCGATTCATACTTTAAGAATAAGCGATTTAAGGAAAAGAAGTTGGGACGATCAGAATTGTACCATACTAAAATAGCATATTTGCAATATCGTAAATCTTCGTGCTATGAATAATATATTACGATAAATTGATAGTTTTAATATTAAATTACTTCATCAACACACACTAATCTTTATGAAATGTCTGCAATTTTTCTGGATAATTGTATTATTTGGAACATCAACGGCTTATAGTCAAAATCAGCCACAAGCTACTGCCGGATTTGACATTGGAACCGGGTTCAATAACAATTCCACCGCGCCTTCAGTATTGTATCATGAAGAATTAAGCCTTCATAAACTGCCTTGGTTACGGGTAGGATTAGGAATAAGAGGCTGGGGATATTATTCAGGTTCGGCAAATTTGTATTCACAGAAAAACTCGGTTCCAATGGATACCCTGAAATACAGGAACATTTCGGCAACCGGACTTAGCTTCGTAATCGGAGCTAATGTGAGAGTCTGGAAGATAGATATAGGTGTCAACACAGATTTGGGAGGATTTGCTTTTGGATCAAAAAGGAAAGGTTTTTATTCCAAAAATCCTTCGGTTCAGGGTGACGGCGCAGCATACTACAATAAATTTGTTTCAACTTCTCCTGTTATTTTTAATTTCCTTCCATTGGCTTTTGCTAAAAATAGTGGTCAATCCGAAATATATGCAAGAATATGGGTTACCAGGAAACTGGGAGTAAAACTCGGGTATGTATATGGACGGGTTACTTATTTAACAAGAGAAGTTAATAGTAAAAAAGTTTATTTAGATAACAGGCAACGACACTTCTCCGAAACTTATGGAATGCCATATGCGGCACTTACATTCCCTTTACTTTAATACTTTTTATGAATTGAAGAAGTGTTTGTGCTTTACTCAGGCATGTTTTATTGGGTGATCATAGAATAAAATACAAACATCCTTAATTCAAATATCCTGCAAAATTGTCTCATAACGACACCAGGAGTATTAATTTCTCGACATACTTGTAATTCAAATTGTTAAACTCTATATTTGCACTCCCATTTTGCGATGGGACTGTCTAGTTACAGTGTAATTTATTGAAAATCAATTAAAAATTTTTGTTAATCGTGGATACGTTAAGCTACAAAACAGTCTCGGCGAACAAAAACACAGTAAACAAGGAATGGGTTGTTGTGGATGCTAAAGATGCGATTCTTGGTCGTTTGGCCAGTGAGGTTGCAAAAATGATCAGAGGCAAGCACAAAACAAGCTACACTCCTCATGTGGACTGTGGTGATAATGTTATCATTATCAACGCCGATAAAATTAAGTTGACAGGGAAAAAGATGACAGACAAAGTTTATGTTCGTCATACTGGTTATCCGGGAGGTCAGCGTTTTCAAACTCCCCGTGAGTTACTCGAAAAACACCCTGAACGTGTGATTGAGAAAGCCGTTAGAGGTATGCTTCCAAAGAATCGTTTGGGACGTCGTTTGTTCACCAATTTGTTCGTTTACGCTGCTGCAGAACATCCGCACAGCGCTCAGCAACCAAAAGAAATCCAGTTGTAATTCATGGAAGTTATCAACACAATAGGTAGAAGAAAAACAGCTATAGCTCGTATTTATATGACGCCAGGCAGTGGAGAGATCAAAGTAAACGGCCGCGATTATAAGGAATACTTCCCTTTCGAAGTACACCAGATCGTTCTTCAGCAGCCATTCGTAACTATTAGCGGTGCAAATGGTTATGATATCAAGGTTAATGTAAGAGGTGGTGGCGTAACAGGACAAGCGGAAGCAATCCGTATGGCTGTTGCACGCGCTTTGGTTGAATACAACGGAGAATTCCGTGGAGCACTTAAAAAAGAAGGATTTCTTACCCGTGACCCTCGTATGGTTGAACGTAAGAAATACGGACGTGCTAAGGCCCGTAGAAGATTCCAGTTCTCGAAACGTTAATAGTAGTTCAGAGTTAAAAGTTCAGAGCGGTCCGCCGCGGAGTTTAAAGTCAGTTTACTTTTAACTCAAAACTTAAAACTCATGAACTCAAAAAAGTCCAGACAGTACTTATCGTGCCCGATGTGCTGTGCTGCGTAAATAAAATTCTAAAATATTAAAACTTATTTGGCAATGGCACAAATAGAATATAAAGAACTATTGGAAGCAGGTGTCCATTTTGGTCACCTTACCCGTAAGTGGGATCCACGTATGGCTCCGTATATCTTCATGGAGAAAAACGGGATCCACATCATTGACCTGAACAAAACACTGAGCTGTGTTGAATCAGCTGAGGCTGCTTTGAAACAGATCGTTCGTTCAGGACGTAAGATCATGTTTGTTGCAACCAAAAAACAAGCGCAGGAAATCGTGACGGAAGAGGCAAAACGCCTTAAAATGCCTTACGTAACTGACCGCTGGTTAGGTGGTATGCTTACAAACTTTGGCACTATTCGCAAGTCTTTGAAAAAGATGCAGACTCTTGAAAAGATGCTGAAAGACGAAACCACGGTTAGCAATATAGCGAAAAGAGAACGCCTGATGCTTACACGTGAAAAGGACAAACTTGAAAGAGTGTTAGGTGGTGTAGCTGACTTAACCCGTCTTCCTGCTGCCCTTTTCATCGTTGATGTAAAACGCGAACACATTGCGGTTGCAGAAGCAAAAAGATTGAACATTCCAATTTTTGCAATCTGTGACACGAACTCAAACCCTGAATTGGTTGATTTCCCTATTCCAAGTAATGATGATGCTTACAAAGCAATTTCATTGATCACTTTGGCAATTGGAAAAGCAATTGAAGAAGGTTTGATGGAACGCAAACAAGATAAAGACGATCAGCGTATGGTTGAGGAAGAAGAAGCAAAACGTCAGGTTGATAAAGGCAATGAAGCAACAGCTTCAGCCGCTACAGCTCCTGATGTTGACGCTGGTGTTGCAGCTGAAAGTGATGCAGAGTAAATAAGGGCGATATAATCCGGATTGTAAAATCCTTTTGTATCTAAATAGATAATATTTAAGAGTAGCCCATAGCCATTTGCTATGGGCTATAGTTTTTTTGAAAGAAGAATAAATTCATATTAAATCGAATCATGGCAATTACCGCTCAAGATGTAAATAAACTCCGCCAAATGACAGGCGCGGGCATGATGGATTGTAAAAAAGCACTTCAGGAAGCTGAGGGTGATTTTGACAAAGCCGTTGATGTTTTACGTAAACAAGGACAAAAAGTAGCTGCAAAACGTGCTGATAATGCTGTTGCAGAAGGAACTGTTCTTATCAAGATCAGTGCTAATGGCACAAATGGTAAACTGGTGGCTTTGGCTTGCGAAACCGAACCGGTTTCAAACGTTGAAGACTTCAAACTTCTTGCACAAAGTATTTTGGATAAAGCTGTTGAAGCTGATATTCAGGATAAAGAAACATTGCTTTCCTCTACTTTGGCAGATGGCCGTCCGGTAAGCGAACATATCATGGACCTGGTTGGTAAATTGGGCGAAAAGCTTGAAATTACTGCTTACGAAAACGTGACTGCGGATAAGGTTGTTCCTTACGTTCACTCTAATGGTAAATTAGGCGTTCTGGTTGCATTTGAAGGTGCAGCGGGTGTAGATGTAAGCGAACTGGGCAAAGATGTAGCTATGCAGATTGCTGCAATGAAACCAATTGCTCTGGATAAAAATGAAGTAGATTCTGCTACCATCGAACGCGAAATCGAAGTAGGTAAAGAGCAGGCAAGAGCAGAAGGCAAACCGGAAACGATGCTAGAAAAAATTGCACAAGGAAAATTACAGAAATTCTACAAAGACAATACACTATTGAATCAGGAATTCGTAAAAGATTCGTCTTTGACCATACGTCAGCTTTTGGAAAAAACATCAAAAGATTTGAGCGTTAAATCCTTTAAGCGTATAGCGATAGGAGCTTAAAAATTATCTGTTAAAAATATATTATACGTAACGCCTGGTATCTGTTTGTATACCAGGCGTTGTTTTGTAATATTGGTATAAAATACCCGAAAAACTCTCAAATTTTATTCTACTCGCGGTTACTTTTTGATATCATGACGGTCAAAACACTTGTAAATGATTATGCGAAGCATAATTTAACGGATGAAGAATTAGTTAAGCTCTTTGTAGAAACCCAGGAGAACAGGCACTTTGAAAAACTTTACGAAAGATATTCGGATAAAGTTTATCATAAGTGCTTATCATTCGTGAAAGACATTGCCAGGGCGGAAGACCTGACACATGATATCTTTTTGAAGCTGATTTTTAAGCTGGGTACTTTCAAAGAGGATGCTAAGTTTTCTACATGGTTATATTCGATTACATACAATCATTGTATGGATCAGCTTCGAACTAATAAGAAAAGAGGCGAAGTTTTGCAGGATGAACTTATGGAAGTGCCGGATGATGTGGACTTAAATAACCTTTTTGATGGAGATGATATCCAGGCAAAAAACCTGAAGACTGCTTTGGATCAGCTGAACGTGGAAGAGAAAGGTGTTTTGTTTATGAAGTACATGGATAACATGAGCATCAGAGACATAGCTGATATATTCAATGTTACTGAGAGCGCTATTAAAATGCGTTTGTTAAGGTCCCGGGAGAAACTCCGTAAAAAATATCTGGAAACAATTATTTTCTTTGGAATCCTGGCGGTTAAGATGTTTGAGTTATTAAAAAACCTGATTTAATTGATGAAATATGCCAACAGGAAATTCAATATTTAAGGAGCTGGAACCTCAGGATAAGGTTCCTGAATATTTGAAACACGCTTTGGTAGCAGAAGTAGATTCCATTCGCAATACAATGCAGGTAGTGACACATTTTACTGAACAGTTATTATCCTCATTAAGTATATGCTTGTCGGTTTATGCAAATGAAGAGCCCAATTGATTAACACACTTACTGAACAACAATGAATAGCCTTCCTAATATATCGGAAATATTAAAAAATATCTTTGGCGCGCTAATTGGCCAATTCGTTGATTTTGTACCAAGGGTTGTAGGGTGCCTGTTTATTTTAGGAGTTGGCTATCTGGTAGCCAAAGGTGTCAAAATTATCATCAAACAGGTACTAAGTAAAATTGGGTTTGACAGAATTGGTGAAAAGTTAAATGAAATAGGAATTATCAAGCAACTGAAAACAGAAATTTCACTTAGTGATATCGTTGCTAAAATCTTGTATTATTACATTCTTCTGATATTTTTAACCCTTGCTGCTGATAAACTGGGTGTAGATACCATTACTAATATGGTACTGTCCCTGGTGAATTTTATTCCGAAGCTAATTGCCGGTGCGATCATGCTGCAAATAGGGATTATGCTCTCTGATGCAATCAAAACGGCAGTAATGGCACTTTGCAAATCATTTAACATTGCAGCGGCTAAACTTATCGGTAACATTGCCTTCATTTTTTTTCTTATTATCACTTTCATTACCGCACTCGGGCAAATAGGAATTGAAACTGCACTTTTAGAATCAAGCTTTCTTCTAATTATTGGTGGCGTAATTATCGCTTTTGCGATCGGATATGGTATTGCTTCCCGTGATATTCTTGCCAATATTATTTCTTCCTTTTACAGCCGGAAAAATTACAGAGAAGGACAGGTAATTAAGATTGGTGAGGTGAAAGGAGTTATTACCAAAATTGACAATACTTCGATAACTATCGTAAATGATTCTTCAACTACCATAGTTCCTCTTCAGCTCTTCCAGACTAAACTGGTCGAAATTTTTAATTAAGTATATTCAAAGCAGTTATTTTTAAAATGAGTAAATTTTTCAAACTAAGTTTAATTTTTATTGTACTTGTATTAGGAAACACAAGTGGGTTTGCACAAGGTAATGCTGATTTACAAAAGCAGATTGATTTAAAAAATGCATTAAGTGCCAGTCGTTTAAAAGCTGAAAAGGATACAACCTGGCGAAAAATAGAATTTGGAGCTAATCTCAACCAAGGGTCGTTCAGCTCTAACTGGACTGGTGGTGGTGTGAATTCGGTAGCGTTAGGATTATTTTTTAATGCTTTATCTGAAATGAAAAAAGGGAAAGATTCCTGGCGTAATGATTTTCAGTCTCAATATGGAGTAGTTAGAAATAAAGGCCAGCAAAGCCGCAAAAATGTAGACCGGATTTTTTTTGATTCAAAGTATAACCGGGAATTATCAAAAAAATGGAGCTTGTTTGGTAACGTGAACTTTCTGTCCCAGTTTGCCAATGGCTACGAGTACCCGGAAACGACAAATCTTGATTCGGTAAATTACAAGAAAAAAGTCTCAGGTTTTTTTGCTCCTGCTTATCTGACAGAAGCAATTGGTATTGAATTTAAGCCGGTTTCCTATTTCTTTTTGGATTTCGCACCAGGCGCGTTACGTCAGACTATTGTAACTGATAAAAACCTGTACCTGACAATGCCCTTAAATTATGGAGTTGAAATAGGAAAGCGTGTCCGCAATGAAGTTGGGATTATTCAGTTGGTAGCAAACTTTGATAAAGACATTGCCAAGGATATTAATTTTAAGTTCAGGTACCTGCTTTATACTTCCTATGCCAAAAACCAGACAACGCGTGAGCGTGAACTAAATGCCGATCATCGTCTGGATGCTACAATTACCGCCAAAATTGCAAAATATTTTAATGTTAACCTTGGTGCAATTGTAATTTACGATAAAGACCAGAGTAACAAAGTTCAGTTTGCACAGGGACTGAGCGTCGGATTTTTGTATTCTTTTAAATAATTTTTCCACTAAACATTTTAAACATCATGCTTCAGGAATTTAAAACTTTTATTGCCAAAGGAAACGTATTGGATCTGGCAGTTGGTGTGGTCATTGGTGCTGCATTCGGGAAGATCACCACTTCTCTTGTGGAAGATATCATTAATCCTATTTTAGGATTGATAATTGGCGGTGTGGATTTTACACAATTGAAAGTGGTACTTAAAGAAGCAGTTGGTGAAACACCGGAAGTTGCTATTAAATACGGTAATTTCATTCAGGTATTGATCCAGTTCATTATCATTGCATGGGTTATTTTTTTAATAGTAAAATTGGCCAACAAGCTAAGATTATCTGAGCCAAAGAAGGAATAAAACGTATAGGGATTAGTTCCGGTTAAAGTTTCAGTTATGGAGATGTGCATTTTTTAAGTCTGTAAATTTTTAGTTTCTGGACTGCCAAAGTTCCATTGAAAAAGATTTACCTTCGTTGTTTACACTTTATAACTTGTTAATATACATACTGTGTCTAATAAATTAGTCGTTTTGGGTGGGGGTGAAAGTGGCGTTGGTGCAGCAATCCTTGGTAAATCCAAAGGTTTTGATGTCTTTTTATCAGATCGGAACCAGCTGCAAGACAAATACAGGGAAGAGCTGATTATAAGAAATATTGCTTTTGAAGAAGGAAAACATACTGAATCAAATATCTTAGAGGCTGATCTGATCGTAAAAAGTCCTGGCATTCCCGATACGGTCCCTTTAATTATCGGATTAAAAAATAAAGGAATACCTGTTATCTCAGAAATTGAATTTGCTTCCCGCTACACTACGGCAAAATTAATTGCGATTACTGGCAGCAATGGGAAAACCACAACCACATTACTGGCTTATCATCTACTTGTAACGGCTGGATTAAGCGTTGGACTGGCAGGTAATATTGGTGAAAGTTTTGCCTGGCAAGTAGCGGAAAAGCAATTTGATTATTACGTTTTGGAAGTCAGCAGTTTCCAGCTGGATAATATAATAGACTTCCGCCCTGATATTGCTGTACTGCTCAATATAACTCCTGATCATTTGGATCGTTACGGATATTCTTTTCAGAATTACGTCGATTCTAAATTTAATATCATCCGGAATCAGACTGAACATGACAATTTTATATTCTTCGATGATAGTGAAATTATTTTAGAAGAATTTAAAAAACGTGAGATAAAGGCATCAAAATGGGGGATCTCAATTGATCATGTATTAAAAGAAGGGGCTTATCTTAATAAACAAAACCTGGTAAGTGATTGCAGAGGACTGTCATTTATTCAGGATTATTCTGAACTTCCAATCAAAGGGCCACACAATGCGATCAATGCAATGGCAGCGATCCTGATTGCCCAATTAAGCAATGTTAATCCGGTAAAAATTAAAGCGGGGTTGTTGTCCTTTACTAATGCTCCACATCGCCTGGAACAAGTTGCAGTGCTTAATCAAGTAACCTATGTAAATGACTCCAAGGCTACTAACGTCGATTCTGTTTTTTATGCATTGGGAAGCTTTTCACAACCGGTAATTCTGATCGCAGGCGGAGTAGATAAAGGGAATGATTACACCCAAATCGAACAATTAGTCCGCGAAAAAGTGAAGGGACTAATCATCCTGAGTATTAAATATGAGAAATTAAGAGAGTTTTTTTATGATATAGTTCCACAACTTTACGTTACCCAGGATATACAGGATGCTGTAAACAAAGCACAAGAGTGGAGTAAGGCGGGAGATATAGTACTGCTTTCGCCGGCATGCGCCAGTTTTGATCTTTTTAAAAACTATGAAGATAGGGGCGATAAATTTAAAACAGCCGTTCGTAATTTAGTTATTTAATACATAACTTACTCGCTAACAAATAATTGGAATTCAAAATGAACTTCTTGCTAAAATCAAGAGAAGAAACGCAGGCATGGTTCACCAGAAATCTGAAAGGTGATCCGTGGATTTGGGGTATAAGCATATTTATGTTACTTTGGAGTATCCTGGTAGTATATAGTGCAAGTGTAAAAGATGCATATAGCCTGAATAACGGAAATACAGAACATTATCTCTATAAGCATGCCCTTTTATGCTTTTGTTCCTTATTGGTTATGTTTTTTGTCCACCGGATACCATACATTAAATTTGTATATGTAACCCGCCTGGCAGTATGGAGTTCTATTTTTCTGCTTGGTTTTACGATGTTCTTTGGTACGTCGGTTAATGATGCTTCAAGATGGATTGAAATACCTGTGATCGGGCAACGTTTTCAGCCTTCGGAATGGGCAAAGGTGGCATTGATTGCACATTTGTCATTGATACTGGCGCGGCACATTAAAGGCGGCTGGAATACAAGGGAATTGTTTATGGAGCCCTTGGCATTAGTTGGCCTGGTCTGCGGCTTAATTTTTACGAGTAATGTTTCTACCGCCGTTATGCTCGCTGG
Organism: Dyadobacter sp. NIV53; assembly: GCF_019711195.1. NCBI lineage: Bacteria > Pseudomonadati > Bacteroidota > Cytophagia > Cytophagales > Spirosomataceae > Dyadobacter > Dyadobacter sp. NIV53. The sequence goes on from NZ_CP081299.1 coordinate 4,238,135, forward strand.
AATTTGTTTTTTGCTGATGTTCGTAGGAAAAGTGCCACTTCATTATTTGCTTTTTACAGCATTGGGCCTGGTATTTTTTGCAACACTGGCAATTCTTCTTAATTCCACGCAAAGGTCAGGAACTGCCCAAAACCGGATATCTGCTTTTTTTGATAAAGATGTGGTTGTATATCAATCTCAACAGTCATATATGGCTATGGCAAGAGGAGGTTTATATGGTGAAGGTGTTTCTAAAAGCCGTCAGAGACGTTTCTTGCCGGAACCGCAAAAGGACTTTATTTTCGCCGTTGCAGTGGAAGAGTATGGAACGTTAGGAGGTACTCTACTTATTTGTTTGTATCTTATTCTTTTATATAGAGGTCTTAAGGCAATAGAAGCCACAAAGCGGCCTTTTGGAGGTTTGTTATCTGCTGGTCTGACATTCATAGTAGTAAGCCAGGCTTTTTCAGCGATGGCTGTAACTGTCGGATTGGTTCCGGTAACCGGGCAGACGTTACCTTTCTTTAGTCAGGGAGGTACTTCTTTGCTTTTTACAGGAATTGCAATGGGAATGATATTAAGTGTGAGCAGAGGAGAAAAAATGGACGAAAAGAGGATATAGTACCAGAATGTCGAAACGAATTATTATTAGTGGAGGAGGTACTGGCGGACATATTTATCCGGCAATTGCTATTGCAAAAGCCTTGCAGAAAGAAGAGCCTGATACGGAAATCCTGTTTGTAGGTGCTTTGGGTAAAATGGAAATGGAAAAAGTACCACGTGCCGGTTACCGGATCATTGGTTTACCGATAGTTGGTATAAAAAGAGAAATTACGCTCGACAACCTTGCTTTTCCTTTAAAACTTGCGGGCAGCCTGTTAAAAGCCAGAGCTATTATAAAAGAATTTAAACCGGATGCCGCCGTTGGAGTTGGAGGATTTGCCAGCGGGCCTTTACTGATGATGGCATCTTTGCAGGGAATCCCGACACTGATACAGGAGCAAAATTCTTATGCGGGTATTACCAACAAATGGTTGGCAAAAAAAGCATCCAAAATATGTGTTGCTTATCCCGGGATGGAAGCTTTTTTTCCAAAAGAAAAACTGGTTATGTTAGGGAATCCTGTCAGAAGTGATATTGTGGATGTGTCATCTAAAAGAAAGCAGGGATTGCTTCATTTTGGATTTACTGAGAAATCTAAAACGTTGTTTGTGATGGGTGGAAGCCTGGGCGCAAAATCTATAAATGAAAGTGTTGACGCCGGGATTAAAGAATTGACCGATGCTGGTTATCAGGTTCTGTGGCAAACGGGTAAAGGGTTTATTGACCAGGCAAATGAAACAATTTCACGTCTTGGAACAGACAAGGTCAAGGCTTTTGAATTTATATATGAAATGGATCTGGCATATGCCGTTGCGGATGTCGTTATTTCAAGAGCAGGTGCATTGTCGGTGTCGGAATTATGTCTGGCTGCAAAGCCCGCAATTTTGGTTCCTTATCCGGCAGCAGCAGAAGATCATCAGACAAAAAATGCATTAAACCTGCTTGAAAGCAATGCGGCAATAATGATAAAAGATCATCAGACCCGAAAAGATCTTATACCTGCAGCGATGGATCTGCTTATTGATATTGTGAAACAGGAAGATCTTAAAATGAATATCAAGAAACTGGCAAAACCGACGGCTGCTGACGACATTGCACTGGAAGTTTTGAAATTAATTAAACTGTAAATTTTTCCATCGTTTATGACATCACCAATGACAAGTTGGAAATATATTTATTTCGTGGGGATCGGGGGAATAGGAATGAGCGCATTGGCCCGTTGGTTTAAAGCGAATGGATTCCAGGTTGCAGGATATGATAAAACACTAACTACCCTTGTAAAAACTTTGATTGATGAAGGCATTGAAGTCAACCTTGAAGATGAGGTAACTGCTATACCTGCCGAATTTATTGAAAATCCGGATTTGACATTGATTGTATATACACCGGCAGTACCGGTTCAGCACAAGCAAATGCTTTATTTCAGGGATAATAACTTTTTAATCCTGAAAAGATCACAGGTACTGGGCATGCTGACCAAAAACCTGAGAACGATTGGTGTAGCAGGAACGCATGGGAAAACAACTACATCCTCAATCATAGCCCATATTTTACGTCACGCAGACGTAAACAGCACGGCTTTTTTAGGTGGTATTACGCAAAACTACGGAACAAACCTTTTGCTCAACACGCCCACCGACAATCTGGAAGAAGTGTTATGTGTAGTTGAAGCTGATGAATTTGACAGATCCTTTCTGACACTTTTTCCCGAAATAGCTGTCGTAACTTCTACAGATGCTGATCACCTGGACATTTATCACCAACATGAGGCCATGCTGGATTCTTTCAAAGAATTCGTTAGCCAGATTGATGAAAATGGTGTGTTGTTCATGAAAAATGGATTGGATCTGGCCTCATCAACCAAGGCGAAGGTTTTAACATATTCTCTTTCCGATGGGGATTATTATGCTGATAATATCCGGATAGAAAAAGCAAGATTTGTTTTTGATCTGGTATACCCGGATGGCCGGATTGGAGATGTTGCAATGGTGATACCGGGATATCACAATATAGAAAATTCTCTTGCTGCGGGTGCAGTAGCTTTATACCTGGGAGTTGCTCCTGAAACAATAAAGGAAGCTTTGGAAAATTATCGTGGGGTAAAACGCCGTTTTGAATATCAGATTGAAACCGGTAACAAAGTTTATATCGATGATTACGCACATCATCCTGCCGAAATTGAAGCTTTTTTAACTTCAGTAAGAGCATTGTATCCGGGCAGGCATATAACGGCTATTTTCCAGCCTCATCTTTTTTCAAGAACCAGAGATTTTGCTGATGGTTTTGCTAAAAGCTTATCACTCGCGGACAGACTTCTTTTATTAGAGATATATCCGGCAAGGGAATTACCTATTGAAGGTGTTAACTCCGAAATGCTTTTAGAGAAAGTGAGTATTTTAGATAAAAATCTGATAGCCAAACATGAACTTCTTGAACTTCTACCTATAATTACTACTGATATTGTAGTAACAATTGGAGCGGGTGATATAGATACTTTAATTGGGCCTATCAAAAATGTTTTAGTAAGTTCATTTGCTAATATTTAGCTAAAGCATTTTTAATATTACTAAGATGTTACGTAAATTTGAGTATTCTTGGAAATTTGTTAAACGCAGCTTATGGCTAATCCTTCTTGTTGCAGGAATAGGAATGACAGAAAGCAGGTTAAATATGCAGCGCTGTACCAATCTGGTAATCTCAATTGAGGGTGATTCAGGGGCATATTTTCTTAATCAGACAGATGTTCAGATGCTTTTAACAGAAAATGGAGGAGACCCATTGATGGGAAGCAGATTAGACGAGGTGAATTTAAATGACCTCGAAAACCGCGTAAGAAAGAATAAATTAATAAAAAAATGTCAGGTATTCCGGGATTTGAAAGGTAATGTGGTGGTAGATGTAGAGCAGGAGAGGCCACTTGCCAGATGGATCAACACGTCAGATAACGGAAATTTGCAAAATACCAGTGGGTACTATATTAATAACGAAGGCGTTTTTTTTCCATTATCCGAAACATTTTCAGCACGGGCTTTAATCGTTTCCGGGTCCTATTTTAGAAATGCGGAAAGGCTAAAAACTGAAAAGGGGAAATCTCTAATGGACTTAATACGTTTTCTTAATACAGATTCTTTCTGGAAAGCTCAGGTTGCCCAGCTGGATGCTGATAAAGATGGTGAAATTCACCTGATTACAGTTTTCGGAGACCAGACAATAGAGTTTGGTACGGCAGAGGATTATGAGTCCAAATTTGATAAGCTCCGTTTGTTTTATGAGAAGGTTCTTAGTCAGGATTGGAGCAGATATTCAAAAATAAGTATTAAGTTTCAAGATCAAATAGTTTGTGAATAACATTCACCATCAGCATGGCACAAGATAAAATAGTAGTTGGAGTAGATATTGGAAGTACCAGAATTGCAGTCGTAGCCGCTCACGGAGTTTCGTCAGGGGCACGTCAAAGTAATATTGAAATTTTGGGATTCAGTGAGATTTCTGTGCCAGCAGGAGCGGTTATAAATGGTTCTGTCGAAAATATAAAACAGGTTGGAGCTGCAATTCGTGAGGCTCTTGCCGAAGCATCTTTGCGTTCCGATCTTGATATAGGTGTAGTTAATGTAAGTTTTAGCGGGCTACACGTGCGTGTCAGTTCACAAAGCGATGGTGTAATCAGACCTTCGGCTTCTACTGGTGAAGAAGTTACGCAGAGAGATGTGGATCAATTGGTGGATGATATGTATCGGGCCAAAACAGAACCAAATTATGATGTTTTGCACGTTTTACCAATTGATTTTACGGTTGACAATGCAGTTGGTGTACGCGAGCCTGTTGGCCGTACAGGAATAAAACTTGGCGGAAATTTTCTGATTGTTTCCGCAAATAACCAATCAATTCAGCGCACGAAGAAAAGTTTACTCGAGGCAGATGCCAATTTGAAATTTGATAAACTGATTTATGCACCGCTTGCAACGAGTTTGTCTGTACTAACGGATAATGAGATCAAAGCAGGTATTGCAATGGTTGATATCGGGGATCATACGACTGACCTGGTAATTTATCAGGATCGTATTATCAGGCATATTGCATCTTTTCCTATTGGTGGAAGGCATATTACCAACGATTTGGCAACGGGCTGTGGCATTCAGGTTGAAAATGCAGAGCAATTGAAAAAGGAATACGGAGTAGCAGTTTCCGGAGATATTCCTCTCAACATTGAAATTTTAGTTAATTTCTTGGCAGGCAGGCCTCCAAAACAAGTACTGAAAAAGAATGTTGCGCTTATCATTGAAGAAAGACTTAAAGAAATAGCTGCAATGGTTTATGCAGAGATACTGAAGTCGGGGCATCATGAAAAACTGATTGGAGGTATTGTATTAACCGGCGGCAGTGCGAATATAGATGAAATAGAAGTATTGTTTGAAAGAGTTACCGAAATGTCTGTACGCGTAGGTTTTCCGGAAAATCTGACTCGTACTGTAAAAGCAGATGCAGTGAGCAATTCTACATTTGCAACAGCAATCGGATTGGCATGGGCAGGATTAAAAGATATTGATTCCCGTGTAAAATCTGTATGTAAACCAACCGTAGTTGTGAATCATAATTATCACCAGGAGGTTAAGAAAAAAGAGGAGAGAGAAAAGGAAAAAGAAGAACCTAAAAAAACAGGCCGCTTTTTCTGGGATAATTTTCTAGGAAAAAAGAGGAAAATACTGACGAATACTGATATAAAAAAACTATTTATTAACTCCGGGATTATGAATACTAGTTTGTTACACGCATTAGACCAGGATTATATTGTGAACGAAATAGTGAAGGAACTACCAAATGGCGTAAATCATAGCGAGCCTGCTATTATCAAGGTCATAGGCGTTGGCGGCGGAGGAAGCAATGCAGTTAATTACATGTTTGAGAAAAAAATCAAAGATGTAGAATTTGCAGTTTGTAATACAGATCGCCAGGCACTCGCTAACAGTCCTGTCCCTGTTAAGATCCAGCTGGGTGCTACTTTAACACAGGGACTTGGAGCTGGTACTGACGCATCCAAGGGAAAAGAAGCTGCTCTCGAAACAATTGAAGAGATCAAAGGACTTCTTGGAGGATCAATCCAGATGGTTTTTATAACAGCTGGTATGGGTGGGGGTACAGGAACAGGTGCAGCTCCTGTAATTGCTCAGCTTGCCAAGGAAATGGGGAAACTGACAGTTGCCGTAGTAACAGCTCCTTATACATGGGAGGGCCTTGACAAAAAGGAACAGGCTTTGGAAGGAATTGAACAGCTCAAAGAATTTAGCGATACTGTACTTGTTGTATTAAACGACAAGCTGGAGGAGCTTTATGAAGATATGACACTTACCCAGGCTTTCGCGGAAGCTGATGGGATTTTGCTGAATGCTGTTAAAAGTATATCCGAAATTATCACTACCAATGGTAATATCAATACGGATTTTAAAGATGTAGAAAAAGTACTTAAGGGTGCTGGTCAGTCAGTAATGGGAACTGCAGAAGCAACCGGAGCTGACCGTGCTCAGCTGGCAATTAAGGAAGCTCTTGATTCTCCATTGCTGAATGACAGAGATATAAGAGGTGCCAAGCGCATCCTTGTGACACTGGCCACAAGCAAGAAGAAAGAAGCAACAATGAAAGAGCAAAGCAGAATCTGGCAGTTTGTTCTTTCACAGGTAGGCGGAGAAGCCCGCATGTTCAAGTTAGGAACAATTACGGATGATTCTCTGGGAGATAAGCTTCGTGTAACAATTGTAGCGGCTGGTTTTGACAGTATAGAATCTCCGATTCCGGGAATGGAGCTTAAAAACAGTTTGAAAATTAAACCTCTAATTGCTCCCGAATCAGAAACAATTATCCATTTAAATAATGAAATTCCTTCTGAAAGATTTGTTCTGACCGGAGAATTGGCTGAAAATACCAATACGAGCACAGTTGATATTATCTTAGATAACGATGTTATATCCGACGTCAAAAATTTTCATAGTGTTTCTATCATTGATCCACATGACAGCGAAGATTTTTCAAATGAAGAATCTGAGAAGCTTCAGGCAATGATCAAAGTCTTTCAGGATGGATTGATTAAATATTCAGATCTTGAAGGCCCGGCATATCGCAGGAGCAGGATTGATTTGTGGAGACGTCCGGCGATTCCGGCAAATGAAATGGAGCAGCATTGGTTAAAATAGAAAAAGGAGCTTTATAGCTCCTTTTTCTATTTTAAGAAAGCGAATTTTCAAAAACGAATAATCTGTTCTGCCTGCATTTCCAATAATTCCTTATAGAGTGCATTTGAAATAATTTTGTCTTGATAATGTGAGCGTATCTGGGCCAGTTTAACCCTGAGTGCTAACGTATTCATGCCTAAATAACTGAACACATCATTAAGATGGCTTAAAGCCAGGGCTGCTCCCTGCATATTAGATGACAAACCTACCAGCGCAGCTTTTTTATTGGAAAAACTATTGGGATAGGGCAGTCCGTCTATAAAAGCTTTTAGAACTCCCGGATAAGAGCCATTATATTCTGGAACTATAAAAACAAATTTGTCCGTTTTTTCCAGCAATGCTTTCAGGTTATTGAATGCTTCATTTTTTCCTGAATTTTCATACATCGCAGAAACGGTAAAGTCATGAGGCAAATTAACAAGATCCAATATAATACTGGGAGCATCGAACTGACTGAGAATGTCCTGATAGTATTCAGCTATTTTTCGTGACATTGAATCCGGCCTGTTTGTGCCAACAATAATCACTATGGGTGAAGTAGATGTACTCATTAGAAAAGCGGTTTTAAAACCGCAGTATTACGGTCAGTGTCAGATTGATAATGTATAAAAGAAAACAATTTTCAGTCAAATATGTTCAGTGCTCTATTCCTGATTCATATGTAGAAGCTTCCTAATTAAATGCAATACTAGTTCACTCTTTCATTATACCCAACATTTATTGTTATATTTGACCCCTTAATTCATCATGAAAATAGGATAAAGAACTTATTTACAGTCCTTTATTTAAGGCGTTAACCCACATAATAATATGTCTTGGTTTATTCGGAAAGAAAAAGGTATTAATACACCCACCGAAATGAAGCGTGAAGCTCCGGATGGTTTATGGTATCAATGTCCTAATTGTAAAAAAATCACACCTACCCGTGAGCACAAGCTGAATGCTTATACTTGTCCGCATTGCAATTACCATGAAAAGGTAGGTTCCGATATATACTTCGAGCTTTTATTTGATCAAAACGAATTTACGGAATTGGATGCAAATCTTACTTCCGGCGACCCATTGCACTTTGTTGATACCAAAGCGTATCCTGACCGGGTAAAAGCAACTATTGAGAAAACCGGATTGAAAGATGCAGTTCGTACAGGTTACGGTAAAATGAACGATCTGGACGTTGTAATTGCCTGTATGGATTTTAATTTCATTGGTGGTTCAATGGGATCAGTTGTTGGAGAGAAAATTGCCCGTGCCATTAATTATGCGCTCAAAAAGAAATTGCCGTTTTTGATGATTTCCAAATCGGGTGGTGCAAGAATGATGGAAGCTGGTTTTTCATTAATGCAAATGGCAAAAACTTCTGCGCGGCTCGCTTTACTATCAGAAGCGAAACTACCATACATTTCCTTACTTACAGATCCAACCACTGGTGGTGTAACAGCTTCCTATGCCATGCTTGGAGATTTCAATATTTCTGAGCCGGAAGCGTTAATTGGATTTGCCGGTCCGCGTGTAATCCGTGAAACCATAGGAAAAGATCTTCCCAAAGGATTTCAAAGTGCAGAGTTTGTACTGGAACATGGCTTTCTTGATTTCATTGTTGATCGTAAAGATTTAAAAGATAAGCTGACTAGCCTGCTAACTATGCTGAGTTGATATGCGTTTGATTTCCCATCCTGTGCTTTGTAATTACTATGTGACCTATCGCTGCAATGCATCATGTAGTTTTTGTGACATATGGGAAAAGCCTTCTCCTTACATAACAGTTGAAAATTTAAGGGAAAACCTTAGGGATTTAAAACGCTTAGGTGTTAAAGTCATTGATTTCACGGGCGGCGAACCTTTGCTGCACAGGCAACTGGATGTTCTGCTTCGTGAAGCCAAAGATTTTGGAATGATTACCACAGTAACTAGCAACGGTTTATTGTATCCTAAATATGCTGAACGTTTGCATGGATTGATTGATATGCTTCATTTTTCACTGGATTCACCGGATCGGGATGAGCATGATAAATCAAGGAATGTAAAATGTTTCGATAAGGTTATGGAGTCGATCCGGATTGCAAAAAGCCTGGGTGAACGTCCTGATATTATTTTTACCGTTTTTGAAGAAAATGTACATCAGATCAGGCAGCTTTGGGAAGAAGTTTGTTTGCCTAATGATCTGATATTGATTTTAAATCCTGTATTTGAATACAACGGTATTGGTGGTAATCTTTCGGCTGATGCTTTAAAAGAAATGCTTTGGTGGGGAAAACAGAAGAACGTTTATCTCAATGAAGCATTTATTCAACTCCGGCTCGACGGTGGCAATCATGTTGAGGACTCGGTTTGCAAAGCAGCAAGCACGACCCTGGTTATTTCTCCTGAGAATAAACTAATCCTGCCCTGTTATCATTTAGGCCTGAAAGATTTTCCAATTGAGGGCAATCTGTATGATCTGTATCAATCGGAAGAAGTTCAGAACCTTGTCGCGTTGGAAGGAAAACTACCTGCTTGTGAAGGCTGTGCAATAAATTGTTACATGCAACCCTCTTTCGCGGTTGAGATGAACAGATATTGGTGGAAAGCATTGCCAAGTACATTGAAATATAACAGGATCAAAGGTACCTGGAAGCAAATGGTGAAGTTTTAAGATGAATTAAGGGCAATCTGTTTTTCTTCGTGTATCTGTTATTTCCCTTATCTTCCATCCGGTTGTTGTTTCTATCATAGTAAATACATTCACCCCGCAATGTGAAAATGTTTCGCCTCGGTAAAATTTGTAAGGAGCCCATACAATTGCCATAGGTCCGTCCACACTGATTTTTACGTTATAGATTCTTTCATCCCATATTTCATTGTGAGGAGTACCTACTGCCTTAATAAATCCGTCTGCATTACCGTCTGACCTTACTGTTACAGAATCCCTGGAATTTTTAGAAATGGTAGAAAAGGCATTATCATTCATAAATACACTTCTTATCATGGCTGAATCCCCTGCTTTCATCCCATCAAAGAGTTTGTCAACAACAGCACGAATTTTACTGTCCTGTTTTTGCGCCAGTAATGTCTGGTGAGATAAATTAAATATAAGAGTTAATACAAGAATGGTAAAAAAATGGTTTGCCGGGACTTTGCTCATTAATTGGTATAGTTTTAGCTAAATGATTTAATTTTACACTTCTTTTTGTAATCAAAAGAATATAATGTCTGAAAAATTAGTAAAAAAAGTAGATATAAGGAATAGAAAGGCATCTTTCGAATATTATTTTGTTGAAGAATTTACCGCGGGAATGGCTCTGACAGGAACTGAAATTAAATCTATCCGACAGGGTAAGGTCAATTTCCAGGATGCATATTGCCTTTTTATGGATGGAGAGCTATATGTTCGCAGTCTTCATATTTCACCGTATACAGAAGGTACACATTATAATCATGACCCAATGCGTGACCGGAAACTACTGGTTACCAAGCGGGAGATGAAAAAATTAACTGAAAACCTGAAAGACCAGGGATTGACCATCATACCTGTCCGGCTTTTTACCAGTGAGCGTGGTTTGGCAAAATTACATATAGCATTGGCAAAAGGTAAAAAGCTATATGATAAACGGGAAACCATCAAGGAAAGGGACGTTAAACGCGAAATGGATCGTACCAATTAATAATTCTAAAAATTAAGGCGGGCTAAAAACACTTATACGCTTGCCAGAGATATAGTATTAGTTACCAGAAGTGATTTTTTTTACAATATTTGAATTTTCACCTACGTTTTTTTACGTAATAATTCATATATTGTCAGAATCAATTACCTCAAAGGCTCATGGGTAAAGTACTGGTTCTTAATCAAGATTATAGCGCATTAAGTGTTTGCACAGTTCCAAAGGCGTTTTTATTAGTTTACATGAATAAGGCCGAAATGCTGGCCGAATCCCCCAGCAACTTTCTCCGGACAGTAAGTAATGCATATCCGTCGCCTGTAGTTATTCGCCTGAATCATTACATCCACCTTCCATACCGCGGCGTTGTAATGACCCGCCACAATATCTTTAAAAGGGATGGTAACCGCTGCCAGTACTGCGGAACGCACGATCATCTTACCCTGGATCATGTAATACCAAAATCTCGTGGCGGTAAAACGAATTGGGATAATCTTGCCACAGCATGTAAGAGATGTAATTCCAGAAAAGGAGATCATACTCCGGAAGAGGCAAATATGCCTTTGCGCCAACGGCCTTTTCGTCCTTCCTTCCTGATGTTTATTCGTGATTTTTCCGGCCTGGCCGATGAAGAATGGCTTCCTTATTTAGGAGTAAAAGAGAGAAACCGCTAAATATTGATTGTAACTGAAAGATATTTTCAACCCGCTGATTCAATTATGTTCAGCGGGTTTTTGTTTTTTAATTAATATCTACTGATACACTGGATTTTAATTAATAGAAATTGTACCTTTGCGCTCTGTTTTTTTAAAATATTCAATTTCACAAATTTTCATCTGTTTAGCTCGGCAGCTGATGTAAGTACAAGAGCAATAGGTCCTATTTATGTCTAAGGAAAAACAAAATCAACCACTTCCTGATTTCGATTGGGATAAAGCAGAAGACAAAGGTTTCGGAACGGGCTATTCTGCCGCTGAACGTAATCGTTTTGAACAAATGTATGATACTACAATTTCTCCTGTTCAGGAAAAAGAAGTAGTAAAAGGAGTAGTAGTAGGTATTACTGATCGTGAAGTGATTCTTAACATTGGTTTCAAATCTGATGGTATAGTTTCATCTAATGAATTCCGCGACCTTCCCGGTATGAAAATTGGGGATACAGTGGAAGTATATGTAGAAAACCAGGAGGACGCCCAAGGTCAGCTTGTATTATCCCGTAAAAAAGCAAAAGTAATTACTGCCTGGGATAACATTCAGAAATCGTTTGATGAAGACGTGGTTATTGATGCCAACGTTAAAAGAAGAACGAAAGGTGGTCTTATTGTAGATATATTTGGTATCGAAGCTTTCTTGCCAGGCTCACAAATTGATGTGAAGCCAATTCGTGATTTCGACATTTTTGTTGGAAAACGTATGGAAGTGAAAGTTGTGAAAATCAATTACGCTAATGATAACGTAGTTGTATCACATAAAATACTAATCGAGAAAGATCTTGAAGCACAACGTCAGCAAATACTGAACAACCTTGAAAAAGGACAGGTACTTGAAGGTGTGATCAAAAACATGACCAACTTCGGTGTGTTTATCGATCTTGGTGGTGTTGACGGTCTTTTGCACATTACTGATATTTCATGGGGCCGTATCAACCACCCATCTGACCTTTTATCTTTGGATCAGAAATTAAACGTGGTTGTACTTGACTTTGATGAAGAAAAGAAACGTATTTCTCTTGGTCTGAAACAACTGCAATCTCATCCATGGGATTCTTTGGCTGAAGAAATTCAGGTTGGATCGAAAGTTACAGGACGTATTGTTAATGTTGCTGATTACGGCGCATTCCTTGAAATCAAACCAGGCGTTGAAGGTTTGATCCACGTATCTGAAATGTCATGGTCTCAGCATCTGCGCAATCCTCAGGAATTCATGAACGTAAATGACGAGATCAATGCAGTTGTATTGACTCTTGACCGTCAGGAACGCAAAATGTCTTTGGGTATCAAACAACTTACTGAAGATCCTTGGACTCAAGGTTCATTGAAAGATAAGTATGCAATTGGTACACGCCATAAAGGTGTTGTTCGTAACCTTACCAACTTTGGTTTATTTATTGAGCTGGAAGAAGGTATAGACGGACTGGTACACGTTTCTGACTTATCATGGACTAAGAAAATCAAACATCCTTCTGACTTCGTTAAGGTAAATGACGAACTTGAAGTTGTAGTTCTTGAATTGGATGCGGATAACCGTCGTCTTGCTTTGGGCCACAAACAACTTGAAGAAAACCCTTGGGATACATTTGAAACCATCTTTGCAGTTGGATCTGTTCACAAATCTACAATCGTTGCAAAAGGTGACAAATTCGCAACACTTGAATTACCTTATGGTATTGAAGGTATTGCAGCAGTTAAAAACCTTACAAAAGAAGACGGTACTTTCGTTGAAGTTGGAGAAAGCCTTGACTTTACTGTATTGGAATTCCTTAAGGATGAGAAGAAAATAGTTCTTACACATTCCAAGGTGAAAGTACCTGCTCCGGTTGTTGAGGAGAAAAAAGAGGAAAGACCAGCTAAGGCTGCTAGTTCTCAGTCTGCTCCTGCTAAGGGATCTTCAAATAATGAGTCATCAACCAAAGAAGGCGAAAAGTCTACTTTTGGTGATTTAAGTGTGCTTTCTGCTTTGAAAGAACAATTTGAAGAAAACGAAAAGAAGGAAAAAAATAATTAAAAGTAAATAAGAGTGAGGAGTAGAGAATTTTTTAATACTTTTGCACCCGGGTTAGCTATATGCAACTGCTTATAGCTAACCCGAACTTTTGGTTCCGTGGCCGAGTGGCTAGGCAGAGGTCTGCAAAACCTCGTACAGCGGTTCGAATCCGCTCGGAACCTCGGATAAATTTCGTCCGGTTTTTTATTCACGGACGGATCTTTTTTGATCTAATACCATTTGAAATGAACCAAAATTTTTGGAGTTTTCAAATGGTATTTTTTTGTTAAATAGTTGAAATTCAGAAAGTCAATCAGCCTGTTAGTACTTTGATTATCCTAGATAAATTAGAAAAATTATAAATAAGGTGTCGTTATAAAATATACCTCAAATACTTTTGTGGATATAAAATCGTGCACTAGTTTTGTCTGTTGAAGAATAATGAATAGTTGATTATGAATATACCATTCCGAGAAGACTCTAAGTTTAGTTCCTTCTTTAATTGCTCAAAAACTTTTGCAGCTCTAATGATTGCCATTATGCTAAGCGTACCAAGCTTGGTGTGGGCTCAGGATAGTACAGCAGTAGCTGGTGCGGCACCGGCAGCAGGCGGGGGCGATGCAGCAAAGGGCGAAACTTTGTTCAAAAATAATTGTGCGCAGTGCCATGCTGTAACTGATGAAAGAATAGTTGGTCCCGGATTAAAAGGAGCAAGTACTCGTCATGATTTTGCCTGGTTATCTAAATGGGTAAAAAATTCTCAGGCTGTAATTGCATCGGGTGATCCTGTTGCTGTAAAATTATACAATGATTATTCGAAAGCGCAAATGACAAGCTTTCCGAATTTATCTGATGACGATATTAAAGGAATTTTTGCTTACGTTGATAAAGCAGGAACGGCAGCAGCGGCTCCTGCAGCAGGCGCGGCAGCACCTGTAGCCGGTGCGACAACTCAGGCTAGCGGCCCGTCAGATCTTTTTTATGATTGTTGTGGTTGCGTTGGTAGTAGTGATGTTATTGGTACTTGCTGTTTTACTTGTTATTGTATCATTGTTATCTAAGGCGGTTTCAGGTACTACGACAGAAGAAGCTGATAAGGTCGATTTCATGACCAGTCTGGGAAATAGATTGAAAGGCATTGCAATGGATCCTTCAATACGTTCTGCTACCATATGGATATTTGTGCTTTTGGTTTTGAAAGCTACTTTGGATGGTGCGTATGGTGTTGGTGTTCAACAGGGATATGCGCCTAAGCAACCAATTTCATTTTCGCACAAACTTCATGCTGGCGAATACAAAATTGATTGTAACTATTGCCATACCGGTGTGAACAGAGGTAAATCTGCACATATTCCTTCTGCAAATATTTGTATGAACTGCCACGGTGTGATTAAAAAAGAATCTCCGGAAATTCAAAAAATATATACTTCAATAGAAAATAATCAGCCTATTGAGTGGGTTCGGGTACATAACCTTCCTGATCTTGCATACTTCAACCATGCTCAGCACGTAAATGTGGGTGGCGTTGAATGTGAAAATTGCCATGGCGATGTTGCAAAAATGGAAGTTATCCAGCAGCGTTCTTCATTAACAATGGGATGGTGTATCGATTGTCACCGTAAGACTGAGGTTAATACAAAGGATAATAAGTATTACGATAAGCTTGTTCAGTTGCACTCATCTGAAAGTAAAGAAGCTTTAAAAGTAGCTGATATTGGCGGGCTGGAATGCTCTAAATGTCACTATTAATCAATAGAATTTAATACCGGAATACAACTCATTTGTATTGAATAGTTTTATGGAAAATACTAGTAAAAGATATTGGAGGGGACTGGAAGAGCTGCGTAACGATGAAAAATTTGTTAAGAGTGCAGGTTCAGAGTTTGCTGATGGACCGACAGAAAGCCAATATGAAAGTTTGGTAGACGGAGTTGGAACGCACCGCCGAGATTTCTTAAAAGTTTTGGGCTTTGGAATGGCGGCTGTTTCACTTGCAGCTTGTGAAGCTCCTGTAAAAAAAGCAATACCTTACGTTAATAAGCCAGAAGGTGAATTTCCTACAATAGCTAACTGGTATGCATCGACTTATTCAGAAGGTGGGGATTATGCCAGTATTCTGGTAAAGACCCGTGAAGGTCGTCCTGTGAAAATTGAAAGTAATGCACTTTCCAAAGTTTCATTCGGCGTTAGTTCGCGTGCCCATGCTTCTCTTTTAGGATTATATGATAATGAAAAATTAAGAGGCCCTAAAAAAGGAGATGATTCCAAAGTTAGCTGGGATACTATTGACAAAGAGATTCTCAGTCAACTTACACAGATTGCTGCAAAAGGTGGAGCGATTCGCATTGTTTCCTCTACAATTTTAAGCCCATCGACAAAGTCAGTTATTGCTGATTTTACTGCAAAATATCCTACAACTGGGTACGTTGTTTACGATGCAAATTCGTCTTCGGCAATTGTTAAAGGAAATGAGCTTTCATTTGGTAAGGCCGTAATTCCTTCGTATGATTTTAGTAAAGCGAAAGTAATAGTTAGTATTGACGCTGATTTTCTTGGTTCATGGTTATCTCCTGATACTTTCTCAGCTCAATTTGCAGAAACTCGTAGATTAGGTAGTGATAAGGATGGTAAGAAAGAAATGTCCCGCCATTATCAGTTTGAGTCGATTCTTTCAGTAACAGGATCAAATGCTGATTACCGTTCAGCTGTTAAGCCTTCACAACTTGGTTTAGTTGTAACATCTTTATATAATAAGGTTGCTGCAAAATTAGGCGGAACTGCTATACCAGCAGCGTCGATAGAAGTTCCTAATCTGGACAAAGCAGCAGCAGAACTTGTTGCGGCAAAAGGACAGGCACTTGTCGTAAGCGGAATAAATGACCCTTCTGTTCAGGTTGTAGTTAATGCCTTAAACAGTTTGTTAGGTAATTATGGATCAACTATAAATCTGGACAAGGCTGTTAATTTCCGTCTTGGGAATGACATAGCAATGAACCAGTTTATTGATGAAGTAAAAGGCGGAAAAGTTGATGCTGTTATATTATTTGGAGCGAATCCGGTATATGACCATCCTCGTGGTGCAGAATTGGAAGCTTCTTTGCCAAAAGTTTCACTGAGCATTTCATTTAACGATCGTGCAGACGAAACATCTTCATTATTCAAATATATTTGTCCTGCACCGCATTATTTGGAATCCTGGAATGATGCTGAGCCAGTTTCTGGTTCATACAGTTTGACACAGCCTGCTATTAGTTTGATTTTCAATACACGTCAGGCACAAGCCAGTTTGTTGAAATGGGCCGGTCTGCCCTCTGACTTTCACGAATATTTAAAAGCATATTGGAGAAAGAATATTTACACTCAGGGAGGTACAGGAAATTTTGAAAATTTCTGGATAAAATCTCTTCATGATGGTATTTATGATACGACTTCAACAACTGGTAATTCAGCAATAAGTTTTGCCGGAAATTTAAGTGCGGCAGCTGCCGGAATATCAAAAAAATATAAAGCCTCTTCTTCTGATATCGAACTTACGCTGTTTGAAAATATTGGAATTGGTAACGGAGCCCTGGCAAATAATCCCTGGTTGCAGGAATTGCCTGATCCGGTAACAAAAGCGTGCTGGGATAATCACGCACTTATATCTCAAAAAACTGCGGCTGAATTAGGTTTCGCTCAGGGGGATATGGTTAAAATAGAGATTAAAGGAAAATCTGTTGAGGTTCCTGTTTTAATTCAGCCGGGACAGGCTAATGGAACTGTTGCAGTTGCTATTGGTTTTGGCCGTGTAAAAGCGGGCAAATCTGCGAATAATGTGGGTAAAAATGTTTATCCTCTTGCTATCTTCTCAGAAGGGTTTCTTTCTTTAACTCCTGGCGTAGCATCAGTTGCTAAAACGGGTGAAACAAGGGAAATAGCGCAAACGCAGACTCACAATACAGTGATGAACCGTAAATCTGTGCTTCAGGAAACAGTTCTGGCACATTTCCAGAAAGATCCTTTGGCAGGCCGTTTTATTCCGAAAATACATACATCAGAAGGTGAAGTAGATGCAACAGACCTTTCACTTTGGAATGGTCATAAATATAAAAACCACTCATGGGGAATGGTCATTGACCTGAACACATGTTTTGGATGTGGCTCATGCGTGATAAGCTGCCAGTCTGAAAATAATATACCTGTTGTCGGGCGTCAGGAAGTAATTAACAGTCGCGAAATGCACTGGTTGCGTATTGACCGCTATTACAGCAGTGATGCCGATGTTGAAGATCTCAGAGGATTGGAAATTGCTTCTGAAAATCCAGAAGTTACTTTTCAGCCAATGTTATGCCAGCATTGTAATAATGCTCCCTGCGAAACAGTTTGTCCGGTATTGGCAACTACCCATAGTTCTGAAGGGTTAAACCAAATGACTTATAACCGTTGCGTTGGTACGAGGTATTGTGCAAATAACTGTCCATACAAAGTACGTCGTTTCAACTGGTTCAAATATTTTGACAATGATAATTTTGATTATAACTTTAATAATGATCTTGGTAAAATGGTCATTAATCCTGACGTAACAGTACGTTCCAGAGGAGTTATTGAGAAATGTTCAATGTGTGTCCATAGAATTCAGGATGCCAAATTAACAGCTAAAAAAGAGAGAAGACGTGTTGTTGATGGTGACGTAAGCGTAGCTTGTGCTTCTTCATGCCCAACTAACGCTATTACTTTTGGAGATATGAATGACCCTGAAAGTAAAATTTCAAAGTTATTGGAAATAGAGAAAGAGGGACGTGCCTTCCATATGCTGGAAGAAATTAATGTTCGGCCTCAGATATCTTACTTAACAAAAGTGAGAAACAAAGATGCTGGAACAAAAATTGAAGCTAAAAAGGAACACGCTTAGTCTTCCCCGGAATTTGTATTAAAGATTAAATCATTATAAATTAGAGTAGTATGCATGTTACTTCACCCGTGAGAAACCCCCTGATTCAAGGAGGTAAAACGTACGCAGACGTGACGGAAGATATATGCCGCCAGGTAGAAGGGCCAGCAACGAAGGAATGGAAAATTGCGTTTGGAATTTCCCTGATTGTACTGGCTTATGGATCGGCATGTCTGGCGTGGACCTGGTGGGAAGGCTTGGGAGTCTGGGGTTTGAATAAAACTGTCGGCTGGGCTTGGGATATCACAAACTTTGTATGGTGGGTAGGTATTGGTCATGCAGGAACTTTAATTTCGGCTATTCTTTTGCTTTTCCGTCAAAAATGGAGAACATCTATTAACCGTGCGGCAGAAGCAATGACCATTTTTGCGGTTATTTGTGCTGCTTCATTTATCCTTATGCACATGGGCCGTCCATGGATGGCATATTGGGCTTTACCTCTTCCAAACGTTTTTGGATCTTTATGGGTAAACTTCAACTCACCGCTTGTATGGGACGTTTTTGCGATCAGTACTTATTTCTCGGTATCTCTAGTATTCTGGTATATTGGTTTAATTCCTGATTTGGCTACAATCCGTGACCGCGCAACGAGTAAAATTTCCCGCTTTATGTATGGAACATTTGCTATGGGTTGGGACGGTTCGGCTAAAACCTGGTCTCGTTATGAATATATCAGCTTAATTCTTGCTGGTTTATCCACACCCCTTGTATTATCCGTGCATACTATTGTAAGTATGGACTTTGCAACTTCAGTAATTCCGGGATGGCATACAACAATCTTTCCTCCGTACTTTGTAGCGGGTGCTATCTTTTCAGGATTTGCCATGGTACAAAATCTGATGCTTATTACACGTGTGGTTTACAGACTGGAAGATTATATTACATTAGAACACATTGAAACCATGAATAAGGTAATCACCTTAACGGGTTCCGTTGTGGGTGTGGCGTATATTACAGAATTCTTTATTGCATGGTATTCCGGAGTAGAATACGAATATTATGCTTTCTTTAACCGTATGACTGGTCCTTACTGGTGGGCATATTGGGCAATGATGACGTGTAATGTAATTTCTCCTCAATTGTTCTGGTCACGTAAATTACGCCGCAGTATTACATTTACCTTCTTTATTTCTGTGGTTGTAAATATTGGTATGTGGTTTGAGCGTTTCGTAATTATCGTTACTTCTTTGCACCGCGATTATATTCCTTCCAGCTGGGCTATGTTTTCTCCAACCCGTTTTGATATCGGAGATTATATTTTCTCATTCGGACTGTTCTTTACACTCTTCCTTTTATTCTCTAAATATTTACCAGTGATAAATATGGCAGAGGTTAAGGCAGTTATCAGGTCTACTTCTTCAAATCTGCCTAAAAACATTGCGGGTGTTGCAAAGGTAAGGCATCAGGGAGTAGCAGAGCCGGTGTATAATAAAGACATAGAATAAGAAAGTGGTTTTCCTTAATTGGAACGAGAACAGAATTTATTATTAGTATTAATATATGGCAGAGTTAACTGGTAAATATTTAGTCGGTGTATATGATGATGACGATACTGTGCTTCATGCAGTGCCGCGTCTTCGGAAAGCCGGGGTGAAAATACAGGAAGTGTATTCACCATTTCCAATTCATGGTATGGACGATGCATTGGGTCATCCTAGAACCAGGATAGGTATAGCTGCATTTATGTTTGGAGTAACAGGATGTTGTGTGGCTTTGACACTTATGATCTGGACAATGGGTATAGACTGGCCAATGATCGTAGGTGGTAAAGATCCAATATCTATTCCCAATTATATTCCGATTACATTTGAGCTGACTGTACTTTTTACAGCATTTGGAATGGTAACGACATTTTTTATATCAAATGGTTTGAGCCCTTCCGCACACAATCATCCCAGATTTGATGTTCGTTCTACGGATAATAAATTCGTAATGGCAATCAACATGGAAAGGAACTCAATGAGCGTAGATGAAATATCACGTGCTCTAAGAGACAGCGGTGCTGAGGAAGTTAACATCAGACAATTTTAATGTGTGTACGATGAAATTTAAAGATTTATATAAATACTCGGGTTCTTTGATGGTATTGCTTATTCTTGTAAGCTGTGGCCGTGACCCTAACAACCCAGGAAAGGAATATGCACCTAATATGTACCTCCCGGTTGGATATGAGCCTTACAAACAGGAAAAACCAAATCCGATTAACCCGATGGGCTTAACAATGAGGCTGCCTGTTGAAGGGACAGTGGCCCGTCGTAACTATAAAACTTCTTTTGGGGAAGGAGATTCTGCAAATGTTGATTTAATGGTTTATAATATTCCTGCTGATAGCATTACAATATCGGAGAGAGTTTTAAAAAATCCGATTGCATTGAATGAAAAAACTTTGGCAGAAGGAAAAATTCTTTACGACAGATATTGCCAGCATTGCCACGGTGCTACCGGGGCAGGAGATGGAAAAGTAGGTGCCATGTATAAAGGTGTTCCTAATTATGCCAGTGACGCTTACAAAAACTTGAATGAAGGGCATATTTTCCACGTAATTACCCATGGTAAAGCTCGTATGTGGCCTCATGGTTCGCAAATAAATCCTGAAGAGCGGTGGAAAATTGTACATTATGTACAAAAACTGCAAAAAGGAGCTTAATTTATTTTTGATAACTGAGTAATAATATTTTATAATGGCATCAGCACATTCGATTCCTTCTATTGAAGAACGGTTTGAATTTACCTCAGGGGCTAAGAAGAACTTAATAATTGGTGGAGCTGTAGGAGTAGCTCTTATTTTAGTAGGTGCTTACCTGGCAGCAAATGGTGGAGGCGGACACGAAGCAGCAGCTCATGGAGCTGAACATGCGGTATCTGCAATAGGGCATCCTACACCGGAAAATGCATCCAGAGTTCACGAAGCAGCCACGGCGGGTCATCATGAGATAAGCTGGATGGCACGTGTTTGGGCTAATATTTGGGTAAATGCTGTTTACTTTACCGGTATTTCGGTAGTAGGAATGTTCTTCATATCTTATAATTATCTTGCTCAGGCAGGATGGTCAGCAGTATTTAAAAGAATCCCGGAGGCATTGCCGGCTTTCCTTCCAGTGACTGGTGTAATTATGCTAATCACATTTTTCTTTGGCGGGCATGATTTGTTTCATTGGACTCATGAAGGATTATTTGAAGTAGGCGGACCAGAATATGATCCGATTATTGCCGGTAAAAAAGGCTTTTTAAATACGCCGTTCTTTGTTTTCAGGTTAGTACTGTATTTCGTATTATGGTATGGTATGTGGAGAGTGCTACGTAATTTTTCGTTGCAGGAGGATGAAATAGGTGGAACTGAATTATACGAAAGATCGATCAAATGGGCAACTGCTTTTCTCGTAGTATTTGGGGTTACGTCTTCAACCTCTGCCTGGGATTTTGTAATGTCAATTGATACGCACTGGTTTAGTACGATGTTTGGATGGTATACACTTGCCAGCTGGCATGTTGCCGGATTGGCTGTAATGACCCTGACAATTGTGATGTTAAGAGAAAGAGGATATTTAAGGGCAGTTAATTCAAGCCACCTAAGAGATTTGGGTAAGTTTGTTTTTGCTTTCAGTATTTTCTGGACTTATGTATGGTTTGCTCAGTTTCTATTAATTTATTATGCTAACCAGCCTGAGGAAACGATCTATTTTATTGAGAGATTCAGAGGTTATGACGGGTTTTTTAAGGCTCCCTTCTTTATCACACTGATCCTTAACTTTTTCTTTCCTTTCTTAATATTAATGGCAAGGGATGCAAAAGCTACACACTCGATATTGAAAGTTGCTTGCTGGAGTGTAATTATTGGTCATTATATGGATTTTTATACGAATATAATGCCGGGCACACTTGGGTCTAACGCTGGATTTGGTCCGTTGGAATGGGGATTCTTTTTATTGTTTCTTTGTGCGTTTGGTTATTCAGTAGCATCTCAGCTAGAAAAGGCAAATCTGATACCAAGACATCATCCAATGTTGGAAGAGTCATTACATCACGATATCGCTTAATTTGCACAAACTGTTATTATCATGTATTATATTATCGCATTAGTTGCTCTTGTTTTTGTGGTTATCACTGGCTTAGTGATCTCCAAACTGGGTGACGTATTGAAAAGTGTAAAAAAATCTGATTCGGAAGATACTGAACCATCCGGTAACAAAGTTAACGGAGCCATGTTCATTGTCATTTTGATTGGTGGGGCAATCGCAATCACCTGGTCATATTTACATGCAAGAGAATTCTTTTTGCCCGAAGCATCTTCAATTCATGGCAGAAGAACAGATGATTTGTTTTGGTTCTCAATGGGTATCCTTACAATTCCTTTTATTGCTGTAAATTTCCTTATTTTCTTTTTCGCTTGGAAATACCAGCATAAAAAGAACCATAGAGCTTCCTTTTACCCTGACAACCATAAACTAGAGTTGATCTGGACGATTGTTCCTGCTATTGTAATGGCATTGTTGGTTTTTACAGGATGGAAAGCATGGTCTGATATAACTTCCGATGCTCCTCGTGATGCAGAAGTAATTGAAATTACCGGAAAGCAATTTAACTGGATCGTTCGCTATGCAGGTGTAAATGACAACAAATTGGGTAACTACAATTACAAGTTAATTGATGCACAGAATGAGGTTGGAATAGATTTAACAGATGAAAATTCTTTTGATGACTTTACTAATCCGAGTGAAATGCATATCCCTGTTGATCGTCCTGTTCTTTTGAAAATCAGAGCACGTGATGTTTTGCACAGTGTTTTTATTCCTCATATGCGGGTTAAAATGGATGCTGTTCCCGGAATGCCAACAAAATTTTGGTTTGTTCCGGATAAATCGACAGCCGAAATGCGTGCTGAATTGAATAACCCTAAATTTGATTACGAAATTGCTTGTACGGAAGTTTGTGGACAAGGACACTTTTCAATGAAAATTCGTCTGATTGTTGAAGACGAAGCTTCATACAAAAAATGGTGCGCTGAACAATCCACATTTTTGCAAACTTATCCTGAATACCTGGCTAAGGTACCAGATAATTTGAAAGCCAAGGCTATGAAAGGTTTGCCTGAAACAGCAGCCCCAGCTGATAGCTCAGCTACTGCAAGTGCTGCAACAGGAGTAGGTGCGGGTAGTAGTATTCGCCGTTAATATTAATTTAAAAATTATAATAGTATATGTCAGCTGTTGAAGGAATGGATACCGTCCATGTGGATGCTCAGGAACATCACCATGATTCGCAAAACTTCTGGCAGAAGTATATCTTCTGTGAGGACCACAAAATTATAGCAAAGCAATACCTTATCACTGGTATCATATGGGCGGTAATAGGAATATCCATGTCTGTTATTTTTCGTATACAACTTGGATTGCCTAATTCTAATCTGTCTTGGTTAAAACCGATTTTAGGTGGATGGATTAGTGATGCAGGAAAGCTTGACCCTAATTTTTACCTTGCATTGGTTACTATGCACGGTACGATTATGGTATTCTTTGTACTAACAGCAGGTTTGAGTGGAACTTTTAGTAATTTCCTTATTCCACTTCAGATTGGAGCCAGAGATATGGCATCAGGATTTATGAATATGTTGTCTTACTGGTTCTTTTTCCTTGCCAGTATTATCATGTTTGCTTCCTTGTTTTTACAAACGGGACCTGCTGCTGGTGGTTGGGTAATTTATCCTCCGTTAAGTGCATTACCTCAGGCTCATCCAGGATCAGGAATGGGTATGACATTGTGGTTAATGAGTATGGCCTTCTTTATTGTTTCTCAGCTTTTAGGTGGGATCAATTATATAACAACAGTCATAAACCTAAGAACAAGAGGAATGTCTTTCGATCGTCTTCCATTAACGATCTGGTCATTTTTGATTACTGCTGTACTTGGACTTATTTCATTCCCGGTTCTTTTATCATCCGTATTACTTTTAATATTTGACCGTCATTTCGGTACCAGTTTTTACCTTTCTGACATATATATTAACGGTGAAGCGTTGCCTAATGTTGGTGGTAGCCCTATCTTATTTCAGCATTTATTCTGGTTCCTTGGTCACCCTGAGGTATATATTGTTCTTCTTCCAGGTTTAGGTATTACTTCGGAAGTAATTGCAACCAATTCACGTAAGCCAATTTTTGGATATCGTGCCATGATTGCTTCTATGTTAGGTATTGCGTTCCTTGCATTTATTGTTTGGGCCCACCATATGTTTGTAACTGGTATGAATCCTTTCCTTGGATCCGTATTTATGTTCCTTACTTTGATTATTGCTGTTCCGTCTGCGGTTAAAGGTTTCAATTACATTACGACATTGTGGAAGGGTAACATTATTTTTACTCCTGGTATGTTGTTCTCAATTGGACTTGTATCCCTTTTCGTATCAGGTGGTCTGACTGGTATTATTCTTGGTAACAGTGCATTGGATATTCAATTGCATGATACTTATTTCGTGGTTGCGCATTTTCA
Source organism: Dyadobacter sp. NIV53 (assembly GCF_019711195.1). NCBI lineage: Bacteria > Pseudomonadati > Bacteroidota > Cytophagia > Cytophagales > Spirosomataceae > Dyadobacter > Dyadobacter sp. NIV53. Next base: position 4,262,692 of record NZ_CP081299.1, read on the forward strand.
CCTTGTAATGGGTGCGGCTTCTGCCTTTGGGTTATTTGCAGGAGTTTATCACTGGTTCCCAAAAATGTTTGGACGCATGATGAATCCGACACTTGGTCAGATCCACTTCTGGTTTACGTTCATTGGTATATATCTGATTTTTATTCCAATGCATTACGTGGGTATTGCTGGTTTTCCACGCAGATATTATCAGTTTACAAGTTATGACTTCACAAACAAGTTCATGGATATGAACATGTTTATATCAGTAGCAGCGATATTCTCTTTCCTTGCTCAATTTATATTCTTGTGGAACTTCTTTTACAGCATATTTAAAGGAAAAAGAGCACCGCAAAACCCATGGCGTTCAAATACACTGGAATGGACTGCACCTGTTGTTCCTGGTCACGGAAACTGGGAGGGTGAACTTCCTGCAGTTTACCGGTGGTCATACGATTACAGCAAACCTGGTGCTAAGGAAGACTTTATTCCTCAGAATATTCCATATTCACAAACCTTGGAATCGAATTTTCCTCACGAAAACGAATTGATTTCTACGGAGAAAGCAATTGAGGCTCAAAATTTTAATGACCAGTTCAACTCTCATTGATTTTAAAGCTAATCGCCGTTTTCGGCGATTAGCTTTAAACACTGTTATTACCCTCTATTGCCTTATTATTGCGGGCGGAGTAGTAAGAAGTACAGGTGCAGGAATGGGGTGTCCGGATTGGCCCAAATGTTTCGGAACTTGGATACCGCCAACAAAGTTATCTGAGCTTCCACCTGATTATAAAAGTATTTACGGGGCGAAGCTGAAAGGCGAAATTGAATTTAATCCTGTTAAAACCTGGATTGAATATGTGAACCGGTTAATAGGAGCTTTCACGGGCGTAATGATCTTTTTAACACTACTGGCTTCTATTCCCTATTTAAAACCAGGAGCAAGACATATTTTCTATTTCAGTCTCGCAGCATTTGTACTTGTCGGAATACAAGGCTGGCTCGGTTCCAAAGTAGTATCGACAGAACTGCTGCCCGGGATGATCACGATACATATGCTTTTGGCAATTGTTATCGTATTTATCCTCTTATATGTTTTGACGTGGTCGTCTTTTTCACACGGGATTTTTGCATCTAAAGGAGGTAGGAATATTCTTAACACGTTTGGATGGCTGGTGTTAATTTTATCATTGGTTCAAATTCTGTTAGGAACCCAGGTAAGAGAAAATATTGATGAAGTAATAAGAGCCTTTGGTTATGAGGCGAGAGGAGAATGGATTGATCAACTGGATGCCAGATTTTATATTCACCGTTCTTTTTCAATTTTAGTCGTAGCTGCTAATTTATTTTGGTTTTATACTATTAATAAATCAGGAACTAGCCACAGATCGGTTAAAAGGTTAAGCAGGATTTGTCTTATAATTTTAGCGTTTGAAGTGTTGACAGGAGTATTGATGGCTTACTTTGGCGTTCCTCCTTATGCGCAGCCAATGCATCTGACCCTGGCTATCTTATTGATCGGGCTACAATTTATTGTATGGTTATTAATCAATGAAGATAAATATTTGAGTAAAGTAAGTTCTTTGACGCATTGAAACAGTGTTTTGAATTATTAAATAATGACTTCAGAAGTAAGGAATTTAGTATCGTTAGGTGAAAGAATAAAGATCTTATTTGAATTATTGAAGTTCAGGTTGGCTTCATTAATTGCTTTTTCGGGTGCAATGGGGTACTGTCTGGGAGCTAGTGAAGTGGTTTGGAGTAAATTATGTTTTTTTATTATTGCTTCAATTGGCATTACAGGTTCAGCCAACATCATTAATCAGATCATAGAAATTGATTCTGATAAATTAATGAAAAGGACTGCTGCACGGCCGCTTCCAAGTGGAAGGATTACCATAAATCAGGCTATTGTATGGTGTGCAGTTCTTGGGATATTTTCATTAGGCATTTTTGCTTTTTTGTTTAATCTAAGTACCGCGCTTATTTCATTATTATCACTGGTACTTTATGGTTTTGTTTATACTCCATTGAAGCGCGTGGGGCCGATTGCAGTTTTTGTCGGCGCGTTTCCTGGCGCATTTCCTCCGATGATAGGGTGGGTTGCAGCTACCAATCATTTTGGCCTTGAACCTGGTATATTGTTTGCCATTCAGTTTTTCTGGCAGTTTCCCCATTTTTGGGCAATTGCATGGGTATTGGATGAAGATTACAAACGTGCAGGATTTAAATTATTGCCGGCCAACGGATTGAAAGATTCGGATACAACTTTGCAGATAATGATTTATACATTGTTTTTATTACCTGTAGGGTGGTTGCCATATAAATTAGGAATGACGGGTATTAATTCTGCGTTTATAGCAACAGTCTTTGGGGTATTATTTTTAGCACAAACATTTCACCTGATGAGGAAATGTACAGATAAAACTGCCAGACAATTGATGTTTGGTTCTTTTATATATTTACCAATTGTACAAATTGCGTTTTTGTTGGATAAATTGTGATAATTGATTTAGAGAAATGGAAAATATTCAGCAGTTAAGGAAAACTGATAAGGAGCCGCAGGAGACCTTATCTATGGATCCCAAAAAATTTATACTTTGGTTGTTCCTGGTAGCTATTATAATGGGATTTGCTTCTCAGACTAGTGCTTATCTTGTAAGAAGAGCGGAAGGAAACTGGCTAGAATTCGAAATGCCCAAGATTTTCTGGTATAGCACGGGAATTCTTTTGATTAGTAGTATTATAATGCAATACGCATATTTTGCGGCAAAAAAAGACCAGTTCAAGCAATTGAAAATAGCTATTTCTGTTACATTTGCATTAGGATTATTATTTTTGTGGATGCAGTTTGAAGGTTGGAAAGAGTTGGTTGCCATGAATGTATATTTTGTTGGTAATCCATCAGGTTCCTTCTTTTATGTTTTTACAGGATTACATGGTTTTCATATTATTACCGGATTGATTGTTTTAATAACGGCACTTGTATCGGCCTTTAAGCTAAACATTCATTCTAAGAATTTGAGAAGAATTCAGATCTGTGCGACTTACTGGCATTTTTTAGATATTCTCTGGTTATACCTATTTGTTTTTTTATTGACTTTTAATTGATAATTTTTCACCAATGGCTGCAAATGTAACAACTCCTGGCACTGTAGAGCCCAAAATGTGGATGGGCGGTATAGAGCCTATGAAAGTAAGTTATGGTAAACTGATGATGTGGTTTTTCCTCATTTCGGATACCTTTACCTTTTCGGCATTGCTAGTGGCTTATGGAACGGCGCGTTTTAGTTTTCCTGCATTTACGGGTGACAGGGCAGATTTTACATTTTCTAACCTGTACTGGCCAATTCCGGAAAGAGTGTATGAGTCTGTGCCATTTTTGCATGGAATAGCTCTGCCTCTGGTTTTCGTTGGGATTATGACATTTATCCTGATTGCCAGTAGCGTAACGATGGTACTTGCCGTGGAAGCAGGTCACCGTATGGATCGTGCTAATGTTGAAAAATATATGCTCTGGACCATTTTGGGAGGTTTTACTTTTTTAGGCTGCCAGGCCTGGGAGTGGTCTCACTTTATTCATGGTACTGAAAGTGGTTCAGTATTTAAGGTATTTGAAAAAGGTGTTGAAGTAAGCAAGACGATCTTTGGTGCAAATCTTACTGAGAACCAATATGGACCTGCTGCATTTGCAGATTTCTTCTTCTTTATTACAGGATTCCACGGAACACACGTTTTTAGTGGTGTGATTTTAAATATTCTTATTTTCTTCCGGTCTGCTACGGGTTTTTATGACAAGCGTGGTAGCTATGAAATGGTTGAAAAAGTAGGTCTTTACTGGCACTTTGTTGACTTGGTTTGGGTGTTTGTATTTACATTCTTTTATCTGGTTTAATCGTTAGACACTTATTATTAATTACTAAATCATATGGCAGAAGTACATCATATACATAATCAGGATCCTAACGCAGGTGCTGAACAAAGAAAGCTGATTTGGAAAACGTTCTGGATATTGTCAGCTATTACTTCTCTTGAATTCCTGATTGCTTTTACAATGAATCACGGAATTCTTAAAGTAAGCATATTCATCATTTTGACAATTGTTAAAGCATTTTATATTGTAGGTGAATTCATGCACTTAAAACATGAAACAAAGTCATTGATCTGGTCAATTCTTGTCCCCGTGATTTTTGTAGCCTGGTTGATCTTAGCACTTCTTCTGGAAGGAAATGCTATTTTCAAAGCGATTTTTGGTTGAGCCACATAGTATGAAAAAATATTTCAAAGCCGGATTGCTGATTTTTACATTAGTGATACCGGCTTTGGTGTTTACATTTCTAAGATTTTTTGCTACAAATCATTACAACATTCCGTTTTATTACCCTTTAAGGGATGTTAACGGACATATAATGCTGAGCAATAAAGACACTTTGTTTTATTCAGTTCAGGAGTTAAATGTAAAAATGCCCGATGGTACCGATTTTCCGGCTCATCCCTTTGCAGGAAAACTGACAGTTATTCATTATCAACCTGAGAAGGTCTGTGATGATTCCTGCCAATTGGTACTGAGTAATCTGGAAAGGATTTATGGATTGAGGGAAAAAATCCATCTTTAAATCTTTTGTCTATTTGTGACAGTATTCCAGCCACAATAGCGACTCCGGCACTGATAAGCAAGGAGGGCTGGTTAATTTCTAAGGTATTATCTGCGAATAAAAAAAATGTGTTTGACAATACCCTGAAATTTCAAACGATGGTTCCTGATTTAAAAACTAATTCCGTAAAAGGTAAGTTAATCTTAATAGATAACAATGAACATATTCGGGGTTATTACAATGGATATGACGCTGAGGAAATAAACCGGCTGATGGCAGAAATTAAAATATTAAATCTTGAAAATGGGTTAGGCTCCCGGAATTAATTATGGCCACTTTAACATTAGAAAAAAAACAGAAATACCAGCGGGTTATAAATATTTTGGCATTGGTAATTCCTATCGCTGTCGCTGCTATTTTAGGGATTCGCCAAAAAGTTGACTTAGGAGCCTGGACAAAAGTTTTACCTCATGTTATAGGGGTAATTAACTCTTTAACAGCTTTATTACTTTTGGCCGGATATTATTTCATCAGAAAAAATAATAGGGTTGCTCATCGTCAGATGATGACAGGAGCTTTTATTTTGGGCGCTTTGTTTTTGGTATGTTACGTATTATATCATATCTCTAATAAATCCACTCCATTTGGTGGAACAGGAACTGTATTAAGATCTACATACTATTTTTTATTGATATCTCATATTACGTTATCAATTGTAGTTGTCTGGTTTGTTTTACGGGCAGTTTATTTTGGATATAGCAATCAACTGACAGAACATAGAAAAGCAGTTAAATATGCATTTCCTATCTGGCTTTATGTAAGTATTACCGGTGTCATCGTTTACCTTATGATTAGTCCATATTACGTATGAAAAGGTTCACAATTATTTTAGGGATATTATTAATGTTCATTTTATCTGCCTCAGACATATTTGCACAATGTGCGATGTGCAGAGGAACTGTGGAAAGTTCAATGGGCAATGGCAGAAATAATGTTGGTGTAGGGTTGAACACCGGTATCATGTATTTGTTCGTAATGCCCTATCTTTTAGTGGCAGCAATTGGTTATTTCTGGTACAGGAATAGTAAAAAGAATCAGCAGGAAAGAGATTTCATTAATTCCAGAGTAAGGCAGGCTTTTCAGAGCTAATCTTTAAAACCAAAATAATTGAGGCGGGATCAGACAATGATTCCGCCTTTTTTGTATTCTGACCTTCGTATATCCGGGTAATACGAACATTACAAACCAACTCGTTTTACAAATATTTATTGAAAGTAAAGGTGTGATCCCTGATTGTATCGTCTTTATTTCAAAACCATTTAAGATGCGCCGACTACTCCTCTTTATTATCTTCCTTGTATCAGTTCTAACTGGAAGTACACAAAATATTTCAACTGCGAAACCCTGGACATACTGGTGGTGGATGGGAAGTGCGGTTACAAAAAAGGATATTACTACACAATTAGAACATTTTCAACGATCCGGATTGGGCGGTGTTCATATTATTCCGATATATGGTGTAAAGGGTTATGAAAAGGCAGCTATTCCTTTTCTTGGAAAAGAATGGCTGGATGTTTTGCAGTATACGGTGAAGGAAGGGAAAAGATTAGGTCTTGGTGTTGATATGTCTACCGGAACTGGTTGGCCTTTTGGCGGTCCGAATGTATCTGTCGCGCTTGGTGCAAAACAAATGAAGGTAATCGAAGGGCAGGTTGTTGTTGAAAGTACAAAACAAACCGTAAAACGGGCCGCTCCCGGTGGTGAAGGATTGGTTTCTGATCCTTTCCATGCAACGGCAATGTCCAGTTATCTGATGCGATTTGATTCTGCATTCGCAAAAACAGATCAGAAACCTAGATCTATGTATATGGATTCTTACGAAGCTTATGGTGCCAATTGGACCAATGACTTTTTAGTAGAATTTCAGAAACGGCGGGGTTACGATCTTAATCAGCATTTAGCTCAATTATCTGACTCGTCGGGAAATGCTGATGCTACTTTGATCAAAATCGATTATCATCAGACGTTAGCAGAACTTTTAAGAGAACGTTATGCGCACCAATGGACGGAATGGAGTAAAGAACATAGTTTCCTGACTCGTTATCAGGCACATGGTTCACCAGGAAATTTACTTGATTTATATGACGAGGCTGATATTCCGGAAACGGAATCCTTCGGTACAAGCCGTTTTCCAATTCCGGGTTTAAGAGTTGATCCGGACTATTCGATCAACCAGTTTGGAACTCCAAATCCGCTGGCGATGAAATTTGCATCGTCGGCTGCACATTTTTCAGGAAAGAAATTGGTGAGTTCAGAAACGGGAACCTGGCTGGCAAATCATTTCAAAGTTTCGCTGTCACAAATTAAGCCGCAGATTGACGAGTTGTTCACAGCAGGAATCAACCACATTTTTTATCACGGTACCACTTACTCGCCCATAGCGGAAGCATATCCGGGCTGGCTTTTTTATGCTTCAACCAATTTCGGACCTCTCTCACATTTCGCTGAGCACTTTTCGTTGCTAAATAATTATGTGGAGCGTTGTCAGCAGTTGTTACAGAATAGCAAACCTGACAATGATCTGCTTGTATACTTTCCGATTCACGACTTATGGAGCACACCTGCAAAATCTGCCGGAGGAGTTCATTTGCTAGAAGTTCACCATGTGGATCGCTGGTTAATGGATCTTCCATTTGGAAGACTCTCGGAAAAACTTTGGAAGGAAGGCTATAATTTTGATTTTGTATCTGACCGTCAATTGGCCAGTTTAAATGTAGATAAGGATGGGAACGTCAATTCAGGCAACAGCAAGTATAAGACGATCCTAATTCCATCCAGCAAACTCATGCCATTGGAAACCCTGAATCAGCTGATTAGATTGGCCAAAAAAGGGGCCAAGATTGTTTTCGAGACTAACGCGCCCTCAAACGTAACTGGCTTTAGCGTGCACAAAGTAAATCAGGCCAGATTTTTAAACCAACTAGTTGAATTGAAAACGAATCGAACCGTAAGGGTTGGGCCCGATTGGCAGAGAAATTTGTCTGAGTTTGGCGTAGGTCAGGAAAAATGGATATCACAAGGACTCACTTTTATTCGGAAAAGAGGTGCAGGAGGCCCGATGTATTTTATTGCAAATTTGAGTAATACGTTTAATGAGGGATGGATTGAGCCATCCAAATTAGGGCCTCATGTAATCCGTTACGATCCACTAAGAGACGGAGCAAGCAAATTAAAAAGTAAGATTATTGATGGGAAAAATCATGTTTTTCTGTCTCTCTTACCTGGACAAACATGCTTTTTGTATAATGCCGGAATGAAACAGGTTGGTTCAGAAATTCCTCAGGGACAAAACGAAATTAGTCTCAATGGTAAATGGAAAATCGAATTTTTGAAAGGGCTTCCAAAATTGCCGGCATCGAGCCATTTTACTCAATTGAAATCATGGACAACGTTACAGGATTCGGCGGTTTACTTTTCGGGAACTGCAAGATATACCTTGCAGTTCGATTCCAAAATTGGCGCTGACAAACATGTCATGTTGGATTTGGGAGACGTTAGAGAAGTAGCAATGGTAAAATTAAATGGAGTTTCACTAGGAACCGCCTGGTCAATTCCTTTCCGACTTCTTATTAGAGCAGGACTTCTTAAAGAAACAGATAATGTTTTGGAAATTGAGGTAACCAATCTTTCAGCAAACTATATGCGATTGAGAGATAAGCAATCACCTGAATGGAAGAAATTTTATGACATCAATATTGTGGATATCACGTATAAAAAATTTGATGCTTCTATTTGGGAACCGATGCCGTCCGGACTGTTGGGACCGGTGAAACTGGTTTATCAGGAATAAAATTTACTCCCATAGCGGATAGTGTTCCAGCTGAATTTGTTTTCCGAAGAAGATATTAGTCGATTGCTCGAAAGACAATGTATAATCCGAAACATAAAACTGTCTTTTACCCTCACCTTTTTCATTAACCAAATAGTGTTGTTCAAGTAAACTTCTGAGTGAATGTGCGACAATTTCGGAAGTGTCCAGGATTTCGACCGATTCACCGTAGTACTTGCTGATCTCTTTTTTAATCAGGGGATAATGGGTGCATCCCAAAATCAAAGCTTCAATTCCCTTTAATGAGTTGTCGGACAGATAACTGGATATAATACTTTCACTTATATTATTATCAAAAAATCCTTCCTCAATCATAGGGGCAAGCAAAGGAGTTGCCAACGATTTAAGTTGAATGTGTTTGTTCAATGCGTCCACTTTTTTCTTATAGACATTGGAAAGAACCGTTTGTTTTGTTCCAATAAGTCCAATGGTTTTGCCGTCGTAATGTTCTTTTATATAATCCACAACCGGATCAATCACATTCAGAACTTTGGCTTTACTGCCGACATATTCACGTACTAATTCAAAAGCAGCAGCAGATGCAGAATTACAAGCGATCAGGATCAGCTTGCAATTTTGCTGTAAAAGCATATTGCAAATTTTAATAGAATAAGCCTGGATAGAGGCCGTTGATTTATCACCATATGGAAGATGTGCCGTATCACCAAAATAAATGGTGTTTTCCTGAGGTAAAAGTCGGGTGACAGCACTTGCTACTGTCATTCCGCCAATACCACTATCAAATATTCCTATCGGAGCCGAAGAATCAAACATGAACTTCACAATTTTTTATTGCCAAATAATTATATCAAAGCTATACGATGAAACTGAATATATTTTTTCAAAATGAAAATTAAGTTTTTTGTTTAGATCACTTTATATTTTAAGTGTAGTTAATTGGCTGATAATTAAGTTCTTATTTATAGTTTCTATCAAACATTGATATGAAAAAATGTAACCCAGATTAAATTTCTTAAAAAAAGTAAATAGGAGATGCAACCTCTCAGGTAAGAATAAGCATCTTGCCATTGAAACCACTTTTTTATAATGGGTCGAATTCTATCATTATTCAGTCACGAAGTACAACTTGTTAAAGCGTTGAGGAAGCAAGATCCAAAAGCGCAGCGGCAGGTATACGAAAAATACAGCTCGCGCATGCTGGGGTTGTGTTTTCGATATGTGAATGATGAAATGGTAGCCGAAGACATAATGATTGAAGGTTTTCTTAGGGTTTTCGGCAAGATAGACCAGTTTAGCAGCGAAGGTAGTTTTGAAGGATGGATTCGTCGTATTATGGTTAACGAAGCACTTGGGCATATCAGGAAGCAAAAAAGAATTCCGGAAGACGCGATGTCTGATGAAGCTGAAAACATTCCGGATTATGCGTATGCTGATCAGAATCTGAATGCAGAAGAACTACTGGATCTGATTGCAGAATTGCCTGCCGGTTATCGGACTGTTTTTAATTTATATGCGATTGAAGGATACGCACATGGTGAAATTGCCGAATTGCTGGCGATAACTGAAAGCACTTCAAAATCGCAGCTTCACAGAGCACGGGCATTATTACAAAAAATGGTTTCTGATTGGGAAAATGGATTTAAAAAAAGTAAATTATGAAAAAGCATCCGGTTGATGATCTTTTTAAGCGTAAACTCTCTGATTTGGAAAAGCAACCTTCTAATATGGCCTGGTCGCGCATACAAAGTGAGCAAAAGGCTGTTAAAAAGCGATTTGCAGCTTGGATTTGGTATGCGGCGGCAAGTGTTACCATAGTTCTGATTTCCGGTTATCTTGTTTGGAAAGTACAAAATAGTGATGCTCAGAAGTATACTTCCGAAAAAACGGTTGCCCAAATTGAAACACCTGGAAGAATCAAAATAAAAGCAACTTCTTTGGATTCAATTGCTGGAAGTGTATTAATAACAGAAGAAAAGCAAATTGCTTTAGTCGACAATAAAATAACGATAAGAACACAACGCAAAGGAAAAGCTGTCGGCAAGGATTCTAATTCAGATCTTCATAAATCTGAGTTTCACTATGATGCTGATAAACTGAATACCGGTACAGATCAAATTGCCAATGTGCCATTGAAAAATATTCCCGTAGAAATGCCTGAATCTGCTATTTCGCCAAATTTTGAAAAAGAAATAATACCTGTATCGGGCTTGGCGGCTATGAACGAGAAAGCAGAAAATCGCACTATTGTTGTTCATGTAGATACGGATAATTCAAATGAAAAATCAAAACCGTCAAGGTTTGCTAAGGTATTCCGTCAGCTGAAAAATGCAAGAGCCGGTGAGCCTGTGGATTGGAAAGACGTAGGCTTTAGCCCGAAAGTTATTGTAGCCAGGGTTGATGAAAAATTAAGGGATAAAGAAGAAGTGATTTCAGAAAAATATCAAAACATTAAAGAAAGAACAAAATTGTAATCTATACAGCCATGAAAAATAAAATATATTTAACTATCCTTCTGATTTTAGTGGTTTTTAGTGCAAAGGCTCACTTTGGAATTGAAAATAAATTTAATCGGTCAGCTGAGAAAGACTCTATTATAGTAACTTTTGGCGACAAAACGAGACTCATTATTTATGGAGAAAACAGGAAGGAACTTCAAAAGATCATGAAGTACGATTTGAATGCTTTGTTAAGTGATTTACAGGTTAGACTGGACAGTTCAGATGCCGATACGACTTACTTGAAAGAGGAATTTAATGGAAATGATTATTTGAAGGACAAAACCTCAAAAGATGAAAAGGATTATGTACGTATTGGAATGCGTGGAATTCATATTAAAGATGGAGGGACAGAAGTGACGATTAATGCCAAAGGGGTAGAGGTAAAAGACGAAGACGATAATGACTCAACAAATACTGAATACAGAAGGACAGGGAAGCATTTTTACCGGGCTAACCGTTATTCGAGTCCAAGAAAAGGATTTAATGTAGCAATTGGACTAAATACTTACGGAACTAACAAAGCAACCGCCGGTTACGATAAAGCAGATTACGACTTACGTCCTTTCGGCTCGCGGTATATCAGTTTGGGGTATATTGCCAGTGCCACAGTTGCAAAAGGCAAAAACGCGAAATTCAGCCTGGACTTCGGGGCTGATTTTTCCTGGAACAATTTGATGTTCGATGGAAATGAAACGATTGTCAAAACAGCTGACGGTGTAGACTTTAAAACGGTTAAAGATGCAGAAGGAAAGGATATTAATTTTAGTAAGAACAAACTCGTTCTGCCATATGTGAATTTATCATTTATGCCTACAATTAGCTTTTCAAAATCTTTTATCTCTTACATCAGTGCAGGAGTATATGGAGGTTACCGACTGGGAAGTTATACTAAAACAAAAGAAGAAGGCAGCAAAGATAAAGATCATGTACGGACGAATTTTTATATAAACGATCTGCGTTATGGGGCTGCTGTAGAATTGGGCATTCGTAATTTTCCTGATTTGTTCGTGAATTATGACATGAATAATGTTTTTACTGACAATCATGGGCCAACAGTGAGAATGCTGAATTTTGGTATAAGATTATTTTAAGTAGAGAAATAGGGTAAAACGGGCTTTAAAGCCCGTTTTTGCATTTAGCCTAAAACAATTATCAATATTTTTTTCAAAACAATTTGAGAATATAAAAAAAGGATATAATTTTGCAGCTCCAAAAGTGAAACAAGCGGCTTTCACGGATGTATTGAAATGTTGAAAAGGGGGTGTACCAGAGTGGCCAAATGGGGCAGACTGTAAATCTGCTGGTGTACGCCTACGGTGGTTCGAATCCATCCGCCCCCACAGCTTGCGCCGAATTTTATATCCTTGATTACCAGTCAAAGGTTAGGCACAACACAAATGCGGAAGTAGCTCAGCTGGTAGAGCGATAGCCTTCCAAGCTATAGGTCGCGAGTTCGAACCTCGTCTTCCGCTCATTTTTAAGACACCGTCAAAGCGATTAGCGAAAATATTCATATTGAAACTTTTCGCTAATCGCTTTTTGGTTGTTTTATAGAAAACTTTGCCGTTGTAGCTCAGGGGTAGAGCACTTCCTTGGTAAGGAAGAGGTCAGGGGTTCAAATCCCCTCAATGGCTCAGAAAAAAGTATTTGAAAAGTTGAGTAGAGCACTTCCTTGGTAAGGAAGAGGTCAGGGCCGGGCGGCCGGTGCCGTTCAAATCCCCTCAATGGCTCAGAAAAAAGTATTTGAAAAGTTGAGTAGAGCACTTCCTTGGTAAGGAAGAGGTCAGGGCCGGGCGGCCGGTGCCGTTCAAATCCCCTCAATGGCTCAGAAAAAAGTATTTGAAAAGTTGAGTAGAGCACTTCCTTGGTAAGGAAGAGGTCAGGGCCGGGCGGCCGGTGCCGTTCAAATCCCCTCAATGGCTCAGAAAAAAGTATTTGAAAAGTTGAGTAGAGCACTTCCTTGGTAAGGAAGAGGTCAGGGCCGGGCGGCCGGTGCCGTTCAAATCCCCTCAATGGCTCAGAAAAAAGTATTTGAAAAGTTGAGTAGAGCACTTCCTTGGTAAGGAAGAGGTCAGGGCCGGGCGGCCGGTGCCGTTCAAATCCCCTCAATGGCTCGATGAAATGTTTAGCAATCATTTCTGACCTTTTTGGAGTTATTTAGTGTTCTTTCCAGAATGCCTGTAATCAAAAAAGATTTTGATCCTTGTATTTAGTTTAATTGATTTTGAAGGGCTTGATAGTGTCAGCTAAGCGGGATCAATCATTAGTGTTTAATAAATTGTAATAACTTTTTTAATTTTAAGCGTACTTAAGTCATGGCAAAAGAGACGTTTGACCGCTCGAAACCCCACGTAAATATTGGTACTATCGGGCACGTTGACCACGGTAAAACTACCCTTACTGCTGCTATCACAACTGTGTTGGCGAAAAAGGGTTTAGCTGTACTACGGGATTTTTCATCAATTGATAATGCACCTGAAGAGAAAGAACGTGGTATCACGATTAACACTTCTCACGTAGAGTACTCAACAGCCAATCGTCACTATGCGCACGTTGACTGTCCGGGTCACGCGGATTATGTGAAGAACATGGTAACTGGTGCTGCTCAGATGGACGGAGCAATCATAGTTGTTGCTGCAACTGATGGGCCTATGCCCCAAACTCGTGAGCACATTCTTTTGGCTCGTCAGGTTGGTGTTCCTCAATTGGTAGTATTCATGAATAAAGTGGATATGGTCGATGATCCGGAACTTCTTGAACTAGTTGAAATGGAAATCCGTGAGCTTCTTAGCTTCTACGATTACGATGGAGACAACATTCCTGTAATCCAAGGTTCTGCTTTGGGTGGATTGAATGGAGAAGATAAATGGGTAAAAACTATTGAGGATTTGATGGATGCTGTTGACAGCTATATTCCAATTCCTCCACGTATGACTGATCTTCCATTCCTTATGCCTGTTGAAGACGTATTCTCGATCACTGGTCGTGGTACTGTTGCAACTGGTCGTATCGAACGTGGTATCATCAACTCAGGAGAAGCAGTTGATATATTAGGTATGGGAGCTGAGGGACTTAAATCTACTGTAACAGGTGTTGAAATGTTCCGTAAGATTCTTGACCGTGGTGAAGCTGGTGATAACGTAGGTTTATTGCTTCGTGGTATTAACAAAGAAGATATCCGTCGCGGTATGGTAATTTGTAAGCCAGGTTCAGTAAAACCACACGCTACATTCAAAGGAGAAGTTTATGTACTTTCGAAAGAAGAAGGTGGTCGTCACACTCCTTTCTTTAATAAGTACCGTCCTCAGTTTTACTTCCGTACTACGGACGTAACTGGCGAAATTACTCTTCCGGCAGGTGTTGAAATGGTTATGCCAGGTGATAACATCACTATTGATGTTAAATTGATCAGCAAGATTGCTATGGAAAAAGGTCTTCGTTTCGCGATTCGTGAAGGTGGACGTACCGTAGGTGCAGGTCAGGTAACTGAAATTGTTGATTAATTTCAAAATAAAGAATATTAAACAAGTGCATTTCTTTTGGAATGCACTTGTTTTTTGTAAATAAATTGTATCTTTGCAGCCCGAAAGAATGGTTTGCGGGAAATACGGGTGTAGTTCAAGGGTAGAATAGCGGTCTCCAAAACCGTTGATGGGAGTTCGAATCTCTCCACCCGTGCATAATTAAAAAAGAAAAATGGAAAAATTTACTTCTTTTTTGAAATCGTCCTGGGAAGAAATGACTCAGCACGTGACCTGGCCTCCATTTAACGAGCTTCAGGCCAATACAACGTTGGTATTAGTTGGGTCTCTTATTTTCGCCTTTGTGGTAGGAGTAATGGATTTTGTTTTTCAAAACGCACTAGAGCTGTTTTATAAGTCTTTTTAAGGCTATTATTATTGTAGTGGCAACCCCCGTAATGGTATGAGTAGTCTAAATTGGTTTGTATTGAGAGCTGTGTCAGGACAGGAGAAAAAAATCAAGTCCTACATCGAGAATGAAATAACACGGCAAAAACTCAATGAATTTGTTCCTCAAATTCTTATTCCTTCGGAGAAGATTTATGAAATGCGGAACGGAAAGAAGAGAGTAAGGGAAAAAAACTTTTTCCCGGGATACATTATCATTTCGGCTGATTTGTCTAAGGGAGAAGTACTGCACATTATTACGAGTATTCCTGGTGTTATAGGTTTCCTGGGTAATTCAGAAGGTAATTCCAAAGTTCCTGTTCCTTTACGTCAGGCAGAGATAAACAGGATCCTGGGAAGAGTTGATGAAGCAGAGCACCATGAAGAGGCACCAAGTATGTCCTTCATCAAAGGTGAAACTGTTAAAGTAGTAGACGGTCCTTTCAGTGGATTTATAGGACTGGTCGAAGAGGTATTTGATGAGAAGAAAAAACTGAATGTAGTTGTAAAAATATTCGGGCGTAATACACCCGTGGAACTAAGTTACGCACAAGTAGAAAAAGATAGTTAATAGAGATGACGGGCGGGTAAGCTTCCACTTGCATGTGAGCCGTTAAATCAATTAATGATCGACAAATTCCAAAACAATGGCAAAAGAAATAGGTGGATACGTCAAACTATAGGTAAAAGGTGGCGCTGCCAATCCTTCACCTCCGATTGGTCCTGCATTAGGATCTAAGGGTTTGAATATCATGGAGTTTTGTAAGCAATTCAATGGCCGTACCCAGGATAAACCTGGTGTGGTGTTGCCGGTAGTTATTACATACTATAAGGATAAGTCTTTTGACTTCGTCATTAAGACTCCCCCGGCCGCAAATCTTCTTCTGGAAGCATCAAAAGTAAAAGTTGGTTCGGCTCAGCCAAACCGTCTTAAAGTAGGATCAGTTACATGGGATCAGGTTCGTACGATCGCTGAAACCAAAATGCCCGATCTTAACTGCTTTACAATTGATTCAGCTATGAAAATGATCGCGGGAACGGCTCGTAGTATGGGTATTACCGTAGCTGGCAAAGCCCCGTGGGAAGAAAACAACTGAGCGTTTAAAAACGCCTAAGAAACAAAGAACATGGGAAAATTGACCAAAAAGCAAAAAGACGCTCTTTCGAAATTCGACGCAAGCCAGATCTACTCTCTTGAGCAGGCAGCGGATGTACTTAAAACGATTTCTTATACTAAATTTGATTCTTCTGTGGATATCGATGTCCGTTTGGGCGTAGATCCACGTAAGGCTGATCAGATGGTACGTGGCGTGGTAACATTGCCACACGGAACCGGAAAAGAAGTTCGTGTATTGGTATTGTGTACTCCGGATAAGGAGGCAGAAGCGAAAGAGGCAGGAGCAGACTATGTTGGGCTAGACGAATATATCACTAAGATAGAACAAGGCTGGACTGATATAGACGTAATCATCACAATGCCGTCTGTAATGGCAAAAGTGGGTAAGTTAGGTAAAGTATTGGGTCCTCGCGGATTAATGCCGAACCCTAAATCAGGTACAGTAACACCAGATGTTGCCAAAGCGGTTAAAGAAGTAAAAGCTGGTAAAATTGATTTCAAAGTTGATAAAACAGGAATCATTCATGCCAGTGTTGGTAAAGTTTCTTTCGGAACTGATCAGCTTGCACAAAACGCAACTGAAGTTATCAATACTTTGATACGCCTTAAACCTTCATCGGCAAAAGGTACTTACGTAAAGAGCATTCACTTGTCTTCTACGATGAGCCCGGGTGTTACTATAGACAAAAACACGATTCCAGGATTATAATATGACACGGGAAGAGAAAGCAGTAATGATTGACGAGTTAAGTCAGAAATTCTCTAGCACGCCATACTTTTACATTACCAGCGCTAACGGCATGTCCGTTAAAGAGGTAAATATCTTAAGAGCTCTATGCTTTGAAAGAGGTATTGAGTATCGTGTTGTTAAGAATACTTTGATTAAGAAAGCATTAGAAACATTAGATACGGATTATTCATCATTTGATGAAGTTCTGAAAGGATTTTCCGGCGTCATGTTTCACCCGGAGTCAGGTAAAGTTCCTGCACAGCTGATAAAAGAATTCAAGAAAAAAGGAGGTAGTGACAAGCTTAAATTTAAAGGAGCTTCTGTTGACTCATCTGTTTTTGTTGGCGAAAGCCAGCTTGACGTTCTGATTGCTCTAAAATCAAAACAAGAAATGGTTGGAGAGATTATCGGATTGTTGCAATCACCTGCTAAAAATGTTATCGGCGCTCTTAAAAGCGGTGGAAACAAATTGGCTGGTATTCTTAAGACTTTGTCTGAAAAAGAAGACTAATAATATAAATAGCCAGGCTGAGCTCTCCGGGTAAATAATAAATTGAGCTTTTAAAATCATCTTATTGTATAATCACAAAATCGAAAATAAAATGGCAGATTTGAAAGCTTTCGCGGAACAGCTTGTTAACCTTACGGTTAAAGAAGTGAACGAATTGGCTACAATTCTTAAAGACGAATATGGCATCGAGCCTGCAGCTGCTGGTGCAGTTGTTGTGGCAGGTCCTGCTGGCGGCGGTGGCGATGCTCCTGTTGTTGAAGAAAAAACATCTTTTGATGTAATCTTGAAAGCAGCTGGTGCTAGTAAACTGGCAGTTGTGAAATTGGTTAAAGACCTTACAGGTCTTGGACTTAAAGAAGCAAAAGAATTAGTTGACAACTCTCCAAAACCAGTTAAAGAGGGTGTTACAAAAGACGAAGCTGAAGCTTTGAAAAAACAACTTGAAGAAGCTGGTGCTGAAGTTGAAGTAAAATAATTTGCTTCTTCTCAATCACCACCTATAATTCGAAGGAATAGGCCTGACTTTCGTCAGGTCTTTTCCTATTTTGTATGTATTCCAAACAAATTTCTCTTCTTTTCGTTTGGTTTATATAAGTCAGAAATAATAAAGTTATTCCTGGCTATTCTTCTTCTTAATTGGAGAATTTGCCTGAAACACTTCTTTACTCGTAGGAAAGAAGAACAGGGGCATTTCTTCGTAATGTTCTACGAGGCATACGATTAAGGTTTTAAACCAATTAGTACGATTGCGTGTTGTATATAGTTACACACTTTATTTTTCGTTCTACTAACCCAAATCAGACATAGCCTTGGCTACAATTAAAGCAACACCCAGAAAAAATTTCTCCAGGATCAATCAAATCATTGATTATCCGGATTTGCTAGGAATTCAGGTACAATCGTTCCGGGATTTCTTCAGTCTTGATACATCGGTTGAAGATCGTTCTGACGAAGGATTGTACAAAGTTTTCGCTGAAAACTTTCCTATTGCCGATTCGCGTGACAATTTCGTGCTTGAGTTCATTGATTATCTTCTTGAGCCACCGAAATATTCTGTCGACGAATCAATTGATCGCGGACTGACTTATGCCGTTCCGCTTAAAGCAAAGTTGCGTTTAATATGTAACGATGCTGATCATGAAGAATTTGAAACGATTGAGCAAGAGGTATTCTTAGGAAATATCCCTTATATGACCGAGCGTGGGTCATTCGTAATCAATGGTGCAGAGCGCGTAATTGTTTCTCAGTTACACCGCTCACCGGGTGTGTTTTTCTCTATGAGCAAGCACACAAACGGTTCTAAACTGTATTCTGCGCGTATTATTCCTTTCAAGGGTTCGTGGATTGAATTCTCGACTGATGTGAATAATGTCATGTATGCGTACATTGACCGTAAGAAAAAATTCCCGGTTACAACGCTTTTAAGAGCTATCGGTTTTGGTTCTGATAAAGATATTCTTGACCTTTTTGGTTTATCCGAAGAGATCAACGCTACACCTGCAAACCTTAAAAAGGCCGTAGGGCGTCGCTTGGCTGCAAGGGTACTTCGCACATGGACTGAGGATTTTGTAGATGAAGATACCGGCGAGGTAGTTTCTATACAGCGTAACGAAGTGTTGCTTGAGCGTGATTCAACGATTTCTCCTGAGGATATTGAAGTCATTGTAGAATCAGGTCAAAAGTCAGTAATTCTTCATAAAGAAGATATGAATGTTGCGGATTATAATATCATTTATAATACGTTACAAAAAGATAGCTCAAACTCAGATAAAGAAGCGGTAGAACAGATTTACCGTCAGCTTCGTAATGCAGAAGCACCTGATGAGCAAACTGCACGCGATGTTATTCAGAGTTTATTCTTCAGTGACAAACGTTATGACCTTGGAGATGTTGGCCGTTACAGGATCAATAAAAAACTTGGATCTGACACAAGTCTTGATGTTCGCGTTCTGACAACGGGTGATATCGTTTCCATCGTGAAATATCTGATCGGCCTGATCAATGCGAAAGCTGTTGTCGATGATATCGATCACTTGTCAAACCGTCGTGTTCGTACTGTTGGTGAACAACTTTATGCACAGTTCGGTGTAGGTTTGGCGCGTATGGCGCGTACTATTAAGGAACGTATGAACGTACGTGATAATGAGGATTTCAAGCCTGTTGATCTGATCAACGCGCGAACTTTATCTTCGGTTATCAATTCATTCTTTGGTACCAACCAATTGTCACAGTTCATGGATCAAACAAATCCATTGGCTGAGATTACGCACAAAAGACGTATGTCCGCACTGGGACCTGGTGGTCTTTCCCGTGAAAGAGCTGGTTTTGAGGTTCGTGACGTTCACTACACGCATTACGGTCGTCTTTGTACGATTGAAACGCCTGAAGGCCCGAACATTGGTCTGATTTCTTCTCTTTGCGTTTTTGCCAAAGTAAACGGAATGGGTTTTATTGAAACTCCTTACCGTGTTATTGACAGCGCAGGAAAGCTGACCAATGACATTATATATATGACTGCCGAAGAAGAGGATTCCAAATATATTGCTCAGGCTAATGCCTCTGTTGATAAGAGCGGAAACTTTACGGTAGAAAAAATCAAGACACGTTTCAGAAGGTGACTTCCCGATGGTAGATCCTTCGCAAGCATCTTATATGGACGTTGCTGCTAACCAGATCGTTTCTGTTGCGGCTTCACTTATTCCATTCCTTGAGCATGATGATGCTAACCGTGCCCTGATGGGATCGAACATGCAGCGCCAGGGTGTTCCTCTATTGCGTCCACAAGCGCCAATCGTAGGAACGGGCCTTGAAAAACGTGTTGCAATGGATTCACGTGCATTAGTTGTTGCCGAAGGTGATGGAACTATTGAATATGTAGATGCTAAAAAAATTGTTGTAAGATATGACAGAACAGATGATGAACGTCTGGTTAGTTTTATTGAAGACAGTGTTTCTTATGATCTTGTAAAATTCCGTCGTACCAACCAGGATACATGTCTTAACCTGCAACCTATGGTTCTAAAAGGCCAGAAAGTTTCCAAAGGTGAAGCATTATGCCAGGGATATGGTACCGAAGGTGGAGAACTTGCATTGGGCCGTAACCTTTTGGTAGCGTTCATGCCTTGGCAGGGATATAACTTTGAGGATGCGATTGTAATCTCTGAGAAAGTGGTTCGTGATGATATCTTTACTTCTATTCACATTGAAGAATTTGAACTGGAAGTTCGTGATACGAAACGTGGAGAAGAAGAACTTACTGCTGAGATTCCTAATGTAAGTGAAGAAACGGTTAAAAATCTTGACGAAAACGGTATCGTTCAGGTTGGTACTGAAGTTAAAGAAGGTGATATTCTGATTGGTAAGATCACTCCAAAAGGAGAATCAGATCCTACTCCTGAAGAAAAACTTTTACGTGCAATCTTCGGTGATAAGGCCGGTGATGTGAAAGATGCTTCGAAAAAAGCACCGCCATCTATGAAAGGTGTAGTAATTGATACTAAACTTTTCTCTCGTCCAACCAAAGAAGAACGTGCTAAACATAAAGATGAACTACGTGTTTTAATGAAAAAATATGGCCGTGACCTGACAGCACTTCGCGGACGTATCATTGAAAAACTAGTTTCACTTGTTGATGGTAAAACCACTCAGGGTGTTAAGCATAAATTTGGAGATGAACTGATTTCAAAAGGAATGAAGTTCAACGTGAGAAATATCTCCGAAAATTTATTCCCGGCTAACAATCCATATCGTGATGAAAGCCAGTATGCAGTATCTGAAGAAGTAAACCTTATCGGTGATGTTCTTACTGATTCATGGACTGAGGATAACGAAACGAACCGCCAGGTTTCTTTGGTTCTGAAAAACTTCCTTAACTCACGCAGTGAATTAATGGGCCGCTTTAAACGTGATCGTTTCGCTCTTGAAGTTGGAGATGAACTTCCTGCTGGAATCGTCAAATTGGCAAAAGTATATATTGCTAAGAAACGTAAACTGAAAGTGGGTGATAAAATGGCAGGTCGTCATGGTAACAAAGGGGTCGTTGCCCGTATTGTACGTGATGAAGATATGCCATTCCTGGAAGACGGAACTCCGGTTGATATCGTGTTGAACCCATTGGGTGTACCTTCACGTATGAACATTGGCCAGATCTATGAAACAATTCTTGCCTGGGCCGGACAGAAACTTGGACGCCGGTATGCAACGCCAATTTTTGATGGTGCAACCGAAGCTGAAGTAGCTGCCGAACTTAAAGAAGCAGGATTGCCGGATTGGGGACGTACTTACCTATACAATGGATTGAGCGGAGATAAATTCGATCAGCCTGTAACCGTTGGTCTCATGTATATGATGAAACTAGGTCACTTGGTAGATGATAAAATGCACGCGCGCTCAATCGGGCCATACTCGCTTATTACACAACAACCGTTGGGTGGTAAAGCACAGTTTGGAGGTCAGCGTTTTGGAGAAATGGAAGTATGGGCACTTGAAGCATTCGGTGCATCTCATATCCTTCAGGAAATCCTAACCGTAAAATCGGATGACGTTGTGGGCCGTGCCAAAGCTTACGAAGCGATTGTGAAAGGTGAAAACCTTCCAAAACCAAATATTCCGGAGTCATTCAACGTACTTGTTCACGAACTCCGTGGATTAGCATTGGAGATTACGCTGGACTAATTTTAGTCGTAAGAGAAGGTTCACAAGAATAAAGTAGCCATTAAGATTCCAAGACGCAAAGAAAAATAATTGCGGTTCGCCGCGCAGTATCTTGGAGTCTTAGTGGCAAAACAAAAACTTGGTGACTTGCTCTTAGAAATGAAATACAATTAGTTTCGACTAACAGACAAACGACTTTTTAATTATGTCTTTCAAAAAGAATAAAAAACTTAATAGTGATTTTTCCAGAATGACGATCAGTCTGGCTTCACCTGAGTCTATCCTTGAGAGCTCTTTCGGTGAAGTAACCCAGCCTGAAACCATCAACTACCGGACTTATAAACCGGAAATGGGTGGGTTATTCTGTGAGCGTATTTTCGGTCCTGTTAAAGACTGGGAATGTCATTGTGGTAAATACAAACGTATCCGTTATAAAGGTATCATCTGCGACCGTTGCGGTGTGGAGGTGACTGAGAAAAAGGTACGTCGTGAGCGCATGGGACACATCGAATTGGTGGTTCCTGTTGCACACATCTGGTACTTTCGTAGTTTACCTAACAAAATCGGGTATTTACTTGGATTGTCTACCAAAAAACTGGATCAGATCATTTACTACGAGCGATATGCTGTAGTTCAGGCTGGTGTGAAAGAAGAAGATGGTGTTGGTTACCTTGACTTCCTTACAGAAGATGAATATCTTGATATCATCGACAAATTGCCACGTGAAAATCAAATGCTTCCGGATACAGATCCAAACAAGTTCATAGCAAGGATGGGTGCAGATGCACTTGAAATGCTTTTGAGCAGGATTAAACTGGATGAGCTTTCTTACGAACTTCGTCACCAGGCGGCAACAGATACTTCTCAGCAACGTAAAGCGGAAGCGCTTAAACGTCTGAAAGTGGTTGAAGCTTTCCGTGATGCGAATACACGTATCGAAAACCGCCCTCAATGGATGGTGATTAAAATGGTACCAGTTATTCCACCGGAACTTCGTCCGTTAGTACCTCTTGATGGTGGTCGTTTTGCAACTTCTGACTTGAATGATTTGTATCGCCGCGTTATCATTCGTAATAACCGTTTGAAACGTCTGATAGAAATCAAAGCGCCGGAAGTAATTTTGCGTAATGAAAAACGTATGTTGCAGGAAGCGGTAGATTCGCTTTTTGATAATAGCCGTAAAGTGAATGCGGTACGTTCTGAAGGGAACCGTGCCTTGAAATCACTTTCTGATATGTTGAAAGGTAAGCAAGGACGTTTCCGTCAAAACTTACTTGGAAAGCGTGTCGATTATTCAGGTCGTTCGGTAATTGTTGTTGGACCGGAATTGAAACTGCATGAGTGCGGATTGCCGAAAGATATGGCTGCTGAATTATTCAAGCCTTTTATCATTCGCAAGCTGATCGAGCGTGGAATCGTTAAAACTGTAAAATCAGCTAAGAAAATCGTAGATCGTAAAGATCCTGTGATCTGGGATATTTTGGAAAACGTATTGAAAGGACATCCAGTTCTTCTAAACCGTGCTCCTACGCTTCACCGTTTGGGTATCCAGGCGTTCCAGCCAAAGCTGATCGAAGGAAAAGCAATCCAGTTACATCCATTGGTATGTACCGCATTCAACGCTGACTTTGACGGTGACCAGATGGCCGTTCACGTGCCATTGGGTCAGGAAGCCGTTCTGGAAGCTTCAATGCTGATGCTTTCTTCACATAACATTCTTAACCCTGCCAACGGTGCACCGATTACGGTACCATCACAAGACATGGTTTTGGGTCTGTATTATGTTACAAAAGGCCGTTTAACCACTCCTGAATATCCTATTATCGGAGAAGGAATGATTTTCTATGGCCCTGATGAAGTAATTATTGCGATCAACGAAGGCAAGCTTTCTAAACATGCTAATATCAAATGCCGTTTGCGTGTACGTAACGACGATGGTACTTTCGAGATCAAGCTTATAGATACAGTAGCAGGACGTATTTTGTTCAATCAGGCTGTTCCAGCTGAGGTTGGTTATATCAACGAATTGCTGACCAAGAAAAAACTTCAGCAAATCATTGGTTTGGTATTTAAAATGGCGGGTGTGGCCCGTACTGCTCAATTCCTGGATGAAATCAAAGAACTTGGTTTCCAAATGGCCTTTAAAGGCGGGTTGTCAATGGGATTGAATGACGTAATGGTGCCTGCTGAAAAAGAAAAACTGATCGAACAAGCGAAAATAGACGTTGAAAACGTTTGGAGTAACTATTTGATGGGTCTTATCACAGAAAACGAACGTTACAACCAGGTTATCGATATCTGGACACGTGTTAACTCACGTATCACAGAAACGTTGATGAAACAATTGGAAACGGATCAGGGTGGATTTAACTCTATCTATATGATGATGCACTCCGGTGCTCGTGGATCACGTGAACAAATTCGTCAGCTGGGTGGAATGAGGGGTCTTATGGCTAAACCTCAGAAAAACATCGCGGGTGGTGCAGGTGAAATTATTGAAAACCCGATTCTTTCCAACTTTAAGGAAGGTCTTGACGTTCTTGAATACTTTATCTCAACACACGGTGCGCGTAAAGGTCTTGCAGATACAGCTTTGAAAACAGCTGATGCGGGTTACCTGACTCGTCGTCTGCATGATGTTGCCCAGGATGTTGTTGTAATTGAAAATGATTGCGGCTCGCTTCGCGGTATTGCAATTTCTGCTTTGAAAGACAATGAAGATATTGTTGAGCCATTATCTGAACGTATTCTTGGCCGTGTGAGTGTTCATGATGTTTTTGATCCTTTATCAAAAGAATTGATCCTTGCTTCCGGACAGGAAATTACAGAAGAAATTGCTTCTTATATTGATGAAACAAGTATCGAAACAGTTGAAATCCGTTCTGTACTGACCTGTGAAACACGTAATGGTGTTTGTGCAAAATGCTACGGACGTTCTCTTGCTTCGGCTTATATGGTTAACATTGGTGAAGCTGTGGGTGTAATTGCATCTCAGTCAATCGGTGAACCGGGTACGCAGCTTACACTTCGTACTTTCCACGTCGGTGGTACTGCTTCCAACATCTCTGTTGAAGCAAATATCAAGGCGAAATTTGACGGAACGATTCAGTTTGAAGAGTTACGTTTGGTAGAATCTCAAAATTCTGATGGCGATGCGATTACAGTAGTAATGGGTCGTTCAGGTGAGGTTAGGATTGTTAACCTTGAAACAGGACAATTGTTGATCTCTAACAACGTTCCTTATGGTGCTCAGCTTCTTGTAAAAGATGGCGACAAAGTAACAAAAGGACAGGAACTTTGTACATGGGATCCATATCACGCAGTTATTCTTTCTGAATTCACTGGTATTGTTTCATTCGATGCAATTGAAGAAGGAATTACATATCGTGAAGAATTTGATGAGCAGACGGGCTTCCAGGAATCAGTGATCATTGAAACACGTGACAAAACCAAAAACCCCGCATTGGTGGTAAAAGGTAAAAGCACCTTGTTGAAAGATCAGACTGAAAAAGGATACAACTTACCAGTTGGTGCCCGTTTGGTGGTGAAAAATGGTACAGCAATTAAAGCTGGCCAGCCTTTGGCAAAAATCCCTCGTGTTGTTGGAAAAACCCGCGATATTACGGGAGGTCTGCCGCGTGTAACGGAATTATTCGAAGCACGTAACCCATCAAACCCTGCAACTGTATCTGAAATCGATGGTGTTGTGTCTTATGGTGGTGTTAAACGTGGTAACCGCGAAATTCATATCGAATCGAGAGATGGTACACAACGCCGTTATATGGTTGCTCTTTCGAAACACATTCTGGTTCAGGATGGGGACTTTGTAAAAGCTGGTGATCCGTTATCCGATGGTGCGATTACTCCGGCTGATATCTTGTCTATCAAAGGGCCAACAGCAGTTCAGGAATATCTTGTGAATGAAATTCAGGAGGTATATCGTCTGCAGGGTGTGAAGATCAATGATAAGCACATTGAATGTATTGTTCGTCAGATGATGCAGAAAGTAGAGATACTTGATGCTGGTGATACCAACTTCCTTGAAATGCAACCGGTTGACCGTGTTGTGTTCCGTGAAGAAAATGATAAAATACTTGACTTGAAAGTAGTTGAAGATGCTGGTAGCTCTGAAACATTGAAACCAGGTATGATCATTTCAGTTCGCCGTTTGCGTGACGAGAATTCAAGCTTGAGACGTCGTGACCTTAAACTGGTTACAGCACGTGATGCACAGGCAGCAGTGGCGAAACCTACTTTAATGGGTATCACACAAGCTTCATTAGGTACTGAAAGTTTCGTTTCTGCGGCTTCGTTCCAGGAAACAACCAAGGTGCTTTCAGAAGCCGCTGTACGTGGAAAACGTGATGAACTGAAAGGCTTAAAGGAAAATGTGATCGTTGGTCACCTGATCCCGGCTGGTACAGGTATGCGTCGTTACGAAAGCCTGATCGTTGGTTCGAAAGAAGAATTTGATGCATTGGCAGAATCCCGCGAAAAACAGTCACGTAAAAAACGTGAATTAGTATAACCGGAATTTAATTACATAAAAAGAGCCGGTTCTGCGTGAGTAGAACCGGCTCTTTGTTTTTACATACTGCATTATTTTAGTAATTTTCGCACTGAAAATGCTATTACTCATAATTTCTTCATGATTCAGACAGCAGGAGCTGTAAAAAAACCTTATAATGGAAGATACCAACAAAGAGAACGAACAACAGATTAATGTTGAACTGTCAGAAGAAATGGCAGAAGGTGTTTACTCAAATCTAGCTATGATCGCACATTCAAACAGCGAATTTATATTGGATTTTATACGCCTTATGCCAGGAGTTCCGCGGGCAAAAGTCAAAGCACGTATTATCATTACCCCTGAACACGCAAAGCGTTTAATAGCCGCTTTAAAGGATAATATCAATAAGTATGAAGACCAGTATGGCCCTATTCAAAGTTCTCAGGATAGTGAGCCGACTTTCAATTTTCCAATTAGTTTCGGGGGACCCGGCGGAGAGGCATAGCCATCAATCACATGTATACTTTTTTTAAAAGAATAATTCTGATTGCATTTTCAGCTATTTTTATTCTTGCCTGTAAACAGGAAAACAAGTCAGAAATGTCATCAGATAATACTGAAAAGGCTGCATTAGCATCACTTTCCACTTCCCGATATGTTATAGGTGATTCTGTCAGGATTAGGCTGTCCCAGTCTTTGTCAAAAGTTAATGTGGTACTGGATGGTAAATTAATGCTCGAAAATCAGAATGGAAGCGATTCACTTCAGATCAATAGCATGAAGGAAAAAACTGGCTGGCATAAGCTGATTGTAAGCGGAATAGATGTAAATAAAGTTGCTTTCTCGGATACCCTAGCATTTGAACTGATTTCGAACGTTTTTCCGCAAGAAATTAAGTACACTGTTCTTGGCCAGTTCCCTCACCAGAAAACCAGTTTTACAGAAGGACTGGAATTTTATAAAGGAGAATTATATGAAAGTACAGGAGAAAACGGCAAATCACAATTACTTAAAATTGATCTGAAAACCGGCTCCTCCCTTAAATCTATTTCTTTAGACAAACAATATTTTGGGGAAGGAATTACCATTGTAAATGACAACATATATCAGCTAACCTGGCAGTCCGGAGTATGTTTTCAATATGATCTTGATTTTAAACTGCAAAAAACTTTCACATACTATTTTCAGGGCTGGGGTTTAACACACCATGATTCTACTCTGATTATGAGCGACGGATCCAATAAAATCCATTTTTATAATACAGATTTTGAAAAAACAGGTGATCTGGAAGTTTACGACAACAAGGGGCCGGTCAGAAATTTGAACGAACTCGAATATGTAGACGGCTTCATTTATGCTAATATTTTTGAAACCAATAAAATAGTAAAAATTGATGCGATTACTGGCAAAATAATAGCTTTTATAAACATGGATAGCATTATTCCTGCCGAAATTGATTCCAGGCGTGACGTATTGAATGGAATTGCCTACCGGTCTGATGAAGGCGCATTTTATATCACTGGTAAAAACTGGCCACTTTTATTTAAAATCCGGTTAAAAGATTTACCGAAAGTAAAACAACTTGCATCTGCTTCCGAATAAGAAAGTACAGGATGCAAGTTGAATAAGTATGCAGGAGTCAGACTGATTAAATAGCCAGTCCTTCAATCTATAGGTTGGTAACATACCAGTATCCAAAATCTTCTATATAGGTCAGACCTGCGTAAAAATCACCATTCCAATCCATTTTAACATCACCTGAATAACCCGATGCTGAATATTGTCCGGAAACTGAGCATTTATTTTCTTCAATTTCACAAATAACATCTTCAACTTCATTCAGATCCAGTCTGTCGAAAGCGGCTTTGAAGCGGTTGATAATAATTTTCACTTCTTCTGTTGACAAATCTTCGTGTTCGTTTAACCGGATATGTTCTTTGGCATAATGTATAGCATGTTCGATTTCACCTTCTCTGAAAATTTCAGGCAAAATGTCTTCTGTGACAAGCCTTGTGTTATCATACACATCATCGGGATGGAATTCGTCATAAATAAAATTAGTGCTCCATCCGGCCAGGTCAAGGTCATCCATTTCATGCTCAAACAATTCCTCCATAGTAAAACGGTAAAGTTCTCTTGCCGTAATATTAGGGCTGCACACATCCAGGCTGATCCCGTATTTATCCATATATTCTGATAATTCGTCCCAGGCCTGTTCTATATCAGAATCTGCGATCTGGTCAGAAGGTTTGAAATGATCAGGGCTTTCAAGCTTCTTGAATACAGTAATCTGAGTCGGATTCTGGCTGAATTCATTATATGCAATGATATTTTTCAAAAACTGATTTTCGATTTCAGGAGATACTTCTCCCAAACCTTCGGATTCTTCATGAAATTGCACACCGCTTTCGAGCATAAGTTTCATTTGCAAAAAAGCGTTTTCTGCTTTCAGTTGTTCTTCATCATCAAGGTTTTCGGAATTGCTCATGATTTGGGTCTGTTGAATGAACGAAACAATATTTAATTCAGGACGGCTGTTATTATTTTAAAGCGAAAAGTAAAAAAGATATCCTTAAAAACACATTTTTAGGGACTGATTTTATCTTAAAATTTGTAATTTGATTTAAAATTACGTTTGATACAATTTTGATCTTACCTATATAATTTTTCCGTTCTTCAGGAGTTTTGTATTTTAAGTATTCTGATATTTATGATTCAATAATCAATTATTTAGTGGTGCAGCCTTTTTATTTAGCTCATTAAAAGATTTTTATAGCCAGGGTGTCAGTATAATTATTCCTTGACAATTTTCCAGGATTGTACTCCGCGTTTACTGTTTGTCTTAATAAGATATAATCCCAATGGTATGGAGCTGATGTCCCATTCACTGAAGCTGTTTTTTGTTGTAAACGATTGAATGCGTGTGCCCTTCTGATCGTAAAGTAGAAACTGGGATTCTTTGGTTACAGGACTTTTAAATTTAATTATGATTTTATCAGTGGTGGGATTAGGATAAATATCTATTTGATAATCGTTTTGAAGGTTTGAAACACTTGTAATTATAACCGGTGTAATTGTAAGTGTATTAAGAACTGTGCCGGTTTTACAATACCTATCACTCAAATTCTTTACAGTCAGACTATAACTATAATTTTCCGAGAGAGAGAAATTCATTTGATAATCTTGTAATTCAGTGGTTATAGGTTGATTGTTCCACAGTGTAAATGTCCATGGCTTATTACCGATAAGCATTACTAATATTTTTGCGGTGTCAGTAACTGGTATAAGTTCAGTTTTGTCTGTGGTTAACCTTGCTGATGGGATTTCATGGATAATTATAGAGACGGAATCTTTCGAAACTTTTACGGGATTCGAAGTTTTGATTTTTAAAATGTAATTTCCCGGCGTTACTTCTGACGGTAAAGAGAACTGGATATTATCGCCATTTAATTTGAGTTTAGTAACATTGTATTGGGTTCCATCACCACTTTTTAGTATTGCACCAAAAATATTGTCGGCCTCCAGACTTCCGGTTATTAAAACGTTGACAATAATCTCTTCGGCTTGGCAGTACTCCTTTTTGTCAGTTCCCCTAACAGAAATGACCGGGTTTACTTTTATCGTGAAAGTAGTATCATCTGAAGAGCAGTTGCTACCAGCGCAGCGAACGGTAAAATAGGTCGTTGACAGGAGTGTAAGCTTTATTATACTATCGCTTTTTACTAATGAATCTTTAACATTTCTCTCTTGGTTTTTCCACGACCATATCTGTCCGTTTGTACAGTTCTGCGCCTTTATTTGAATCTCGTCACCCGAATCAATTGTATTTTTTATCGAGCTAATAACCGGAACTGGTGAGCAAGTGGTTAACCTTGCCAATCCGAACATACCCAATATCCACATATTTTCATTTTTGTCAACCTGAAGTTCACTTCCAAAATATTGTAGAGGTATTGTAGCACCAATTTGAGTCCATTTAGCATTATCATATTTAAAAATTTTTGTTTCCGCACCCGTCGTCAGGACATATGCTGTACCTCCCGGCGCAAGGCACAGGAAGCTGATATTTGTTAGGGCTGAATTTGTATAATCAAAGAGCGTCCATTTACCGGCGACGGAAACTGCAATTGAGGTTCGGCCTGTTACTGAATCGTATTGTTTTAGCCAAATTCTCCCATCATCTCCAATCCGGATCTGATTAATGCTTTTTTTTATCAGGGGATCAGTATCAGCATCAATTTTTTCTGCTACCTGAAGGTTGTCAAGATTTAGTACAATAACGAAACTTCCTGAGCTGGAATTTTGATGAACCAGGATATATGCTTTGTTCCTGAATGTTTCTACCTGCAAAATATTGGTATTCTCTTCAAGTGTTTTTATAGGCACAAGGCCGGCCAGAGATAGTTGATAAAGTACATTTGATGACCAAAAAAGCTTACCATCCGGATTAAAATCAGTTATTGTGCCAGGTAGTTTTACCAGATCATATCCGGCATTAGTATCTTCGTTTCTTAATGTAGTAAAGCGATTTTCGTTGTTTTGGCCGTTCGTAAGCGCATGGAGCCCCAGACTCCTGTTTGATCGGATGGCTGAGGTATAAGTAAATCCGATAAGTCCGTCGGTACTTGATCTAGAATTGACCTTAAACGACAAATTATTCTGATCCAGTTGGACCAGACCTGCATTTTGAACGAGCGCCCAAACATAATTTTCTGTAAAAGCAAGTTTTTGATAGCGAACCCCAAAGGTCTTTTGATCCAGTTCCGTCAGAAATGTCAGGCCAGCAATTTTTCCTTTAGTGCCTGTCGTAAAGGAAACAGTGTAATCTGAGAGGGATTCTACCGGATAGTAATTACGGTCCTCATTCCATTCTTCAATCCGTAAAAATAATTTAGAATTGGCAGGAAGATCCTTTATTATATCTGTGCATATGTCATAAGTATCATAATTTCTTATCAATATCGGATTAGCCATTTCGCGATTATCAGCTACCGAAATTCGAACTTTGGAATTTCGTCCGATCGGATAATAACTGAAAGGGAATGTAACCGGAACATTTGTCATGTTGTCTGGAATCGGTAAATGAAACCGGCGATTTTTACCAGCATTTACTGAAAAAAATGCCTCATTGGACCAGTTTCCAATATTTTCTCCATTTTCCGCTCTGACTCGCCATCTGTAGCATGTCTCGTAAATGTGTTGATATTCGAAGGCGGTTGACTGTATGATTTGATTTATAATTGGATTATTGAAGTTAATATCAGTTGAAAAAGCAATTTGTATCCTATAGTTTACGGCATCCTGAATTTGTGAAAAAGATAGATTTGTCATACTATTTGGAGAGACAACTGTTTGATCTCCTTTTGGCGCAAGAATATCAGGGCTTTCAATTTTCTTAGCGTTAACATGTAATTTTAACGCGTCTGACCAGGGTGAATTGCCAAAAGAATTAATTGCTTTCACACGTATAAAATAATCAGAATTTAAGATTAATTCATGCGTGGAGAAGCCATTGAAAGGAGTATCTTCGATAAGTTCTCCCTGAAAATCTGATCTTAACGAATAGCTCACTCTGTATGAGGTTGCTGTCGTCACGGCAGGCCATGATAGAAAATCACCTTTGCTAATATCATTTTGCGGAAGAGAAAATTTTATTTCAGGCAATGCTTCTATTTTTGCCATGCTTGTTTCTGCATGATTCATCATCACTGCTCTGCATAATGGATGGAACGTTGAAATTTTCTCACAATAGCTCATTATTGTTCCGTTTGTAATCTGATCAAGCGATTTATCGTAACAATTTCCCTCAGAGGCAACACAAAAGTCAATCGGACCACCTGGCCACGAACAACTTTGGGTGTGCGGAGAATTAAAATTGTGTCCTAATTCGTGTAAAATCGTAGGTACATACGTCAAAGGTGCAACGCTCATGCTACCGGGCAAATAAGCGATTCCAGAGTAGTCGGAAGGTTGTTTTGTGTATAAATATATTCTTTTATCAAAATTCTGAGTAGCCGGTGGAGTTGAAGCTAATATACCAAGGAGTATTGATAGGGAATTAGACTGCCGAAACGGATCGTTATCTTTCCAGATCCTGATACTTGTAACGACAAGATGCGTATTTATTTCCTTTTCAAATACCTGAGTAGAGCGTTCTATACTTGATAGCACTTGCTCTATAATTGCTGAAGTGTCCTTATTGTATTTAAGGTAGGTGTCCGAATCTATCTCTACAGCAACTCTGCAAATTGAAAGTTTTTCACTACCGGTCCGTGCCTCTTGTTTCTCCATTAAACCGGGGAGTTGTCTCATTTGGCTTAAGATTTCCTTTGGAAGAATTTCATCGCTGGTACCACAAACTTCGGGATTTTTTTGAGCTGAGACGCTGAAATATACTAGAATGAACAATGATAAGAAGAGATGTTTCATTAAATTGCTGATGAGAGATGAGGTGTTAAAAAGCAATATTAAGAAATTTTTTTATACTGCAGATCTTTTGGAATAAAACAAGTTAACAGCAGTTGTTCCAAATGCTGTCTTGTGTTTTTTTGGCTTAAAAATCACGATATATTTTCATGGTTATATCGAAGTTATGATTTGATAATCAGCAATATACAATTTTTGAAAATTGCCTGTTCTTTTACTATTTTATATTTTGTAACTTCGGGATCGAACTATTTTCACGGATCTTACAATTCCATATTTCTCCAATTGAACTGCAAAAAGTCGGCTGACTTTAAGAGCCTGTTTAAAATTCATTCTGTAATTTGTTTATGCTATGTTTTTGAATTCAACCACGCCAAGTCTTTTCGTGATAGCCAGCTATTACTTCAAAAACTTGACTTGTTTCCTTCAAAAAATAAGCGATAAACAATTTTACATTCTAAATTTAAGCAGGCTCTAAGATATCTAAACCTGTAAAAACATAATTATTCACCATGGCATTAGTCAAAATAACAATTAACAACCGTGCTTACAGTGCGGACGTGGAGCAGGATACCCCGCTTCTGTGGGTTCTACGTGACAATCTGGGCCTTGTAGGAACAAAATATGGTTGCGGCATAGCACAATGCGGAGCCTGTACAGTTCATTTGGATGGAAAGGCAGTTCGCTCTTGTGTTCTTCCTGTATCGGCCGTTGGAAAAGGTAAAGTTACTACGATTGAGGGCCTTTCGGAAAAGGGCGATCATCCGGTGCAAAGAGCCTGGGATGAAGTGGACGTTGCCCAATGCGGTTATTGTCAGGCCGGACAAATCATGACGGCTGCGGCATTGCTCAAAGAAAAACCGAAACCTACCGATGATGAAATTGTATCTACCATGAGCGGAAATATTTGTCGCTGCGGGACATATCACAGGATACATGAAGCAGTAAAAGTAGCAGCTTCCAAAACGAATTAATCATGGAAACATTAGAAAATACATCGCGCAGGAGTTTCATGAAACTTGCTGCCGCAGCCGGAGGCGGACTTTTCCTTGGCTTCAACTGGACTAATTCATCAGCATTGCCCGTTGTGGTCAATGCAAAAGAAGTAGCTGCCGGCTCTGTCAATTTTAACAGTTATCTTTCTATTGGTGTCAATAATGTTATCACTATTGTTTCTCCAAATCCTGAGATTGGCCAGGGAATAAAAACAGCTTTTCCAATGATAGTAGCAGAGGAACTGGATGCTGACTGGAAGCAGGTGAAAACAGTACAGGGAAATCTGGATGTCGGTGCGTTTGAACGCCAGGTAACTGGTGGGAGTGGTGCTGTTCCTCATTCATGGGAACGCCTTCGGAAAGCGGGTGCAACTGCACGTTATCTATTGGTGGAAGCGGCTGCCAGTCGTTGGAAAGTACCATCATCCGAGTGTACTACTGAGAATGGAAAAGTGTTTCACAAAGCATCGGGTAAATCATTGAGTTATGGAGAACTCGCAGAAGAAGCCTCAAAAATAGCAGCTCCGAAAGAAGTAAAGTTAAAAAATGAAAAAGATTTCAAGCTGATCGGACAGTCTGTTCGTAATGTTGATAACCATAATATTGCTACCGGCAAGCCTCTTTTCGGACTTGATTTTTACAGAAAAGGTATGTTGTTCTGTATCATTCAGCGCCCAAAAGCTTTTGGTTTAAAACTTAAATCTGTGAATTCGGACGCAGCAAAAGCAATGCCGGGAATTGTAGATGTGGTAACTTTTGAAAATAGCGTTGCCGTTGTTGGCAAATCAACGTGGCAGGTGAAAAAGGCGCGTGAGGCTTTGAAAATTGAATATGAAAAAGCAGCAGATCTGGAAAGTTCGTCAGATCACAACCGGATTTTTCAGCAACTACTGGATAATGGTGAAGCAACTGTCCGTAGGAAAAACGGCGATGTTGATTTAGCATTTAAGAATGCTGCCAAAATAATTAAGGCAGAATACCAATGTCCGTTCCTGCCTCATAGCCCGTTGGAACCAATGAATTTCTTTGCGCATGTACGTGAAGACGGAGTAGAACTGGTTGGCCCAACCCAAACTCCTGACCGGGCACGTACAGAAGTAGCAAAAATAACCGGATTTCCACCAGAAAAAGTAACAGTTGAAATTACCAGGCAAGGAGGAGGTTTTGGCCGTCGCCTGGCTGCGGATTATGCTATTGAAGCCGCTCAGGTTTCCAAATTGGTAAAAGCTCCGGTAAAAGTGATCTGGACAAGGGAAGACGATATGACCGGCGGTACTTACCGTCCGGCAGTACGTTATCGTTTTGAGGCTGCACTGGACAAACAGGGTGAATTAATAGGCTATAAGCTCCGTGGCGTAGGAATGAATGCAGGTAACCCCACCAGGGAAGATAATTTTCCTTCCGGTGCTGTGGACAATTTGCTGATTGATTCCGTGGAACATAAATCACCTATTACAACCGGCCCCTGGCGCGCACCGATTACTAATTTCCTTGCTTATGCCGAACAGTCCTTCCTGGATGAAGTGGCAGAAGCTGCGGGTAAAGATCCGATCCAATTTCGTCTGGCTCTTTTGGAAAAAGCTAAAAAAGCACCTGCCGGTGAAATCAAATATGATATTGACAGGATGATCGGCGTGATAAAACTGGCGGCAGAAAAGAGTAACTGGGGAAAGAAAAAGGGGGTTTATCAGGGATTTAGTGTTTATTTCTCACACAGATCATACGTAGCTCAGGTAGGAGAGGTTGTGATGGAAAAAGGAAAGCCTGCATTAAAAAACGTGATTGTTGCTGTGGATTGCGGTATTGTTATTAATCAGAGTGGATCGTTGCAGCAAGTGAGAGGTGGTGTTGTGGACGGCCTTGGACATGCTATGTATGGTAATCTTACTTTCAAAGACGGCGCACCGGATCAGAGCAATTTTAATGGATTTCGCCTGATACGAATGAATGAGATCCCGGAAGTGGACGTGCATTTTGTGAATAACGGAATGTCCCCAACTGGTTTGGGTGAACCTGCTTTACCTCCAACCGGAGGTGCCGTTGCCAATGCATTTTACAAAGCAACGAAACAAAGACTTAGAAACCAGCCTTTTATGGAAGAACCGGTTTTTAAAGGTATTTCATAAAGTCAAAAGTGAATCCAGGTATAAAGAAGGGAAATGTGTATCGTCATATTTCCCTTCTTTGTTGCATTACTACCAATCGGATATAAGTCCGGGATGAACAAACCAAAAGAGAGAAAAAGAAAGAGTATTCGTTTTTAGTATTAAATCGTGAATTGACTCTTTATTATAAAACGGTAAAATTAAAGATCGCTGCACTGATGAAAAGAAAATTAATCGCTGTTTGCCTGTTTATTGGTCTTTGTAGCGGGTTAATATCTTCCGCTGACTTTCCTGTAACCAAAATATCTAATGGACTGATCAATGCTGAGGTATATTTGCCTGATGCAAACAATGGATATTACCGCGGTACACGTTTTGATTGGGCCGGAGTAATTCCTGTTTTGGAATACAAAGGGCACAGCTATTTTGGACAATGGTTTCCTGAATATGATCCCAAACTTCACGATGCAATTATGGGGCCGGTGGAAGAATTTACGGCATTAGGATATGATGAAGCTGCGGCAGGGTCGGAGTTTTTGAAAATTGGTGTGGGAACGCTTGTGAAGCCGGATGATCAGAAGTATACTTTTGCAAGAACGTACGAAATTAAAAATCCAGGTAAATGGACAGTAAAGAAGGGAAAAGATCAGGTAGAATTTAAACACGAAATCACTGGGGCAGCAGGTTATTCCTACGAATATTATAAAACCGTAAAATTAACCAAAGGAAAGCCGGAACTTGTGTTGGAACATAGCTTAAAAAATACAGGTGAGAAAATTATAGAAACCAGTGTTTATAATCATAATTTTTTTGTCATTGATCATGAACTGACCAACCAGAATATTAAAACTACATTTCCTTTTGAGGTCAGTGCGGAAGGAAAAGGTTTTGGAAGTATTGCCCGGGCAGAGGGTAAATCAATCACCTATACAAGAGGACTGGAAAAAGGTGAAAATGTATTCAGCAGTGGTTTGCAGGGATTCGGGAACACGGCAGCAGATTATAACATTCAGATACAAAATCTCAAGAGTGGTGCCGGGGTAAGAATTACAGGCGATCATCCTTTACAAAAGCTGGTCTATTGGTCGTGCCATACTACTTCCTGTCCTGAGCCTTATATTAAACTGTCGGTGAAACCTGGTGAAACAGTGGCCTGGAAAATTAACTACGAATTCAGTGTTGAAAACAATATCAAATAATAAATTTAGTATGAGCAAAAGTACATTTTCATGGGAATTATTTCAGAAAGCACCCATTGTTGGTATTGTAAGAAATGTATCACTGGAAGATCTGAGGCAAATTTTACCGGTTTTTCGGGAAGCAGGACTGACTAACATTGAAATTACCATGAATACGCCCGATGCAGAAGAAATGATCCGTTATGCTGTTGAAAACGAGCAAAGTGGCTTAAATATCGGCGCTGGTACAGTCTGTACCAAAGACGATCTGAGCCTTGCATTGGATGCTGGTGCACAATTTATCGTTACGCCGGTCATTAACAAAAAAGTAATTAAATCCTGTGTTAAAAAAGATATTCCTATTTTCCCGGGAGCTTTTACACCAACGGAAATTTACAATGCATGGACGCTGGGTGCAAGTATGGTAAAAATCTATCCGGCAACGTCATTAGGCCCCGAATATATTAAGGATCTGAAAGCTCCCATGAACCAGCTGAAATTGCTTCCCACTGGTGGGGTAAGTCTGGATAATATGTCCGGTTTTTTAAAAGCCGGTGCCAATGGATTGGGTATTGGCGGACAGTTATTTGACAAGAAACTGATACAGGATAAAAACTGGGAAGGCCTGAAAGTACATTTTCAGCAGTATGTTGGGATGCTTGCTTAATAATAAATCATGGTGCAAAACTGTATTTGAAATTTCAATAACCATAATGTCGTCTATTTAGCCGAATAGAGAAAAATTTCTGTTGGTAGTTTAAAATAATCTTTTAATTTTCTCGCCATTTTTAGCGTTATCTCCCGGCGTCCGGAAAGAACAGAAGAAACATGGCCTTTAGATCCAATTAAAGGTTCCAGGTCTTTTGCTTTGATACCAAGTTCTTCCATTTTTAATTTAATTATCTCTATTGGATTTACTTCGGGCAAATGAATGTTTTTATCTTCATAGTCTTTGACCAATACCAGTAATAAATCTAATTCATCAGATTCGGGAGTTCCATACTCGGCATGAAATATTTCTATTGTACGTTGTATGGCTTTTTTATATGCTTCTTCTGTTTTTAACACTTTCCAGTTCATAGTAATTATTTTAGTTTAGCAATATCAAATTCCACGGTTGCTACATTAATTTTATCATATTCATTATGTGTACCAAACCAAATGACGTAAGTAGCCAAACGTGAAAAGTTTATGGAAACAACAAGCCTGAAATCATTTCCTTTTATATTAAAAACAATCCGGTTATTAGCAACAATACTTGCACTTTTATGAACAGATTTTAATTCGTTAAAATTCTGATATTCAGCTTTCAGGAACTCGTTGTACCATGCAAGCAGAGGTGTTGCTGCCATAGGGTACTTTTTTAGATAATGTAAAATTGTTCCTTTTGCTATGATGTTCATAATACAAAGATAAGATAAGTTTTCATTTTGAAAACTTATCTTATAATTATCTGGTTTAATTAGCATAACCTTTATTAAATTGAGTAAATAATATAGAATCAACATTCTGATAGGATATAAATACTAAAAAAAAGGCAGTCGTATGGACTGATTCTTTTAGGGAGTTTTTCATAATTATTAAATGCCAAATGACGGGAAATACTGCATTTCTAACTGATCAGACACATATGTCTTTTAGAAATTTGCAGGAGAAATGAATGCTAAGTAAAATATGAAGAGAACTTGATAAACAGATCAACAAAAATTTAAGGTAACTGAAAGTGATAAAATTTAAAGAATTGCCTTTCGATATTGATAATGTTTATCTGACCTCTGATACGCATTACGGCCACAGGAACATTTGCAGGTCTACCAGCTCATGGGAATATCCTCAAAATAAAGGATGCCGTAATTTTGATTCCCTGGAAGAAATGAACAGTACAATTGTAGCCGGTATTAACGATACGGTTAACGAGAACGATCTGCTGATTCATTGCGGAGACTGGTCTTTTGGAGGCGTGGAGAACATTATCAAGCTCAGAGAATCAATTCATTGCAAGAACATCATCCTACTTCAGGGAAATCACGATCATTATTTATCACAGGATTATGTAGACAACGGCTACTTTCTGGAGTTTA
Organism: Dyadobacter sp. NIV53; assembly: GCF_019711195.1. Lineage (NCBI taxonomy): Bacteria > Pseudomonadati > Bacteroidota > Cytophagia > Cytophagales > Spirosomataceae > Dyadobacter > Dyadobacter sp. NIV53. The sequence continues at coordinate 4,301,828 of NZ_CP081299.1, forward strand.
CCCAGATTGGCTTTTATCAGGTACAATCCTTACGTTTCGTTTGCTGCCATTATCCCATGCCGATCTGGCACCAATCACACCACAACGTTCCGCTTTTTTATGGCCACGTTCACGGATCTTACTCAAATGTAGGTAAATCGCTGGATGTAGGAATTGATAATATTTTCAAAATGAAAGGCGAATACTGTCCCATTTCTTTAAAAGAAGCATATGAGATTTGCGAGAAAAAGGAGGCGTTTCTGGAATCACATCATAATGAGTTTGTGACGTGAGGAAAGATTTATTTGTAGAAATGGAAAATCCGTTAGACGATGAATTTAGCGACTTTTTTAATTTTCTGTTGACTTGCAGGGATTCGAACGGCAGCGGCCGACCGTCCCAAACCTCCTCATCCGTAGTGAGGTTTATCAAAATTATAACAACAAAAAAGCACTTAACATTGCTGCTAAGTGCTTTTTCTGGTGGAGTTGTAGGGATTCGAACGGCAGCGGCCGACCGTCCCAAACCTCCTCATCCGTAGTAAGGGTTATCAAAAATTATAATAACAAAAAAGCACTTAACATTGCTGCTAAGTGCTTTTTTCTGTGGACTTGTAGGGATTCGAACGGCAGCGGCCGACCGTCCCAAACCTCCTCATCCGTAGTAAGGGTTATCAAAAATTATAATAACAAAAAAGCACTTAACATTGCTGCTAAGTGCTTTTTTCTGTGGACTTGTAGGGATTCGAACCCCAAACCTCCTCATCCGTAGTGAGGTGCTCTATCCAATTGAGCTACAAATCCATTCCTTATTTGGACTGCAAAGGTAACTATCGAAATTAATTTTCGCAAACATTATTATAAAATTTATGATAATAATGTTTACTTCCCCTGATAATCAGGCTTTTTCTTTTGTAAAAATGATGAAATTCCTTCTGCTGCATCGCTGCTTTTGCTGAGTTGGTCCTGATTAATTGCTTCCAGGGTTAACATTTCGTCCAGATTGGATTGGAATGATTGATTAAAAACAAGCTTTATGGCTCCAATTGCTTTGGTTGGGGCGTTGCGATAATAGGAAACAGTTTCGTTTACAGCGTGGTCCAGTTCTGCTGCCGGTACGGAGCGGTTGATCAATCCGATTTGTGATGCTTCGGCTGCAAATACACGGCGGCCAGTTGTAGCGAGTTCAAATGCTTTTGCCATACCGACTAATCTGGGCAGAAAAAAAGTGGAACCTGCATCAGGCATCAATCCGATCTGAACGAAAATCTGGCTCAGGTATGCTTCTTCGCTGGCAATAATAACATCACAAGCTAATGCAAGAGACGCACCAGCTCCGGCGGCCAAACCATTAAGCCGGCAAATTACAGGTTTGGGAATATTTCGTATTGCTGAAATCATCGGATTGTAATATTCCCTCAATGAATCGCCTGCGTTTTGACCCGATTCCCTGGTAGCCTTTAAATCTGCACCTGAACAAAATGCCTTGGTTCCTTCTCCTGTAAGCACAACCACACGTACCGTTTCGTCAGCTTCTGCGGCTTTTATGGCTTCGGTAATTTCAACAATGAGCGCTGTATTAAGCGCGTGATGGACATTCAGCCGGTTTAAACTGATGCGAACAACACCATCTGTATTTTGAAAAAGGATATTTTGATACATATTTTCAAAAAGAAAAATCAGAAAAAGAAATAAACGGCTGCATTACTAATGATAAATCCGCCTGTCAACCCGGCGATAATCTGGGCAGGCGTGTGTGCGTTTAAACGTAATCTTGCACTCATTAAAAAGCCTCCGGTTATAATGATAACAAGCAAAGGAACAAACAAGGAAGATTCATCAAATCGCATTAAAAGAGCCGAAAGCATTCCGACTGCACCACCAAAACCGGTTGCATGGGCACTGATTTTCCAGTAGAGACTAACCAAGGCAACGAAAATCAATGATACGGTTGCACTTCCTATAATAATGGCGATCTGTGGCGCTAATTCGCTGACTGGTTGTAGTTTCCATCCGAACAAATAAGTAGAAACAGCATATATGGTAACACAGACGAGATATGGTAATCTCCTTTCTCTCAGGTTTTCCACATGCAACGAGCTAACGATGCCGAACCTGTGAAAATAGTAAATAATGACTGCGGGCGCTATAAATGTATTGAGTGAAATAAGAAGCAACAGACTCGCCAGCCCCGGCAATTCCAGGGCACTGACCCCAACCAGATCAGGCGTGATAACAAACAGAAGTGCAAATAAATAGGTAGTGATAATCAGCGGATGAAATACGACTGACAAAAATGTAGCGACACGGTTGTTCAAAACAGAAATGGCTTTAATCGGAAAAACAAAGTTAAACTTACAAACAAAACAGGTCAATGCCCTTGAAACGTACAAAAGTTAGTTCAGGTTTCACGTTAGGTTTTCGGGGTCTAATTTGTATTTTTGCGCGAAATAAAACAATACGTTAATAAACTGTTGAATCAGTGCTGATTACAAATTGCTAATCGTATTAACGCGTAGCAGATAACACAATACAAAAATGGGACCGTTACAGATTAAAGATTTATTGCAAGAAACTCCGGAATCACAGTCCGTTACCCTTAAAGGCTGGGTCAGAACAAAACGTGAAAGTAAAAATGCTATTTTTATAGCACTCAATGACGGATCGACCATTAATAATATACAGGCAGTTGCCCAGCCGGGCCAGTTTTCTCCTGAATTGCTTTTAACTGTAACAACGGGTTCCTGTTTAAAAATTACAGGGAAACTCGTAGAATCCCAGGGTGCGGGGCAAACCGTTGAGGTACAGATTGAAGATATCCATGTATATGGTACAGCTGATGCTGAGTTGTATCCATTACAGCCTAAAAAACATTCACTCGAATTTTTGCGTGAAATCGCCCATTTGCGTCCTCGTACCAACACGTTTGGGGCGATTCTCCGGATTCGCCATACGCTGGCTTTTGCTGTGCACAAATATTTTAATGACAGAGGTTTTTTCTATTTGCATACGCCGATTATTACGGCTTCGGATGCAGAAGGAGCAGGGGAAATGTTCAGGGTTACAACACTTGACCTTGACAAATTGCCAAGAACGGATGAAGGTGCGATCAACTTCAAAGAAGACTTTTTTGGCCGTGAAGCAAATCTGACAGTTTCGGGCCAGCTGGAAGGCGAACTAGGTGCTATGGCGCTTTCCAAAATATATACTTTCGGCCCGACTTTCCGTGCTGAAAACTCCAATACAACGCGTCACCTGGCCGAGTTCTGGATGATAGAGCCTGAAATGGCTTTCTTTGAACTGGAAGACAACATGGCGCTGGCTGAGGATTTTGTAAAAACGATCATTGGTTATGCACTGGAAAACTGTAAAGACGATCTGAATTTCCTGCAAAACCGTCTGACGGAAGAAGAAAAAAGTAAGCCGCAGAACGAAAGGTCAATTCCACTGCTTGAAAAACTGAGCTTCGTGGTTGACAATGCTTTTGAAAAACTGACTTACACGGAGGCGATTGAAATCCTGCTTCAGTCGAAACCTCATAAAGAGAAAAAATTCCAGTATCCGGTTGGCTGGGGAATTGATCTATCCAGTGAACACGAGCGCTATCTGGTAGAAAAACATTTCAAGAAACCTGTTATCCTGACCAACTATCCACGTGAGATCAAATCATTCTATATGAAACTGGATGACGATGGAAAAACGGTCCGTGCTATGGACGTTCTTTTTCCAGGTATCGGGGAAATTATCGGAGGAAGCCAGCGGGAGGATAATTACGAAAAATTACTGGAACGCGTACACGAAGTGGGTATTGATCCGGAAACGATCTGGTGGTATCTGGAAACGCGTAAATTTGGAACAGCGCCACATTCCGGGTTTGGTTTAGGATTCGAAAGGCTGGTATTGTTCGTAACCGGCATGAGCAATATCCGAGATGTGATTCCATTCCCGCGCTATCCAAAAAGTGCAGAATTTTAATTGAAAGACAAGCAGTTACTTTTATAAAAAAGTGACGTATATGATAGTGTATTGAATTGTGGAGTTTTTAATCTTTTAAAAGCGAGCATTTTGAAAAGGCACTATTTAAAGTTCACGAACAGGATCGGTTTGATATTTTTATCAACGGTCCTGTTTTTTGTTTCAGAAGTTAAAGCACAAAGCTTCCAGATCGTTTGGGGAATGAACAGAACCCTGAGCGGAGCTTCTTCCAGTATCAACTTTACACCTGCTGATGCCAGCCTTTTTGGTGCACATCCGCATAGTTTGCCTGCGGTGTTGTATTATTCACTTGGCGGTGGTGATTACGCCTATGGTACAACTTACTGGCTGGCAAGCCCGGCAGGGAAATATCTGAACTTTTCCTTTTCTGTTGGTACCTATGAATATAATCTTACTTCTGTTTCCTTTCGTGTTAGGCGGTCTCCTGACGGCCCGGCTGATATTTCGTTGCGTAGTTCGCTGGATGGCTTTACATCTAATCTGGCTACAAGTCATTTAACAACTGCCAACATATTTTATACGGTTTCGGCACCAATGGGACTAAGAAATCTGTCCAGCGGAATAAGTTTCAGGATTTATGGTAATAATGCCAGTACTTATCTTGGCGTCTTGTATTTTGATCAGATTGTAATAAACGGAACTGTTACCAGCACTGTACTGCCAGTAAGTCTTACCTATTTCAACGCCCGGCTGCTGGAAAAAAATGTACATCTGTCCTGGGAAACTGCCTGGGAGAAAAACAGCAAAGAATTTGTAATTGAACGCAGTACTGATTTATTTGAATTCACAAGTATTGGAAGTATAACAGCCGGCGGTGATGCAAGTGGCCGGCTGCAATATAATTTTGTGGACGACAATCCTGTGTCCGGGGTAAGTTATTACCGGATAAAAATGGTGGATAAAGATGCTAACTATAACTATTCTGCAACCCGCGATATCATCATCCGTTCAGATTCAGATGCTTTGCAGGTTTATCCCAATCCCGTCTCAGCGAATCAGATCAGGATTTTTAAAAATAATATTGACCCTGATGCTCTTTTACTGACTAACTTAACGGGCCAGAATATTACTTTCACGGTTGCTGATTTTGAGAGTAATTTTCTTACACTTCTGCCTGCACAACCGCTTCCCTCAGGCTTATATATCCTTTCCATATTCAAAAATGGTATCAGACAACATGCCAAAGTATTAGTTCCGTAAAGTTTAGATGGTTTAATTTGTATGATTTTTCATTAAAATTAATCCCGACGAATTTTCGTTACCAAAGAACGTTTGAAAAAATTAATTGGCTTAAGGTCCATGTTGAATAAAGTGCAGCCGAAAGTGTGGTGGGCAGTAATTGCTGTCCTCGTTATTTGTTTAGTTTCCTGGGGTTTAGTTCGAAAAAGCCATTCGGCACCCGATGTCGTAGAAATTAAAAGGGAATTATTTAAAAAGCTCGACCCTATCCCTGTCAAAAATCCTGATGCTGCGACTGCTTTAAAAATTGCAGAATTAGAAAATATATTCCGGAAAAAGAGAAACGCCGGGTTCAATGGTAATGTCCTGATTGTGCAAAAAGGCAAGTTGCTATATCAGAATTCTTTCGGATTTGCCCATTTGAAAGAAAAAGACTCCTTAAACATACATTCAAGGTTTCAGCTGGCTTCTTTGTCTAAGCCATTTACAGCCATAGCGATTCTTAAACTGGTTCAGGAAGGCAGAGTGAACCTGGATGATTCTGTCCAAAGATTTTTCCCTGAATTTCCTTATCATGGTGTCAAAATTGACATGCTGCTAAGTCATCGCAGCGGGCTCCCTAATTACATTTATTCGTTTCCGGACAGTGTGAGGCATGGCAAAAAATATCCTTCCAATATGGATGTAATAGACTGGTATGCCAAAGTAATACCAACGCCGGCGCGTTATAACATTCCCGGCAGGTCGTTTAATTATTGTAACACCAATTATTGTGTTCTGGCTGGTATTGTTGAAAAAGTGACCGGGGAAGGATTCGGGAATTTTCTTCATAATCAGATTTTTGCTCCATTAGGTATGTCAGAAACTTTTCTCGTAACAGATACGTCCAGCGTAGCTGTTCAGTCCAGGACTGTCGGGCATCAGTTTGGAAGAAGACTGGAAAAGGATTATTACGACGATGTAGTAGGGGATAAAGGATTATATTCTACTACCGGTGATATCTATCGCTTTTATAACGGGCTGATGCAGGGGCTTTTGCTTGATAAAAAATTACTGGATGAAGCTTTCAAACCCCGGAGTTTTGAACGGCATGGGATCAGGAACTATGGTTATGGTTTCCGGATGCACATCAAAGAAGACAACACACCACGCTTTTTGTATCACGGCGGCTGGTGGAAAGGATATAATACCATGCTTTGGGTTTCTCCCGAAGATGAAGCCGTAATTATTGTTTTGGGGAATTCTTATAACCGCTCCACCTACGACCTCAAAGAGATTTTGCAGGTTATTCATGGTAAGGAGAAAATAGAAGAAATTGAGAAAGACATCTAGCTTAGTTTGAATTCGGCGGTGAATTCTGGATATTTGCCCAAATAAACGAATATTGCCTCTTATGCCTGACCGCGCATACTTTTTACCTGCTTTTTTGCTCTTAGGCCTGCCATTTCTGGTTTTTCTAATGCTTTGGTCAGGAGGTAAAAGACTAAATAAGTCAGCAGGCTGGATTGGCGTAATTATTACCGCTGCGGGACTTTTTGTAAGTGTCCTGTTTTCCGATCCTGATGTGCTGCATATCGTCAGGTTTACCTGGCTCCATATAGGAAATACGCCCATAGAAATTTCATTCAGATTTGATACACTGACCTGTGTAATGCTGATCGTGGTTCATTTTGTCGCTTTGCTGGTTCAGATTTATTCCATTTCTTATCTGCATCATGACGAAAACCTGCATCGTTATTTTGCATTTATACAGCTCTTTCTTTTTTCCATGATCGGCATTGTTTTGTCAGGCAGTTTGCTGGTCATGTACATATTCTGGGAACTGGTCGGGCTTTCTTCTTATTTACTGATCGGTTTCTGGTATCACAAGCCACGTCCTGTCTGGGCTGCCCAGAAAGCATTTGTACTAAACCGGATTGGTGATGCTGCATTTCTGGCGGGTATTTTAATGCTCTTTTACTATATTGGTTCTACCGACTTTGAAGTTCTTTCCGTTACAGTTGATTCTATAAGTCCCGGAATTTTAACTGCCATTGGATTATGTTTGTTTGGAGGCTGTATGGGTAAATCTGCCCAGTTTCCGTTGTCGGGCTGGTTGCCGGATGCAATGGAAGGGCCAACTCCGGTATCTGCATTGATCCACGCCGCAACGATGGTAGCAGCCGGGATATTTTTATTGGCCCGCATATCATTTTTACTGACTTTTGATGCAAGAATCGGAATCGCAGTTATCGGTACCATTACGATGTTGATTGGTGCAGTAAAAGCCACACAGGTTTGGGATATCAAACGGGTTCTGGCCTATTCAACTATGTCACAATTGGGCCTGATGGTTTTAGCAGTGGGTATGGGTAGCTGGCAAACAGCATTTTTCCATCTTACAACACATGCATTTTTTAAAGCGGGTTTATTTCTTTCAGCCGGTTCTGTCATCCACGCTATTACGCCATCTGAAAATGATTCAGCCTTTGATCCGCAGGATATGCGAACAATGGGTGGTTTACGTAAGGCTCTTCCAATTACTTTTATTTGTTTTATCATTTGTTCATCTGCATTGGCCGGGCTTCCGTTTTTTTCCGGATTTCTCTCCAAAGACGCTATCATTACTGAAAGTTTTCTCTGGGCTGCCGAACACGGACCCCTGGCTTATATTTTTCCAATAGTCACGATATTTTCTGCGGGATTGACAGCCTATTATATGACCCGGCAGGTCTGGCTGATTTTCTTTGGAGAGAAAAGATATGGTATTTCAAAAAGCGTTCATCCGCATGAATCTCCGCTGCTAATGTATGGGCCTATGCTTTTACTGGCCGGACTTTCTGTTTTCGTATGGTTTTCTTGGAATCCCTTTAACGCAGTTTCAGGATGGTTTCCTTCATTCATTGGCCTTTCGGAATCAGCACATTTAATCTGGGTGCCTTTTGTTGCAACGGGAATTACATTCATTGCTATCTTTCTGGCTTACCGGCAGGCAACAAGTGAGAATCCGTTTGGTATTAACTGGGAAACACAAAGTACTCCGGAAATGCCAAAACAAGGTTTTTCATGGCTTCGGGAGTATTCCAATGAAAAGTATTTTCTTGTTCCGTTCAGTTTCATAGCAGACTTATCAAAACGTTTTGAAAAACATGTTATAGATGCTTTTGTAGATTTTATTGCAAAAGGCAGTGTTGTAGCTGCGCATCTGGTTAGCTGGGGGGATAGAAATGTGGTCGATGGTGGTGTGAAACTGACTGTATTTTCTATTCGTACTGCCGGACAAGCGGTTCGTGGTTTGCAGAACGGGAAAATCCAGTCATATTTTCTGGTGACAGTTGTTGGCGTGTTTTTGCTGATTTTATGGTTGGTATCTGTATAAAAGGTTTAAAAATTTATAAAATTTCAAAGTTAGCTAATTGCCATTCATTTTACGGTTTGTGCCAAAAGCTGAAAGTTCCTCATAATGATTGATCATATACTTACTTTACTGATAGCCATTCCGTTACTTGGCGCCGTTGCCGTTGCAGCCTGGCCCACACAGCGCCCTGAAAGTTTCAGGCTTATTGCTCTGGCTGCGCTGTTGCTGGAATTTCTGGTTGCTGTTTCGCTATATGTGGTTTTTGACAATCATCAGTCAGGGTATCAGTTGAGCGAAACTCTTGACTGGATAACAATTCCAATCGGATCGCTCGGTGTTGTTTCTATTGATTATGCCCTGGCCGTGGACGGTATAAGTTTCCCGTTGGTTTTGCTGGCAGTAATAGTGCTTTTTGTCGGTGTTATCAGTTCCTGGAATATCGGTAAGCGCACCCGGGGTTATTTTGCATTGTATCTTTTGCTGAGCGGAAGCATTATCGGCTGTTTTCTGGCTCAGGATTTCTTTCTGTTTTATTTGTTCTTCGAGTTTATGCTCTTGCCTATGTACTTCCTCATCGGATTATGGGGAGGGCCAAGACGCGAATATGCAGCGCTCAAATTTTTCATCTATACATTCTTTGGTTCACTGTTAATCCTGATCGTCATGATCGGTTTATACCTTTCAGCCATTGATCCCGTTGAAACTGCTCGTGCAGTTGGAGTGCTCGGAATGGAAGATGCGGCTACAAAAGATATTATTTTACAGCTTCAACAATGGCTTATGGAAGGTAAAATTGCACCAGAGGAATTGGTGCATACTTTCCGCTTTGCCTATCTGGCCGATTCAGGCAATTACATTCCGGGTTCTGTTTTAAGCCAGATTTCAGATTTTTACATACTCGGTATTCCTGTACGTCTGCTCGCATTCTGGTTTTTGTTCATTGGTTTTGCTGTTAAATTACCTGTTGTTCCGTTACATACGTGGCTTCCTGATGCGCATGTAGAAGCACCAACGCCTATTTCGGTTGTCCTGGCCGGAATCCTTTTAAAGATCGGAGGTTACGGTTTTATCAGGATTGTAGATGGCTTCTTTCCTTTTGAAGCACAATACAGTACGGTTCCGTTAGCAATTTTGGGCATGATTTCTATTGTTTACGGAGGTTTTAATGCATTGGGGCAAAGTGATCTTAAAAAGATGATCGCATATTCCTCAGTTTCTCACATGGGTTTTGTTTTACTTGGTATTGCAGCATTTACAGCCGAGGGTATTAATGGCGCTATCTATCAAATGGTAAGCCACGGAGTACTTTCCGCTATGTTATTTTTACTTGCGGGTGTGGTTTACGATCGTACGCATGACCGTAAGATTGAGAATTACAGAGGATTGATTGCAGTAATGCCACGTTATACTGTTCTGACCGGAATTGCTTTTTTTGCCTCTCTCGGCCTTCCTGGCTTTTCAGGTTTTGTAGGAGAATTATTTACGTTAATGGGCGCTTTCCAATCTGACCAGTTGCCGGTCTGGATTCCCGCATTATCTACACTCGGAATTGTACTAGCTGCTGCTTATTTTCTGTGGACATATCAGCGTATGTTTTTCGGCTCTTTCTGGTATAAAAATGATAACGCTTCTCACAGCACCACACATCCGCTAACAGATCTGACGACAAGAGAAATCGGCCTGTTAGTTCCATTAGCTATTCTGACTGTTTTGTTAGGAATTTTACCAGGAATTTTATTTGATATAACCGGGCCAACCGTGTCGGCGTGGCTGGAGGGTTTGCGTTAAATTTTATTCATCAATCAACAATCTTAAAAATGAATACCGGCGAAATTCTTATTTATGAAAATCAGGATGGTAACATTAAAATTGATGTGCGGCTTGAAGATGAAACAGTTTGGTTGACACAGTCTCAAATAGTACACCTTTTCCAAAAATCAAAATCTACTATAAGTGAACACATAAAAAATATTTTTGAAGAAGGCGAACTGATTGAAAAGTCAGTTATTCGGAATTTCCGAACAACTGCTTTGGATAATAAAACTTACGACACCAATTATTACAATTTAGATGTAATCATTTCAGTGGGTTATCGGGTAAAATCCAGGCAGGGAACCCAGTTTCGTATTTGGGCTACGCAAAGATTAAAGGAATACATTATTAAGGGATTTACTCTCAACGATGACCGCTTTAAATCTGGTAGCACTATGAATTATTTCAATGAGCTGCAAGATCGTATTCGCGAGATACGCATATCCGAAAGGTTTTTTTATCAAAAAATAAAAGACATTTATACTACTAGTATTGATTATGATGCAGCCAATGAAAAGACAGTTGCTTTTTTCAAAATAGTGCAAAACAAATTGTTATGGGCGATTAGCCAGCAAACCGCGGCTGAACTGGTATACCGCAGAGTCGATGGAAGTTTGCCACTTTTAGGTATGCAGTCTTATAATAAAAATAATAATGAGCCAGTAAAAAAAGCTGATATAAGCATTGCTAAAAATTATCTTCTTGAAGACGAGATCAGACTATTAGGGTTGTTAGTAGAGCAATATCTTGCATTTGCTGAATCTATGGCTCAGCAGCAAACACCTATGTATATGACTGATTGGATAAGCCGGTTAGACATTGTATTGCAACTTAATGGTCGTGAATTACTTACACATGCAGGGAAAATAAGTCATGAAATGGCTCTAAAAAAATCTGAGGAAGAATATAAGATATATAAAATCGAACTGGGAAAAACAGAAAAAGAAAACAGCCTCAAAGAATTAGAGCACGATATTTTAAAGTTAGAAAAATCAACAAATAAAAATTCATGAATAGCCCCCATTTTAAAATGAGAGCTATTCATGAATAGAAAATCATTTCCCAAATATCTGGTCAAAGCTGAACCTTCCTTTTTTAGTCAATGCTTCGAGTTTTTGTTGTTGCTCATTGGTTAGCACTTCCAGTATTTCCTGACGCTTTTGTGTTGCCAGTTCCTTATGATCCCGACGTTTTGCATAATCCTTGCGGGAAAGTTTTCTGTCCAGCCGTGCATATCTTTTGTCAATTTTTTTAAGCTCTTTCTGCTGGCGTTTGGTAAGGTTTAGTTCTTCCGTAAAACGGTCCAGGTTCTTTTCCAGCTTTTTATTATTCAGTTTGTTATTAACAACACGTTCTTCGTTACGTTCGGAATCGTCACGGGATGAATTGTTGGAAGTTGCACAACCGTTAAATACAAGTCCTGAAATTATCAGGGATAAAATTAAAATCTTTTTCATGGAAGCTAATTTGTCTGGGTTGAAATATTGATGCTAATAACGAAGGTGTTCCGGATAAAAATATAAGCGGATCAAAAACAGCATCTTTTTTTATTATTTTTTACAATGATATGTTTATTCCAATAAAAGTACTTTTGTAAAACGAAGCCAATAGTATTTATTTGAAAGTTTCCAGTAATTGTAGGTGCAATTGCGCTGCGCCGTTGTTTGTGTCCTCACAATCAATATCCTAAAAACCTTATTTCCCTTATACCTGAATTAAATTAACAAAATGAAAGAAAGTTCTACTTCGCAAAGGCTGCTCTCTCTGGACACGCTACGTGGTTTTGATATGTTTTGGATCTCCGGAGGAGAAGAAATCTTTGCTGCTCTTGCAAAAGTTACCGGCTGGTCATGGGCTATTTTTATGGCGCATCAGTTTACACACCCCGACTGGAATGGTTTCCGTGCTTACGATCTGATCTTTCCAACCTTTCTGTTCATGGCCGGAGTTTCGGTTCCGTTTTCATTGGGAAGCCGTTTGGAAAAAGGAGTGCCGCCTTCTGAACTGATTAAAAAAGTAATTCAGCGGGGACTGATCCTGGTTTTTCTGGGTATCATTTATAATAACGGGTTATTTCATACAGAATGGGCAAAAATGCGTTATCCAAGCGTTCTGGCACGTATAGGATTGGCGGGTATGTTTGCCCAGATCATTTATTTATATACAAACAAAAGAGCAAGGTGGATATGGTTTGCCAGTTTGCTTATTGGCTATTATGCATTTATGATGTGGTTTCCTGTACCGGGTTGCGGAGCGGGAATTCTTACCATGGAATGTAACCCGGCGAGTTATATCGACCGTATGATAATTCCGGGCCGTTTGCATCTTACTATTCATGATCCAGAAGGGCTTGTTTCGACGATACCTGCCATTGCTACCGGTTTGATGGGGATTTTCGCAGGAGAATTACTCCGTACAAATGACGAAATCATTCCAAGAAATAATAAAGTCGTGTATCTGATGGCAGCAGGTGTTATCAGTTTATTGCTGTGTCTGGTGTGGGATTTCTTTTTTCCAATCAATAAGAATTTATGGACAAGCTCGTTTGTACTTTGCGCAGGTGGGTTCAGTACTTTACTTTTGGGTTTGTTTTACTGGGTCATCGATGTATTGAACTATCGTAAATGGACATTCTTCTTTGTTGTAATAGGAATGAATTCAATCGTAATTTATATGGTTGGCAGATATATCGATTTCTTTTACACAGCCGAGGCATTATTTGGCGGGATATTAAGTTATTTCCCACACTCAGTTGCGGTGGTTGGTGAAGTTATTGCTTATATCATGGTTCAATGGGCATTTATGTATTTGCTGTATCGTAACAGGTTGTTCCTTAAAGTTTAAAATGCAATTAGCTTTTAGCGATTAGCCGTTAGCTAAAAGCTAATCGCTAAAAGCCAATCGCTAAAAGCTATTTCAATGTCAATTCAGGTTACCAATCTTACGAAGGTTTATGGATCGCAGCGTGCTGTGGATGGAATTTCATTTACACTCCGTCCCGGTGAAATCGTAGGTTTTCTCGGCCCAAATGGCGCAGGAAAATCTACAACCATGAAAAATTCTGACCGGGTATCTGAAACCTTCCGAAGGAACTGCCCGCGTTGCAGATTTTGATGTGAAAGAGCAACCCATGCAATCCCGCAGGGCAATAGGCTATTTGCCCGAACATAACCCGCTTTACCTGGATATGTACGTGCGTGAATTTTTATTGTTTTCGGGCAAAATGTATCAGTTAAGCGGCGATTCCCTGAAAGCGCGTGTCGGTGAAATGATATCGATGTGTGGCCTGGAAACTGAAAAACATAAGAAAATCGGACAGCTTTCAAAAGGATATCGCCAGCGGGTAGGTCTTGCCCAGTCATTTTTACACGATCCGTCAGTACTTATTCTTGACGAACCCACAACAGGGCTGGATCCTAACCAGATCCTTGAAATCAGAGAGCTGATCCGTACAGCCGGAAAAAATAAAACAGTCCTTTTTTCAACGCATATTATGCAGGAAGTTGAGGCTTTATGTGACCGCGTGATTATTATCAATAAAGGAAAAGTTGTGAGTGACAGTTCTCTGGAAACTCTAAGGGGATCCGGAAATTCACTGGAAGATATTTTCCGTAGTCTCACAAGCTAACAGATAGCGGCCCAATTAGTTGCTTGCCTAATAGTATTCTTGCCAATTATTAGAATTGCATTAAATCTTAAAAATAATTGCATTTATTGACCGGTAAATTGTTCTACTGGTAATCTTTGATAAATCTTATTCTTATTTGTAATTTAGAATGATCTTTGTCCCTCTTAAAAGTCAGTCGTTTATCCTATGAAGAGTTGGTTCATCAGCCGGTTTGGTTTTGTTGCTGGCATTCTTGTGCTGGTTGTGTTGAGTTCGGTTGTTTCTGTTGCATGGAAACTGATCCGTGTGAATACAGAAGTTGCGGAAGCTAATGCGTCCAAACCAGAACAGAAATCAACAAAAGCGCCCAGAAAGCATAGAGAGCCGGTTTTGGTGTTGCCTGAAAATAAATGGGTGGACAGTACTTTGGAAACCATGTCTACCGAAGAAAAGATTGGCCAGCTTTTTATGGTGGCTACTTTTTCAAACCGGGATGAATCACACTACCGGAATATCGACCGTCTGATCAACGATTTTCATATTGGAGGATTAATATTTTTTCAGGGTGGCCCCGTTGGTCAGGCACAGCTGACAAACAGATACCAGTCGCATACGAAAGTCCCTTTGTTTATTGGTATTGACGGCGAATGGGGTTTAGGAATGCGCCTGGATAGTACCATTTCATTTCCCAAACAAATGGTACTGGGTTCTATTCAGAATGATGAACTGATATACCGGATGGGAGCCGACATTGGAAAGCAATGCAGCCGTTTAGGTATTCATATCAATTTTGCCCCGGTTTCGGATATTAACAGCAATTCTAACAATCCGGTTATAGGTATACGTTCTTTTGGTGAAGATCGTGAAAACGTAACGCGCAAAGCCGTTGCTTATATGAAAGGCTTGCAGCACAACCAGGTGATTGCGACGGCCAAACATTTCCCCGGCCATGGTGATACCGACGCCGATTCTCATTTTACGCTTCCCGTTCTGACCCATTCCGCTGAAGAATTATCAGAAATTGATCTTTATCCTTATAAAGAAATGATCAATGATAGTCTGATGGGCGTGTTGAGTGGCCATTTGTTTGTTCCTGCCCTGGACAATACACCAAAACTGGCCAGTTCTCTTTCCGAAAAAGTCATCAATGGTCTGCTAAGAAAAGAACTTGGATTTCGCGGGTTGGTGTTTACTGATGCCATGAACATGCAGGGTGTGTTAAAAACCGGTAAAGCAGCAGATGTAAATTTGAAAGCATTGATTGCCGGAAACGACGTTTTGCTTTATCCTGAAAATGTAGCTGAAACGATTGCCAAAATTAAAGATGCGATTGACCGTAAAATCATCAGCGGAAAAATTATTGATGATAAAGTAAAACGTATCCTTCAGGCCAAATACTGGGCTGGCTTGAGTAATTATAAACCGGTAGAAATTACCAACCTTTATACCGACCTGAATACCGAAAACAGTAAAGAACTATATCGTGAACTTTGTGAAGCATCAGTAACAGTTGTTAAAAACGACAATAACATGCTTCCTGTCGGACTGACTATTGATAATAATATGGCATCGGTAAGTATGGGCGGAGAGAATAGTGTCACCTTCCAGAAAATGCTGACAACTTACAAACCGATGCGTTCTTATAATTTCTATGGCGGGCCATCTACTCAGGACGAAATTTCTGAAATGCTGACCTATCTGCAACCGTATGAGGTAGTTGTAGTGGATGTACATGGCATTGCTTCCAATCCGAAACGTAATTATGGGGTTACATCCGGCATGGTGGATTTTGTAACACAATTAAAACAACAGGGGAAAAAAGTAGTTTTATGTTTGTTCGGCACGCCATATAGTATTCAGTTTTTTCCTGAAACGGATGTTCTGATCTGTGCCGGACAGGATGGCAAAGATCAGCAGGAAATCGTACCCCAGATTATTTTTGGAGGCCTGACTTCACAGGGACGTTTACCAGTTTCCGTTTCGTCTTATAAAGCAGGCGCCGGCATAACTACATCGGCCATTAACAGGATCGCATTCGGAACTCCTGAAAGTGTGGGCATGGATGGAGTTATGCTTAATAAAATAGATGCAATAGCAACAGCTTCCGTTCAGGGACATGTGTTTCCTGGTTGCCAGATTTTAGTAGCCAGAAAAGGGAAAGTTATATATGACAAACAATTTGGTGGATTAAATTACAGGTTTCCCGAACGGGTAAATAATGAAACGATTTACGATCTGGCTTCTGTGACCAAAGTTGCGGCCACATTGCAATCCGTGATGCTGCTGTATGACAGAAAACAAATTGACCTGGATGAAAGAGCTTCCCATTATTTACCTGAATTGCTGGCCACCAATAAGGAGAATTTTACAGTACGCGACCTGCTGCTGCACCGTTCAGGTTTAATTTCATTTTATCCTTCATTGTGGGACAGGACAAAGAGCAGCGGAGGAGGGTTAATGCCCGAATATTACAGTTCAAGGCCTGATACCAGTTTTTATTTGCAGGTTGCTCCAAAGCTTTTTGCCAAACCTTCATTAAGTGACTCTGTGTGGAAATGGGTGATAAAATCTCCTATGAACAATAAAAAAGCACGGTCTGGTGAATATGGCTATCTGTATAGTGACCTGGGATTTCTGACACTGCAAAAAATTGTAGAAAAAGTAACCGGCCAGCCGCTTGATATTTTTGTCTCTTCCAACATTTATGAGCCATTGGGATTGCCATATTTAGGTTTCAATCCATTACGCCGTTTTCCGGAAAAACAAATTGCCCCTACCGAACAGGATTACCGTTACCGGAATCAGTTGCTGCAGGGAACCGCTCATGATCAGATGGCTGCCGAAGTAGGCGGGGTTTCCGGGCATGCGGGCCTGTTTGGTACGGCCAGGGATCTGGCTGTACTTTTTCAAATGAATCTTTGGAAAGGGAATTATGCCGGCCGCACATTTTTCCAGCCTGCTACCGTTCCTTTGTTTTCCAGGATTTACGACGAATCCCATCATCGTGGCTTAGGCTGGGATAAAGTGCCCGCAGATGGTAACAGTTCTTTTGTTTCTTCTTTGGCATCCGTTAATTCATTTGGACATACTGGTTTTACAGGGACAATGGTCTGGATGGATCCGGATGAGGACCTGTTATTTGTTTTCCTGTCCAACCGTGTCAATCCTGATGCTGAAAATAATGCTATAACAACCCAGCACACACGTAGAAGAATTCAGGATGTTGTATATACTTCGCTTCGCGAAAGGAAAAGTATTCTACATTGATAGTGTAAGAATGTATTTGAAAAATATATCTAACTTTACCAACTGAACAGGTAAGAGGAAAGATATTAGTAAGATACATGAAAAGAACATTTATTAACAAAGGAATTTTTGCTTGCATTGCCACGCTTCTGACAATAGCCTCATCATTTGCACAAACCATTACTACAAGTGCCGTAAGTTCCGCCGCCATATGTGCAGGCAGTACCATTTCGGTCGGATTCACTACCACAGGAACATTCCCAACAGGAACTGAATTTACAGCTCAATTATCAGATGCAACGGGATCTTTCACCGCTCCTGTTTCGGTGGGTACGGATACGGCAACTCCAATCAGCATTACTATTCCGTCTGAGGCAGCTGCCGGAACAGGTTATAAAGTCAGGGTTATTGCGGGAACAACACCAGTTACAATTGGCTCGGCAAGTGCTGTTTTTACAATAAATGAAATAACGGCAGCACCGGTAATTGTTAACAAAAACTATATCGTCAATGATGCATCTGTTTCATTGGCTTCGTCTGTTACGGGCACCGGATTATTGTGGTATTCTGCTGCAAGCGGTGGAACCGGGTCAGCAATTGCTCCAACGCCGTCTACCGCTGTTGCCGGAACCGTAAGTTATTACGTAAGCCAGACATTGACAGCCGGTTGTGAAAGTCCGCGTTCAAAAATCGATGTTATTACCGCTCCATGCACACCGCCCGCTGCCCCAACAGTTGTTAACAAAAGTTACATTGTAGGTGATGCTGCTGATATACTTACAGTTACCGGTGTTACCGGTTCAACATTCAAGTGGTATGAGTCTGCGACTAGTACCGCCGCATTGGCTTCTGCACCGACTCCATCAACTATTGCACCCGGAACAAAAAGTTATTTTGTAAGCCAAACAGTCGGTGGTTGCGAAAGTGCACGTGCCGAAATTGTGGTAACGGTAAATGCCTGCACACCGCCAGCTGCCCCAACAGTTGTTAACAAAAGTTACATCGTAGGTGATACTGCTGATATACTTACAGTTACTGGTGTTACGGGTTCAACATTTAAGTGGTATGAATCTGCGACTGGTGCCACCGCATTGGCTTCTGCACCAACTCCATCAACTATTGTACCCGGAACAAAAAGTTATTACGTTACCCAAACTATAGCAAACTGTGAAAGTGCCCGTGCTGAAATTGTAGTAACTGTAAATGCCTGTACGCCGCCTGCTGCTCCAACTGTTGCCAATAAAAATTATACGGTTGAAGATGCTGCTTTGGCATTGACGGCAACCGGGACCAGTTTAAAATGGTATACAACTGTAACCGGTGGCACGGGTTCTTCTACTGCACCAATTCCTTCTACTTCCACAGTTGGAACAAAAAGTTATTACGTTACCCAAACTGTAGCAAACTGTGAAAGTGCCCGTGCCGAAATTGTAGTAACGGTAAGTGCCTGTACACCACATGCTGCTCCAACTGTTGCTAATATAAGTTATACTATTGGAGATGAAGCGGTCGCATTAACTGCTACCGGAACAAATAAAAAATGGTATGCTGCTGCAACCGGTGGCACGGGTTCTTCTGTTGCACCAATTCCTTCTACTGCCACAGTCGGAACAAAAAGTTATTACGTTACCCAAACTATAGCAAACTGTGAAAGTGCACGTGCCGAAATTGTAGTAACTGTAAGTGCCTGTACACCTCCTGCTATGCCAACTGTTGCAGATGTAGAATATTGTATCACTTCACCAGCCGTTGCACTTTCAGCTACAGGTAAAGCTTTGAAATGGTATACAACTGCAAGCGGTGGTACGGCTTTAACGGCCGCGCCTGTTCCATCGACAGCTAAAGCGGGGACTACAAGTTATTATGTAACCCAAACGATCGGATGTGAAAGTGCCCGTGCAAAAATAGACGTTATAGTCAATCAGACTGCTATTCCCGTTGTGGACAAAGATCCGGTTCAGTATTGTTTAAAAGAAGAGGCCTCTCCACTTACTGCTACCGGAACTTTATTAAAATGGTATACAGCTGCAACGGGTGGGACAGGAACAGCTACAGCGCTAACTCCATTGACCACAACTGCCGGTACAAAAAGTTATTATGTAACACAAACCTTAAAAGGGTGTGAGAGCGAGAGGGCTGAAATAAAGGTGATCGTAAAACCAATTTCAGTGCTTCCAACTATTGCTTCCGATACAATTAATTTATGCCAGAATTCAACAGCAACTGCTTTAACCGCATCGGGTACTACAGGAGCTGTATTTAAATGGTACACTGTTGCAACCGGAGGTACTGCATTATCATCAGCTCCGGTACCTGCTACAACTATAGAAGTTTCTACCAGCTATTATGTAAGTCAAATTTCGTCAAATTCATGCGAAGGACCAAGAGCGAAAGTAACTGTAATAATTAGATTTACTCCACCTGCTCCGCCTGTTAATTCAGTATCTTATTGTGTAGGAGAAACAGCAGTGCCATTGACACCAGCCGGGCCGCTTTATAAATGGTATAGTGATGAAACCGGAGGAACAGGATCTGTAAATCCACCTACACCAAAAACCACAACTGCTGCAACTATTCCGTACTATCTGACGCAGTCGAATACTTATGCAACGTTGTCCTGCGAAAGCCCGCGTGCCAAGCTTAATGTTTTTGTGAATCCTACGCCAGCCGCGTTAGCCACCACATCAGAAGTTCTTTGTCAGGAACGTGAAAATAAAACTTACACATTCCCTGTAAAAGCTGCAAGCGGAAATACAATCAGATGGTATACCGCAGCTACAGGGACAGATACAACTAAAACACCTTCTGTTAATTTAACTACTGCGGGAACGAGCACGTATTATACGACTCAGGTTACAAATAAAGGATGTGAAAGTCCGGCAAGAGTAATACAAAAAATCCGTGTCAAACCATTGCCTGCAATTCCTGGTGTTGCCAATATCGAATATTGCCAGTTTGTTGCAGCATCGCCTTTAACTGCTACCTGGGTAACCGATGCAGTTCCTGCATGGTATGGCACAAATGCAACAGGTGGTACTGCAACTGGTACTGCACCTACGCCATCAACCAGTGAAGGCGGCACAACGTCATACTTTGTAGGCCAGTCACTTGAAGGCTGTTTAAGCGATCGTGCAAAAATTGATGTTAAAATCAATACTACTCCAAAACCAGTAACAACCACATATCTTGCTTATTGTCAGGGTGTGGATGCTCCGATACTGAACGCAACAGGAACTGATCTGAAATGGTACCGCAATGCAACAGATACACAATATCAGGAGAATCCTTTCTCACCGTATACCAACAAAGTAGAAGATTATTCCTTTTACGTTTCACAAACGACAACTACAAATGGCTGCGAAAGTCCGAAGGAAGAGATAAAGATCCACATCAAGGCGTTGCCATCTGCCACAATATCAGGGAATACAACGATTGATTTAGGTCAGACTGCTTCTATTACACTGAAATTTACAGGAGACGGGCCATGGATTTACATATTGTCAAATGGGACTACGGATACCACAGATCAGGCAACCACAACAATTGCTGTTACTCCGGGTATAACAACTTCATACATTGTTACCGAAGTATCCAATGCATGTGGCAAAGGAACGCCTAACGGCAGCGCTCTGGTGACAGTAAAAATCCCGACAATTGTTTCCGGTATTCCATCGGTGTCAGAAGCCTGTGCAGGGAAAAGTTTTGGTGTTCCTTTTCAGCAATCAGGGGATTTTCCTGCCGGCAATACATTTAAGGTTCAGATATCACTGACCAATACAGATAAATCGTTTTATACCATACCTTCCGTAGCAACGTCAAATCAGGTTACAGCTACATTTCCTGATACTACCAAAGGAGGCAATTACTTTATCCGGGTTGTAAGTTCAGGCGATAATCCTGATTTGTTAGTGAGAGGAAACGTAAGTACAGTTGGTATCTCAGCAAGTCCTTTGACAATTGCAACCCTGACAGGATCTCAAACGATATTAGCAGGCGAAAGTGCTACCTTAAAAGCAGAATTTACAGGAAAGGCTCCCTGGTCGTTCATGCTTAACAATGGTGTTAGCGATTCATTGATCACAACCAGCACCACTCCTTATTCATTTAAACTGGCTACGAAATCAACGACTACTTATACAATAAGTTCTGTTTCGAATAGCTGCGGGGAAGGAAAAGGAGTCGGCTCGGCGCGTGTTCAGGTTGATGCTATCCTGGGAGTAGAACCGCCGGTTGCATCTTCTGCCTGGCTGAATGTATATCCGACTGTTGTGGAAGGTAAATGTATTGTTGAAATTACAGGTGCCATTTCTTCAAAAGAAGCAAAAGTACAGGTTATTGATATGAACGGGCGCCCTCTGTTTGATCAAACTATCCGTAAGAAAACGACAGACCTGGATTTCTCAGCCTATCCGTCAGGATTGTATTTATTGCAGATACAGAATGGTAATCTTAACTCGGTACGTAAAGTAATGAAACCTTAATTACAGAAAGGTTTATATAGTCTCAAAAAATGGGATATTTGTTGCAGCCGCAATGAGTATCCCATTTTTCGTAATAAGTGGTTAAAAATAATTCTGGAAGAAATGAACATACAAGCCGATATCCTGGACAATTACTTTATGGCCGAGGCGATGCGTTTGGCGGAAATT
Organism: Dyadobacter sp. NIV53; assembly: GCF_019711195.1. NCBI lineage: Bacteria > Pseudomonadati > Bacteroidota > Cytophagia > Cytophagales > Spirosomataceae > Dyadobacter > Dyadobacter sp. NIV53. Next base: position 4,323,632 of record NZ_CP081299.1, read on the forward strand.
GCTTTTGAAGAAGGGGAGATTCCCGTTGGGGCGGTTGCAGTCATCGGGGAACGCATTATTGGCAAAGGATATAACCAGACTGAAAAACTTCATGATGTAACAGCGCACGCAGAAATGCTGGCTATTACCGCGGCCTCGGATTATCTGGGCGCCAAATATCTACAGGATTGCACATTATATGTTACGCTGGAGCCTTGTGTAATGTGTGCGGGAGCTCTTTACTGGTCACAAATGAAGAGAGTTGTTGTTGGAGCATTAGATGAAAAAAGAGGATTTTCCAGGTTTGGCACAGGAATTTTACATCCTAAAACACAGCTTGTAACGGGAATTCTGGGTATTGAATCCAAAGAGTTACTTCTCAAGTTTTTTAAGACTTTAAGAACATAAACCAGTATTCTGCTGTTAGAAGACTAATAAACGTTAATTGATAACCATTAAACCTTAATTAAAATGGCTTTTACACTTGATCCATTACCCTACGCGAACAATGCATTAGAACCGCACATTGATGCATTGACAATGGAAATACATCATGACCGTCACCACCAGGCTTATGTTACCAATCTGAATGCTGCTATTGCCGGCACTGACCTGGAAGGCAAAACTATAGAAGAAATCATTGCCAATATCAGCAAAGCTCCGGCACCGGTACGCAACAATGGCGGCGGACACTGGAACCACAGCTTTTTCTGGAAATCACTTTCTGCTTCCGGCGGCGGTGAACCAACAGGAGAACTGGCAAAAGCAATCGATGCAAAATTCGGTTCATTTACAGCTTTCAAAGACGAATTCAAAAAAGCATCAATTGGCCGTTTTGGTTCAGGATGGGCATGGCTAATTGTAAAAGACGGTGCTGTATCAATCACTTCTACTCCAAATCAGGACAATCCATTGATGGATATTGCTGAAGTAAAAGGTACTCCGGTGATTGGATTAGACGTTTGGGAACACGCTTATTATTTAAAATACCAGAATAAAAGACCAGATTATATAGATGCTTATTGGAATGTTGTTGACTGGAAAGCAGCTGATGCTCTTTACATTGCAGCAAAATAATCCATTTAAAATATAAAAAAGGTTTGAAGTTTGTAAAAAAACTAAAAAATAGTCTTGCAAGCTTCAAACCTTTTCCTACTTTTGTACTCCCAATTGGGAAAAAACGGAGGTTGTAGCTCAGTCGGTTAGAGCGCTAGATTGTGGTTCTAGAGGTCGCGGGTTCGAGACCCGTCTCCCTCCCAGGTTTAAAGAGGTCCCGTATGGGGCCTTTTTTTGTGGCAAAATATTGAGGTTGTAGCTCAGTCGGTTAGAGCGCTAGAGTCGAGCGCGACCCCGGTCTACGCGACCCGGTCTACGCGACCCGGTCTACGCGACCCGGTCTACGCGACCCGGTCTACGCGACCCGGTCTACGCGACCCGGTCTACGCGACCCGGTCTACGCGACCCGGTCTACGCGACCCGGTCTACGCGACCCGGTCTACGCGACCCGGTCTACGCGACCCGGTCTACGCGACCCGGTCTACGCGACCCGGTCTACGCGACCCGGTCTACGCGACCCGGTCTACGCGACCCGGTCTACGCGACCCGGTCTACGCGACCCGGTCTACGCGACCCGGTCTACGCGACCCGGTCTACGCGACCCGGTCTACGCGACCCGGTCTACGCGACCCGGTCTACGCGACCCGGTCTACGCGACCCGGTCTACGCGACCCGGTCTACGCGACCCGGTCTACGCGACCCGGTCTACGCGACCCGGTCTACGCGACCCGGTCTACGCGACCCGGTCTACGCGACCCGGTCTACGCGACCCGGTCTACGCGACCCGGTCTACGCGACCCGGTCTACGCGACCCGGTCTACGCGACCCGGTCTACGCGACCCGGTCTACGCGACCCGGTCTACGCGACCCGGTCTACGCGACCCGGTCTACGCGACCCGGTCTACGCGACCCGGTCTGATTCTAGAGGTTGCGGCGGTGCGTCGATACGTTTCGAGACCCGTCTCCCTCCGCACGGCGGCCGCCCAAACATTAAAGTGCTGAAATTCAGGGCCTTTTTTTGTGGTAAAAACGGTGGTTAACACTCAGTCGGTTAGAGCGCCAGATCCGTCATCAGGTAATTTAGCAACAGCTTTCCCTTTCATTCCCTCCTTGACCAGATGGCCAAGAAAGATAGAAAAAGTTTCAATGTTCTGTTCTACACTGGCTCTTTCCAATGCCTGCATGTATTTGTCACGACTTTCCACAGGTATTACCGTCCAGGGATATCCTCCCGAAGCAAGCATTGCATTCATCAGGAATCGCCCCATACGTCCATTGCCGTCCATATAAGGGTGAATGAATACAAATATGAAGTGTCCCAATACAGCTCTTACCGATGCTTCGGGTTCTTCTTCCAGAAGCTCGAACAATACAGGCATCGCATCTCTCATGGCATCAACATTAAGCGGTACATGTTTGGAATTACCGATATAAACCTGATGGTTCCTGTATCCGGCGAGGTCCGCTGCCTTTAAGATACCGGCTGTTACACTTGGATCAAACAATTGTCTGTACCATTTGGAGTGATTTATGTCTGCCTGTGTTCCTGCATTTTTACCTTGAAGTATGGCTTCGATACTCTCCTTAACAGACTGAAAAGCCTGGTAGTACCCTCTGGCCGCCATTGCGTCGCGTTGTATACGGTCTTGTTTATTTTCGCTGGCATCCCATTCTCCCGAACTTACTTTGGCAATCAGTTCGGGCGTTACGCGGTATCGTTCAATGGATAGAGAATGATAGGCATCCGTTATGTAGATGTCGTCTATGTTTTTCAGAAACGCCTCATGGTCATCGGAAATCCCGGGAGAAGCCGGAAAGTTTGCTATTACAGATTGACGCATCTGCATCCACATCAGGCGTATCCGGTTTGCGTATGGCGAGCGTTCCCGTGCAGACAATTTCAGGTCAAGCTTGCTCTCAAATGGATCTTCCTCGCGGATATCATAATCTGCCTGCTTAAAGGTATCAAGAATCTGGTCGGCTATTCTACCTCTTCCGATATTCCTGAAAGCACCCGCCAGACGTCCCGCTAATGTTGTATGTCCATTTTCCAAAAGTATTGGCAATAACTCTGATGCATCTCTTATTAACGAAAGTGCTGTACGTGCGTCAATGGCATTACGCGTATACACAGTGGCAGAACTATACACCAATGCTGCCTGCAGGTTATACATCCGAATGCCATTTGCTGATATCGTAAGCTGATCCGCCTGAGGTAATTCACCCCTCATGTTGAATAGAGAGGTTTTGTGCGGTAGTGGCGTAGGATTGTTGTTTCCCAGCGGAGATCGCACAAGCAGCTGTTGGGGAACCGCCTGGCTACCTGCATGTAGCAATAAGGACTGCTCGGCAGACAAGGACCAGTCGTGACCATACTTGCGTTCCAGAAATACGGCAACAAAATCCCAGTAGGAACTATACCAGGCAGTGGTCTCACCATCTTTTTCTTCCGGATTAGTGGCTATGTACCAACCTTTCGTTACTTCCCGGATAAATCCGTTTTTAGAAAGTATTTCCCGGTATTTCCGGCTTGGCATATCGTCAGTATGAATGCCAACGATCCCTTTTTGCTGCAAATCGTGCAGGAATTGCAGGGCTTCTGCGAATCTTTCACGTGGAGTTGCCATATCAAAGAAGTGCTAATCTTATTATATTTCGTCGTTGCAAATCTATTAAATATTGATGTATTATTTTTATTAAATAATGTTGTGATAATTCTATTAAATCGTGACGATTATAAAAAAATGATCTCTGCTATTGATTGATAAATATGGAGGTTGTAGCTCAGTCGGTTAGCGCGCTAGAGTGTGGTTCTAGAGGTCGCGAGTTCGAGACCCGTCTCCCTCCTAGGTTTTAAAAGGTCCCTTTTGGGGCTTTTTTTGTGGAGTTAATCGTATTTTCCGGACAAGGGACTTGAATAATTTACCGTTAGCGTTCTGGAGTCCATGTAGAAAGGCCAACATTTATCATGTATTGTCAACCTCTAACTTGGATACACGAAATTTTAACTCTGTCTAAGACCGTTACAAAAGGTCAAATATTATAAGTATGCATGTTCAAAGGACACTACGCACAACGTGGGAGCAGCGCCATCTTAACCGTTTTCTTTTAATTTGGGATTTTGCGTATAGTATACTATCTTTTTTCCTATAATATTTCAAAAAAGAAAAGATATTTTTATATTACAAGAAACCATCCTCGTAATTGAAAATATAATGATGTCTCTTGAAAATCGACTACTAAATGTAAACTCTTTAAACATATGGCCTCACCAAAAAGATGCAATCCGTGAGATTGCTCACTATTTTGTTAATTTCGACAAAAAAGCATTTTTAATTAAAATGCCGACTGGAACAGGGAAAACGGGTGTATTCGCATGTCTGTCTCGCATTGCATATCCTGATAAAAACTTCATAATTATAACGCCAAGTACTGCTTTAAAAGAGCAAATTGTTCGCGAATTAAGATCAGACTTCTGGACTAAGATTGGTTATTCCTTGGAAAATCTCGAGCCTCAAGTAATTGAGCCATTACTACCAACGACCGCGGAAGAAGTCCTTGAAAAAATTAAGGGTCACCGTTTTATAATCGTGACAACAATACAGGCTTTGCAAACACTAGGATCGACGGAAAAATATAACGATACCTTCAAACTTTTACAAGCTGAAAGTGATTACTTGGTATTCGACGAAGGACACAAAGAACCTGCATTGACCTGGGGAGATACCGTTCGCTCATTTGGAAAACCAACGATATTGTTTTCTGCGACTCCTTATAGGAATGATTACAAAATTTTCAATATTGATAAAGAAAAATTTTATTCTCTGGAACACTCGTTTTGCGAGAACCAAAATATTCTAAGAAAAATTAAGATTCGGCCAATCCCTTCTTCAAGAAACCACCAAGACTTCGTTGTTAATTTGCTGAAAGAAATAGAAAGTGTAAGCAACATTCTTGCGAATCAAGGAATAAAAAAACCGAAAACTATAATTAGATGCGAAAAAAGTGACGATATCGCAAAAATTGTAGGAGCATTAAAAGTCGCAAGAAAAACCGTGATCGGTATCCATGAAACATTCAAAAATTACAAGAATTTTACGAAAGATGTACCAGATTCAGACGATCAGAAGAAGTACGATTTTTTTGTTCATCAATACAAACTAATTGAGGGTATAGACAATCCTGATTTTTGTATTGTAGTTTTATTTGCAGATTTCGGTAGTACGAGGATGCTAATTCAGCAAATCGGGAGAATTCTTCGTAATCCTGAACGGAAACCAGATCAAGTTGCATTTTTGTTTTCAGGGAATGTGACTAAAACAAATGAAGAGTGGGAAAAGTATCTCACCTATGATCAGTTAATTGATACCAGAAAGAAGCTTTTCGATATAACAGATGTCTTAAAGGTAAACAAAGAAGCATCAACATTATATTTTAGCGGAGCTTTTAGGGATCTCGTCGACGTTAACAACATATCATTAACCGAGAGCTTACTATTTCAAAAAAAAATAAATGCATACGAAAACGACGGCTCGATAACTTTCAAAGAAATGTCTGAGCTAGTACTAGAGGAGTGGAATAGACGTGACTATTATATACTAAAACATGAGATTCCTGAAACGGACACCTTGCTTATTCTCTATATAAAATACGAAAACTCTCCACTGGTTAAGGACGGCATTTTTATCGAACAAACGCTTGCGTTGACATTTTTAAAATTCTATAGAGACCGAGTTTTATATTATGATAGCATACAAAATAGTCAGATGAGGCAAATTGAAGCCCTTTCGCCGATAACAAGGGAATCTCTTATTAAGTTGTTTAAAGACAAGCGTTCAATAAGCAAAATTTATCTTCTTAATACGGATGTGGGAAGAGCAAGCGTTCGAAGCAAAGAGTTACAAGCAAATTCCGTGGAAGACACTGCCCCAGGGTTGTCTGACCACTCATACTTCCCATCGCGTCTAGAAGGATATGTAGACGGTGATATAGAAATGAAAAAGCGTTACATCGGATTTCAAAATGGAAGAATTACTGATTTTAGTAACAGAAGAATAGAATATTCCGATTTTCAGAAGTGGCTAAATGGTGTTATGCTCGAATTAGATGCAGTTCTAGGATACGCTGAGGTGAACGGATTTCTTAACAGGTTTGCTGAAAAAGTTGATCCCCCAAGGAATACAAATGCTTCCTCCATACTATTAGATATTTCTGATGAAATTTTGTTTCAATATAAAATCGAAGAAAGCTCAGAAAACATTTTTGTTGACACTCTATGTATTGACGTAGAAGCAGGCGTGTTTATCTTGGAAGTAAATAAAAAAGAATTTAAAATAGACATTAGATACCTGAAAGACAAAAAGAAATATCTTCTTAGTAGTCATGAGTTGGACTCTGCTATTACAAATTTGAATTCCAAAGAGCCTTCACTGCTTGAATACCTCAATGCACAACAATCCTTTCGCATCGTGTTGGAAGGAAATCAACATATTTATGCTTACAAAAACTTCTTCAAACCAGGGCTAAACCTTGTAAGCAAAAATAAAGATTTAGACATTAATCAACTTTTTCATCCACATAAATGCATATCCAAGATTGCGAGTGAAAAAGGTTCAGAAGTTCTAACAGTGGCAGACAATCTCTGGCACCCAGATACACTATTTGGAATTGCAACAATAAAGAGGACAAAATGTTAAGCCGCAATTTTCTGCATATTTAAAAGTTCTTCAAATTCTTTTGGTGACATGTACCCGAGGGCAGAATGAAGCCTCTTTCTATTATACCAGGTTTCAATATATTCAAATACAATTATTGCTGCCTGGTGTTTATTAATAAAAGTATTTTGGTAAACACATTCTGCTTTTAAGGTCTTAAAAAAACTTTCAGCAACCGCATTATCCCAACAATTTCCTTTTCTGCTCATGCTTCTTATTACCAGTGGGCTTTTGTCCAGCAAACTTTTAAATTCGTTGCAGGCGTATTGAATTCCCCTATCCGAATGGAAAATTAATTCACAGGTTACGCTTCTATTTTTCAGAGCCATTTTCCACGCAGGTATCACAGTATCAATAGCTTTCATTGTTGAACTAAGCGCCCATCCAATTACTCTCCTGTCAGCTAAATCCAGTACTATGGTGAGATATAGCCAACCTTGCGTCGTTTTAATGTATGTGATGTCAGACACCCACGCAGTAGCTATTTTTTCTACTTTAAATTGCCTGTTAAGCTTATTTGCTACAACCGGATATGTATGTTCAGAATCTGTTGTGACACGGAATTTTCTCTTGACAATACTTCTTATTTTTGCTTTCTTCATCAGTCTGGCGACCCTTGGACGGGACACTTTCACCCCCAGTTTGTACAATTCCTGAGTGACCCTGGGGCTTCCGTACGTTTGTTTACTATCCCCATGAATAACAATTATTTTATCGATAAGGGTCTGATTTTCAATAGCTGTATCCGATAGTTTATTGCTCAGCCAAGTATAAAACCTGCTTCTGCTTACCTTAAAAACCATGCACATTTTCTCAATGGGAAATATTTTCCGGTGATCCTTTATGAACCCGAATATTTGCCATCGCTCCTGGAGAAAATGCCTACAGCCTTTTTTAAGATATCTCGTTCAAGTTGTGTGTCGCGGAGTTCTTTCCTTAGCCGGGCCAATTCCTGTTCCGTTTCACTTAAAATCACCTTTCCGTTGCCAGGAAAACTACCGTTTTGTTTCGCAGAAAACTCTCTACGCCAGCGGTATAGCATAGCAGGTGGAACATCCAATTCTTTTGCCAGTGCAGCAAGGTCTGTGCGGCTATTGCTTAGTTCAACGCTCATCAGTTTGAACTCCTTGTCAAATACTCTTCTTTCTCCAGACATAAGTGTTAAGTTATAAAAGTTTCACTTAACTCAATGTCCACTTAAAGGTAGCAAGTCCAATTTGGCTTAATAGCAAGAAGAGGCAGAGGATATGGTGATCTTGATCTAGAAAATCAATTCGACTTCGATTATTTACTTTGTGACGATTTAAATGGAGAACTTGGTGACTTCATCGCTCTAAATTCCGTCACTAAAAAAGTTGTGTTCATTCATGCGAAGGCGAAAGATGCGAAGCTCTCTGCAACTGCCTTCACTGAAATCTGCGGACAAGCAACTAAAAACCTCGACTACCTTACTCCATACTTTGAGAAAAATCCGACAAACAATATAAACAAATGGAAAAAACCTTGGAGTGTAAGTAAAGTCGGAACAATTTCAAACCGAATGATCGTTGGAAGCGCAACACCAAAAAAATTGTGGGATAAATACAATGCCATAATTTCTAATCCGTCGGCCACGAGGGAGGTTTGGCTTTTTGTGGGAAATATGTTTGATTATGATGCATTTAAAAAGGAGCTTAACAAGGCCAAAATAGAAGATGTTAAGCCTGAGATTATCCAGCTTGTGTATCTTCTTAGATCAACCTGGAATAGCGTTTCCTCGGTCGGTGCGCAACTCAAAATATTTTGTTGATTTTATTATAATGTTAAACTGAATGTCTAATTTTATCATAAACCTTGGAACAAATAATAACCTTTTAAAACTATAAGGTACTAGTTGGTTCTTTTAATTAAAACTCCCCATCAAGGATGTTTGGATCGAAGGTAATCAAATCGATAAGTTCTGTTTAAACTGCTGCAAATAGGAAATATTGATCGCTTGTTTCTCAACGTCATGAAAATTCAGTTCTATTTCTTTGTCGTGAGAAAACTGTAATCGGCTTAGCAATTATGTTGATGCTTGCAATTTGTTTGTAAAGTCCATTCTTAATGGTCTCCCTTCTGATAAATTGAACTTACTCAATTAGTTTTCCCTGCTTATCCGAGAAACTAGGCACTAAATTGCATCTGAGGCAGATGACTGGAAGAACGAAAAAGTAAACCCTTAAACTGAATCAATAATGGAAGCTGGCAGAGAAGTGAACATCACTAATGTAAAAACACACATAGCAGAGATTATCATCAATTTTAATTTTACTGAACAGAGGATCAATGAAATTATTGAAGAGTACATAGATTCGAGAGCAGAATATTTTATTAATAATATTTTGCTCAGTAGTCTAATTTTAAATGTTGGTGCAAAAGTGAAAATTCTAAATTACATAGTAGTAACAGAAGCAATCGACCTCCCAAAGGAATGGATGAACCCATTTCACATGTTAATGAAGAATAGAAATCTAATTGCTCATTCTGACAACTTGCTAGCATTTGATCAAGACCTCGAGGATCTTGAATTTGTTTATAATAACGAGACGGGCGAGGCAGATCCATCACCAACTTGGATTGAAGTTCCACCTTACATCCCAATATTTGACAAAGGCAAAGTGAACTACGTCGAAATTTCTATGATACTGGATGAATTTGATAAATACTATGCGAGAGTTGATGAATCCCTGAAAATCATTTTAGACACCGTCTCCAGACGTCACGCGAAACCATTTCCCGATGCTAAATTTGGACCTAAAAAGAATCCTAAGCGATTCCAAGGGCCTTCCTCAGAGGCAGAGGAGGCGCTAGATTTAGACGATTTTAAAAAAGAAAATAGGGGCCATGAAGAATCCGAACCATTATAAATAGTTGAAAATACCACCAAATTGGATTGAACTCATTTCTGCTCCGTGGTCTGTATTTGTACCCTCTAGTCTGTATCCGAAATATCTATAAGATTCCATGGCTCGTGCCTTCACGATACTGTAGCCAATGCTACCACGTCTTGCCAAATCACCCAAACTTATGTACACCGCCCAACCTTTTTTTGCCGGAGCCGTGGAATAGTCAGGGACTCTATTTCGGACACTTGGCTGCTGGTATAGTAAAGTAATTGCTATGGCAAAAGTACTATAATTCGTAAGTAAAGTACAGATTTTAAAGTGTACTGCAAATCTTCGTATATTTAAGAATTGTAGATAATCTTTTGGTACAAATAAAGAAAGGCAGAAAATGCAGGACTTACTATTTGACTTTATATCAAAATATGTTTCTTTGACAGAAGATGAAAAGAATATCATCATCTCTTTGAACACTTTTCGGACTATCAAAAAAGGTACGATTCTTTTAAGAGAAGGACAAAATTCTAATGAATCATATTTTGTAATGAAAGGTGGTATCCGGACTTATTACATGATTGACGGAGAAGAAAAAACAACCGCGTTCTATACAGAAATGGAAGCTTTGACACCGCATTGTGTTGTCAATAAAGCACCTTCCGAATATTACATTTCTTGTATTGAAGACTCAATCATTACCGTTTCGACTCCTGAAATGGAAGTGGAGGTTTTTAATAAATTCCCAAAATTCGAATCCATGTGCAGGGTTTTATCGGAAGAGATTTTAGTTAAACAGCAAATCAATTTTGACGAGTTTAAGACGTCTTCGCCTGAACAACGATACCTGAATTTATTGCAATCACGACCAGACCTTATTCAGCGTGTGCCACAGCATCAGTTAGCGAGCTATTTAGGTATCAAACCCGAATCTTTAAGCAGGTTAAGAGCAAGGATCATAGAGAAAAATAAAGGGTAAGGTTCATTTCTTAACTTAAGTCAACGAGTTACGGCATCCCGCCAATCTACCTTTGCATGATCGTCTAACAACAAATCGTATTGATATGCAAAGGATAATTTTATTGTTCGCTTTGGCCTTAATCATGGCAGGCACGCTACAAGTTAAAGCTCAATATGCCAAACAAGATAGTACTTATAAAAAGTTTTTTGTAGGCAGTACCTTATTTATGCTGGCTAATTTAGTACCTGATAACAATAAGCCTGAAATGGTTTATTTGAACTTGGGGTATCGCATTACGGGAAAGGATGCAATTTCACTCGAATTTAAAACCTGGAAATATGCCTGGCCAATTGGCATTCCTTTTGGAAAATCATTTGAAGCAGAAGGAGAAGGGTTTCCAGGTTATATTCGTGAACACGGCGTTTCAGTTTCTTATTACAGGTTTTTATGGAAAGGTCTTTTTGCCCAGGTTGACGTGATGCCTGCTTTTCAAACTTTTGTAAATGAAAACGGCAAGAAGATTGACAATGGCTTTCAAATCTTTAACACGTATTCCGTTGGTTATCACATTAAACTTTTCAAGGACAGGTTTTTTATACAACCTTCAATAGCCATAACGCATCGCCCCTATCAATCAAAAATGCCTGATTCGTTTAAACAGGTTGACGATAGATGGTCAAGATTCTTCTTCGGGCAGCCGGGCTTGCATTTTGGGTTTAATTTCTAGTAATGCGGAGGTTACTCCAATCCAAAATATTTCCGCAAATGGACAAATCAAACGGTTACGAGAATCACGCCACAACATTCATTCGCTGTCGCTCCAAGGGCGTCGATGGAGTCGGTGCGGCATCCGTTCGGAACTGGGCGAGGTCACTACCTTCAAATGCGAGAGTTTTGGATATAGGCTGTGGTACAGGCGATCCGATTTCAGAAGGCATTGGTAAATGAAGGTTTGACGGTTTATGGGATTGATGCGTCGCCTTCGATGATTCAAGGTTTCAGGCAGAACTTTCCAAATATTCCCGTCGCCTGTGAAGCCGCAGAAGATTCCTCATTTTTTAATCGGCAGTTCGATGCCATCATTGCCTGGGGGTTACTGTTCCTTTTGCCCGTAGAAACTCAGGAAATTGTGCTCCAAAAAATGGCAAATGCGCTGTACGCCGGCGGAAAGCTGTTATTTACGGCTCCTGCTCGAAAAATGAAATGGGAAGATGCCATTACGGAAATTGAATCGATTTCGCTTGGCGCGGAGAGGTACAAAGATTTACTGGTTGCATCGGGACTCTCGCTCATTGAGGAGTTTGAGGATGAGGGGGAGAATCATTACTATCATGCGGTCAAGGTAGGGCGCCCGTTAATCTAGTTTTAAAACCACACCACGTAGCTGCTAGTTTGGATAGTTTACCGGTTTTAACGATTTTAAGATCAAATAGTTACAATACGGGCGTTCGTTTTTTGTAACGGCTCAGCAGTTAACAATCCATTATCAACGATTCTTTGTCCTAATCCCTTATTCAGCCTAAGACCGTTACAAACGGTCCGATATCCAAGGTACGCAGTGTTCAAGGAACGCACAACGGAGGCATTTGTGTAAAAAAATGCCATACTTACTCGCCACATTATGGTCATCCACTTAAATCCAATCCTATATTACGCCAAATCATACATTTATCATTTAGTTTTGGCGTAATATAAAATCTTATATTACGCCAAAAATACAAATTTCCTTATCTTCGTTTCTGAAAAAATGAACAATGGAGGAAATTATTGGAAGAGCCCGGGAAAAAATCTTATTGCAAAAGATTGAAAAATCTTCTGATGCCGAGTTGGTCGCAGTATATGGACGACGAAGAGTAGGTAAAACTTTCTTAATAAGAAATGGCTTTAGCAAAGCATTGTCTTTCGAATTTTCAGGCATCCACAATGCTAGCCTGAGCCAGCAACTTGAAAATTTCAGCATCGCACTCACTCATTCTTCCAAAGGACTACCAGTAGCCAAACCGGAAAGCTGGTTAAGGGCTTTTGAAATGCTTAAACAACTTCTTGATCCATTATTGATCAGGGACAGAACTATAGTATTCTTCGATGAATTCCCATGGATTGATACGCCCCGCTCAGGTTTTTTGCCTGCATTCGAAAATTTTTGGAACAGCTGGGCCTCTCAGCAGAAAAACCTGGTCACAATCATCTGTGGTTCCGCAGCTTCCTGGATGATAAAAAAAGTCATCAACAACCGTGGAGGATTACACAATCGGGTAACCAGGCGCATAAGACTTCTTCCCTTTACTGTCGGGGAAACATCCGCATATCTAAGACAACGGAATGTAAAACTTGATAAATACCAGCTATTGCAGCTCTACATGGCAATGGGAGGTATACCACAGTATCTCAAGGAGGTTGAATTAGGCGACAGTGCTGCCCAGACCATAGACAGGTTATGTTTTACGAAGGACGGATTCTTGGTCGATGAGTTTAAAAATCTATATCATTCTCTATTCGATAGCGCTCAGAATCACATTGATATCGTACGCGCCCTGGCTAAAAAGGGGAAAGGAATGACACGAAATGAAATAATTGACGTATGTAAGCTTACCTCTGGCGGCTATTCCACCCAGTTGCTCAATGAACTGATTGAATCAGGTTTTATAAGCTCATATATTCCTTTTGGAAAAGCCAGCAAGGATGCTTTATATAAGCTTACAGATGAATATTCATTATTTTACCTGAAATTCATAGAAGGGAGCAAAGCCATGGGTAGTGGTACCTGGCTCAGGTTAGCTAGTGGCAGTTCCTGGAAAAGTTGGAGCGGAAATGCATTTGAGAGTATTTATATGAAGCATATTTCTCAAATCAAGAGAGCGATTGGTATCCATGATGTTTACACAGAAGTTTCCGTATGGCGCTATCAACCAAGAGACAGAACAGGAAAAGGTGCTCAAATCGATTTACTGATCGATAGAAATGATTCTTGTATAAACGTCTGTGAGATGAAGTTCTCAGCATCCGCGTTCGAAATTACGAAAGCATATGCGACAGAGCTGGCAAGTAAACTCGAGGTTTTCCGAGATCACACAAAGACAAGGAAGACACTTTTTCTTACAATGCTAACTACCTACGGCGTAAAAAATAACAACACCTATCCCGGCCTGGTACAAAAAGAGTTGACTATGGATGCTCTGTTTGACTAGATTCCAGATCCAACAAAGTTCTAAGCTGTTTTATTTTGAAGTATTTTAGGTTTCCCAAAATGCTACAAGCTGTTCTATTTGTTGATTCTGTTCTCGGCCGTTACAAACGGTCTTTTACACAAAGTGCGCAGTGTTAAACAACACTACGGCAAGGGGTTTGTAATGGTTTACAATTTAGGAAGAAAGTCCCTAGACGAAGTTAATGTCCTCAACGTCGGGATCAGCAAAAACCTAGCTAAAATTTAAGGGCCATTTTCGGATAGTATCAAGCCAGTGTTCTCCTCATAATAGTGATCCTGGTAATTGCTTATTTTGCCATCCTTTTCAGAAAATGGAAAGATAATGTAAAGGGCCGTGACTGGTATGATATAGAATGGTATATCAGAAAAGGCGTTACAATAAACCTCAAACACTTCGCGCTACGTGCAAAAGATAGCGGCGATTGGGACCAGGAGAATATTAGCGAAGTTGAGTTCCGGGAACTACTGAATGTGAAAATTGAAGCAGTTAATTTCCAGTGGATCAAAGATAACATCCGGCGATTTATACCGGATGCCAGCGTTTTGGATATTTGGAGTCCGCAGTATTTTCGGGATTTGACTGCGAAACTGAAAGTCGGCCATTGAAGTGGCAAATTTTACTTAAAGTATCATAGTAAAACTTAATTATTTTATTATATATAAAATTTATTTATATATTTGAAAAGATGTTGTCATTCACGCCAGCTTCTAATCATCGCAAATTAATCTTTTCATGGAATGGGCAGTAAAACTATAAGTGTATTCTTTCTTCTAGAGATGATCTGGTCATTGTCCAACTGTTCGGATATCAAAAACGCATATCAATGGGAAGATGTCACCATCGACGCAGACCTTTCCAAAGACTTGATTTATAAACAACTTGACAAGGAAAAAGAGATATTTTCAATGTTTGAGGAACAAGATTCACTCACAAGAAGGACAAGTGATGTTTCATATTTCTCAGGTAAAAAAATTGACCTGAGTCACACACGATATGCAAAGTATAATAATTGCAGAGCTTATTATTATAATCCGGATACACTGTCAATTAACATCGGATTTGGCGACGGTTATAGCGGACGCGGCTTTATTATCGACTACATAGATAAAAAATTTCATACGCAAGCATACCATTCCACGGATGTCATTATAGTAGGAGAGGTAAAGCCAACACACAAAATAGTTTATCAAAAACTAACTCTGGATAAGGCAGATTATGCGGTTGGGGATAGTTTATTTGGAAAAGTAGAATTCAAGTCGATGGAACAGGGCGGGGAAGGAGAGAAGACTGAGCATTTTGGGAAAGGTAGTTTTAGAACAAAAATTTCCAAATTTTAAAACGAAGAATTGCTCCTCGGCTGAAGCCATGCTCGATTGCGCGGCCCGTGTCTTCACTGGACTAATGGTTAAATAAGTAGCGAGCAAATATTTGAATTAAAAATGCGGTTATTCATAGTTTGAAAATCGTGGCGCTTCAGCTGCTAATTCGGATAGTTTTCCTTTCGTTTGTGAGAACACAAACGAGGCGCTAAGTAATCTCTTTGCGTATCATATATCGATTTTGATACCCTTTTAGCAACTCCAATATCATCGATGTTACTACCGCCTGTTATTATTAGCAATGCGAATCCTACTGCTTTCATAGTTTCTGGGTATCAATCAATTTAGCTGCGAGATAATACCTACCGTTATTGCGGGATCATCCTAATGCGGACCGGTCCCTTGATATTCTCAACATCGACAGGTATTCCTTTTTGAGTTATTACTACACTGCCCTCATTATGCAAATCAATAGCTACTTCGAGTACATCTTTCATATGCTTACGCCAGCCGTCAGGAAATAGCTGGCGTGCAATTTCAGAAGGACACGTACTCTTCTCTGCGCCACGATGAATGGCAATAGATAGGATTGTTGCTGCTATTTTCTCGTAATGCTGCATGTGTATGCAAATGGAATCCCTAACTTTTAATCATTATAACGTAACTTACTTCGCCAATTGCAAATCCGCTATACTCTTGATCCGATTCCGCTCCAAAAAAGCATCAATAGTCTCAAAATGCTCAATCACGCGTTTGTCTTTGAACTCAAAAACCTTTTGGGATAAACCTTGTAAAAAATCACGATCGTGGGAAACCAGCACTATTCGTAGTTTAAAAACCGCGCCGCTTAGGCTGCGAATTTGGATACCTTATCGTTTTTAAGAATCCATTATTAACGATCCGGGTCTCAGCTTAAGACAATTACAAACCGTCCAATATACGAGTTAAACGGAAAGCTGTTATTTATGGCTCCTTCTCAAAAATTGAAATGGAAAGATGTCTTGCTCAAAAGGTCTAACTTAAATCTCATACTAAGAGGAACGAATTTCTTGATTGCTGGCCAGATCGCCGGGTTCACACCCGAAACGCCGGTGCCATCATTATTTGCTCACCCCTGGCTATTCCGATTTCACTCGCCAACTTCTGCCAACCAGTTATAACTGATTTTACTTGATCTATAATTTCATCCATCTCCTTTTCTCCTAACCGAAAGTAGACTCCAACCTGCTTAGCCAGATCTAAATCAAGTTGATTGCTGTCCATATCAATACTCAGTGCAAGTCCATCTTTATCAATCGACGGATTAATATCAAAAGCCGGCGAAAGCCTCCATCCAGCGGATTGGAGGAAAAATCCGTGATTCCGCAGATGGTCATCCGTATTGGATATTAGTATATTAAATACCATTCGTCGCCATAGCTGGACTAGATCTTCGTTCACGCTAGCTCCGGAAAATTGTATGAATTCGACTATATCAAGATAGGAAGGGATGTCGTCGCGAATTAGTTCTTCATTCTTACCTGTCATGGTCATGGCGGAGGCAAAATGGATGCGCGAACTTTTTTCCCGGTCGAATCGCTTTGTGAAAAAAGTATGATACTTGCCAGCTACATGCTCCAATTTGCTTTCAGCCATGTCTACACCAGCACTAACAGCCAGGCGATAGGCCAGATATTCCCACGCAGCCTTGTCGGTACTGTCGTTTTTTGATGGAAATTTGGCGATCCACATTTGTCCTGTCTCATCAATAATATTGGCTTTCGGTCTTGCTCCACCGAGGGAAGACCCCGGAGCCATCAGCATAGCCAGCCATTTTCTCACCTCCACCGTATCTTCGTTGGACTCGATAAGCTCGGCGCCATGTTGAAGCTCACGGATAGTTGCCCAAGGAGGCGTTGGCGAGACCGAATCATTGTTTAAAAATGGCCCATCCGGATCCAGCTTGAACCGCAATGCACCCATCCGACTTTCATCATGGACTCCCAATAAAAAATCTATGTCATATAAGACAGGAACCTGTTTCCCATTTTGCTTTGCCAGAATGGAAGCTCTTCTTTTCATAAGCGTGCGCCCCCAAGTGTCCGGCATAGAGTCGAGAAAGACGCCAAAATTCTCTTTTTGATTAGGATATTGTGCGCCACCAAACCAGGCAATGTCAGGATCGAGCAAGAATTGTTCATTGGAAGCGATCCAGTTTTTTTGGTATGTAAAGCTGAACGATTTCCTGCCCTTGGCTTGCTGGGCAGAGAGCGTCCCGATTAGTTTTGGCCCTGCCATCCCGATCCAATCTGCATAAATATAAATGTCTGTCCGGTCTGCCATGCTAAGATTTGCCAATCAGTTTCAAATCCTGCAATTTCCTTCCCAGCTCATCGTCGGCACCTAATTTGAGAAAATCGTCTTGCAAACCCAGAACTCTCAAAACATTAAAATACGCCCCTATCGATACACTTGGGTTGCCTTTCTCAATGTGATACAGTGTAGTGCGATCGATTCCGGCCCGCTCAGATACCTGAATGGTGGTAAGCCTCCGTCGCTTGCGGGCTAATTTGATGTTTTCGCCCAGCTGTTCCAGAGTTTTCTGAAACCGGGGCAATAACACTTGCTTTTTAGTTTGCATAATGTTGATTATTGCAAACAAAAATACAGATAATGTTGAAAATAATCAACATTACTTATTAGTAAAATTCACTGGCTATGATAAGTAATTTCTGAAATTCCTACTTAGCCAATTGCAAATCCGCGATACTCTTAATCCTATTCCGTTCCAAAAAAGCATCAATCGTCTCAAAATGCTCAATCACCCGTTTGTCCTTAAACTCAAAAACTTTTTGAGATAAGCCTTGTAAAAAATCACGATCGTGAGAAACCAGCACCAGCGTACCGTCAAAGTTGCGGAGTGCTTCTTTCAAAACATCCTTGGATTTCAAATCAAGGTGGTTTGTAGGCTCATCGAGAATCAATAGGTTTACAGGTTCCAGAAGCAGCTTCACCATGGCAAGGCGCGTTTTTTCTCCACCCGACAATACACTTACTTTTTTGTCAATATCCTCGCCCTGAAACATAAAGGCTCCCAGAATATTCTTGATCTGGGTTCTTACATCTCCTTCTGCAACCTCGTCAACCGTCTGGAAAATAGTCAGATTAGGATCCAGTAACGATGCCTGGTTTTGCGCAAAATAACCAACCTTGACATTGTGGCCAAGCTGACAGGTTCCGTCCACAGCGATCTGGCCCATGATAGCCTTGATCATCGTAGATTTACCTTCACCATTCCGTCCCACAAACGACACCTTTTCCCCTCTGGAAATAGTCATGCTGGCGTTTTTGAACACAACCTGATCCCCGTAGGATTTGGAAACATCTTTCACTGTAACCGGATAATCCCCTGAGCGTGGCGAAGGTGGAAAACGAAGTTTCAGGGATGAATTATCAATTTCATCAATTTCAATAATTTCCAGTTTTTCCAGCATACGTTCGCGGGAAGAAACCTGGTTGGTTTTGGAGTATGTACCACGGAAGCGCTCAATAAACTGCATATTGTCAGCAATCATTTTCTGCTGCTCCTGATACGCCTTTACCTGATGTGACCTGCGCTCCTCACGCAATACCAGATAATGTGAATAATTGGCTTTGTAGTCAAAAATCCGCCCCATCGTTACCTCAATGGTACGGTTGGTAATATTGTCGATAAAGGCACGGTCGTGGGAAATAACCATTACAGCATTTGCCTTATTCACCAAAAAATCTTCCAGCCACATCACAGATTCAATGTCAATATGGTTGGTAGGCTCATCCAGTAAAATAAGGTCCGGCTTTTGCAATAGTATTTTGGCAAGCTCAATACGCATACGCCACCCTCCGCTGAATTCCTTGGTTTGCCGCTGAAAATCTTCCGGCCTGAATCCCAGTCCTTTCAGGGCTTTCTCTACCTCCGCGTCATAATTGACGTCTTCCAGCTGGTAATATTTTTCACCGATTTCAGTAACCTGTTCGATGATCGCCATATATTCATCGCTCTCATAATCTGTGCGGGTTTCGAGCGCAAGATTCAGTTTTTCCATTTCGGCACGCATTTCAAAAACCTGCTTGAATGCTTTGGCCGCTTCCTCGAAAACGGTACAGTTATCTTCGGTAAGTAAATGTTGCGGCAAATAAGCGATCACGGCGTCTTTGGGTGCACGTACATGGCCGCGATTGGCTTTTTGTTCACCAGCAATAATTTTCATCATTGTGGATTTTCCCGCTCCATTTTTACCCATCAGGGCAATTTTATCAGTAGGATTAATAACGAATGAAACTTCGCTAAAAAGGACAGATCCGCTAAATTCAACGGCCAAATTTTCAACTGTAATCATCTTCTCATTTTTTGAAGCCGCAAATGTACGATGTTAAGAAATATAATCCACAATCATTTCTTCCTTCGCCATGCCACTGTATATTGCCCAAATTTCCTGCTGTTAATGAATAATAATAACCTTGGCACAAAGCCGCATTATCAAATATTGGACGGACTTCGGGGCGTGGCAGCGATCATCGTCGTATTCTTTCACCTTACCGAACCGCTTGCCACCAGCCATCTCGACAATGTTGTAAACCATGGTTACCTGGCAGTTGATTTTTTCTTTCTCCTGTCCGGCTATGTAATTGGTTATGCCTACGACGACAGGTGGGACAAATTAACCATTGGCGGTTTTCTTCGCCGCCGGTTCGAGCGGCTGCAGCCACTTATTGTATTGGGTATGACGCTTGGGGCTGCCGGCTTTTACTTTACCGACTCGGCCATTTGGCCGCTAATTCATACAGTTCCCGTATGGAAGCTGATTGTCGTCATGCTGATCGGTTATACTATTCTGCCCATACCACTTTCTATGGATATCCGCGGCTGGTTTGAAATGCATCCGCTCAATAGTGTTGGCTGGTCATTATTTTTCGAATATATCGCTAATATTCTTTATGCGCTGGGAATGAGGAAATTATCTAACAAAGCATTGGCCTGTTTTGTAGTACTGGCAGGTGCAGTACTTTTGCATTTTGCTGTTACTAATCCCAACGGAGACATCACCGGCGGCTGGACACTCAATGCAGAACACATGCGGGTTGGGATCATACGTACGATATTTCCATTTTTTGCCGGATTGCTTTTATCGCGGGTAGTACGTCCTGCCTATATCAAAAATGCCTTTTTGTGGTGCAGTTTGATGGTTGCCGCTGTTTTGCTTATGCCAAGAATAGGCGGTGCAGAACATCTCTGGATGAATGGTTTGTACGAAGTTTTTTGTATTGTCATTGTCTTTCCACTCATCGTATATCTCGGTGCAAGCGGTGTAGTGCGTAGCTCAGCGGAAGTCAAAATTTGTAAGTTTCTCGGCGATATTTCCTATCCCTTATACATGACGCATTATGTGCTTGTCTATTTTTATGTGGCATGGGTAAGCAATCACAAGGGCATTACATTATGGCAGGCCTTGCCCTATGCAATGCTCACATTTTCAGGTGCTATCGTATTGGCTTATGCAAGTTTAAAGTTGTACGATGAACCTGTAAGAGCCTGGTTACGGAAAAAGCTTAAGTAACGAAAGCTTTCATGAGGCGGTTTCGATGTTCAGAGTACTGGGCTGATTGAGCAGCCTATATCAAAAAGAGGCTTTTTACTTCCACTTCAAGATATTAAACTTATGCCCGTCCGGATCGGTGAAGGCGCAGCCGTACATACCATGGAATGCTTCGGGCTGGCTGAACACAACGCCACCGGCATCCTTTATTTTTACAGCCCAGTCGTTTACCTCTTCTTCCGTTTCGGCAGAGATCGAAAACATAATTTCATTGCCTTTGCTCAGGTCAGCCAATTCTCCTTTCATTGCTTTCTTTAAACTGTCTTCTTTAAAAAAGTTAATGATAAAACCCTCATCGCCGAATGTAATACTGACCAGCTCG
Organism: Dyadobacter sp. NIV53; assembly: GCF_019711195.1. Lineage (NCBI taxonomy): Bacteria > Pseudomonadati > Bacteroidota > Cytophagia > Cytophagales > Spirosomataceae > Dyadobacter > Dyadobacter sp. NIV53. The sequence goes on from NZ_CP081299.1 coordinate 4,344,665, forward strand.
TCGCTCTCCGGCCCGGTGTTTTGCTTAAAACCCAGTTTCGTGTAAAACGCTTTGGTTCGCTCCACATCTTTAACGCCTAAATTGCCCCAGATTTGTACTTTCATGGTGTATGTGTTTTGGTGGATTTAAATTGGCTTGTAACTTTTTATTAAACAAGCTTTCGACAGAATTATACTGTGATGTAAAGTACTAATCTTGCTCTTTCGGGAAAGTTTCATTAGCACGAATCAGGCAGTGATGAGCAAAGCAGCTGTGACCCGCATGGCATTAACGGGCTCGTCAAGTAAAAAAGTGCCGATAAGGAATGCGGCCGACAGTGCTAATGCCAGTCCAGATCGTGTTTTCACTGTCTGAGGTGGTTTGTGTTCAGGAAAATGCTAATAAGCTATTCTATATTTGAATTTTATTCAATACGGTTAAAAATAACAAAGCATTCGTGTGAGCAGTGACTGAAAAACACTATGCACAACAGTGGGTTTTATGATTTACTATAAATAGGAATATGGACTTGCTACCTTTAAGTGGACATTGAGTTAAGTGAAACTTTTATAACTTAACACTTATGTCTGGAGAAAGAAGAGTATTTGACAAGGAGTTCAAACTGATGAGCGTTGAACTAAGCAATAGCCGCACAGACCTTGCTGCACTGGCAAAAGAATTGGATGTTCCACCTGCTATGCTATACCGCTGGCGTAGAGAGTTTTCTGCGAAACAAAACGGTAGTTTTCCTGGCAACGGAAAGGTGATTTTAAGTGAAACGGAACAGGAATTGGCCCGGCTAAGGAAAGAACTCCGCGACACACAACTTGAACGAGATATCTTAAAAAAGGCTATAGGCATTTTCTCCAGGAGCGATGGCAAATATTCGGGTTCATAAAGGATCACCGGAAAATATTTCCCATTGAGAAAATGTGCATGGTTTTTAAGGTAAGCAGAAGCAGGTTTTATACTTGGCTGAGCAATAAACTATCGGATACAGCTATTGAAAATCAGACCCTTATCGATAAAATAATTGTTATTCATGGGGATAGTAAACAAACGTACGGAAGCCCCAGGGTCACTCAGGAATTGTACAAACTGGGGGTGAAAGTGTCCCGTCCAAGGGTCGCCAGACTGATGAAGAAAGCAAAAATAAGAAGTATTGTCAAGAGAAAATTCCGTGTCACAACAGATTCTGAACATACATATCCGGTTGTAGCAAATAAGCTTAACAGGCAATTTAAAGTAGAAAAAATAGCTACTGCGTGGGTGTCTGACATCACATACATTAAAACGACGCAAGGTTGGCTATATCTCACCATAGTACTGGATTTAGCTGACAGGAGAGTAATTGGATGGGCGCTTAGTTCAACAATGAAAGCTATTGATACTGTGATACCTGCGTGGAAAATGGCTCTGAAAAATAGAAGCGTAACCTGTGAATTAATTTTCCATTCGGATAGGGGAATTCAATACGCCTGCAACGAATTTAAAAGTTTGCTGGACAAAAGCCCACTGGTAATAAGAAGCATGAGCAGAAAAGGAAATTGTTGGGATAATGCGGTTGCTGAAAGTTTTTTTAAGACCTTAAAAGCAGAATGTGTTTACCAAAATACTTTTATTAATAAACACCAGGCAGCAATAATTGTATTTGAATATATTGAAACCTGGTATAATAGAAAGAGGCTTCATTCTGCCCTCGGGTACATGTCACCAAAAGAATTTGAAGAACTTTTAAATATGCAGAAAATTGCGGCTTAACATTTTGTCCTCTTTATTGTTGCAATTCCAATATGATATATAATTCTTTCTAGTTAATTTAATGACCACTCTTGAAATTACCTATCTAAGAAATATGCGATTTTACAAATGACAGTTGAAATACATTACGAAAAAATAATTTGAGGATGGAAAACTTTACTTTGGTTCTTACTAGCTCAGTTCTTGCCGCTACATTAACCAGTTTAGTAAATTGGTTATTACAGAGGAACAATTATAGAAATGACTACTATAAAAAGGTTATTGAAAAACGAATGTCCGTATATGACGAAGTTTCAAAAGTAATGGGAAGGCTCCAAATTATAAACGTATCTCCGAGCAATAAGAAATCACATGCAGTTTTTCTAGATCATAACCAGTACGAAGATTTTGCCATAATGCTTGCCAAAGCAAGCCTAGAAGGAATTTGGTTAAGTAACAATTGCTCTAAATTATTAACAACCCTTAATGAATTTCTATACAATACTTTCAGAGATATCCCTGAGATTTCGGACAATAAACGACTTGATTCAATGAATATCGCAGAGAAAAACTTTTCTGAAATTAGCCGGCAACGAGAACTTATTAGGGATCAAATATTGAAAGATCTACTTATCATGTATGAAGTTAAAAGTTTTTTGAAAACTAAAAATTAGGCCGTATTGACTTAATACGCTTCTCAAAAAATTTTCCTTTGAATATGGAAATTAGCTAATTCAAAGGGAAATTGATAGTATTTTTAATGAAGAGTCTGGCGAGTAATTTTTTGTAATAATTCAAAAAAATCAGCTAATCACTTGAATTGGATAAACGTCATCTGAGTTTTCTTGATTAAAATCTTTACTCTGTTAAATGCTGTTAAAACACTTAATTTGCATCAATTTTGTTGGGGGAGAAAACTCATATACTAAATAAGGTCTAATCGTCATCTTCGTTTACTTTATCCTCTGGAATAAAGTGAATTTCGGTTTTGACAATCCCACTTCCAACATGAACTTTTTCCACGGTGTAAATTAATCCACAGCCAAAACACTCTAAAGTTTCTTGATGAGAATAAATCGCCATTACTTCACCACATTCACACCTAATGTGCTCCGTGTCACACCAGCCGCAAAATCCTCTATGAATAGGTTTTGTAATTCCGAAATTTTTACTATTTGCAAACTCTTCACCTAGATCAATTTCGAGTTGATTTAAATCTTTCTCATTAACTGGATAGATGTCTTCCGAACTTCCGAAGTTAATATAATTCAAGCTTGAGTGCTCGTCATCAGGATCGCATTCTTCACAATAATAAGAATAATTTTCGTAAAAATCTGCCATATCCTGATCTATTTGGCTGATCTCATCATCTTTAAAAAGCTTCTCTACACTGTTAAGGGCAAGAGGTAGGCTTATAAAGAATTGCATTTTAATTTCCTCGAAAAGTGGAGAAAGGTCACTATGTAATTTTTGATCAGATTTTGATTTACAGAAATCAGTTTTGTTTGCAGAGACAAAAATGGTTTTTGGGTAAAGATTAAAAACATCATCCAAAAATTCAACTTCGGAATTTTGCTTAATAAATTCAATGGCTGAGAAAAGAATAGGAGCATCTGCCATACTATTTGATTTATCACCAGAGAAAGGAGCCTTTTTTATCCAAAGCCCATTGTGCCGCAAATGACTTGACACTATGGCTAATTTCATATTTATTTGAAGCAAATAAAAGATCTTCTACCTTCGAAATATGCTGGTTGTTCTGATCAATCTTCAAATAAACCTTCCGTTTATATTCTTCTTATATTAATTCCATGTTCCTCGCGTTCTCACTCCCCAAAATAGATTGAATTCTTTGCAGACTATCTATATCCGTTTTGAGTTTATTAGAGTGTTTTTGTACAGAGAGTAACGTCTGGGCTTTATTCCTTTTCCATTCATCTAAAATTATATCATTAATAAGTATTTTGATACTCCTATCTAACACCAATTTTTCTAATTTCTCATATAACAGGAAGTGAGTTTCTTCATCAGACCTAGCATTATATGGGTCTAAATTATTTGCTAAATACAGCCAAATATTGGTATCTAAAATAAGGTAAATTTCACCAACCATTTTCGTAGGATCTTAAGTAAGCAAGGTTTAAATTTTATGCAGCTATAAAAATCTGTTTATTATTTAAGTAATCTAAGAGTGTGTTGGGATATTGAAAATATTAGGGATCGTATCAACTTTGTTGTGACCAAACTTCAAAGATGTGAACAAACAGTTTTTGGAACTGACCGATCCCCAATGGGAGGCAATTTTACCATTTTTTAATTTAAAAAGAAAAAGAAAATTAGATCTTAGGCAGGTGATGAATGCCTTACTTTATGTAGTCCGAACTGGTTGTCAGTGGAGAAACCTTCCTGCTCAATGGCCAAATTGGCAAGCTGTTTACTATTATTTTGACAAGTGGAAACGTAATGGATTATTTGAAAGGATCAACCGCGTCGTTAATCAACTGGATAGAAAAAATCAAGAAAGAGAAGAATATCCTTCCATATTTTGCATTGATAGTCAAAGTGTTAAACTGTCACCAGGAATTTTTGAAGATCGTGGAATTGATGCAAACAAAAAAGTTAACGGGCGTAAAAGACAGTTACTTGTTGACAGCGGTGGTCGCCTTTGGGCTGCCCATGTCCACGCAGGTAATATTGGAGATGGACCAGCAGCTCTAGCACTAGTACCACATATTTTGTATTATAGTGATCGTCTTGAAAAAATATATGGAGACCAAGCGTATAACGGCGTATTTGCTAAAAATATAAATGAATTTGGTTTCGATTTTGAAAAAGCTTCCCGTCCAGAATCAGCAAAAGGATTTGTTCCAGTGGCAAAACGGTGGGTGGTAGAAAGAAGCATATCTTGGACTAATTATTTCCGCAGGCTAGTCAAAGACTATGAATATACCACATCTTCGTCAGTTGCATGGCTATATTTAGCAAATACCCAATTAATGTTACAACGAATATGTCTTAAAAACCAAACTTAATTTCCCAACACACTCTAAAAATGCTTTTGCTTTGCTTGTCAAGCTCAAAATCTTGTTCCACACTTCTTCTGAGTAGTAATTCTGGGCAAAAATGCGACCGTCTTGCCATTCAGAACCGGGATAGATATTCGGCTCAAAATAATTTAAGGGTACTTGTCTACAAATGGCCTCGAAGTCTTCGAATTTTGTAGTTTCGCCCACTCTCAATAGCTTACTAATGTCATTTAGCGAACTTTTTCTAATCTCATCACCTCTGATATAAAGTAGCCATCTCGCATCTGTGTCATTGACAAAACCAATTACTTTCTCGCCGACGAAATTAATTTCCCTATCAAAGGGGTGACTCCTGATAATCTGATTAAATACCGATTTGGTCATTCGGCGACCACCTATAGTAAGCGTTTTGATTTTAATAATCTCTTCGTCAATATTTGCTTGGGGATACATGAGGATTTTTTAGTGGATAGTTGCTTATCTTAAAATGTCCATTGATAACACTTTTTCAGGGAGCAACTGCAATTTTATATTAAAGGTATTTGAATCTCCTTGCAAGCTATGGATGATTTTTAGCTTGTCAGGCTCTCCATAGTTCGCATCAAAACATACCTTGGCCAAAGCGTCAAAAATATCTTCATTTGCTATTTCCACATCCTCTAAATCGTTTTTATAGTCTACGTAATATCCAAGATCGTCTCTTGAATTAGAGAAATTGGATGTAGCGTTGATACTTATATCCAGAACCAAAGTTCCGGTCCATGGTTTAGTCTCACGCGCAACTATATAAAATTCTCCAAAGAATAAATTCCCAAGTGGCAGTCCAGGAATATTAAAATCTTTAATCCACACTTTTTCTTGATCTCTTGAAAGTAATGTCAACTTCTCCATTTTCAGTATGGTTTTGCGGTTCTTCAAATCTAGTGAAAAGCAATGGAAGTTCACTGCCACTGAATTCTTTAATCAATTACTCAACAATCAGATACAACTGAGCCGAGAGGATAATCATCCGTGGTATATTTTAGTACCTGCTTTCTTTATGTTTATATCATGCCATAGTTTTTTACTACAGAATAATAAAATTGTAAAAATCACATAACTCCATTGCAAAAGCAGATTAAGATACACAGGCTACGGTAGAGGTATAAAGCTACCAGTATTAATCTCATAACAAACCCATCTCCAATATGCACCCCAAACCATTCAAAACCCTCCTCCCAATTCTCCTCCTCCTAACAATAACAACCCCCTCCCAAGCCCAAACCTTCACCACCGCCTACTTCAAAATCCAAATCAACAACAAAGGTTATATAACAAGTATGAAAAACGCAACGGAGACGCCACGTCAGCGGGAATTTTCTCCTGTTGACAAGCCTTCACCGTTGCTGTCACTTTATGATGGTAAAAAGGATAAATACTACCATCCCATTAAAGCCAGCTATGAAAAAGCGAAACAGACTTTTACGCTCCACTATGCGAATGGCTCGGTGGCGATCGTTTCATTGATTGCCCATAAAAAGTATTTCAAGCTGACGTTGCTTTCGCTTAGTCCGGCATCGGGCATTGATGGGATTCAGTGGGGTGCTTACCATACCAATATCACGAATTTATTTGGGGAAATTATCGGTGTTGCGCGGGATACCAGTGAGGCGGTCAATTATGCGATCGGGATGCTGGCGCTCAACGATAACACTCTTGGCGGCACTTCTGAAACCATCGCGGATGCAGCGCCTTTCCAGTATATCATCCACAGTCCGGACAAAAAATGTTTTCCGCTTCCGGCCAACCTGCACGAAGGACAGATCTTTCCGATCGGAGGTGACGGGATCAATGATGTTGCCTTTTACGCACATAAAGAAGCGTATTATCGCATTCTGTACGGCAATGCCGCGCAAATCGATGACCAGGGCAGGATTTCCATCGCGTACCACTCGCGGGACAGGGAGCCAAAGCGTGAAGTCTATTTTTCTTTAATACCGAATATGGCTGTCAACACGCCGAACCACCTGGAAGTGCAGCCATTGCCGGGCGTCAATTACATCGGATCTTCTGTTGCACTCTGGGGTAGTCCCGACAGTACGGCGCTACTCGATGTGATGCAGGATATTGTTTTGTCTGAAGGTTTGCCTTACCCGACGATCAATGGGAAATGGGTAAAAGATCCGTCTGCTTTCGTACCGGATGCGATGACAGTCGGAATGGTTTATGATAGTATCCTGCCTTATACCAAACAGTTAGGCTTCAAAGCGATCAGCCTCTATGATCAGGGTTTTATCAAGCCTGATCGCGGCAATGAAGGATATCTCGATGGAAAAAACTTTGAAAAGAAACCAATAAAAATGGCATCGGGAGACAAATCCCACAAGGAGTTTTCTGAGCTGGCCGGGCAATACGGACTGATCATCGGCCGGACGCCCATCACGACTTCGCTGGCTCCCGGTACAGAAGATGCCAGTCCTTTCCCGAGCGACAGTCTGTGTTACCAGCAAAAGCGTTTACTGGCAAGAAGTATCGCACCGGGCGACACGGTGATTGTTGTGGACGATCCTAAATATCTGGATGAAATAGCCAGCTGGGAAGGCCATTCCAAAAACCTGAACATGATCAAAATCGGGAAGGAGCTCATTTATTATCTTGGTGTTTCGAAAAAGCCGCCTTACCGGCTCTTGAATGTGAAACGCGGTTACTGGAACACCACTGAGGCAAATCATGCAGCCGGTGATACGATTTATAAACTTCAGGTCACGATCAATTATGGTTACGACGGGCTGATTCCTAATATGCAGTTGCAGGATAAAATAGCCGAATACTATGCGACCATTTGCAAGATTAACGGCCTGGCCTATTATGATTTTGATGGCCAGGAATTTCTGTTTAATAATGGGCATGGGTATTATTCTGTCAAACGCTTTTTTCGTAAAATGTTTGAAAAAGGCAAAGAGCTTGGTGTTCCCTATATCCGGTTTACGGGATCTACGCTTTCGGAGGGCTCCTGGCATTATCAGAGCATCTGGAATGTGGGTGGCGGAAAAAATCTGTACGATGTTGAAACCAGGGAGTGGAGCAGTGCGACCAGCCAGGGGAAAGATCTCCGGGATGTTACTTATGCCAACTTTTTTCCGGTGGGAATGGGAGCAAATTTTCCAATGAATGAGAAATCAACCGTAGCGCATTACGAACATATCCAGGCGATTTCGGTAGGAGTTGGTGCTACTTACAGCCTTCAACTCAATCAGAAAGATGTCGAAAACTGCCCGCAGAAATATGCCATTTTCAAGGCGGTCAGAACCTGGGAAAATGCCCGTGCTGCAAAAGCTTTTCCGCACCGGATCAAAAAAGAGCTTGCTGATCCTGCTAATCAGTGGCATTTGGAAGAGGTTGGTAGTGGTGGTTGGAGGCTATATAAAACGGATATTGACGGGGTAAATTCTGTTTTGTTTGCTACGCTTGGGGGAGGAGTTGTGGATGGTGGGAAGTAGGGTTGAAGAAGTACTATTACTTTTGCAAAGGCCTATTATTAGTAAAGGTTGTTTTAAAGGTAATTCTGTTGTCGCCTGAGTACCTATTTCGTACACAACAAGCTCTTTGAAAATTACAAAATGTTTGTCAGCTGAGCGGAGTCGAAGCCCGGGCTACAATGTAAATATTCATAAATTAATCACTTTACTAAGTATGTCAATGGCAGCAGAATCGAACGTTTTTGGAGTAAGCAAAGGGCCTTCGACCGCACGGGCGGCCCCGTCCGCTCAGGCTGACAACATAACTACTTTTGAAATACCTCCTTGCTTTTTAGCGCACAGACCAAGATCATGAGAAATTCTTATCATTCACAAAAACAATCAATCTTCCTCTGCGCGAAATACCCAGCCGGGTGACTGGTCAATCTTTTGGCGGAGGAGCATGTTGAGTTGAGCTGCGTGATGTTGAACGTGCCGCATGTTGTAGAAAAGGATTTCAGGCACCGCATAATTCATATCATAATCCTCTGGTCCTTCGATCCAGCGCTCTTGCATTTGATGTTCAGTCAGGTTATCAATAAAATTCCTGCACTTTTCACGTGATCTATTCAGATAGGCCAGCATTTCTTCTTTCGAATATATCCGGTTTGGAACCATATCTCCCAGCACACCTTCAACTTGTACGCCCGGCTCCGAAAAAATGAAAGATAGCGTTGACGGAAATTCACCTGTATAAGGAATAGTCAGATAATAATCCAGCATAATCAGGCAATGGTATGCATTATAAAAAAACCTGGTATCGGTATACCAATATTCCTCAGGCCACATTTCAATGGCATTTTTCAGTGAATCAATACTCGCTCCGAATTGAGTCCAAAGACTCTGTTTAAAGATTTCCAGCATATTTATACGATGATTCTAAATCATTCACGATTGTGACTTCAGGTTTTTTTGCTGATAGCAGCATGTATTGTTTCTCGGATTTATTGGTTCAAACTAACTTTTTTGGGTTGTCTTCGCAAATAACTTACATTAAAAATCAGCTATTTTAATGTCAGGTTACTTTTCTGACCTTAAAATGCAGTTGGAAAATTCATAGCTGGCATCAAATAATGTGTATTCATATGAGGATTTATCAACTATAAATAGCCATTATAGTAGACTTTTTGTAATGTTTACATGACAAAAAGAAATGTTTACATATCTTTGTAAGAAACTAAACAACTGAATATGATGGAACAGTCTAAAAAAACCGCGAACAAACAATCTGTTATTTTCGCCCTCATACACGCAGCCACTTATGTACCCGCAACATGGGTTTTAAGCAAACGTATATTTGACCAGCCTATTTCGGTGATCATTGCTATTGTGCCAATTATTACTTTCGCCATTTTTATTTTTAAATACATCAAAGCCTTTTCAGAAATGGACGAAGTAAAGCAGCGGGTGCAGCTGGAAGCCGTAGTTATCGGTTTTTCATTGACCGTTATGCTGATAATGCTTCTGTTTTTGCTTGGACTGTGTAATTTATCGTACCCAGACTTATTTGACTTTGGAAATTTGGTGATCTATTGCTGGGCGTTTTATTTTATAGGTTGGTTTATTTCGAGTAAAAAGTACGGAGCATGAAAAATACGATAAAGGTTGAACGCGCGAAGAAAAACTGGACACAAGCCGACCTGGCAAAATACATCGGGGTGTCGCGGCAGGGATTAAATTCTATTGAAACTGGAAAATTTATCCCGTCTACTTTACTTGCTTTACGGATGGCAAAAGTCTTTGATACTACTGTTGAAGTATTGTTTCAACTGGATGATTCAGAGCATGAGTATTGATTCTATTAAGTTTGACCGGCCTTACTCACCCCGCAAACTTTTCACGGATCAGGCAACGCCGCCAGTATGACCTGATAACTCAAAGTAACAAGCTCTTAAATTCCCATTTCATCCACAAACTAAAAAAAGGGATCATACATTCCGGTACGATCCCTTTTTCATAAACATATTGCTGCCTTAAATTAATTCGATTTATTTTTCTTCTTTTTAACTGCATCTACAATTGCTCCAGTACCGGCTCCGGCACCTGCTCCGATCACGCTGCCAATCAGCGCACCTTTTGCACGGTCCTTATTTATTATTGCACCGGTAATTGCTCCTGTACCGGCTCCGACGACCGCTCCTTTCGCAGTATGGTTCCATCCTTTCTTCTTGGATGCGACTGGTGCTGCGTTGTTATTTGCTGCAACCTGGCTGTTTTTTTCCTCAATTTGGGCTTCCTTTTCTGCTTGTGCCGCTGCTTCGCGTTCTGCCATTACATGATTCATGGAGTCAACTACGGCTTGTTTTGCGATTACAACCTGCATCGAATCTATCGTTGCCTGCTTTGCTTTTAGTGCTTCTGCTTCCTGGTTAGAGCCATTATTACAGGCATTTAAAAAACAAGCGGCACATAAAATTGAAACTAATAATTTCATAATATAGATTTGGGGTTAATTAATTATATATCATAAGCCCTAAAATCATGCCACTACGTATAATCATTTTATAAAACTATTTCTATGTATCAATTATGGAAAGGGTTTTCTTTAAACTTATTGTAGAAACTATCAAAGTCTGGCCAGATGATATTCGCTAATATGATTATATTTGATCATGCTCAAAATCTACACGCTGACCATACTTTCTTTCTGTCTGATCCAAAGTAAAGCACAAACAATTGCTGACCAGTCTGTCCGTATTAAAAGTATATCAGAAAGATGGGAGCTTGCGGACTCCACGCGCAGGGGCACTTTCCTGCTTACTTCGTACAAGCCTTTTTATTTTTCGTTAGGGCGCTGGTCAAGTAATCCCAACCGGCAGCCTTACAGCGAAAACCCGGCATACAGCGTTCCGGCGCCAACGGATTATAACCATTATGAAGCCCGCTTTCATATCAGTTTCAAGGTTAAATTGCTTCAGAAGATTTTCTGGGGAAAGGGTGACCTTTGGGCCGGATATACACAAAAGGCGCATTGGCAAATCTATAACACCGGCGTTTCCAGGCCTTTCAGGGAGCTTAATTACGAACCTGAATTAATCCTTAATTTCCCGATCCGCTATAAATTTCTCGGTTTTGAAGGCAGGACTTTGGGAGTTGCATTTAACCATCAGTCTAACGGGAGAGAGCTTCCGCATTCGAGAAGCTGGAACAGGATCATGTTTCACACGAGTATGGAAAGGAAAAACTGGCAGATTACCCTGCGTCCATGGATCAGGCTTAAAGATACAGATGATGAAAATCCTATGATTCTGGATTATATAGGCAGAGGCGAGGTAACGGTGGTTTATGGACGTCCGAAACACCAGATCTATTTTGTAGGAACACATCCCTTCACTTTTGGATCCATCAACCGGGGCAGTGCGCAGCTAAACTGGGTTTTTCAGATTCATGGCCATTTAAAAGGCCACGCACAGATGTCGGCAGGTTATGGAGAAACCCTGATCGATTACAATCATGCACAGAATACCTTTGGACTGGGAATTTCTTTTATTGATTGGTGAGGAAGGGGAGGATGGGGGAAGGAAGAATGGGGAATGGGAGGATGGAGGAATGGTTGTATTTTATTTCTTTTTACTTTTTTTCGGGATATAATAATCTTAGTGCGTTAAAAACAGCCTGGTGTGTTACTGTTGCATGGTTTTCCTGTGGTAAGTAATCAAAGTATACCTGTACATTTTTGCTTTTGCGGTTACCTAACTTCTCAGCCAGCAAATTAGCATCCACTTCCATCACATGCGCCACTGTTTCTTTTGTAGCCAGTCCGGGAGCAAGCCCTTCTTTACCAACACCAATATAAATGTCTGTTTTTTGGGAGAAATGATCTTGTAAAAGATCCGATGACTGCGTTAACAATGAGCCGTTATCCCACCATAAACTCGGGCTGATAATGATGTATTTACTGAATAACATTGGCTTTTTTAACAGTATTTCTGTTGCCAGTAATCCGCCCAGAGATTGCCCGATAATGGTTTTTGACGCGTTTGTTCTGTATTTTTTTCAATGAACGGCTGTAATTCGTTTTCCAGAAAAGCAATGAATTTGGCCGAATGTCCAGCGGTTGGATAGCTTTTCTTGTCAGCTTCAATTTTTGTCGGATAGGTGAAATCTTTTTTTCTGTCGACATTAGTGATTCCTACAATAATTGATTTCGGGACACGGTCGATCCAGGAAAAATTATTGAACTGGAACAACCCGGTAATATGTATGAAGTCTTCATCGGCCGAACCGTCGAGCAAATAAACAACCGGGTATTTTGTTGTATCACCTTTGCTGTAACCTTCCGGTAGATATATGTTTAAAATTCTTTTCTCGGACAATGCGGCTGATTGAATTTCATCCACAACGCCAAGCACAAATGGTTTGCTATGATCTGTTTCATTCAATTTATTGGCCTGTCCAAAAGCAGACTTTGTGAAACAAACCAGAATAAGAAAAGCAGTTATTAATTTCATTTATCCCTAAGAATTTTTTTAGAATGCTCATCCAATCATCCATATTACTGGTATTGGTGTCAATTGCTACACTATGGATGTTATTATAAGGTTCGTACAAGTCGGTATTGGTAACTTTAAAAAGCCCTACTGTGGGTGTTGGAACTGCACTGGCCAGATGCATCATCCCGCTATCCGCACCAATGAAAACAGCCGTATTTGCAATAAATGAGCCAACTACCCGAACATCCTTATGGGAATAAGTAGGTGCTAGGAAGCCAATTTGTGAAGTATTTTCAACGGGTAAAATTTCAATGATATTACATTCCGGAAATTCAGTTTTTAATCTTTCATAAAAATCTCCCCACCACGATTCCGTGTAAATTTTATCACCGGTTGCATTCGTGAAAAGACAGATCGTTTTTTTGTCATTTTTCACCAGATTAAATACTATTTTTTTGCCCTCTGCTAATTCCGAAGAGCTTAATTTTAGGCTTAATGGCGGTACGGGATTTTTATTTTCCACAAATCCCAGCTCACTTAAGTAATTACGAAAGCTGTAAACAGGATATTTTGCCATGTGTCCGGAGTCGGAATACCGGAGCAGCATATCTTTATCCACGTTTCCGAAAAATTTATATTTCGCATTGGCGAATTTTGCAGAAAGTTTTCCTGATGATGAACCTTCAATCACATTAATCACAATATCATAACGGTTTCTTTTGATAAAAAACCAACCATTCAGATATGCTGAAAAACTACTGAAAGGTTTTTTTGGTAACTGAATAATGCGGTTGATGTTATCGTAATTTTTAAATACCAGCGGCGATAAAGTTCCTTTTACGAACAGATCAATTGTAGAATTCGGAAGGGTTTCTGAAATTTCCTGTAAAAGCGGAGTAATTAATAAAAGATTTCCTAGCCTGTGGTTTGGCCGGCTGATTAAAACCCTTTTTATTTCAGATATTTCCTTTTGACCAACAGGCTTGCCGACAGACGAAGTGCCGATATTTCCGGTCAGTTTCTGCATCAAACCACGTCTTAGATTATTGATTGTTCTTTTAAAACTCATTTTTAACCACTAAGTTATTGAAAGTAACCTGAAATTATTTCCCCTTTATTATATTTTCCAGAGGTGTAAGCGTGTACCTGCGCAGCCTTTTTCTAAATCTCCGAAGGTTCATCGTACGGTTTGTATCGGCCCAAAACAAACTAACGGCAGCATCCGGCGACTCACCGGAACGCACTGCATATGCTCTGATCAGTTTGTTCATATCTTCTACCGGGATTTCCAGTTTATGAAAGTTTCCCAGGCCTTTTCTGAAAGTTATTTTTTCAAACCTGACCCTGTTCAAATCCACAATTGAAAACTCATAGCCATCAGAAGTAGGTATAACGAGGATATTGGTCAGTGAAAAGTCATTATGATACAGATCAAGGCTATGTAATTTTACTATAAACGTCAGCAAATGATCGTATATGATTGTCTTAAAAGCCTCATTATGCATATTTTCTTTAAGCACAACCTTTAGTGTTTTGTAAGGAGAGTAAGCACTGATATAGTAACTCTGGCCGAGTAATCCCCAATGATAACAATCCAGCCATCCTACATTGGGAGGAGTGAGAATCCCTCTGTCATTAAGGATACCTGAATTGATATAAGATCTTTCAGCCTTCGATTTTCTCAGAAAAGAATAAGCAAGCCGGTTGAAGAAATACATTCCCTTAAAACTCTTGATTATAATTGTTCCCTGTCCGGTATCTACTTTTTTAACAATATTACGGTTGTTCACTATCACCGAACCCATGTTATCAAAGGTATCCGGCAGTTTTAATATGAATTCTTTAAGGTCTGAAAATTCGTTGCTGATCTTATACTGCTTCATGCTTACTTTTCAAGGTGTCAGTTCAATAAAGGTTTATCCGGTTTTTTCGTTCCCGGGGTTGTAAATGGTACTGCGTTTTACATTGGCTAATCTGATAATAGCCTGTATTTTCAAGGTTTAAACGCAATAGGCGCGATGGAAACCGCAATGGATCGCTAAATTATTGTTATAAAACTTCCCTTTATCGCTTTTCTCGCGTCAAGGAAACCGGTCCATTGCGCCACTATTGCGTCCATAGCGGTTAAAAACTCTTTTTTTAAATAATACGGTTTCCATTCAGTTGTTTCATTTCCCGGATTTCATTGCCTTCACAACCTTAATGTTCCTATCATTCATGAACTTTTCGTATTCAGCCGTTCCGCTACTATACAAGGCCATTTTTCCATTTTCATTATGATGAACTCCCCAGCCATAACGTTTTGTCAATGGTGAAGCCCGGAAGCAGGCTTGACCTTTGGAGAAAAATTGTTGTCTGGCTTCTTCCAGTTCATTTTCGGAAAGGTCTTTGCGTTCTGCAAACACATGAAAAAGTACATCGTCGGAGGTGAATTTGTATGGGTTTTTGTTCACTATCTCGAACTGCATACTTGCAACCGTTTTAGTATCCCCTTTTACCGGCGGAACTTCTCCGCTTGTTGCAGGACTATCATCTGCTATTGCAATAAATGTATTTTCGTAATTGGTTGTATGAAGTTTCATCAGTACAAAGTTAATTTTAGAAGTAACTTTAAAATCATTTATTTCAGAACCGCATGTTATATAATGTCCATACACACTTTCATCCCGAGGATAAAGATATAGTGTATATTGAAAACAGATACAAAAATTTTGATACAGATATTTCAGGGCAAAAAGTAAGCATGGGATTGCATCCCTGGTATCTGCAAGCAGCACATCTGGAAGAGCAACTGGCCGATCTTGAAATACATGCGGTAAAACCTGAGGTACTGGCTATTGGTGAATGCGGACTGGATAAATTAACAGCAACCGACTGGGATTTACAATTGATGGCTTTCCAGCGACAGATCATTTTGGCAAACCAAATTAATAAACCGCTTATTGTTCATTGTGTAAAAGCTTTTGGGGAGGTTTTAGCCGAACTGAAACAGGTGAAAGTGCCGGTTGTATTCCATGGGATAAACAATAAACCATCTATCGTACAGCCTGTTACAGACGGCGGCCATTATTTGTCTTTTGGTAAATCGCTATTGAGTTATAATGAAGTCATACTGGATACTTTCAGGATTACGCCTTTGGAACAGGTTTTTTTAGAAACGGACGATGCGGAGACAGACATCAGGGAAATTTACAAATCAGCTGCAAGGATTAAGAATATTACTGAAAAAGAGATTGTTTTGCAGCTTGAAAAAAACTTTTTAAACGTATTTCGTCCATGATGGAAGATTTCTCCTGGCTTTCCAGAACCGAATTATTAGTTGGAAAAGACAAGTTAATCCGGCTTAGTAAAGCGCACGTGCTGGTAATAGGGTTGGGTGGGGTAGGATCTTTCGCCGCTGAATTTATTTGCAGGAATGGCGTTGGTACCATGACCATCGTAGACGGAGATACCGTTGATCCTACCAACCGGAACAGGCAATTACCTGCACTTTCCACGAATCACGGACAAAGCAAGGCAGATATTATGGCAGAGCGCCTCAAAGCCATTAATCCGGAACTGACTCTGTATGTGATCAAAACCTTTATCAATCCGGATGCCGTAGCTGAGATCCTTTCTGCTCATACTTATGATTATATTGTTGACGCTATTGACAGCGTAACGCCTAAGGTTACTTTTCTGAAAGAAGCATTTCATCGTAATATACACATTGTCAGCTCTATGGGTGCGGGCGGAAGGATGGACCCAACAATGCTCAAAGTAGCCGATATCTCTAAAACCTATAATTGTAACTTTGCACAGCAGATTAGAAAAAATTTAAAAAAGGAAAGCATATCAAAAGGTATCAAAGCTGTTTTTTCAACAGAAGAACAATTAAAAGAATCTTTGATCCTGACCGATGGCAGCAATTATAAAAAATCTGCATACGGTACTATGTCATATTTGCCCGCTACTTTTGGTGCTGTCTGCGCTTCCGTTGTAATCCGTGATCTGATTGAAGCCGAAGACTGATCATCTGCTGAATTAATTGACTTCTTTCCTCTTTTTTAAACCCGGTTTGTATCTCTGCAAACGGGTTTTGCCACGGATATTCGCCTTTATAATGGCATAAACTACGCTATTTTTAATCCCGGACTATCTGCTTCTCAAAATGCCAATATATAACTATTTTGTTATATAGACTTCGTTGCCGGACTTGCTTTTCCTTCTTTCCAACAAATAAAAATTAATGTAATTTTAAGCTAATTTCTACTAAAATATAATTATTCGAATAAAAAGGCAAAAGTATTTAAAGATAATTCTCAATATCTTTAAATGACGTAAACTATTGAAATACAATATGCGTTTAGTATTTGAATATCAATTTATGACTTAATAAAAAGTCAGCTTTGGTATAGGTAACATAACTATTTAAAGAAAAAACAATTTTCGAATATTAGTAGGAAAAGGGTAGCCAGGAGAGCTTGATTTGAGAGATAGATGAAAGTCGTAATTGTATTTTAACAATTTGTTAACATTGCCTTCACCAGCCGGATATGAAAATATCCGCTCCCTTGTAAGCTCCGAAAATATTCATTCACCAAACACGAAAAAATCATGACTCAAATAAAAAAATTAATTAAAAAATCTCCGATTTCGGAGCTACGAAGTTCTTTTGAGAATTTTATTACCACATATACCAATAAGCATTCCGATGTATTTGAAGCATTATCGCGGCAGGCAGTTCCGTTTGGAGGGAATTTGCTGGAAAAGGGGCATTATGTAAAAGACAACAGAACCAGCGACAATACGAAAGAACAAACCAACGGTCATACTCAGGAAGTTGCTGAGAACCGCTATTCAGTTTTATATACGCTTAATGCACAGTATCATCACATTGGCTGTTCCTCTCAGGCGGAAGCACAGTCGGTAATGGGCCTGCTGATGACTGACGGAAACCGTATTCCGGTTGGGATTTACGACGAAAAAACCGATTCATTTGAATGGGAAATTATCGGACAATATTTCCATAGCCAGGATCCGATCAGTGAGCAGCATAGCCGCATGGATGAAATCCTGACCATTGCCCGCGCATTACGCCGCAGGGATTCCAGCTGGCAGCCTGGTTACCTCCAGAAACCAAGCTTTTTTGCCTAAGTATTAAAAGAAATTTTAGATTTGTTACCTAAAATGAGAGCGAGGACTCTGCCGGTTGGCGGGGTTCCCGCTTTTTTTTGATAATATAAAGACATAAACTCTGGCCCTATAAACTTGTTACCTGATATGCAAAAAAACCAAAGCAATAATTGCCGGTAAAGCCTGTATAAAAAATATCTTTCTGTTGGCAGTGGTAACAGCACCGTAAACGCCGGCTACAATGATACATGTCAGAAAAAAAATGGCAATATGAAAAGCCCAATGGTAATCGTCAATAAAAAAAGTCCATATTAATCCTGCTGCTAAAAACCCATTGTATAAGCCCTGATTGGCAGCCAAAGTTTTGGTAGGCTTGAACAATTCGGGTGCCAGTGATCCTTTGAATGCTTCCTTACCTTTTGTCTCCCATGCAAACATTTCAAGATAGAGAATATACAAGTGTTCTAATGCCACAAAGCCGACGAGAATTTTTGCCAGAATTTCCATTGTATTTGAGGTTTATTTAGGTAGAGTTGTTGGTAAATATACATTATTGGGTAAATAATATCATATACGTTTAATATGAAAGTTAACTTCCACTTGCAAGTTTTATGAAGTATATGAGCCATCACATTCAGAAAGATTTAGAAATCACACACCCTCATATTCATGAAATATTTAAAGTAGATCTGGAAACCAAACAGTATTATTTTTGGCAACGCGATTCAATGCCAATTCAACTTTATATGCCCAAAGTAGAATTTCGAAAATCAGAATATGTACATAACAATCCGTTGCATGGAAAATGGTCTTTAGCTAAAAGCCCTGGAAGTTATGTATATTCATCGGCCCATTTTTAAATGACTGCCGAGAATGCATTTGGCTTTTTAACACGTATATCAGATCTGTTGTAAAATAGTAGTGAAAAAAATCGTTTGTGAGGACACAAACGACGGCGTCAGATTAATTATAAATTTTTGATTCGTGAGTCGGCTTGTATTATTTTACACTGGTTAATGGATCAGTACAAAACATACTTCCACATATGACCTCTAAGCCCAGCAATAACGCCACTTTTCAATGAGAACGCCATATCACTTGTAAAAACGAAATCTCCCAGATTTCTTAGCTTGGTCCATGTCTTTCCTCCATCCCTGGTCTCGACGATTATTTCATCACCAAAAATGTTATTTCGGGTAGAGCCAATTCCATATTTGGCATCAAAGAAATGAATCTTTAATAAATCCATCTCCCCGACCTTATCCCAGGAGTCTCCGTTATTTTTCGATAAGTAAAGTCGCCTGTCAAATATGGCAAAAGTTAATCCGCCAATTGTTTTTTGTATTTTCCAGATTTCCTTATCATAATATTTGTAGCTGAAATCTTTACCTTTTCCTCGTATTATCACCTGGCGATCACCTGATAAACCGCTTCTTCCGTATGCAAGTATATTTCCGTCTAAAATAAAAAACTTTGAAAATTGCTGCGCATTGCTAAGGTCTCTGTCTGGAAATGCGTAAATCAGCTCAAAATCTTTATTGTTATTTGTATGCCATATTGATCCTTTGTTGGAAAGCATGTACCCTTCATTTGCGTTTAAAAAGAACATATCCGTAATATATTGCTCCCCCAGATCTGGTATAACCAATTTTTGATAAGACTTGCCGGCATCATTCGTATATACCATTTCACCACCAGGTGTTCCATTAAAAAGGTTATCGGTGAACAGAGAGATCCAGCCCTGATCTTTATTCAAAAAAAAGACATCGGATATTGCACCTTCATGGGTTTTAATGGTTTGCCAGTTGTAACCCCCATCCGTTGTTTTAAAAACATTTTTTCTGTCCATAGCAAAATATAAATTTTCGTCAACACAACGGACCTTGCTGATATCTGATAAATAATTAATCCCGGCAGGATCGATAGGAATTAATCCTATGATATCAATCTGGATAGAATCCAGGGCGGTATCAGTGCGAGGGAAAGACGGATAAAGCGAATCAAAAAGAGTTATCAAAACTTTTTCGGTATGTACCTCAGGTAGCACCGCTGTTATTTCATAACCCTCCTTTTTCAAAATCCTAAAATCGTTGGATGCACCAAAAAAAGGCCCCTGATTGACGGAAAGGCGCACTGTTTTTCCTGCATTTATGCCCTTAATAACAATAGTATCGCCAATTCTTGCCTTCTGAAGGATAAATTGATAAGCTTTTACTGTCAGCCGGAGAGGTCTCGGTTTGCTTGCAACCGTATCCAAAAATCAGGATAATAACCGCTAACGGTATTTGTTTGTTGATTTTCATGATGTTTTTGATGAAGGTTATCTTAACTAAAATTAATTCACAAGTGCCGCTTTAACAATTCAAAAATGTCTGCCTTTACCTCCCCAAGTTAATCGACAACATTATCTTCTTAAAACATTCGATTCCGGACTCAGGATTCTAAAGGGTGTTTTAGCCAGATAATGTTTATATTCAAACTTTCTCAAAAAGCCAATCCAGACAAGAGAAAGACTAATGACAAATTGCCTAGCCATTAGCTTTTCTCTTTAAATTGAACAAAAAGTGCTTTTACAGAAGTTTGCAAATAATTACTCTCAACCTCTACTTAACCCCTTTCCCCGTAGCAGCCCAATAAATGCCGCCATACAAATGATCCAGGAAAGTCTGGTCAGAGTGTACCAGTCCGATGTGGCCAAGGCCGGTGTAAAATGCTCTTCCGCCGTCATATTTATGGTACCAGGCAATCGGATGGAAATCGCCCATTCCTACACCTTCATTATTGGCGCCCCATTTGGCTTTTGGATTGTAAGATTTTTCGTCCACACCGATCAGGAATTTAAGGTCCTGGGATTTGTATGGCTTCTGATATTCGTACCATTCGTCTGTCCAGATCATTCTTTTTGGAAAGCGTTCCAGTCCCGGGAAATTGCTGTCAACCACGTCCAGATAAGCAGTTTGCTGTTCCGGATGAATTTTGAACATCATTCCCACCATTTTGGTATACCATGGCCATTCATATTCTGTATCGGCCGCAGCATGGATACCAACCCAGCCCTTTCCGGATTGGATAAATTTTTCAAATGCGGTTTGCTGTTCTGCATTCAGGATATCGCCGGTTGTGTTAAGGAAAATAACGACATCATATTTTTTAAGATTTGCTTCATTAAAGACAGAGCCGTCTTCCTGCCAGTCTACCGAAAAATTGTGTCTTGCAGCCAGAGACCTTACACCGTCAACACCTTCATGAATGGAAGTGTGGTGGAATCCTGCTGTTTTGGTGAATAGTAAAGCTTTGAATTGTTGTGCTTGGGAAGAAACTGCACTTACGATAACAAGAAGCAGAGCCAGTGATTTTTTAAGCATTGTAATTTTGAATAAAATGTTGTTTTGGATATTTGTAATAAGGCAAAAGTGAGGTCAAATATACTATTAACAAGGGCTTAGTTCATATTTTCACAAACCGGCTGTGTTACCTGCCTCTGCATATCTCTAAAAGCCCATTTTGCCATTTCGTTAATAATTGTTTCCAACTCTTTTCCCGATTCCGTCAATGTATAGGTAACATACGGCGGCACAACCGGTTTGGCTTCCCGGGTCAGTAATTTATCACTTTCAAGCTGTTTCAAATGTTGGATAAGCATCTTTTCCGTGATGTGCGGCATCGCTCTTTTGATCTCGCTATAGCGTTTACTTCCTGCTAGTAAATGATATAAAATAATGGGTTTCCAGTGCCCGCCAATTTTACTCATTACATAAGTAACAGGGCATTCACTCAATACGATTTCCTTGTTGGCATTGAATGTCGAGGTTTCTTTGATCTTTGTCATGATACATACTCTGGGGTAAGTACTTGTATAAAAGTAAGTACAAAGATAGCTTTGCATCATAATAAATCACTTATAATTATGAAATATATCATCACAGGTTCCTTAGGAAATATTAGTTTGCCCGTTACAAAAAATTTAGTGGCGGCAGGACAAGACGTAACCGTAATCAGCAGCAGTATTGATAAAAAGGAGGAAATTGAAAAATTAGGTGTAAAAGCCGCCATTGGTTCAGTGAAAGATGAAGCATTTCTGAACGAAACTTTCCGTGATGCCGATGTAGCTTATCTGATGATCCCCAACGATTTCACAGTAACGGACTATCCAAAATTCCAGCGTGAAGCAGCTGATAATTATGTGCAGGCGATCAAAGCAGGCAGGATCAAACACGTTGTTTTATTAAGCAGTATTGGAGCACATTTAAGAAAAGGTGCCGGCCCAATTGATGCTCTCGGGTATTTGGAAGAGCAATTGCTGAAACTTGAAAATGTGCAAGTGAAATTCCTGAGGCCATCTTACTTCTTTTCTAATTTATACAGCCTGGTTGGTATGATCAAACATGCTGGAATTACCGGAAATAATTTTGGCAATACGGACGAAAAACTGGTACTGGTGCATACGGACGATATTGCGGCCGAGGCTACCAGACAATTACTGGATCTTTCTTTTGCCGGAAACAGTATTACTTACATAGCTGGCGATGAAAGGCATCCAAATGAAATTGCTGAATTATTGGGGAAAGCGGTTGATAAAGCAGGAACGCCCTGGATTACTTTTACAGATGAAGAATCACTAAAAGGTATGTTGGACGCGGGTTTATCAGAAGGTTTTGCTAATCTTTATGTTCAGATGGGCCAGGCAATCCGTACAGGAAAATTACAGGAAGATTATTGGAAAAACCGGCCTGAAACTTTTGGAAAATACAAACTGGAAGATTTCGCGAAGGATTTTGCGGTGGCTTACGAAAAGGAATGAGAGGATAAATAAAGGTTAGCCACGAATACACCGCGCGGCGTATTCGTGGCTAAAAATAATATCTGAAGCTATTTCCCCATCACCAGTCTCGTTTGAGCCGCTCCACTCTCAGCATCAAGCAATTGTACATTCAGCGCTCCGTCCTTAAACACACTGCGATCCACAGCCAGCGTAATCACCTGAATTCCTTGCGGAAGGTCTGCAACTGCACCGCGATCGGAGAGTTTAAGTGGTTTTACACCAATCCAGGCTGTAATTCCAGCTGTTGAGTTGAACGCCAGATTCACATTTCCTTTGGTAAGCACCTCAATTTCAAATTTGATAAAACTGTATTTTTTACCAGCGCCGGCTTCAATAACCGGTAATTCATTTATGGGCAAATCGCCCGAAACTTTGCTGTATACAGGCTGAAAAGCAATTTTTACTTTGTCTTTAATAATATAAGCCTGGCCTTCTGCGGCAATTTTTTTGGTCAGTTCCTTACTGCCCTCAGCCGTATTCCAGCGACGTACAAACCGCGTATTGGAAACACGGAATTTGCCCGATTCCCCCATTTTGGAAAGAAACCCAATGAGATCAACAAATTCCTGCTGGTCCAGGCCGGCAGTCAGTCCGGGAGGCATTAGTGAGCCGGGTACTTTTTCCATTAATTCAACCTGGCTTTTGGCAATAGACACTTCCTTGCCCGTTACATCACGAATGACAATATCTGACGCACCGTCGCTGGCCAGATAACCCATCATTTCAGAGCCGTCTTTTTTTACAACACGTTTCAGGTCATATCCTTCTTTGATAGACGCACTTGGATAAAGAATAGAACGAATAATGGTTTCAGCCGGTGAACTTGTTCCTAAACTGCTCAGATCCGGGCCAATACGGCCACCTGCACCACCAATGGCGTGACAGGTCGTACAGCTTACATCGGCTCTGCGGAAGATCAGTTCACCTTTTTCCGGATCGGCTTTTTCGCTTACCATTTTAGCCAGGCCGGCAATTTGATTGTCATTGAGTTCCTGAGGCATTTTCTGAACTGGCAATGTACCGCCAGAAGCTTCCAGTGCGTTATTCAGTGCAATAATTTCATCAATTCTCTGACGGGTCCAGCCTGCACGGCTTCTTACGAGCTGTCGTCCGGTTTTGGCAGCTGCTTCCGGGATTTTTTTAGCTGCTATCGCTTCAGCCAAAACAGCCGCTGCCGGATTGCTTGGAATAAAGGCCATAAAAATTTCAGACATGTCCGTCTCCGGTAATGTTCTCATCAGGTCTGTACCGATTCGGGCAGCTTCGGCAGGATTTATGGCTGCAAGCTGGGCAGTGGCAATGATGCGGACTTCCGGGGTATTTTTCGGGCCCGATAAGTCTGTCAGCAGCTTTGTGGCTTTGTCTTTATCAATGGAAACCAACGCGCCCAATGCAGCTTTCTTCGTATTTAAAGTTCCTGTCTGAACCAGCCCTGTAATTCTGTCCTGTAATTGTTCCAGTTGCCATAATCCAGCCAGCCGGATAGCACTCAAACTGATGGCTTCATCATCATTTCCAATAAAATCGGCAATGCGTTCGGGATTTTTGTCTGGTTTCACTTTCCTCTGGCGTGCTGCGTCTTCCAGTGCAGCCAGTTGAGCAACTACATTTTTATCTTTGTTCTGAACTGCAAGATCAAGTAACATACTGAGGTCAGCTGCCTGTCCTGACCTGGCAATGGAGCCCAGTACATCTTTCTGGTATTCTTCCGGTACCTGGCCTTTCCCGTATAATCTGATCAGTTGCACTACTGCTTCCGGGTTACTTACCGATTTCAAAGCAAAAACCGTTTTCTTTGCATCTCCCAGATAATCAGGATTTGTTTTCAGGCTGGCCAGCCACAAAGGTTCCAGTTCACCTACCGTTTGCCACAGCGCATAGTCCAGGTATTCATCCATTTGCGAATCCAGTACCGTTAAAGCGGTACGCGCGGCTTCGGCCGTTTTCGTTTTCCGGAGTGCAATTACTGCTTCCAAACGAACCTGAGCATGCGGATCTTTTACTGCTTTATTCAGCAGCGCAGGTACATTGGCTATTTTTTTATGCCAGAATTCAAGCGCACGTAAAGCGGAAGAACGCGCATTATGGCTTTCTGCATTGAGCAGACTTAGCAGAAGCGGTTCATTGACCGTATCAAGCGCCTGAAACACCCAAAGAGCTTCCAGTTGATTGTGCTCATAGTTTTTATCCTTTTTATCAAGACCGGCCACCCACTTTTGCAATGCCGGGATTACTTCTTTGGCACCACGTTCTTTCAAAACCTGCCTTGCATTCATCCGGGTCAGGTCTTCCGGTACTTTCAATGATTCCAGCAATTCGTTAACCGGGGCTTTTCCTAATTTTGCTACTTTAATCAATGGACGGTTTTTAGCCGTGATCTTCCAGATCCGTCCATGTTCCTGGTCACGGCGGGGATCAAAAAAGTCTACTTCACCATGCTGGATGATCGGATTATACCAGTCGGCAACGTAAATGGCACCATCCGGGCCAACATTGATATCAACGGGTCGAAATGCAACATTATCCGTCCAGATCAGGTCTTCCATTTGTTTGGAAGCATAGCCGCTTCCCTGTTCTTCGAGTTTGAAACTATTGACCCTGTTTGCACGAAAATCATTGGTGATCATTCTTCCCTGCCATGCATCCGGTAAATGCCTTCCCGAAACCACATCCAGTCCGCTGTGTTTGGGCTGTCCCGGGTTCAAACCACGTATAATTCTTTCAACGCCCTGGGCAGCTGCAAATGCAGAACCAGGAAAAGCATAATTAATTCCTTCGCCACCGGCACCGTCTGTCAGGAATGATTGTCCCCACTGATCAAACTGCAGGCCCCAGAAATTAATCCCGCCTCTGGCATATACATTCATTTCAAGCGTTTTAGGATTCAGTTGCCATACACCGCCGCCTTCCAGCCGTTTGGTGCCAAAAGGAGTTTCAACATGGCTGAAAATGTAAATCGACTGATTGAAATACAAATGTCCTTCCGGGCCCCAGCGGAAAGTATGGATCAGGTGATGTGCATCCCCGGTCCCAAAACCATTCAGGATCCTACGTTTCTTATCTGCTTTTCCATCGCCATCCGTATCAGAGAAATGCAGGATTTCAGTTGAATTTGCTACATATACACCGCCATCACCAGGTAAAATTCCCGTAGGAGTTGTCAGGCCTTCTGCAAAAATGGTAGTCTTGTCAGCTTTGCCATCACCGTCTGTATCTTCTATCACGAAGATTTTATCGTTGGCCACTTCACCCGTTTTCAGGTGTGGATATGCCGTACTGCTTACGACCCATAACCGTCCATCGGCATCCCAGTTCATTTGGATGGGTTTTGCAACCAGCGGTTCTGCTGCCCAGAGTGTTACTTCAAAACCATCGGCTACTTTAAAAGAAGCCAGTTCTTTTTGCACATCCGGATCAGGATCTTCCTTTTTGTTTTCGGTTTTAACCGAAGAGGTCATCAGCAGAATCAGTGGAAGTATAATGACTCCGTAAAGTAATTTGGATGCTTTCATGTTTTGGCTTTCGGCTTTCGGCACGGTCCGTCGTACGGTCGGCCGTCAGCTTTATTTGGTTTAGAAATGATTGATTGTTTTATGGCATTAAATGGCCATTAACTATATATATCTTTTTTGTATAAATATCAGATAGATCAGCATCGACAGCCCTATTTCAAAGCCGAAAGCTGGTATATAATTTCCTTTGGCATCCGCTTCAGTGCAATTTGTCCTTCAAGCCATTTGATGAGAATACTCTGATCCTCCAGGTCTTTTACATGTTTGCCTTGTTCGTAAGCCCGGAATCCAATAATGTAGGTTTCATTAATGGGCCTGTACTGGAAAAAATGTAGTTCGTTCTTTTTCAGGATCATCTCATGTATTTCTGCTGCCTGTGTAAATGAAGGTCCTTGTTTGATTGCCATCCCGTTTGCCCATTCCTTCGCGGAAGCGGTCATAACCTGTTCATTATTGGCAGAAAGTGTATAAAATCCTTTTTTCAAACCAGTGATTTTCAAAACAGGTGCATTACTGATAATTCCTGCATTTTGCTGAGGCAAGGGAAGCGGCAGATAATTTTCCTGAATGGTGAATTTCAGATTTCCCGGTTCTTTGCCTGAATCCAGTATTTTAGCATTGGCCGATGCATCTGCCGTTTGCTTAAGAATATTGATTGTAATTGTTTCTTTTTCAGATTTTAAACCCAGACTGTTTTCAAGGATATTAGCCAGATAGTAATAACCGGTTTCGTTCAGATGTACGCCATTTTCAATGATTTCAGCTTTATTACTGATCTCCTGAATTGGTTTATAAATATCAATGAACTGTTTGCCGCGGTCGGCCGAAATTTTGGCGATGGCCGAAGCATATAATTCCAAATCCGCATTCCGCCTGGTCATATTGACGGAAGTGTCACTGATCATGACCGGAATAGTAGACAAAAGAATTGTTCTGGCGCCCAGTGAATCGATATGGTCTATTAATTTGTTGAGCCCATCTTTAAATTTAGGCAAACCAGCTTCGCCTTCCTGGGCCTCTGTTCCTCCGTATGCCAGAAAAATGACAGTCGGTTCGGCCTTTACAATATTATTGATCAAATGCTGATAAGGAGTTGGCGGATTGGTAAACGTACTTCTTCCCTCGCCAAATACATTATCTCCCGTCCAGCCCAGATTTCGGAAAGTTACGTTGCGGTCGGGGAACCGGGTTGTCAGCGCCATTTCCAGGTAACCATACTGAAAATCGTTTTCAAACAGTGAATTGCCCAGGAAAACAACCCGGTCACCATTTTTAAGTTCAAAATTTGGAGCAGTGCTTTGTGGTTTGTTCTGTCCTGCTGCAAACGGATTGGGCAGGAAAATAAACAGTAATAAAATATAACCCAAAGAGGTCAGTACGCTTGTCTTTCTCATGCATTTTTATTTTAAATAATTTTTTATTGAAAGCAATGCCATGCAATTTGCCCGGATCCGGCAATTGTACTTTCACTTTTTACACTATTTTATAAAGAACAATTTCGTATAAACTTAACCGCAGTTTCGTATAAAAAGCATGTACTTAGTCAGTATACATTCGTCTAAAACGGATTTATTAAGGGAAAAGATAATCCGGTTCCTTTTCCTACTTCCGGTATTGATATATTAATTTACACTGACGTCGGAACGGGGTAACTGGATTATATTATTAATGCGCAGATATACACGTTCGTCAGAAGCAAGTGCGGTTTAAAACAAATCGATCCCTCTGTATTACTGGCATGATTTTAAAGAGGTACCTTTTGCAAAGAAATAAAAAATTTAATTTTTTGAAGAACTTCAAATATAAATGAGATCAGAGTATCTGAAGCAAGCTAATACGAACCTGGAGTCTTTACCGAAGTCAAAGACTGGTATAAACGGGTTAGATGAAATTACAGAAGGAGGGTTGCCAATGAACCGGCCCACATTGATTTGTGGATCAGCAGGTTGTGGGAAAACGCTTTTTTCTATTGAATTTATTGTGCATGGTGCATTGATGTTTAATGAACCGGGAGTGTTTGTGGCTTTTGAAGAAAAAGCAGAGGAACTGACTATGAACGTGGCTTCATTGGGATATGATCTTCGGCAACTTCAGGCAGACAAGCTGATAAGACTGGACCATGTACACATCGAGCGCAGTGAAATAGAGGAAACCGGCGAATATGACCTGGATGGATTATTCATCAGACTGGGACATGCGATTGATAGTATCGGAGCCAAAAGAGTGGTTTTAGATACAATCGAAAATTTGTTTTCGGGCCTCAATAACCAGGGAATTATCCGTGCTGAATTGAGGCGGTTATTTAGCTGGCTAAAAGAAAAAAAGTCACGACTATTATTACAGGCGAAAAGGGAGATGGTTCATTAACCCGGCACGGGCTTGAAGAATACGTTTCAGACTGTGTAATTTTATTGGATCACAGAGTAAGCAATAAAATTTCTACACGCTTGCTGCGAATTGTAAAATACCGTGGCTCCGTACATGGAACAAACGAATATCCTTTTTTAATAGATAAAGACGGGATTTCGGTCCTGCCTGTTACATCTCTATTGTTACAGCACGAAGTTTCGTCCGAAAGAGTGTCTTCCGGTATTGCCGGACTGGACAATATGCTTGGATTGAAGGGCTTTTTTAAAGGAAGCAGTATTCTTGTTTCAGGCACCGCAGGTACAGGAAAAACAAGCATTTCGGGTTGTTTTGCAAACGAAACATGTAACAGAAAGGAACGCTGTATTTACTTCGCATTTGAGGAATCGCCTAATCAGATTATCAGAAATATGCTTTCCATTAATATGGATTTGCAGAAACATATAGATGATGGCTATTTGAAATTTCATGCATCACGTCCTACACTGAACGGATTGGAAATGCATTTGGTAGCTATCCACAAAATGATCAGGGAATTTAAACCCAGTGTCGTCATACTCGACCCGATCACTAACCTGATCACGGTAGGATCGGTCAGTGAAGTGAAAAGTCTGCTGATCAGGCTCATTGATTTTTTACAGGCAGAACAAGTAACTGTGATGTTCACCGCTTTGACACTGAACGACAACGTTACGGGACAAACAGACGAAAGTATTTCTTCTTTGGTGGATGCCTGGCTTTTGGTAAGAGATGTTGAATTTAATGGAGAGCGTAACAGGGGACTCTATGTAATGAAATCCAGAGGAATGAAACACTCCAATCAGGTAAGAGAATTTGTAATATCTGATGCCGGCCTGGAATTAGTAGATGTATACCTTGGTCCGGAAGGCGTGCTTACAGGCTCTGCCAGAGAGACACAGCAGCTGCATGAACAAACAGGCGTCGTGTTAAGGGAACATGCAGTTTCGAGAAAAGACCGTGAAATCCAGCGCAAACGATCTTTACTGGAAGGGAAAATAGCTAATCTTAAAGAGGAGTTTGAGTCATTCCAGGAAGAACTTAATAAAACTTATATTGAAGAAGAGCTGAGAAAAGAAGTAATGGATAAAAATCGCTCACAACTGACCAGCAACCGCGGGGGAAACACTGGAACAGACAAGAATTATTAAATAACTATTTGAACAGAATGCAGGATAGTAGTGAAATATGGGAATTGAGATTGTATGTTGCTGGTAAAACTGTCAAATCAGTTACAGCGCTTACAAATCTTAAAAGATATTGCGAGGAACATTTAAAGGACAAATATATTATTGAAGTTATTGACCTGCTTGTAGAACCTCAACTGGCAGAAGGAGATCAGATTTTTGCGATCCCAACCTTGGTTAAGAAAGTTCCCGAGCCCATAAGGAAAATAATTGGCGATTTATCAAACGAAGAAAAAGTACTTGTAGGATTAAACATTCGTCCTGCAAAAATATAAAATGGAGCAAAATACAGAGATAGCGTCGGGCAACGATCCGGATGATAACAGTCATCCGTATGTCTTACGTTTATTTGTGAAGGGCGCTTCAACAAATTCTCTTAAGGCAATTAATAACATTAAAGAAGTATGTGAGAAATACCTGAGCGGTAATTATTCTCTTGAAATAATAGATGTTCACCAGCAAAAATCAATTGCTGAAAAAGAAAATATTATTGCTTTGCCCTTACTGATTAAAAGTTTTCCTTATCCGGAACGAAGAATGGTTGGCGATATGTCAGACACGCCAAGAGTGCTTAAAGGACTAGGAATTTCAAATTAAATTCAATGGAAGCGGAAAAGACATACGATCAGTTGGTTAAAGAAAATGAGCACCTTCTTTGGCAGCTGGAAGAGGCGACGGAAACAATTAACGCTATACGAACAGGACAGGTAGATGCGTTGGTGGTGAAAGGCACAGACGGGCATCAGCTATACACACTTAAAACGGCTGACCAGACTTACCGTGTATTCATTGAAAAAATGAACGAAGGTGCAGTAACTTTAAACCAGGAAGGAATTATACTTTACTGCAATTCCAAATTTGCTTCCATTGTTAATGTGCCTTTGTCCCGGGTGGTCGGCCTGCCTTTCGCTTCTTTTATTCCAAAAGATTTTGTCCCTGCTTATAGTGAGCTGTTTGAGAATGGATGGGTAGAGGACGTGAAAACTGAACTGGACATCATCAGCGGAGAAAAGCTGATTCCCTGCCAGCTTTCCGTAACTACGCTCGATCTGGACGAAGGCGTTTCTCTGAGTGTTATCCTTACTGATCTTACTTTGCAGAAAGAAACCCAGCAACTTCTTAAACTGAATAATGAAAGGCTAGAAGAAACCAATATGAAACTGGAAGTCAGTAATCATGACCTTCAGCAATTTGCTTCTGTGGCTTCTCACGATTTGCAGGAACCACTACGTAAAATACTGATTTTTTCGACCATTCTTCGTGATAAACATGGTGACGAGCTTACCGGGGATGGGGTCATGTTTATGGAAAAAATTATTTCTTCATCAAACCGGATGAAGACGATGATCCTGGATATTCTTAATTACTCGCGGCTTTCTAAAAACGAAGATAATTTTGCGTTAACTGATCTTAATTCAATTGTAACTGAGGTTTTAGAGGATTTTGAAATTTTAATTGACGAAAAGAAAGCTCAGATTTTTGTACGGAATTTACCCGAAATAGAAGTGAATCCGGGACAGATCAGACAGGTTTTCCAAAATCTGATCAGTAATGCGCTCAAATTTGCTAAATCCGGCCAATCACCTGTTATAGAAATAAATGGATATCCATCTTCTATACATTTGGGTGCCGGACCTGCTGACTGTACGATATCAGTTAAGGATAACGGAATCGGGTTTGATGCTGTGTACGATGAAAAAATATTCTCATTGTTTCAAAGGCTGAATACAAAAGACAAATATGAGGGCTCGGGAATAGGACTGGCCATAACCAAAAAGATAATTGATAAACACAACGGCAGAATAACCGCTGTCAGCAAAGAGGGAGAGGGTTCAGAATTTATTATTAACTTGCCGCTGCGACAGAATAAATTCTAAAAACATGACCTCTTCTTTATCTCTCAAAAAAATATTATTAGCAGATGATGACGGAGACGATCGATGGTTTTTTCTGGATTTTTTGAAAAACCGGGCTGATATAGTTATACTTTCAAGTGTAACCAACGGTGCCGAACTCATTGCTTATCTGGAAGCTATTAAAAATGAGATTGATTTTCCGCATTTGATCATTCTGGACCAGAATATGCCTAAACTGAACGGGAAAGAAACATTGTCTGCACTGAGAGCTGATACAAGATACAATAAAATTGATATCGTCATTTATTCCACTTATGCTGATCAGAAGCTTATTCAGGAATGTACCGGTTTGGGTGCAATCATGGTATTGGCCAAACCGGTTTCCTTTGAAGGATATAACCAAATGATCAGTAGTATTCTAAGTGTAATCTGACACCGTTAATTACTTTATACGACATTCTGTGGTTTCCCATTCATGAATGCTTCGAGATTATCAGCTGTCATTTGTAATAATCGTTTTCTGGCCTCAAATGAAGCCCACGCAATATGCGGCGTTATAACACAATTAGGTGCAATTAGCAACGGATTGTCCTGAGTTGGAGGCTCACCGGAAAGTACATCCAGCCCTGCTCCGGCGATCACATTATTTTGCAGCGCTTCGGCCAGGTCTGTTTCATTGATCAGGGGCCCTCTGCCGGTATTCAATAGAAATGCACTGGATTTCATTTGGGAAAGCGTTTCAGCATTGATAATTTCTCTGGTTTCCTCTGTCAAAGGACAATGCAGACTGATCACATCACTTTGCCGGAACAGGTTTTCCAGTGTAACCATTTCTATATCAGGGTTCTTTGTATGCTCCGGGTTTTTCCTGTAGGCAATTACTTTCATCCCAAAAGCCAGTGCAATTTGTGCTACCTGGGATCCGATATCTCCCAATCCAATCAAACCCATGGTTTTTTCTGCCAGTTCAATTAATGGGCTTTTGGAGTAACTGAAATCTTCGGAAGCTACCCATTCACCACGAAAAACGCTTTGACTATGTGTTTCAATCCGGTTTGTTAAAGCCAGCAGCATAGCAAAAGTATGCTGAGCCACAGAAGCCGGGCCATAAGCCTTCACATTGGTAACCGTAATTCCATGTTTCCGTGCTGCCTGAATATCAATATTATTGTAACCGGTAGCTTCCACACCGATGTATTTAAGTTTGGGTAGCTGATCCAGTATTGCCTCGGACAGTACTACTTTATTGACCATCAACACATCTGCTTCGAAAGCACGTTCTACAATCTGATCAGGTGAAGAGCGGTCGTAAATGGTAATAGCGCCTAAGCGATGGAAAGGCGCCCAATCCAGGTCACCCGGATTCAATGTGTAACCGTCAAGAATTACAATGTTCATAAACCGTCATATACTTTACTAACCTGCATGGAAGGAACAACACTTGTGAAAGTTGGAATATCAGATATGAGTTCCATACCATGTTTATCCATTGCTTTTTCAAGCGTTTCAGGATCAGGGAAGAATAATCCGCAAATAACAGTATACGTGGCGTCCGTACCAGGAGCGGCGCCTGCAATTCCTTCTTCAATTTCAACTTTTATCAGACCTTCCGGCCCCAGCAAATTCTTTACCAGGGGTGTATGGGTATTGATATAATAATCAAAGTCAAAATTGTCAGCTGCGCTTTTTGGATATAGAACTGTTATTTTAAACATGTTTTTGATTTGATAAGGTCAGGAAAATATTCAGGTTTAAAGCTAAGGATTTTTCTGATAGCGCGAACGTCCCGTTCGTGATTACTATTTTCAGGCCTCTGGCCTGTTCATGTTTTTTAAAGTTATATAGATTAGGCCGGAAGCCTGAAAATAAATAATCACGAACGGGACGTTCGCGCTATCAGGGTAACTTTTTCAATACCAGTATAATTCTGACCTGACCATTTGATAAGTTTTCAGACCGCTTTATTAAATGGTTTTTTTTACTTTATCGATATTACTAAATTTATTTAACACTTTTCAATGTATGATCTAAACGTTTTTCAGTAATGGCAGAACGTAAAACAATTACAGTTGATACTACTTTCGGGGAATCAGATTCATGGTTTACCATTTCGATAAAAAATGGTCTGCAATGGAATCTGGATTTGAAAGTAAAACACGTAAGTATATCAAAGGAGGCATCAGATACAACGTACAGAATTGTCTTACGTCCTGATTTTGCAGCATTTGAGGGAGTTTTTTTTCCTATACAGATCATCGCTGAACTTAATATTGAAACTGACGAAGAAAGCCTTGATCTTTTTGTAGAAAGCGGAACCCGGGGTTCTCTTATAATTAAGAGCAATATTGGGTCTCACGAATATAATATACAGAGAACAAGTGAAGAGTTTACTCTGGCTATTTAATAAAAGATCACGAGGTGGTCAAAAAAAGGCACCTATCCGAAGAACAGGTGCCACATTTAGGTTAATTATAACTCCATCAAATTAAAAACTGAGATCAGCCTGGTCCCTGCGATCCGCCGGCATTGGTAACCATGCTGCTGGTTGTAAAGGTTTTGGATTGGGTTCCGGTTGTGTAAGTACCGCTTGTGTATAAGCCATTAAGAACTGTTCCATTGGCTACACTTCCTCCCGTATAAACGGTGTAAGTCTGTCCGGTTTTCATTTTAGGGCTCGAAAACAACATCGTTGTGTAGGTCTTCGGGATCAGGAATGTTAATGTTTCAGTTCCATCAGCGGACTGAATACTGATCAGCTGATTGGCCGTTCCTCCACCAAGTATTACCGAAGGCTGCGTGCTTACACTTGCTGTTGGCGAACTGGTAGCTCCGCCAATACCCACCATAATACCGCCTGTTATTTTAAATGTATTTCTGTCACAGTCAAAACCTTCTTCGGGAGAAGCAGCACCGACTGCAACAATTTTTCCTCCCGTAATGGTGATCTTACCATTGGAATCAATTCCGTCATTCCCGGTGCTGTAAGCATATATATTACCACCATTGATATAGATAAATGTACCAGCATTTAATCCATCGTCAGGAGTTTTGGTGGTAATAGTACCATTGTTGATGGTAAGGACACTTTTGCTTTCAATACCTTCTCCTGCGGATGAAGTTACATTAATCGTACCTCCGTTGATGGTCAGGTAAGGATCAATTGTTGTGTCAGTATCGTAAGAAGCGGATATTCCCTTGTCTGCCACGCTGATTGTAAATGTACCGTTGTTAATCACTATATATCCTTCATCACATTGGATCCCGTCTCCGGAAGTTGTGATATTTATTACACCACCGTCTGCTATAAAAGCGTCTTTCGTATGGATTCCGTCTGATGCAGCGCCTGTTACAGTGATGTTTCCGCTGATAATACGAACATAATCATCGCTGGCAACAGCATGTTTGTAATTTCCTTTTACGCTAAGACTTCCGTTTCCGCTGAATATCAGCTGCCCTTCGCTGAAAAACGTGCCCTTCATATCTTCTGTACCGCTGGCTGTATAGGCTGACCCGTCTGTCAATGTATTAGTCGTATTGTCGTTCAGGACTACAAACGCTCTTTTACCGGATTGAATGTTGATCGCCGGTCCGTCAGCATTTGTAATATTTACGCCGTTTAAGGTAAGCTTAAATTTTTTATCACTGTATACTTTCACAGAACCGTTTGCAGTTGTACCGGACAAAATATATTCAACTTCGGCAACGCCAGAGTTGATGATCACATCCCCGTTGGTTTCAGTAATGGTCACTCCGCTGGCTGACAAAGGATTGGTGATCGTTACAGTAGTTCCAAACGTAATGGTTACAACCGAAGAAAACGTAGAATTTGCCAATAAATCATCTTCATCGGCGGCGGTATCTGTATTCCCTTCCGGCGTTGCGGATGAAGTAGTCGTACTGTCGATGGTAACAGTTCCGCCGGTGGTTGTCCCTCCTCCGGCTATGATATCATCGTCATCGTCTTTAGAACAGGAAACAAGTAAAACCAACAACAGTAAGCTAAATATACCTGTACCTATTTTGTGTATGGAGAATCCTGATAAAAAACTGCTTTTTAATACAGTTTCTGAAAAGCTGAAAGAAAATGCCATCTTTTATAATTGGTGTTTTGCTAATGTGTAAATACTTCTTTACTGCCATACGCATACACCCATAATAATGATGCAACCTAAGATCACTTCTTTTTTCATTCATTTCAATCAGATATCCATCCGGGTCTGCAAAATAGATCTGAACGGCGCCATCAAAACGTACCTGTTTGTGGAATACAATTTTGCGTGCAGTCAAAAACTTTTCGGCACCAGCAATTGAGTTGACAAATATGGCAAAATGGCTTCCGTTCTTATCATTGACTATAGGTGTTGTACGGCCTGCAAGCAGGTGTATCATTTGTCCGTTACCGGTGCTGAACCAACCTCTGATCGCTTTCAGGCTATCAGGGACTTCAACTGGTGTTAATCCGATTGTATTTTTATAAAAATCCACACTGGCCGGAATGTCCTTTACCTGCAAAGCCAAATGATTCAGGCTTGCAAAACCAAGAGTAGCAGGGATTTCCTGTGCCATCAGATTTGAACCAGTCAGGATCAGGAATAAAATAAATAGCTTTTTCATGTTTAATGATAAATTTTGTAATTAAAATAATATTACGAATGTACGTATTTGTGAATCGTTTTGATGAGTGTTATAGATTTCTCCATCCAATGACGGTATGGTTCGTTCTTTTACCATCTGAAAAATGGGGTCAATTTTGAAAATACATAACCTCAATTTTGAAATTACATAGAATCAGTTTTGAAAATACATAACTTCTATTTTGAAATTGCATAGAAAAGCCCTCCAAAAATGAACTTGGAAGGCTTTCTTTTCT
The DNA here is from genome assembly GCF_019711195.1 of Dyadobacter sp. NIV53. NCBI lineage: Bacteria > Pseudomonadati > Bacteroidota > Cytophagia > Cytophagales > Spirosomataceae > Dyadobacter > Dyadobacter sp. NIV53. The sequence goes on from NZ_CP081299.1 coordinate 4,381,087, forward strand.
TTTAATAAACTTAGTTTTTCGGCTCAGTTCCGATTTTTCCCGCACCTTCTGCCTGCATTGGGTTAGGGTTCTTCCGTTGCTGCTGCTTGAATATCTGGAAACGTGTCGGTTTCGCAACTCTTGGGAAAGAATTGTTTTCAGTATCTATATCGGCAATCTGGAAATAAGGATCCAGCGTCCATTGAACCACCTTTTTCTTCGTAGTAATTACTTTATTGATCGATGCATCGTTGAACCGCCAGATTTCAGCCGGGAAAACAGCCACGGAATCTGTACCATCTTCAAACTGCATTTTTACAATAACCGGCATGACCACTCCGCCTTTGTTTTTAAGTGAAAGCGTATAAAAATTGGTGTTGTCCTGTACCAGCTGACGTTCGCTTTCTGAAAGTCCGGCCAGGTATTGCTCGTATTTCTGCTTGTCTGCTTCCGTCACTTTAAACGGATCATATTTGGTATAGAAATCTGCCATAGTAGAATCCTGCGCTACAACAGTTTCTGATTTTGTTGCCAAATCGCGCTCTTTACTGATTGTACTGCCTTTTCGGGCTGCTTCCTTACGCGCCAGTTCTTTTTCGATCTGTGGATTCTGCGTATCAATACTGAACCAGTTTACACTAACCAGATCCTGATCCACAGGTTCGACACCATAAAACCATCCTTTCCAGAACCAGTCAAGGTCAACTCCTGAGGCATCTTCCAGTGTTCTGAAAAAATCAGATGGCGTAGGGCTCTTGAATTTCCAGCGGGTTGCATATTCCTTAAACGCATAATCAAAAAGCTCACGTCCCATAACGGTTTCACGCAGAATGTTCAGTGCCGTAGCAGGTTTTGCATAAGCATTAGGCCCGAGCCCGATTACATTTTCGGCTGAACTCATGATCGGGGAAAGTACCGACGGATCGGACGACATATAGTCTGTGATCTGGTTAGGCTCACCACGGCGTGTCGGGAAATTGTAATCCCATTCTTTTTCAGCTAAATACTGGCAGAAAGTATTCAAACCTTCGTCCATCCATGCCCACTGGCGTTCGTCGGAATTGACGATCATCGGGAAGAAATTGTGGCCGACTTCATGAATAATTACACCGATCATACCATATTTGGTTGCTTCTGAATATGTTCCGTCTTCTTCCGGACGGCCACCATTGAAGCTGATCATCGGATATTCCATTCCGCCTCCCACTGTGGAATGGCAGGAAATAGCAACAGGATATGGATATTCAAAAGTACGGTTACCATACGATTTCAATGTATGGGCAATGGCACGGGTAGAATATTGTTCCCAAAGCGGATTACCTTCTTTTGGATAAAAAGACATACACCAGATTTTCCTGCCATTTTTATAAACATCGCTTTGCATGGCATCCCAGATAAATTTACGGCTGCTTGAAAACGCAAAGTCACGCACATTATCAGCTTTGTAATTCCAGGTTTTCTTTCCAGGCGATTTGTTTTCACGTTTTTCTGCCTTTTCAGCTTCAGCCTGCGTTACGATCATTACAGGTGTTTTAGAAGTTTCGGCTTGTTTCAAACGTTGTTTCTGAACCGGGGAAAGTACCTGTGCCAGATTCTGGCATTCACCACTTGCTGCAACCACGTGGTCGGCAGGTACAGTGATAGCTACTTTGTAATTACCAAATATAAGTGCGAATTCACCCTGGCCGAGGAATTGCTTGTGGTTCCAGCCATTTACATCGTCATACGGTGCAAGGCGTGGGAACCAGTGTGCGATGAAATAATTGGTATTACCGTCTTTTGGAAAAAATTCGTAACCGCTGCGTCCGTAATATTCTGTGATATTGTAACTCCAGTCAACACCAAAAACCACACTCATTCCTGGTTTCAATCCAGCCGGAAGATCAATGCGCATCATGGTATTGTTGATCGTATAAGGAAGTGCTTTGCCCGCTTTGTCTTTTACAGCAGCAATCTGGTATCCGTATTCAGTTTTGGCATCCAGATTAGATCCCCTGCCATTGTTCAGTCCCTGAAGCTGGGTAATGCTCATTCCTTTTTCATTAACAGAACCCGTCCGGGAAGTTGCTCCGATACCATCTTTTTTGAAGAGATTCTGCTCTAATTGCAGCCAGATGTATTTAAGTTCGTCAGGCGAATTGTTGAAAAAAGTAATTGTTTCAGAGCCAGTGATCTTTCTTTTGTCATCGTCCAGTTCCACTTTAATATCATAGTCTGCACGCATTTGCCAGTATTCGCGGCCTGGAGCACCGGATGCTGCACGGTACGAATTGGGAGTGGGCAATACGGTGCCTAATTGTTCAAAGCGGTCGTTCGCTTTATAATTAGGTGAAACGGGAATCTGCTGCGCAAACGTAGTAATCGAAAACAGCAGAAACAGTAAAGGAAGAAAAGTGTTTTTCATGGAATGAATAATTAAAATAAGCAATTATGGAGTCAGAATATTTAAGAAATTACAGAGCGCTTTGAAAAAATTTGTTGTTAATGATCAGTGATAAGGACATACCAATTATAATCCCGGAAAGTATATTGATCCAGTTAATTTTCGGAACGCGCAGAATTTCAATCATGACAAAGGCAATTGATAAAATAATAACGACAATGATTAGCTGCCCCAGTTCCAGTCCGATATTGAATCCTAATAGCGGAGTGAAAATAGCAGCTTCTTTACCTAACAATGCTCTCAGATAATTTGAAAAGCCAAGCCCGTGTATCAGGCCAAAAAATAAGGCAAGCGGATATCTGGCAGAAAAGGTATTCTCCTTTAATGTAAAAAGGTTCTTTTTACTTTTATGAAAGAAATTAAGTGATGCAGTGATCACAATAGTAACCGGAATTAAAAGCTCAATAACATCAGGATTCACATGGACTATCCCCATGGTAGCCAAAGCAAGCGTGATAGAATGCCCGATTGTAAAAGCAGTTACCAGCACGATAACCTTTTTCCAATCGACCAGTGTATATATCGTGCAAAGTGCCATAATAAACAAAATATGGTCATAACCTTTTGAATCTGTAATATGATCAAAACCCAATTGGAGGTAAGCCTGGAACTCGGACATTAAAGAAGAATTGAAATAAAAACTGATTAAAAATATTCGTCAGGACAAAAACTGAATCTCGAAGTTATTGTTTTCAGCGCAGGAATGCAACAATCGTTTTATAAGTCAAAATAATCATTGAATAAGTATTTTATTGAAGAAATTAAACACAAAAAGACCGGAAGCAAATGCCTCCGGTCTTTTTAAATTCTGACACCAATTATAAGATTTTTATTTTACAAAATTAATTGTAAGGAGTATTCTGAGGATCGAAGTTAGTCCAGCCTGTTGTCCAATCCGTCGTTCCGAACGCGCCTCTGAAAAGCTCTTTTGTGAAAAACGCATCAGTACCTTTTCCATCCCATACTGCATCTTTCAATAAAGGAGATGTTGCCTGTGGAAGGAAAGCAGGTGCGGTCAGATTGAAATTGTTTGCATTCAGAAGTAAGGTAGAAGCATCTGTAAGAATCGTATTTTTACGCTCAGCAGCACTGAAATAAGCAGTAGCCTGAGCATCCGATACGCCAGTTGCAGCACGGTCACCGCGAACAGGGATTGTAGTGTTTGCCAACACAATTCCTTTCAGGTTTAGTGTTCCGGCAGTAGCATGAGCTAATGTATTGGCACCGTCCAGACGAAGCCCTTCAGGATATCCTGCAAAAACTGAATTCAAAATTGTAATGTCTGTATTACGGCGTAAATGCATAGCTGACTGATAAGGTCCGCTGCCTGATGCAGCAGCTGAACTTGGTGTTCCAGAGAAAGCGAAGTTACTTACGTTAGCAAAAACAGGGGCAGTAAAAGGCAGACCATTGTTAGGCGCAGTTGCAGGTTCACCTGTGCCTTTAAAGTTATCAGACTCAAAGCCATTTGAACCGGACTGATCTGCAAATAACGGGTCACGTAAAGAAAGTGCATACTGTACTTTACCTGTAAAACCCCAGTCAGTATCCCAGTCGTCGTCATAACCACGGAATGCTACCAGATATTTAGCATTTACAGTACCGCCAAACCATTCATAAGAATCATCGCCACTGTAAGAAACCTGTACGTGGTCGATTGTAGTTCCTGATCCTACTGCGTAAAGAGTAAGGCCGTTGATTTCACTACCAGCTAAAAGAGCGATTCCAGGAAATTCAATACGTACATACTGTAAGTTACCAGAGTTATCAGCAGCAATATTATCAGCTCCCAATAGTCCCGCAATACCACCTTCTGCTGGTGTACTTGCAATTTGGTTATGTGGTGCTTTTCCAAATATTACAATTCCACCCCAGTCACCATAACCGCGGGCTCCCGGCGCAGCGTTTGAAGTAAATACAATTGGCTCAGTCGCAGTTCCGATAGCCTTGATTTGTGCACCTGCATTGATGATCAGTGTGCCTCCTTTTCCTGCTCCGGTAGGATCAAGTGCGATTCCGCCTCCTTTAATGATAGTACCAGGCTCAATGGTAAGTACTGCTCCGCTTTTTACGTAAACAAAACCTTTTAACAGGTAAATGTTATTTTTAGTCCAGGTTTCGCTGGCTGCTATTTCTCCGCTTTTTTCAACTACTAGAACGGGCTGCAATTTCAAAGTTGGATGCGCTTTTAACAGTTGCACCGCCCACAGTTACAGAAACAAGTCCTGTTGTTGCACCTGCCGGAACTGTTACAGTAAGTGCTGTAGTTGTAGCAGCCGTTACTGTTGCAGGGGTTGTATTAAATAAAACCGTATTGTTGGCAGGCGTTGCATCGAATTTTGTACCAGTAATGACAACTGTTGTTCCCACAGGGCCGGATGCCGGAGCCAATGATTTTACAGCAAGTACTTCCGCAACCGGAGTTGGTTTATCATCATTGTCACATGAAGTTGCCCCTGCAAACAGACCTCCTGCAAGGAGAAAAAAGTACAGTTGCTTTTTTAAAATATTCATAGCGAATTTAAATTGGTTTGCAAAAAGGATGATTATTAATTATTGATTAGTGAATTGGGTATTAATTATTAAGGGATTACTGTTCTTCTTCCGAATGTGTAAGCTGCTGTAAGGGTGAAGTAACTTCCTCTTTTGAATTTGCGGATATTCTGATCTGCATTGGCAGTGGTCGATGTTACGTCTTTTCCAATTTTACCATCACGGTTGAAGTCCTGTGCAAAACGAACCGGCTGGTTCAGGATGTCCTGGATACCTAATCTGAATTCCAGGTTCTGTCTGATTTTTTTGCTGATGTTCAGGTCAATTACGTTTCTTGGCGTTTCGTAAACGGTTGGGTTATTCTGGTTTCCTACTGCAAAAATGCGTTGGCCGAATACGTTGTAAAGAATATTCCACTGCCATCCTGATATTGGATCAGCATAATAAACCCCTGCATTGATCAGGTATGGAGACTGGTTTGCCATCGGACGTTTTTTATCTGTAAGACCATTCAGGTCATAATTTTGAATAGCTCCGCTTAAATCCGGTCCCTGGATAAAATCTCCCAGATTTATTTTGCTCTTAATAAAGGAAGCGTTGGCGATCAGTGTAAGATTTTGGATAAAAGTGCTGGATGCATTTGCAAATCCTTTACGCATTTCTAATTCAACTCCGTAATTCTGTGCTGAACCAGCGTTGATAAAAGTATAGGCAAGCCCGCTTCCAACCGGCAAAAGGAATGATTCAATCGGGTCTTTGAAATGTTTGTAAAATGCAGTTACCGAAATCAACTCGTTTGGAGTTGGATAGAATTCCCATTTCGCATCCAGATTCTGGATTTTAGCAGTTTTAAGCGTTGTATTTCCACGAATATCAGCCTGCAGATTGAAGTCATAATAGGCGTAAGGTGCAAGCTCGCGGAATTCAGGGCGGTTTAATGTAGAAGAATACGCCAATCTCAGATTTTGCTTATCAGATACTTTGTAAGTAAAGTTTAAAGAAGGCAGAGGAATAAATATCTTGTTGTTGACCAATTCCTTCCTTTCATTTACAATAAAGGAATGAAGCTGCTGGTTGTTGTATTCTCCGCGGAAACCAATTGTCAGGATTGCTTTACTTCCAAAGTTTACATCACCACTCAGGTAAGCTGCGCCATAATTGTTAATTCCCTGATAAGAATCCAGGTCTTTTGTTCCGTCCTTAATGGTTAGCCCGCCAGTTTGTCCGGTTACGTTTTCTGGTGAGAATATTGAACCAATTCCCTGGCTAAGGATGGCACTTGCATTGCCAACACTGTTATATCCGTAAAAATGGGCTGAATAATCTCTGTCTTTTCTCTCTCCATAAATCCCGAAGCGGATACGATTTGGCTCGCGGTCAGTTGGGTTACCAAAGGCATGTTCCCCATTCACAGAAAGTGTATAAACGCGTTCACCAAGTTTGGAGTAAAAACGGCCAACTTCTGATGCGGTAGGGTCCGTAGGTGTAATGGCTACAAATGGAGCAGGCTGTCCGTCCGAACCGGTTGCACCGGTTGTACGCTGATAACGGACACGTTTCCAGTCTGGCTCCCAACGGCCGGTATAACCAAAGCCCGCAATCCAGTTAAGTTTTGTCAGATCACCGAATTTATGATCACCCGAAACCTGAGTGGTAGCAATTGTTCTGTTTTCAAATTTTTCTGAATAATTTAATGCATCGTAGCCGTCAATTACTTTTTGTCCGTTACGAACAACAGTTTCAGTATTTCCTAACTGGTTGAATAATGTTTTCCATTCCAGAGTAAAAACAGGGGAGAAGCGGAAAGTCCAGTTATGCAGAACACCGATCCGTGACTGACGGGAATAATTCGAATCTGTATATTTTTCAAAAACATCATTGGCGGTCAGCCCGTTTTGGTATAATGTTAATCCAACCTCAGCACGCTGGTTTGTTAAGGAGTAGTTGATATTTGTCATATTACTCACACTCACATTTCCTATATCGAAGCGGCGGCCCAGATTCAATGCAAAACGCATATCAGGAGAGACATTAATGTTTTTAAGTCCCCACGAGTTTGGCATTAATTGTCCGTAAGAAGCTCTTTCCTGCGCGTTCATGATATTGAAATCGGCTGACCTGGTAGGAAACGCGCTTGATAAGGTCTGGTCTTTTCCCCAAAGCCCAAGCAAATTTGCCCCGCTGCGATTTTGTGTCTGTACGTTTTGGAAAGTAGTATTGCCTCTGTATCCAAGTGTAAAAGCAGCATCCGTGAAGTTTGCATCCGGACGGCGTTTGGTATAAATTTTAATAATACCACCTGCAAAATCTCCCGGAGATTCGGCAGAACCGGATTTGTAAACAATCATCCGGTCAATAATATTGCTTGGAACAAGGTCGAATGAGAAAGCGCGGGTATCAACTTCTGATGAAGGTGTAATAACATCGTTGATCAGAACCGCATTATAACGTGATCCCAAACCACGAATCATTACAAAACGATTGTCAACAATACTTACACCCGGAACCCGGCGAATAGCTGCTGCGGCATCTCTGTCCTGCGATTTCTGGATTTGCTGAGCCGAAATACCAACCGCGATGGGTTTCAATTGTTTTATTTCGCTGATCACGGCTACTTCTGTGTTGGTAGCTCTTGAACCTTTCACGACCACTTCCTGTAATGCTGTTCCTTCCTCATCCATTTCAGTATCAATTACTGTGGTGTTTCCGGACTCAACTCTTACATTAGGGATTTCCTTGGTTTTGTAGGAGACAAACGAGATAATGATTTTATAATTACCGACGGGAACATTTGTCAGGGTAAAATTGCCCTCAACATCCGCCGCGGCGCCGTTTTGTGTGCCTTCAATCAACACAGTTGCACCTATAAGCGCGTCTTTGGTTTTGGCATCTTTAATCGTTCCCCGTATGGTACCGGAGTCGGCAAAAGCGAAGGAAACAGAGAAGAAAAACAGGAGAATGGTAAAAAATTTCGTTTTCATACTGATGGTGTCATATTTTCGACACAAAAGTAGAATCCCAATATTACCCCAGCGTTAAGCCTATGTTATGACTTGGTTATATTCGGGCCGTTAAACGCAGAGGTACGCGGTGTTTGGCGAAGAGGAACACGGAGTTATTTTCTGAGAAACTCAGCGCTAGGTCGGATAATAAGGGCTTTCTTAAAGGCTGCGTTTAAATTTGAGGCACGCTAATTTCTCAAATCAGAAACAAAGCCGTTTACGACCGCATATACAGATTTATTGTTTTTCCTGAGTGTAAAAGTTGCCACATCATCAAGTGCAAGTGACCTTGAAATGTCTTCATGTTCCAGTTCCAAACCCGTCGCATCCAGTTCTTCGGTTCCTGAAAAAATTGAAAGATCTCCGTAATCTTCAATTATACTTTTGTACGAAAATGAGCTCGCATCATCCTGATTTATCTCATAGCGATTGATGCCAAGATCTGCCTGATACTTTTTCCCGTCTCGTATTACAGTTACATTTTTGACGAGCAGGTCATATATGTACCTGTTGTTCTCTAACAAAGCCTGATATTCTGCTATTCCTTCTTTTGCAAATAAATTATCAGCAATGGATGCCAGGCCAGTCAGAATTGCAACAAAATTAAGTTTACGAATAAACTGCTTTTCAGGATCACCCGCATATCCTCCGGATTCAATCAGGATAAGCGTTGTCCCCCATTTCTGAATATTGTCGCCGAATGCCCTCGGTTCAAAATCCTCGTTCCACTTTCCCACCTGGCCCGGAATAAACTTTTGCATTGCCTTGTTCATGACAGAAATTACTTGCATTGATTTTTCCCTAACTGTATTAATGCTCTTCTCCTGGTCATAGGCAGTTGCCAGAAAAGAAATTGTTGCCAGTTTGGAAGTGTTACCTACTGAATATCTAGGGTTTTTATCATGAAGATTAAATCCAAATTCCGGCTGGATGTTTTGCTGCAATTGTTTCAAAATCCGGGATTCCGGTGCTTGTAAAGCGAGGGCATCTCTGTTGATATCAATTTCCTGTGCATTGCGCCGCTGGTATCGTTCCGCACCATCGGGATTGAGCATTGGCACAAAGTAAAGTGTTGTATTGGTAAAAAGTTCTTTTCGAAAATCATCAAAACCATCGTTTTTCCCTTCGAGAAAATTGAAAATATCAAAGGTTGCCATGGTTGCTGTGGCTTCATCTCCATGCATTTGAGTCCATAACAGGACTTTTCTTTTCCCATTTCCGGTTTTCAGCAGTTGTATATTTCTTCCTTCAAAAGATTCGCCTACGCTTTGTACCTGATATAGCGGATTTTCTTTTCTTTTCTCAATAAGGGGTAGCATATCTTTTTGTTTGAAACGACGTTTGGCTATTACAGTTTCAAGATAGTTCTGATGTGAATCAAATAATCGGCTGGCCAATTCTGATGGCTGAATCATTGAAAAAGAGATAATTAAAGCTGGACTGGGAAATAATAATTTTATAAACTACGCAATTTACTAATAGAAAACCGGGATGTAAAATTCTGAAAACCTTCGAATTTCAGCCACTGGTGCGAAATAGGAACCTCCAAAATAATTCTAATCAAATTTTAATGTAATTTTTTACTGAACGGGTTCTACGAATCATAAAATTTATTTACATTTGCACATATGTTAAAGACTGAAACTTATCATCAATTTCATCGCGGCCATCAGGCTTTCGGACGTCTTGGGTGATGTGTTTTTGCAAGTAGTGTTGTAATAAGGTTGAATACATAGTATCCCAGAAGCCCGATTTTTAAGAATCGGGCTTTTTTTATTTTCAAATATGATTTTTACGCTCTAATGCCGTATTTGATCATTCTACTTTAAAAAATGAAAACTGTAATTATAAAATATAACGCAGGTAATGTTCAGTCCGTCATGTATGCTTTGGACCGTATTGGCGCAAGTTATTTGTATACAGACGACGAAGAAGAAATACGTTCCGCAGACAAAGTTATTTTCCCGGGAGTAGGAGAAGCTAGTACTGCCATGAACTATTTGCGCAAGACTGGTCTGGATCTGATGATTCCCACACTAAAACAACCTGTATTTGGAACCTGTATCGGCATGCAGCTCATGTGCAGATATTCGGAAGAAAATAATACGGAATGCATGGGCATTTTTGATGTTGATGTGAAACGTTTTCCTGCTTTACCTGGCCTGAAAGTCCCGCATATGGGATGGAATAATATTTCCGGGTACCAGAGTGCGCTTACCGACCAGGTAACTGACAATGCCTATGTATATTTTGTGCATAGTTATGCGGCACCGGTTTGTGAATTTACAGTGGCAAGCTGTGATTATATTCAGCCGTTCAGTGCTATGCTGCAGAAGGATAATTTCTACGCCGCCCAGTTCCATTGTGAAATAAGTGGAAATGTGGGGCAAAAGATCATGGAGAATTTTTTAAAAATATAAGTATAAATAGCCTGAAAGGCTTCCATATCTCAGCCCAGTTTCATTGTGAAATAAGCGGGAATGCAGGGCAAAAGATCATGGAGAATTTTTTAAAAATATAAGCATAAATAGCCTGAAAGGCTTCCATATCTCAGCCCAGTTTCATTGTGAAATAAGCGGGAATGCAGGGCAAAAGATCATGGAGAATTTTTTATAAATATAAGCATAAATAGCCTGAAAGGCTTCCATATCTCAGCCCAGTTCCATTGTGAAATAAGCGGGAATGCAGGGCAAAAGATCATGGAGAATTTTTTAAAAATATAAGCATAAATAGCCTGAAAGGCTTCCATATCTCAGCCCAGTTTCATTGTGAAATAAGCGGAAATATGGGACAAAGGATCACGGAGAATTTTTTAAAAATATAATTATAACTAGCCTGAAAGGCTTCCATATCTCAGCCCAGTTTCATTGTGAAATAAGCGGGAATGTAGGGCAAAAGATCACGGAGAATTTTTTAAAAATATAATTATAACTAGCCTGAAAGGCTTCCATATCTCAGCCCAGGCCATCGGCCTGGGAAAAAATAAAAATTATGATTGAAATTATCCCAGCCATTGATATGATCGACGGAAAATGCGTTCGGTTGACGCAGGGCGATTATGGAAAAAAAGTAATATATAATGAAAACCCGCTTGAAGTAGCATTGGAATTTGAAAACTCCGGACTGACAAGATTACATTTGGTGGATCTGGACGGAGCAAAAGCCAAGAAAGTGATCAATTGGAAAGTACTTGAAAAAATTTCGCTGAAAACTTCCCTACATATTGATTTTGGAGGTGGGGTTCAATCAGAAGAAGATATCCGGATCGTATTTGAAAGCGGGGCAAAACAAGTAACAGGAGGTAGCGTAGCAGTGAAACAGCCTGATTTGTTTAAACACTGGCTTGAAGTTTACGGGGGTGAGAAGATCATTTTGGGTGCCGATGCCAAAAATGAAAAAGTAGCTGTAAGTGGCTGGGAGGAGGGAACGGAACTCTGGGTTTATGATTTTGTTGAAGAGTATGTAGACAAAGGAGTTAAGTACGCCATCAGTACAGACGTGGCCAAAGACGGACTTTTACAAGGGCCATCATTTGATTTGTATAAAAACTTACAGGACAAATGCCCAGATCTGAAAATAATAGCCAGCGGAGGTGTAAGCGATATTGGTGACGTTGAAAAACTGGCCGAAATGAAGATTTATGGTGTAATCATTGGTAAGGCAATTTATGAAAACCGTATTAGCCTCATAGATTTACAAAGATTTTTTATATAACCACTGTGAACTCATAAATTTTGAACTAATCAATACTCTTCAAAAATGCTCACAAAGCGTATTATTCCTTGCCTGGATGTAAAAGAAGGCAGAACTGTAAAAGGAGTCAATTTTGTAAACCTGCGGGATGCCGGCGATGCGGTGGAGCTGGGAGCGATATATGCTGCCCGGGGAGCCGACGAACTGGTATACCTGGATATTACTGCTACGGTTGAGGGGCGTTCAACTTTTATAGACCTGGTACGCCGGGTGGCGCATACCATCAATATTCCGTTTACTGTCGGTGGCGGGATTTCTTCCATTGCTGATGTTTCGGCATTACTTCACGCAGGAGCAGATAAAGTTTCTATCAATTCAGCCGCCGTTCGTAATCCTGACCTGATCAATGAATTGTCCCTGGAATTTGGAAGCCAGTGTATTGTCGTAGCCATTGATACAAGATATATAGAAACTGTAAATGGCTGGGAACATATTGTTCACACACATGGCGGGCGCAAACCAACGGAAATCCGTACAATTCCCTGGGCAAAAGAAGTGGAAGACCGGGGAGCTGGGGAAATCCTGCTGACTTCGATGGACACAGATGGTACTAAAAACGGATTTGCCCTTGAACTCACTTCTATTATTTCAGGAAATGCAAATATTCCTGTAATAGCATCCGGCGGAGCTGGAAATATGGAACATTTTTATGATGTATTTACAACCGGAAAGGCTGATGCCGGGCTTGCTGCGAGCATTTTTCATTTTCGCGAAATAGATATTCAGGATCTGAAACAATATTTAGCAGATAAGGATTTGCCGGTCAGAATGACAATATAGTTGTTAAGAAAATTTTACCGGATACTTTTGTCCTGAAGTCAGATTTTAAAAAGTCAGGAATAAAAAATAAAATAAGCGGATAAATTCGCAGTTGTGCCAAAATAATTAATTCAATGAGTTATACAATTTCAGATATTGATTTTTCAAAATCACCGGATGGGCTGGTACCTGCCGTTATCCAGGATGAACAGACCGGCATCGTACTTATGCTGGGTTATATGAATGCCGAAGCACTCGATAAAACGCAAAAAGAAGGTACAGTCACTTTTTTCAGCCGCAGCAAACAACGTCTTTGGACTAAGGGCGAGACTTCCAGCAATTTTCTTTTTGTAAAAGAGATATTAGTTGATTGCGACGGAGATACGATTCTTGTAAAAGCTACCCCGGCAGGCCCTACATGTCATACAGGGGCAGATACTTGTTTTGGGGAAAAAAATAGCCACGATACACGAATCGGGGAAGCTGCTTTCCTTAACTATCTGCAAAAGAACGTGATCAGGGAAAGAAAATTAAATCCGTCGGAAGAATCCTACACGAGCAGTCTTTTCAAAAGCGGAATTAATAAAATTGCACAAAAGGTTGGAGAAGAAGCAGTTGAAGTTGTCATTGAAGCAAAAGACGACGATGCTGATCTTTTCAAAAATGAAGTTTCTGATTTGCTGTTCCATCTTCTGGTACTTTTAGAACAAAAAAACATTGACTTAGATGAGGTAATTAGCGTACTTCGTAGTCGTCACTCTTAATAATCACAACCGAATGAATCTACTCATACGACTTATAATCAGTACATTGGCTGTTTTGGCAGCTGCTTATGTAGTTCCGGGAGTTGTTGTTGCCAGTGTAACTACTGCTGTAATTGTAGCCATTGTTCTGGGAATACTCAATACTTTTTTAAAACCCGTACTTCAGATTTTAGCTTTACCTATTACAATTCTGACGCTCGGACTCTTCTATTTTGTGATTAATGTGCTGATTATCTATCTCGCTACCTATTTAGTTGACGGCTTTTCAGTAAGCGGTTTCATTCCGGCATTATTATTCGGACTGGTAGTATCGGTAGTTTCGGCTATTCTTGGTATGTTTTTAGATTAATGTCCTGGTTGAGCTCGTAAAGAGCCTAAAATTATTAGACATGATTTGACAACTACTACTTATGATAAATCAACTTGAAGAAATAAAAGATACACTCTTAAAGTATTTCGAGACCCGGCTTGATTTATTTAAAATCGAGGTAAGAGATAAAATAGAACGGGCGGCCGTTATGGCAGTTTATGCTGCGGCAATACTTTGCATAAGCCTCATTATACTTATTCTGATTGTTATTTTACTAGGTACATTTTTAAATAAATGGCTGGACAGTGATTATCTGGGTTATTTGATCCTGTTGGGGATTTTTGTTCTCAAATTGATAATCTGGATCGTTTTCAAGGACAAAATGATCCCTTTAATACGTAAAATCATAGTCCGTTTTGTAGTAATCAAAGAGGATTAAACCTTAAAAAGAGGAATTTAAAATTAATTTGATGTAAATTGTTAATTTTGGATTCCCTTTGAATTTTCTCAACACACCATAAACAGGTATTGCAATGAGTTCTTCAATTGATTCTTCTGTAAAATTATCAAAGCCCTTTTCTTCTGATACAGATGAAGAGAAGCAGATTTTAATGCAGGATGCAAATCTCTACCGTGATAAACTTGAACATCAATGGGGGGATCTTAAAAATGACGCAACACAATACGCAAAGCAGGCTGCAATTATAAGTGGTGTTGTTGTAACCACTTTCGTAATTTTGAATGCTGTTTTGCCTGATTATAAAAAAAGAAGAAATCAGTAAAAGAACCTAAAAAGCTGGTTGCCGAAGTAGCTGAACCTAAAAAAAAGAACCAGTTTAATGTGGGGAAGGCTGTTCAAAGTTTAGCCTGGACATTGGCAATAGGATGGGCACGCCAAAAGCTTACGAATTATATTGCAGATGACCATAAACCGAATGAAGACAGCAAAGCATAAAATTGCAGACCTCCTTTTAGAAAGAAAAAATGAAAAAAGGAAATCATTTGCTGTTCTCTTAGATCCAGATAAAGTTGATTTCGCTGCTTTTCCTGCTTTTTTGGAATATGCAGTGAAACATGACGTTGACTTTTTTTTGTAGGCGGAAGTCTCATTACAGACTATGCCATTGACCAGCTGGTTGCTGCAATACATCAATACACTACAATTCCTGTTATCCTTTTTCCGGGTACCAGCTTACACATTGATCCGTCTGCGGACGCAATACTTTTTTATCCCTGATTTCCGGCAGAAATCCTGACCTCCTGATCGGGCAACAGGTAATTGCAGCGCCATTACTTCGTAAAAGTGGTATTGAGGTATTACCCACAGGATACATGCTGATAGAAAGCGGACGGCAAACCACCGTATCATATATAAGCAACACTACACCTATGCCGCGCGACAAACCGGGAATTGCTGCATGTACAGCACTTGCCGGTGAATTATTGGGATTAAGAAACATATTTCTGGATGCAGGAAGCGGAGCATTATACCCTGTTTCAGCAGCAATTATTTCCGCTGTCCGCGAAACTGTTGAAACACCCATCATCGTAGGCGGTGGGATCGACTCATACGAAAAAGCGTATACAGCACTGGAAGCTGGCGCAGATGTGATCGTTGTGGGCAACGGAATTGAACAAAATCCGGATCTGCTTCCGGAAGTTGCAGCCAGCATCACAGCCTTCAATAGCAGATTGCAAAAGGTTTGAGAAAAATTAATGAATAAATTGTATTAATTAAAGGGATTTAAGCTCTTTCTAAGGAAATTTTAAGTTCTTGGAAAAATACAATCCAAAACGTTGGGATTATTCAAATCATTCCTGTTACCTTTGCATCGAACCTTAATTACACCCAAGAAATGAAAAAAATATTCGCACTTGCTTTTGTTGCCGGGATGGTAGCATTCGCGTCTTGTACTAGCAAACCTGCTGAAGAATCTGCTGATTCTACTGCAGTTACAGTTGAAGCTCCGATCGATACTCTTGCTGTTGATACAGCAGTTGTTGATTCAGCTGCAGCTGATTCAGTGAAATAATCATTGATTCTGGTAAAATTTTGAAAGGCCCTATGAAAATAGGGCTTTTCTGTTTTTATTTAATAAATGATAAAAAAAGTATCCTTGCAGCTATATGTTCCTCAGGCAGCTCTTGCTTATTGCGAACATTTGTATCAGAATAACAAATTTGATTTTTTCCTTTCCCGCCCGCGCCGAACCCGTTTAGGGGATTTTACTATTAAGCCGGGAGTCACTCCGAGAATTACAGTAAACGTAAATCTCAATCCTTATAATTTCCTGATCACCTATTTGCATGAGGTAGCACATTTCGTTGTTTACCAAAATTATAAAGCAGGTTTTAAAAAGAGAGTTGCTCCTCATGGTATTGAATGGAAAAGAGAGTTTGGTGCTCTTTTACAACCCGTTTTGAACGAACAGATATTTCCTGAGGATATTCTTAATCCACTCAGGATTTATGCATTAAATCCGAAGGCGTCTACCGGTGCCGATCAGATTTTATATAATGCATTAAAAAAATATGATGATCCATCGGTTACATTAAATAAAACACCTCTGATACACCTTAATGAAGGAACGGATTTCGTTTTTCACAACAGGCTGTTTGTAAGAGGAACCGTACGCAGAACCCGGGTACTTTGTACAGATAAGGTTTCACAACGCCGTTATACAATTCCTGCCCATGCATTGGTTGAAGCGTGTTAATTTATATAAAATTATTGTTCAGGCGATTTTTTGTCTGGGTGCAATCTTATATAACCCGGCTTTCAGTCAGGAATCTTCCGTTTTATCTTCGGGAAAATGGTTTAAAATAGCCGTAACGCAAACGGGGATTCATAAAATTGATATGAACCTTCTGAAAGCGATGGGTATTGATATAGCTTCCCTTGTTCCGGCACATATACAGATTTATGGAAATGGTGGAAAAATGCTGGCTCAAAAGAATACAACGTCTGAAACCAGTGATTTTAGTCAAAATACTATTTGGGTAAATGGAGAAGAAGACAACAGGTTTGATGCCAATGACGCCATTTATTTTTATGCAGAAGGCCCTCATGTAATTGCTTACGATTCTGTTAAAGCTATCTTCCGGCACGAGACAAATTACTATTCCGATACGAGTTATTACTTTTTGACAATCGGGAATACCAATGGGCTAAGAATTAAGCCGGCCGTTTTAGTCAGTGGTACAGGTGGAAAAATAATTAATGAATTTGTTGATTACTGGTATCATGAAAAAGAATCAGTGAATTCATTACGGTCAGGTCGGGAATGGTGGGGTGAATATTTGGGTAATACCACTGGCTTTTCTGTACAGGCCGATATTCCGGGAGTTCTACCAAATTCTTCGGTCAAATTTATAGCTTCTGCTATGGCTGCGGCCCAGGTTAGCACAAAATTTTTGTGGCAACTGAACGGTCAGACAATAGGAGAAAGTGCAGCAGGAACTGTCGGTACTGGTACTTATGATATTAAGGGCAGACAATCAGATGTAATATTGGATGCAACTGCTTCGCCGGCTGCTTCATTTTCTGTCGGAGTTAACTATAATAAAAACGGACAAAGTTCGGCCCAGGCTTATTTAAATTATATTGGTATACAGGTAAAACGGGAACTACGGACTTATGACAGCCAGCAGATTTATCGTTTTCTTCCTGAAACTTCCGATACAGTAACCTATCAGATCAAAAATAACGGGACTGACCGGATTCTTTGGAATATCACTGATCCGCTTCATCCGTCTTCTGTTACTGTAAATTCTTTAACCGGATTATTTATCGGTACCGAAGGCAAAAAGCCCCGGCAATACATTGGTTTTTTACCTGGTCAGGCTTTTGTTCCTATATCATGGCAGCAAATTGCCAATCAGGATATTGCGTTAAATGATGTTCCTGAATTACTGATTATTACATCTGCATTATGGGAAAGTGAAGCAAATCGCCTGGCATCGTTTCGTGAAGAACATGATGGTTTGAAAACATTGGTTGTTACTACTGCACAGGTATACAATGCTTATGCTTCCGGAAAACAGGACCCGACAGCGATCAGGAATTTTGCCAGAGAACTTTACAGGAGATATCCTGCAAAATTGAAGTACCTGTTACTTTTTGGTGATGCTACTTATGATTACCGGAACAACCTTCAAAATCAGTCAGAATCGCAGCGAAACGGCTGGGTTCCGGTTTACGAAAGCAGGGAATCACTGAACCCGGTTTATACGTATTCTTCAGACGATTATTATGGTTTTTTGCAGGATGGTGAAGGCGACTGGGCTGAAACTTCCTCTGGAGACCATACTATGGATATAGGGGTTGGCCGGTTACCGGTTAAATCTTTATCCGAAGCACGTATTATCGTGGACAAACTCATCCGATACGGCTCCTACAAACCTGCTTTGGGGAAATGGCGTAACACTATTAGTTTTGTGGCCGATGATGGAGATGGCAATGTACATCAGCAGCATGCGGATCAGTTGGCCCAATTGGTTAATAAGAATTTTTTACCTTCAAGAATATTCCTGGATGCTTTTCCACAAACCACCACAAGTGAAGGCCAGAAAGTCCCTGATGTAAATACGGCGATCACGAAAAGTATAGACGACGGAACACTGATACTAAATTATACCGGTCACGGCGGTGTTGGCGGATGGGCAGAAGAGCAGGTGCTGACGTTGGTTGATATGCTTTCTGCAAGAGGAAATAATAATCTTCCTTTATTGTTTACTGCTACCTGCGACTTTGGACGTTATGATGATCCGGGGTTAGTTTCGGGTGCAGAGCTAATGGTTTTGAGTCCCAAAGGAGCTGCCATCGGAGCGGTAAGTACAACGCGACCGGTTTATTCGAGCACAAATTTTACCCTGAGTAAAGCATTTTATCAAGCGCTTGTAAAAGCCGGGCCTGCAACCCGGATGGGGGATATTTTCAGGGAAACAAAAAATAAATCACTGGTGGGTGCGCTTAACCGCAATTTTACACTCCTGGGAGATCCTTCTATGAAACTTACACAAGCGGAGAAATCATTAAAATGGGCTCAGGTGCCGGATACATTACGTGCACTTCAGAAAGTGAATTTTGCGCTTGAAATTTATGATCGGGCAACAGGAACCAGGGATAATAATTTTGAGGGAACAGCCAGAATTGTAGTTTTTGACAAACAATCAGTTTTTAAAACTCTTGGCAATGAAGGTGATCCGGCAAGTTATTCTGAATTCAGAAGTAAGCTTTTTGACGGAAATGTAACGGTTCATGAGGGTAAAATGACTTGTGAATTCGTAATGCCAAAAGATATTGATTATCGTACAGGTTTGGGTAGGGTAAGCATTTATGCAGTTCAGGCGGATAGCCTGTCTGATGCAGGAGGGCAGCTTGATGTACAGGTTGGAGGAAGCGCACCGATAGTTTCTGACGAAAATCCTCCTCAAATTACCTCGTACCTGAATAATTCGTCATTTAAAAATGGTGACCTGGTAAATAACTCACCCATTTTGTTTGTAAAAGTGCGTGACGATAATGGAATAAACCTGTCCAAATCAGGAATTGGCCATGATATTACTTTGACATTGAACGATACGCTTGTCATTATCCTGAATGATTATTTTACAGCAGATCTTGATAGTTATAAATCGGGAACGATTCAATACCCGTTTGAAAGCTTACCCTCGGGAAATTATACCGTTCGCATAAAAGTATGGGACGTGTATACTAACTTTTCAGAAATTGCGTTCGGATTTCAGGTGGGCGCGCCAAGTGGGATCAAACTTACGGATTGGAAAATTTACCCCAATCCATTTATGAACGAACTTTCATTTGAATTAGGCCATAACCGGATCAATGAAGATATAGAAATTACTTTTCGTTTACTTCTTAGTTCAGGACAGCAGTTAGGCACCGTTAATTGGACATATTATAATAGTGAATCAGTTATCAGGGAATCAATTACTTCTACACCACTTGGGCAATTGATAATACCTGCAATTTCTTATATATATACCGTTGAGATTAAGTCATTAAAGGATAATTCTGTCAATCAGCGTTCAGGCAGGATTATACGTTCACCTTAGATTTGAATAAAACTTATTAAAATTTTTACTATTAACTATCTTTCATTGTACTTTTGACCCTTTAAAGAAGCTGATTAAAAGCACTTTCTATCGCAAATCCAATATCTATGAGACTTTTTTTTGTTACACTATCTTCCTTATTTATTTTAGCCAATGGGACTCTATCAGCCCAAAACATACAAAACATAAGAAGGATACCAAGTTCACCACTATCTTTTTTAACTTTCGCACCTGATGCAAGAAGTGCTGCAATGGGAGAAGCAGGTGTAGCTTTAAGTCCTGACGCGAACTCATCTTACTGGAATGCAGCGAAATTACCTTACAACACTAAAGATTTCGGAGCATCAGCTTCTTACACACCCTGGTTGAGAAACCTGGTAGACGATATGTGGCTGGGTTATATTACCGCTTATAAAAAGCTGGATAAAGGACAGGCAATATCCGCTTCTATCAATTACTTTAACAATGGCGAACTGGATCTCCGCGATGGAAATGGAACCCAAATGGGATATTTCAATTCAAGGGAATTTGCTTTTAACGGTACTTATTCCCGTCAGCTTGGAAAAAATTTCTCAATGGGCCTGACATTAAAATATATTTCTTCTAATCTGGCTGGGACTGCCGTTATTAATGGATCCTCAGTTCGTCCTGCACGTACTGCTGCCGGTGATATCAGCGCATATTACCGTAAAGTATTGAAAAACGAAGATACGGGAGGTGAATTTGTTTGGTCTCTGGGAGCTGTGCTTTCTAACCTCGGTGGTAAAGTTAATTACGGGTCTGGTACAGATACTGAAAATTTTATTCCTACCAATCTTAAAATAGGCGGTGGATTGTCTTATTCAGCAGATGGCCGCAATAAATTTAATTTTATCATTGATGCAAATAAGCTGATGGTACCAACACCTGACAGTACTACTAACTTTAATAGCAAAGGTGCTTTGAGTGGTGCTTTTGGTTCTTTCTCTGATGCACCGGATGGTTTTAAAGAAGAACTACAGGAAATAGCCCTTGCAGTAGGTGCGGAATACTGGTACAATGATATCTTCGCTATACGTGCTGGTTATAATGCGGAAAATAAACACAAAGGAGACCGTAAGTTTTTCACTGCTGGTGCCGGTATTCATTTTGCAGACCGTTACTCAGTAGATTTCGCTTATTTATTCCCTGTTACTCAAGGCAGCCCGTTAGCACAAACTTTACGCGTTACACTTTCATTAGCACTTAACAAAGCAGAAAAGCTGGATGTAAGTGATGTTGAAAATTAGCATTTAAAAGTATTTCAATTTTTCAGGGCGAATGTCGTTATTGCAACGACATTCGCTTTTTCTTTTTTTAATTATTATATATGGTACTGGACCGCAGCATTGCACCTGATTTTAAGGTTATTAATTCTATTCATTTACCAGAAACCCAATCCCATATTCTTGATAATGGATTAAAACTCCACGTAATAAATATCGGGGATCAGCCTGTTGTACGGCTGGAATGTATTTTTGACGCAGGAAACTGGCAGGAAGAATATGCAGGCGCATCGTTCTTTTCAATTAAAATGCTCGCAGAAGGAACAGAAGAGCTGTCTTCATCTGAGATAAGTGAAGCATTCGATCGCATTGGTGCTTTTATAGATTTAAACCATTCTTCTGATCGTACAGGAATTGTAATATATTGTTTATCCCGGTTTTTGCCGGAAGTGCTTCCGCTTGTACAGGAATTGATACAGAAAGCCACTTTTCCTGAAAAAGAACTGGAAGAGCTCAGGAATATCACGCAGCAAAATCTGCGTGTGAACAAAGAAAAAACGGCTTATCTTGCAAGCGTTGAGTTACGTGCAGGTTTGTTCGGCAGTGATCATCCTTATGGAAAAACCCAGA
This sequence comes from Dyadobacter sp. NIV53, assembly GCF_019711195.1. Classification (NCBI taxonomy): domain Bacteria; kingdom Pseudomonadati; phylum Bacteroidota; class Cytophagia; order Cytophagales; family Spirosomataceae; genus Dyadobacter; species Dyadobacter sp. NIV53. Next base: position 4,402,539 of record NZ_CP081299.1, read on the forward strand.
ATGAGACTGATATCGAATCTATAAAACTGGAACAAATTAAGGCACATTTTGACCGCTATATTAAAAACGGAAAATTCACAATCGTTTTAGCTGGCCAGGTTGAAGACAAAGATGTTAACATTGTAAAGGAATATCTTGGATCATACGACGCCAGCAATGAGTCGGCCGTTATCACACCTGAATCACAGGTTGATTATATTGGAAAACAGATACTTATCGAAAAGCAGGATAGCGTACAATCTTCAATCCGGATTGGCCGCAGGTTATTTACGCGCCATCATCCTGATTATTTCAAAATGCTGGTTACCAACGAAATTCTGGGAGGTTACTTTGGGTCGCGTCTGATGAAAAATATACGTGAGGAAAAAGGCCTGACTTATGGTATTTCCTCTAATCTGATCACACTGCGTCATGGAGGTTATTTTATGATCGGAACAGATGTAAAAAAGGAATTTACACAGCAGACAATTGATGAAATAAAAAAGGAAATTTACAGACTGCAAACTGAACTTGTGGAAGATGAGGAATTGCAAACGGTAAAAAATTTCATGGCAGGTGAATTCGCTGGTTCCCTTAATACGGCCTTTGAAGTTGCCGACCGCCGTAAAATCCTTCTTTTGGATGGCCTGCCAGCAGATTTTTTCAATCGCTATATTGATCAGATCCACGCAACAACAAGTGAAGACATCATGGAAATGGCCAATACTTATTTAAGGCCCGACGAAATGCTTGAAGTTGTAGTAGGAGGGAAGTAATTTACAAAATCGCACCGGCAACCTGGAATTAACCCTTATTTAAAGCTTCTTTATATACTTTCAAACAGCGTTCTCTTGCCATTTTGTGGTCAACGATGGGCTCCGGATAATTCATACTATTGAGTTCCGGAACCCATTTTTTGATATATTCCCCTTTTTTGTCAAACTTTTCTGCTTGTGCAGTCGGGTTAAATATCCTGAAATAAGGAGCAGCATCAGTACCAGAACCTGCTGCCCATTGCCAGCCGCCATTATTGGATGCGAGGTCGTAATCCAGTAATTTCTCAGCAAAATAAGCTTCTCCCCAGCGCCAGTCAATGAGTAAATGTTTGATCAAAAAGCTTGCAGTAACCATTCGTACCCTGTTGTGCATAAAGCCTGTTGCGTTGAGCTCATGCATTCCGGCATCTACAAGCGGATAACCCGTTTTTCCTTCACACCAAAGCTGAAATTCTTTTTCATTGTTACGCCATTTGATATTGTCATAATCCGGCCTAAATGCCTTGCCTCTGCCAACATGGGGAAAATTCGATAAGATCTGCTGATAGAAATCCCTCCATATCAACTCATTCAGCCACGTATCACTTGTTTCAAATGCCTTTCTGGCCAAATCGCGGATACTGACCGTACCAAACCTGAGATGAATACCCAGGCGGGATGTTCCTGGCAAAGCCGGATAATTCCTTTGCTCCTCGTATTTTTCCAACAGTTCTGTCCGCACATGGGCAGAGGGGAAGTTTGCAGCTGTATTTTCAAATCCCATTTCTTTCAGCGTTGGAATGGGCGCTGTACTTTCTTGTAAAAAAGAGGAGTAATACTTTTCAGTCGGATAGGACGAAAGAAAAAATTCATTACACTTGGCTTTCCAGGCGCGGCTGTATGGTGTAAAGACGGTGTAGGGTGTATTTTGTCCTGATAATATTTCCTGTTTTTCGAAAATAACCTGGTCTTTAAAAAGTTTAAAAGTTATTTTTTTCTCTGCCAGTAAATCTCCTATTTCCTTATCACGGTCGATCGCGTAGGCTTCGTAATCGTTATTGGCATATACTTCAGCAATGTCATATTCAGTAAGCAGTTTTTTCCAGATTTTTGCCGGGAAACCGAAATGCACCAGAATATCAGAACCAGCTTTTTTTAATTCCTTTTGAATTTCGAGTACAGCATTATAAATGAAAACAATGCGTGCATCCTGTTTATTTTCAAGATGATCCAGAATGTTACGGTCAAAAATAAAAAGCGGAAGAACCTTATAACCCGACTTTAAGGCATGGTAAAGCCCCGCATTATCGTGTAATCGTAAATCCCTTCTAAACCAGAATATGGCAACTTTCTCTTTCGATTTTAAATTCATGTAAAAGCTTAATAATTTATAGCGGCTTGGTCGCAGAAATAATATACATCATTGCACCGCCCGCAGAATGATATTTGTTGGCATCTATATTACGCAGGATACGTTCGCCCAAATGCGCATATTTAACCTTATAACGTTCGTAAAATTCCAGGTTATCTTTTCCCATTGCCCTGAAATAGTCGTAATCACTGAATTCTTCATTACTCCATGTATTTCCGTTCTGCCATTGTTTCATGGTGGCGAGCTGTTCGTCCGTGTTGTATGGCGGATACATGGCAATGGCTTTATCCGAAAGCCTGACTTCCACATTTTCAAACCCGGCCTGGGACAAAAATCCCGGAACCAGATCACCCAGTGAATTATCACCCAATCCCAGCTTTTTCTTTCCGCGTTCAAAGATCAATGCATATTTTACGTGATCGAGTACTTCGTCAATCGGATCATTGGTAGAAACCGAACTTTGCGTAAGACTTTGTACCAGATTATTGGGTTCAACACAAAGAATTGTGCCACCGGGCTTCAATACCCGTTTCATTTCACTGATCACTTTTTTAGGATGTTCAACATGGATCAGCAATGTCTGGCAAGTCACCAGATCGAAACTCGAATCTTCATAAGGAAGGTCATGTGCATCTCCTTTTTTTAATTCAAAATCAATATTTTTTTCCTGAAAATAGCTGCGGATCTCTTTTTCCCCTTTTGACCATTTGCGGTCATTGTCCACTGCATATATTTTGGCAGGGCGGCCGAGGTAATCTGCCAGGATTTTGCTCCAGTGACATTGCCCGCAGCCAACGTCCAGCATGTTGTGATGTAATTTTAACTCCAGCCTCTTGTTGAGCAGGTTCAGGAAAGCTTCATTCCACCAGAAATTACGGTATGTTCCGAAAAAATCTTCGGAATGGCCTTTACGCTTAATATTATTTGTTCTCATAGTATATTTACTTCGCCATTAACTTAGACGAAGTACGGCTGGATTAAAAAACAACACGGAAAATAGAAGGATAATTCTTGCGAATGTACGTATCACTTTTTATCTCCCGTTATTATTCAATTACAATCTTTTTAATAAACCTCTTATGAAATTACAACTAACGGCCCTGCTAAGCCTGATTTGCATGATTGCCTTCGGTCAGAAAAAATCTGAAAAGGAAGAATGGAAGCAACTTTTTAATGGTAAAAATCTGGATGGCTGGGATATAAAAATCAGAGGTAATGATCTGAATGATAATTTTGGCAATACTTTCCGGGTTGAAGATGGCAAAATGGTTGTACGGTATGATCAATACGACGACTTTAAACAGAAATACGGACATATATTTTACAAGGGCGATTTTTCTTATTACCGCGTGGTGGTCGAATATCGTTTTGTTGGAGAACAGGCACCGAAAGGAGAAGGCTGGGCATGGCGGAACAGCGGTATCATGGTACAGGGGCAACCTGCCACTACAATGGGTAAAGACCAGGATTTTCCGATTTCCATTGAAGTTCAGCTACTTGGTGGCGATGGCAAAAAACCACGCACAACCTGTAATTTATGTACGCCGGGAACAAATGTGGTGATGAATGGGGAACTGAAAACGCAGCATTGTTTTAACTCTACTTCCAAAACTTATGATGGTGATCAATGGGTGAAAGCCGAAGTGCTTGTATTAGGTGATTCGCTTATCCGGCATTACGCCAATGGTGAAATGGTGTTGGAATATAACAAACCTCAAATGGGTGGCGGCAATGTGAGCGGCAATGATCCTTCTTTAATGGTTGATGGCAAATTACTGGATCATGGTTCCATTTCCCTCCAAAGCGAAAGTCATCCTGTTGAATTCAGGAAAGTAGAAATCCTTAATCTGAAAGGATGTATGGATGCAAAAGCAACTAATTTTAAATCCTATTATGTGAAGGCTGATAATAGTGCCTGTACTTATGGGAAGAAATAAAGGGTAGTGTATTGGTCAAAAGGGAATAAAAGGGAGATAGATATAAACATGTTTTGGCATAAATATCTATTTCCCTTTTAATTTTGCAGACAGTTACATATTGTGTAACTTTATTGTTAATTCAGTTTTATGAGAATTATTACAACAGCCCGTATAAAAGATTTCTATCTCAACCATGCAGATTCAAGAACAGCACTGGAAGTATGGATGGCAAAGATTAAAGAAATTAATATACAAAGCCTGAATGAATTAAAGCAAATTGCTAATTCGGTAGATATAATAGGCAACAACCGGGTAATTTTTGATATCAAAAGTAATAAGTATAGGATTATAAGTGTGGTGTTGGTACATCGGCAAATTGTTTATATCCGATGGATTGGTACACATTCCGAGTATGATAAGATTGATGCACACAAAGTATAATTGTATTTATAGTATTAAAATAATTGAAAAACATAAAAATGAACACAATTACCATTACTCCCATAAAAACCGAATCAGACTACCAAAATTCATTAAGGCGAATAGATGAATTGCTAAGTGCAAATCCAGAGCCTTATTCCGAATTAGATGATGAACTGGATGTAATAAGTACCCTCGTACATGCATATGAGCAAACGCACTACACCATTCCTTATCCTGATCCAATTGATGCAATCAAGTACATAATGGAAGAGAAGGGCTGGAAAAATAAAGATTTGGAGCCATTTATAGGCCCTAAGTCAAGAGTATCTGAAATTCTTAATCGGAAACGATATTTTACCTTACAGCAAATTCATAACCTGCATAAACATTTAGGCCTTCCACTGGAAATGTTTATTAATGAGAAAGTATTGCAAGCTGCATAATGAAAATGGTTTCTTATGTTGCAATAAACCCTTATGCCTAACTAATCAATTCCTGAGAGAATGAAATTTTTACTTGTCCTGTTCTGTCTGATCTTCATTTTTATTAAAAATGGCTTTGCTCAAAAGCCTAATCCAGGCTTAGTTGTAACATACAGAAATCCTGTTATTCCCGGTGATTTTGCAGATCCTTCTGTAATCCGTGTGGGTGATACCTATTACGCCGTCGGTACTTCTTCGGAGTGGGCGCCGGCTTATCCTATTTACACCTCGAAAAATCTGGTAGACTGGCAGTACGTCGGACCTGTGTTTGCTGAGTTGCCGGAATGGACAATGGGCAGTTACTGGGCACCCGAATTATTCTATCGTAATGGTACTTTTTATGCCTATTACACAGCCAGAAGGAAATCTGACAAGCAGTCTTTTATCGGTGTTGCCAGTACAAAAGATCTGAAAAAGGGTTTTAAAGATCACAGGATCATTATTGAATGGACAAAAGAAGCAATTGATGCTTTTGTAGTTGAAGATAAAGGCAAATTATTTATTACCTGGAAAGCATACGGTCTGGATAAAGATAAAGGAATTGAAATACTTGGAGCTGAACTCGCGCCTGATGGTTTAAAAGTGATTGGCAAGGAATTCAGTCTGATAAAAGCAGATGCTGCTGGTTGGGAATCGGGTGGAGCAGAAGGACAGGCCATTTTCAAAAGAGGTAATTACTGGTACATGCTTTATTCAGGAAATGCGTGCTGCGGCAACAAATGTGATTATCAGGTTGGGTTTGCAAGAGCTGAAAAGCTGCAAGGTCCGTGGACAAAATATACAGGAAACCCCGTCCTTTTTGGTGACGATACCTGGAAATGCCCCGGACACGGAACGGTTGTCGTAACGCCTGATAACCGCTATTTTTATTTACATCATGCTTATAGCGGCGTCGATTTTACCTTTGGTGGCAGACAAGGCATTCTTAGTGAACTGGTTTGGGACGAAGCCTCAAAATGGCCGGCATTCAGATATGGTAAAACACCTCCTGCTCAGGCAGAAGCGCCGATGGGTGCAAGCGCAGTTATTAATTCCAGTTTTTTTATCAATTACGATAAAGATACGCTAAAAGCTCCATGGGTATATGATGTCAGCTTTCCAAAACCTGAATTCACTCTGGAAGGCGGATCTCTTCAGATTGAAAATAATAACCAGAGCAGTACAGGGAATTTTCTGGGATTAACGATCAAAAAAGGGAATTATACTTTCACCGCAGAAGTGATTGCAAAAAATGACCTGATGCAGAACATTATCGTTTATGGTGATGCCAAAAATGCAATTGGCTATGGTATCCGTAAAAATAGCATCGGGTTGTGGCAGATTAAAGATGGTGTGCAGGAGGTGATTAAAACCCAGGAAATTCCTGAAAAGTATAAGAATATCAAGCTGAAACTGCAAAGTCGTTATGGCCGTTTTTATGAATTCAGCTGGGATGTTACCGGACAGAAAATTGATTCACTGACGAGTTCATTACAGATAGAAGCACCCTGGCTGCCACGGTGGGACCGGGCGCCAAGAATTGGGATCAATGTGTCGGGAACTCAAGCAGGCAAAGGGGAGATTAAGGCTATTCAAATGAAGTACGAGTAGGTGGGTTTTTGAATTTTTATAATTGGTTTCAAATGAAATACAATGAGTGCGATATCAATTATTTAGAATATCACTAAAAATGATAAGGCTTATGGAAAGTGAAATGAAGCCGGTTCATCCTGGTGCAGTTTTACGGGAAGATATTTTAAAGGAAATGAAGATATCCATTACCAAGGCCGCAAAAGAATTATATATTAGCCGGAAACAATTATCAGAGGTTGTTAATGAAACAGCTGCGATTTCTGCTGAAATGGCTGTATGTCTTGAAAATGAATTTGGAGTAAATGCCGAATTTTGGCTGGATATGCAGAAAAAATTTGATATCTGGAAAGTGAAAAGCAGTGGCCGTGTTCAAGGAATTCATCGGATCGTATCACAGGGAGCGTGAAAAATATTTTTGACCTAAATCCGTAATAGAGATTCTATCTATTTCACCAGCATTTTTTTCTGTAAATATTAATTTTTCCTGTTCTAAATATTGAATAGTATCGTCCAGAGCCTCTAAGAACGATACGTAATTAGGATCACCAGAATACTTTCGATGAATTTTATACCAATTGCTATAACCGGTAATTTTATCTAAATAACCAAGGACAATAATAGCATTATTCATTTAAAAGATTTTAAGGATTGAAAATGAGAATAACAACCTTATTCCAAGAAATAAGAAAACCTGTCGAGATGAACTGGACAGGTTTTCCTGATAAATTGGATATTGAGTGTTGAAGATTGAGCATTTTTATTAAACGCTCTTCTATATTCGAATTTGTGTTACAGCCTCACAATCTCTGCACCAATTGCATTCAGCCTGGTATCAATATTCTGGTATCCCCGGTCAATCTGCTCAATATTATCAATAATGCTGACACCTTTTGCTGATAATGCGGCAATCAGAAGTGCTACACCGGCGCGTATATCAGGAGATGTCATGCGGATGCCGCGTAGTTGTGTTTCACGGTTATGTCCAATTACGGTTGCGCGATGGGGATCACACAGGATAATCTGAGCACCCATTTCAATGAGCTTATCCACAAAGAAAAGGCGGCTTTCAAACATTTTTTGATGGATCAGCACAGTTCCTTGTGACTGGATAGCAGTTACCAGTACGATGCTCAACAAGTCAGGTGTAAAACCAGGCCATGGTGCATCTGCAACGGTTAATGTAGAACCATCCATGTAATTTTCAATACGGTAATGATCCTGTGCAGGAACAAATATGTCGTCGCCGCGGAATTCCAGTTTGATACCCAGTTTCTGAAAAACATCGGGAATGACGCCTAACTGCGGAATCTGGCAGTTTTTAATCGTGATTTCAGATTGTGTCATAGCCGCAAGGCCAATGAAACTTCCGATCTCAATCATGTCGGGAAGCATCGTATGTTCCGTTCCATGCAATGCACTTACACCTTCCACGATCAGCAGATTGGATGAAATACCGGATATTTTAGCACCCATACGGTTCAGCATTTTACATAATTGCTGAAGATAAGGCTCGCATGCTGCATTGTAGATCGTGGTAGTTCCTTCGGCCATTACTGCTGCCATCAATACATTGGCAGTTCCTGTAACCGAAGCTTCGTCCAATAGCATAAAAGCGCCTTTCAGATTAGCCGCATCAACTTTATAGAACCCTCCGTCTTCAACATCATAACTGAATTCAGCGCCTAATTTTTCAAAGCCAAGAAAGTGCGTATCCAATCTTCTTCTGCCAATTTTATCACCACCCGGGCGAGGAATCCGACCCTTGCGGAAACGGCCAAGCATAGGGCCAAGCAGCATAACTGAACCTCTTAATGCAGCAGCTTTCTGACGAAAAGAGTCCGATTCAAGATATTCCAGATTGATATCATCTGCTTCAAAACGAATGGATGAATCGCTCAGACGTGTGCGGCGTACACCTAATTCACCCAAAAGGTCAATTAACTGGTTTACATCGCGGATGTTGGGGATATTATGGATCGTTACCGGTTCCTTCGTTAAAAGTACGGCACAAATAATTTGTAATGCCTCGTTTTTCGCGCCTTGAGGCTGAATTTCTCCTTTAAGACGTTTATCTCCGGTAATTTTAAATGAAGCCATTTTATGTGAATGTGCAGCAATGGACTGCGTGTTTCCGGCGATAGCAGATGCGCTCGCTTTTAATTAAATACTGTTTGCTGTAAATGTAAAGGAGAATTTCCTGATTTACAGAGTTGAATAATAAATCCGTTTTTGCAGGTGATCAGATCCCCGGTTTTCTGCGGTTATTGTTCGTGTTATTATTGGGGCGGTTATTGTTGGTGTTATTCCTGCCGGCAAACTTATTATTAGGATTGTTATTCGGGCGGTTACGGCCAGGGTTATTGTTCTGATTGCTTGGCCCTTGCCTGTCCTGATTATTATTTGGCTGGGCTTTAAAGCTCTGATGGTTGTTCCGGTTACGATCCTGATTGCTGTTACGATCTTTGGGAGAAGCGTCAACAGGCCCGTTTTTGCGGATGTAGTCAATTTCTTCTTTCAGCCGTCCTTTGGCAAGCAGTTCCAGCTGGCCCAAAAGAACGTGGTCTTCCGGATTATCTTTATTCCAGGTATTAAAGAACGACCGCATCAAACGGAATATATAGGACACGAAAGCAAGACGGTCTTCCTCATTTTCAGTATTGATCGCCTTATCAAGCAACAGATCGATATTTCGTCCGTAATGGCGATACATCAGATTTTGCTGATTATAGCCCACTTTCAAGGGTTTTTTACCAAGTGATTCTTTGGAAGGTGGTGGATAAGGACTGTCTACATCCAGCTCAAACCCCGATATAATATATAGATCATCCCAAAGCTTGTTGGTATAATCCTGATTGTCACGCATATTTGGATGTATCTGACGCATGAGCTCTACCAAAATGTGCGCGTAGAGAGTGCGTTTTGTCCGATCTTCTATCTTGACGATGTGATCGGTAAGTTTTTGTACATTACTGCCGTATTCTTTCAAGGGCTTAAATTATTTTATAATTGACAAAAATAAGAAGATTTTATGGAAAGAAAAGAAAGCCTTTTTATCTAACCCAAATCAATTTTCCGTGTAATCCGGTTATTACTCCTGAAGATGAAGCCCTTTCTCTATTATTTACCTCGATATGATAGAAATATATTCCGGCGGGCAGATTTTCCGGTTGCCAAAACCATTCATTTGTACCAGTATGTGCCGGTGCCTGAATCTGTTTTACTTTTCTTCCTGTAAGATCATTTATAGTGATAACAAATTTTTCTTCCGGCATTGTTCCTTCCAGTTCCATATAAAATCTGAACCATTGAGCGGCAGGATTCGGTGAAACTCCCGCGTTTGTAATTCCGAGTATATCAGCAACCCTGAAATGAATCTCATAGTCCGCAGCTGCATTACCGCTTTTGTCCATTGCCTTTACACGAAGCGAATAAGTTCCATTTTTTAATGGTGTTACTGATTTCAACCAAATCCTGAAATCGTTGGAAGAAAGATTGCGGGTCCCGGCATTTGTCAAAGATAACCTTTGCTCTGCACAAGTCGGGCAATCTTCTTTGAGCCAGACTTCAATACCCGATGTATCATTTCGGATCAGGAATTTATTTTCATCCAATACCTGAATACCGATAACCGGTTGTGCCGAAACAAAATCTCTATCTGCCAGCTGGCGATAATCCACACTTACATTCAGGACGGGCGGAATGCGATCCGGAATTACGAGATATGATAAATGTACTTCATTATTGGTATAAATTTCCTCAGGAAGCTTGTCTGCATTAAACAGAAAAGAAATTTCGTGTTCACCAACTTTTCCGAGTGTGCCGAAATTCATTTCCAGGTTCCTGCTTTTATTTGCGTCTAACGGAGAAATGTGAATATTAATTGTATCTGCTTTTTCTGCTGTTTTGTATAAAATACGAACTGCAAGCGAATCTTTAAAAGCTATATCTGTAACATTTTGAAAAGTAATAACCGAACGTAAACTGTCACCTTCCTGAACTTTGGAGGTATTAGGTTTAAGGATTAAAGCTATTCCCTCAGGAAGTTTTGATGCAGAAACAACATGATTGGAATAATTGATCATGCGGATTTCCGAAGGCCGGTTCTGATCTTCCGGTAAATAAACCCGCCAGAACACTCTTTGATTTCTGGTATCCGGAATAAGAATTTTATGACTGGCTATGAAATTGTTAACCGGAGCAATAATTTTTTGAGCATTTGTAAAAGAACTTGTTGTGTCCCATTCAAAAACGACTTCTTTATTGTTTCTTTCAAAGGGGATTTGTGCTACCAGATCAGTTTCCCGTGAACTCGTTACGTAACCGGGTAGTGGCAGCAATGGAAAAGCGCCCCCTTCAGGAAGAAACATTTGTTTGGAAAAAACATTATTTGATTCATTTTCCTCAGATAATTTGTTTTCAGGATCTATCGTAATTTCCCAGGAAAATGTGCCTGACCTTGCAAAAGGATTAGCCATTTTAAATGTCAATGTATCAGGCTTAGCCACAGATTTGTGTGAGGAACGAATGATAAACGGAACCGAAGATGTTCCATAACTTTTAAGCAAAACCTCATAATTCTCTTTCCTGAACCGTCCATTGTTGACAACCCCAACGTGAATCAGAATAGAATCGCTCCATATGCTAAGTTTGTTTCCAGATGGATCTGAAAATTTGATTGAAGTTGAATCGAAGGTATAATCTGGTAGCAGGGCAGGGAAAATCCGGATGGCAGGATCGCCGTGCAGGTTCATTTGCTGTGCCGTAATACCGTTTGATAAGTTGGGATGTTTGAGCATATTTCTGCGAATAGCTTCCTGTTGTATGGTTCCAAATGGCTCGCTGACAAATTGCGGATCAGCCAAAACCTCATAAAAGGAGTCTGTACAATGTTTAAGAGACGAAGAAATGCCATTAAATGTGTGTGCAAGAAATAATACTGCCCCGTTTTTTGGAGAAAATATCCAGTCTGTACTAATGGTTTTCGTTGAATAAAAAACACTTCCTAATGCACAGCCATTAGCAATAACAGCCGGATAAAAAGGATGATTTTGGTATCCGCGTTTGTCATCACTCACAAAACCGATGTCAATGTCAGTAACATCCAGTCCCGAGTGTCCAAATAAAGTCAGAAGTGCAATTCCTTTGTTAACAGGAACATTGATCGGAAACTGCTCCACTTCTGCATCTGTTTTTTTAGAGATAGTTTGTACGCGGGCATTCAAAGAAGAACCGGCAACCTTACTTTCAAAAGATTTGACGTATCCCCGGAAAGCGGCTAATTCATCTCGGGAACGGCCTCCGCTCAAATGCAGAATGTTTTTTCTCCATGGAGCTGATGCCGGTTCTGCTTCCATAGCCTTTACTTTTTGCAGATAGGTCCGGACATTTTCAGAATTAAGCGCATTGATACGCCCAACCGGCACGAGCGGTACAAAAGTGTCAGCACCTTCAATCCCCATTGATAATGCAAGATCAGAACCTGGCCAGCCTGCATTGGGAATCATATCGACACTTCTTGCATTACCCATTTTTCGCGCAGTTTGCGGATCAATGGATCTTCCGATGATAAATACAAATTTTAATTGCCCGGCATTAAACATGCGGCCAATCATATTTCTTATTCCGGACGGTCCCGGTTCTCCATAGTTAAAGCGGTCAAAAACTTCTTCACTTTCAATGATAAATGGTCTGTAGCCGCCGCCTTCCCGGGAAGCGCGATAAGCAGCATATGCTTCAACGGGATCAACGCCATCAATTCGTTTTCTTACCAGCGGATGTGTAATGATCAGATAATCCGTTTGTAGGGTATCAAGGGATTTAAATTGTACAAGTCTGGGTTTATTGATTTTGAGCGGTTCTTTGTAGCCAATAATTCTTGTGCTTCCATTCACAGAAATGTAATGATCGGTTTGTTCTGGTTCTTTAAGGTTATAAGGATCTGAACAATCGTAAAACTTCCGGTTTTCTACATTTCCTATTTCCCATAAACTTGTTTCAGTATTATTTCCAAAATGAAATATCTTTTGATTATTGTTTGCTGGAAATATTGATTTCTGTGGATAACGCCATTTAACATGAGAAACGGAAATGGAACCGGTTTTTTCTACGGCATGAATAGAAATAGCGATCTTTCCATTCGCAGTGATATCTTCTCTTTTTAGTAAAAATCTATAAGTCAGTGAATTGTAATCCTGAATAGTAAGTTTAGTTATATTTCTGCCTGATTCACCCGTTTTTCCTGCCTGGAGTTCTATTTCATGAGTTCCTGCCGAACGCCCGGCGAATACCAGCTCAACTTCCGTTTGACCAAAATAATCGTAAGCCGGATTGACTGTATTAATATCAATAATCTGCCACGCATTATTCAGATCTTTTCCTGTCCAGCCTTCCCCGTTATCGTAATTGGAAAGCACAGATCCGGTATCAAAATTACTTCCGGTTGGATAAAAATTACCTGTAAAATAGTTGCTGTTGAATAATTGAGAAACTTCCTCGAAATGATAGTTGAGAACTTTAACGCCGCTGTTTGGAAGTGATTTCGTTATTCGTTTTCCGGATTTTCCGTCTTGTCTCCAGGTTAAAAAATAAGCAGCCGTGTCGGAATACAAACTGTAATAGGTATGCGGCATTATGGCCGGGCGTAAGTAAAGCGAAGAATCCAGGGTGCCGTCATTCCTTTCCCCGTAAAATGAAATATAACCGTTTACTCCCAATTTGCCGGATTCGTCACTATTTGCCTCAATGGAAAGTTCTTTTCCACGACGAAACATTTGAAAGGATACTGCTGAAATTTCACTGACAGGTAGCCCGGTTGCTTCTAATTCCTGACTTGTTAACTTATAAAATCCGGTTTGGGTAACGGGAATGCGCAGGTAAGTTTGGTTTGTATTAATCCATTCGTCACCATGAACAGTTTGTGCAGCAACAGAGAAATTGAAGAAGAAAATGAAAAGAACGAAACCAGAATAATATATGATAGGATGGATCTTCGTGCGGATGATCCTTTTAAACCATACATTTTCATATTTCCGGTTTTTTTCTAACATACAAATTCATCGAAAAGGAGTATTCATGCTCATCGTCAATTCCATGGTATTCCGAAGAAATTAATTCCCAATCAGCCAGGCTTACCGCCGGAAAAAATGCATCCCCATCGATGTGCGCGTGTACGATAGTCAGGAAAAGTTTTTCTACCAGTGGCAGCGTTTGCAGGAATACAGAAGCACCGCCTAATACAAATACTTCATTTTCGTCGCGAAGTAACGCAAGGGCAGTTTCAAGATTTGGAGCATACTCCGTATTTTCCTCCTGATCCAATGCGGGATGTCCGCTAAGAATTACATTCCGGTAAGTCGAATGAAGTGCATCAGGAGCTTCGTAACTTTTTCGTCCCATCAGAAATGGCCTCCCATCTGTTACTTTTTTAAAATGTACCCACTCGTCAGGAAGGTGCCAGGGCAGGTTATTATCAATTCCGATCACCCGGTTTTCGCTCATAGCGGCAATGATATATAATTGGGTCTGGTCTTGCAAAGTAGTATATAGTTTGAATGGAATTTTTTCAAAATATAATTCAAATCAATTACAATTGAAATATATGGCTATAATTTGCCGGTCAACCTGATAATCAACCATTCATCAATACGATAATAATTAATTAACACAGTACCTTGCATCACAAAGTACCTTTCTATACCTTTGTTGAGTAGAAAGTGAGAATCTTATCTATTAGCCATGAATTTATATTTTCATTAATAAACAGATGAACCCGATATGAATGTTGAAAATGCCCAAGTACAGATGCGGAAAGGGATTCTGGAATTCTGTATCCTGAATATCATATCACGAGGTGAAGTATACGCTTCGGATATGTTGGATGAACTAACGTCTGCCCGTATAATGGTAGTGGAAGGTACACTTTATCCGCTATTGACCCGATTGAAAAATTCAGGTTGGCTGGATTATAAATGGGTGGAATCGTCATCCGGACCGCCCAGAAAATACTATGTTTTGACTGATGAGGGGAAATTATTTCTGGATGCCATGCATACAACGTGGTTTGAACTGGCCGCTTCTGTGGAATCCGTGATTCACCGTACAGAAGAACTTAGTAAAACTGCATCAAATCCTTCCTGACCCTAACTGATCATTTAAAGACATTCGATTTTACAATCATGAAAAAGACAATCAGCATAAATATCGGTGGTATCATCTTTCACATAGAGGAAGACGGCTACGAAAAGTTGAAAGGTTATTTGTCATCCATTCAGAAATATTTTTCTTCTTTCGCAGATAGCAAAGAAATTCTTTCTGACATTGAAGGCCGCGTTGCCGAAAGGTTTCTGAATAAACAGAAAGCAGAAAACAAACAGGTTATATCCTTGGTCGATGTGGAAGAACTGATCGGGGCAATGGGTACAGTGGCGGATTTTGAAGCTATTGAACAGGCAGAAGATCTTTTTGCAGACCCGTTAGAATCTGCTTCTTATGCAAAAGCGCCACCAAAAGAGGAAACTTTTGCTTCGGCTGGTAATACTTCCCAGACAGAAACTGCCAAACCAGGTGTTGCCAGAAAACTGTACAGGGATTTGAAAAGAAAATTAATAGGCGGTGTTGCTGCCGGTCTGGCGCATTATTTCACGATCGATCCGCTTTGGATCCGCCTTGCATTTTTATTCGCAGTAATAGGCCTGCCAGCAGGTTCCGGTATTTTTAATCTGGACCTGGAAGACGAATTGGGTCCATTGTCAGGATTTATGGTATTGGTTTATATTGCTATGTGGATTGCTTTTCCGGGATCTGCAACTTTGGAAGAAGATACCAGGATCAAGAAATTTTACAGAGATCCGGACCGCAAAGTAGTAGGTGGGGTAGCCGCTGGTGTAGCATCCTATTTTGGTGTTGACCTGGGTGTGGTCCGTTTTCTTTGGGTTCTGTCCATATTGTTTTTTGGAACGGGTGTTCTTATTTATATCATTTTATGGGTTATAGCACCTGTTGCCAATACGCTTACTGAGAAAATGGAAATGCAGGGCGAGCCGATAACTTTGTCCAATATTGAATCCAACATCAAACAAAGCCTGAATGTTGATGAAAAAAGTGGTGAAGAAAATGCGCTTACCAAAATATTGCTTTTGCCTTTTCGTGCCATTGCCTTAATTATAGGTGCATTGGGGAAGTTGTTTAAAGGTCTTGGTCCTGTATTAAGAGTACTGATTGGAGTGTTTCTGGTAGGGGTGTCTGCAATTACTTTATTTGGTTTGCTTGTTGGCGGCGGGATTTTGCTGGGAGTTACCAGTGCGGCACCTTTTGATGATATGCCGATACCCTTCATGATCATGCAGGAATTGCCAACAAGCCTGATCTTGTCAGGTATACTGGTAACTGCCATTCCCTTTATAACTTTTCTCTTATTAGGATTAACACTTTTATCAAACAGAAGGCTGGTAGGAAGTTCAGTTTGGCTGACATTACTTGGCCTTTGGATTGTTGGTATTATTGTCAGTACGGTTCAGGGCGTTGCTTTTCAAAGGAATTTTGCGAAACGTGGTGAATTCTCAACATCTGTTTATTACACGATTCCAACCGGAACGCTTACACTTGATAAGAGTAATGAATACGATGACGAAAATGTTGATATTGATATCAGATTAACCGGTTCAGGTACAAGTGACAGTCTTAAGTTGGAAAAAACGATGTTTTCAAGAGGGCGTACCCGTGAAGCAGCTCAGAAAATAGCTTCGGGACTGGAATATAATCTGAACGTAAAGGATTCAATTATTTTGTTTCATGAAGGGCCGGGATTAGCAAAAAGCGGCCCATTCCGTGATCAGCGCATTGATCTTACCCTGCATGTACCTTATGATAAACCATTTATTATGACCCGTGAATTTTATTATTCACTTTCTCATAATGATGGCAGCTTTCCTCAAATGAATCAGTATCATTTAGATGACAATGAGGTAAACTGGAACTCGCTTCGCTGGACAATCCGTCGTGATTCTGGCTTGATTTGTACTAATATACCAGCCAAATATATCAGAAATGATAATGAAGATAATCAGGAAAGCAGTGACGAATATTCCTCTTTCAATGACGAAAACAGTGATTTGAACCTTGGAGAGCGTGGCACTTATATCAAGCAATTCCCGGTAGGGGCTTTCCAGAAACTGAATATTGGCGGGGCCTATTCAATCAGTATCAGGCAGGGAACTGAATTCAATGTATCGGCTGATGGCGAAGCAGATGATGTGGACGACTTGAAAGTGACTGTGGAAGATGGTACACTACACGTAAAAAGATCTTCTAATTTCAATTTATTTAATATGGATAAATGGAATAGGGTAGGGCTGATTATTACGATGCCGACCGTTGAAAGCATTTCTTTATCGGGGGCAAACAAAGCAAGAGTTTCAGGATTCAGAGGCCTGACTAAACTGGATGTAGATGTTACCGGTGCATCTAAAACTGAAATTGATGTGGAAACCAATGAACTGATCGTTGAACTTTCGGGAGCATCGAGAGCGACTTTGATGGGAAGTGCAAAATCAGCTAATTTTGATCTGTCAGGCGCATGTAAGCTTAATGCAACAGGAATGAATATCGAAAACGTAGACATTGAAGCTTCCGGTGCGTCCAAAGCCGAGTTGGGAAGGGTAACGAATATAAAGAAAAGCTCAAATGGCGCTAGTAAAATTGATGTTCAGCAATAAATAACAAAAGTTGCATCCTGTTTAAAACTGGATGCAACTTTTGTTAACCAATTATCATCCTTTACAAAACGTATAACAAAAAACTAATCGACATGAAGAAATTTATTGCAGCAGGCTTATTGGCCCTACTGGTATCTGTCACCACGTTTGCACAGGATACAAAGAAATTTCCGGTTTCCGGTTTTAATAAACTTGCGATGGGAAGCGCCTTCAAAATTGATGTAAAACAAGGCAGCAATTTCAGTGTTACTGCATCAGGGAAAAGTGAAGATTTGAGTGACCTTGAAGCTAATGTTTCAGGTGGAGTGCTGAAAATAGGCTACAGGGGTAATAACTGGCATAAAAACCGTAAAACAGTAAGTATCAATATTACGATGCCAAATTTGCATGGAGTTGATTTTTCCGGGGCAAGTACTGCTACGGTTGGTAAATTTTCGGGAGTGAAAAATTTTGATGTTGAAGTTTCAGGGGCTTCAAGAGTTACTATGGAAGTGGCAGCTCAAAAAGTGAGCATGGATTTATCAGGTGCATCTTCGCTGGTATTAACGGGACAATGTGATGTTCTGAACGGAGAAGTTTCAGGTGCATCGACCTTCAAAGGAAGAGATTTTCCTGCCAAAGAAGTAAATATCGATGCTTCCGGTGCAAGCAGCGCCGCCGTTGTAGCCAGTACAACTATCCATGCCGAAGCAAGCGGAGCAAGCAGTATCAGATACTCAGGAAATGTAAAAGATATTCATTCCAGTACTTCGGGAGCAAGTTCAGTGAAGAGGGATTAATATATTTTTATAAAAAGAACATCTTATTTGAAGAAAAAGCCGGCATTGCCCGGCTTTTTCTTTGTCTTAAAAACAGACTAAAAGTGACATATTATTTTAAGAGTAATATATTTACAGACATTTACCTTCCAAAATTATTTTCTTATCGGGCAGGAAGCATATTCACATCTGCTTTTGTAACAAACAAAAACAGTTATGCTTCAATGAATCAATTTTAATAATTTGGATAAATTAAATGCAGGTATAAAATGAAGCACTATATAACATCAGCACTTATCATTTTCGGGGTTCTTATTTTTTCTCCTGATACAAGATCACAGGGAAAAGGTAATTCAGCTAAAAGATATACGCCTCCATTTGGTGTACTAAGCCTAACCGGCGGAATTGGCCTTACTTATTATTACGGCGACCTTAATAATAAGATCAATTTGAAACATCTGGGAATGGGGCCATCAGTTTCACTGGGTGCTTTGTATCGCGTTACTGAACATTTTAGTGCAAGAGGGGAGTTTCGTTTTTACCAGACTTCCGGTGAGCAGAGGTATTCCAGGTATCCTGACAATAATCTTTCCTTCCGAACCCGCAATCCGGATATTAATCTGGGTATTCAGGCTGATTTGTTTTCTTACAACAGTCACGCCAGAATCAATCCATATTTGTTTTTAGGCGCAGGTGTAACGTATCTTAACCCGAAAGCGAAGCTTGATGGAAAATGGTACAGTTTGCCTCCTCTTACTACCGAAGGGGTTAAATACAGCCGGTTACCATTGGTAATTACAGGTGCGATCGGAGTTTCTGTACAGGCATTTGAGAGGCTTAGCTTGGGAATAGAAATGAATAACAATTTTGTCAGATCCGATTATTTCGATGATGTCAGTGGTGTTTTCCCTAATCCGGATCAGTTGCCAAGCGATCTTGCAAGAAGGCTATCGGACCGTTCGTCTGAAATTGGATTAGATCCCAAACAGCCAGGATGGCATAGAGGAGTCGGAACCAGAAATGATATTTTCTCATTTGTACAGCTCCGCGCAACTTACCTGATCGGCAACAGAATGCAGGCTTCGGAAAGAAAAAGGATGCGTTGCCCGAAACTCTGATATGCACATCGACTTTTACAGAATATATTTTATAAATGGCTGAATACCATTCTTTATCTCAACCTCTGAATCATCAAAATCCCACATGTTAAAGGCAAAACATCCGAAGCAATCAGAAGTGATCATGACCGAAATGGTACTTCCCAACGATACCAATACTCTGAACAACCTGATGGGAGGACGATTGCTGCACTGGATGGATATTTGTGCTGCCATTTCTGCCCAGAAACATTCCAATCGTATTGTGGTTACGGCTTCGGTGGATAACGTTTCTTTTACTGAGCCGATCAGGCTTGGGAATATTATCACTATGCATGCCAAAGTCACCAGGTCTTTCAATTCTTCCATGGAAGTGTATCTGGAAGTTTGGGCAGAAGACATTCCGGCGGGTTTGCGGGTAAGCACCAACCGTGCGTTTTACACATTTGTAGCCGTAGATCAAAACGGTCGTCCTATTGAAGTCCCTCCTTTGGAACCGGAGTCAAAAGAGGAAATAGAATTACACATCAGTGCATTACGCCGGAGGCAACTCCGCCTGGTTTTGGCCGGCCGTATGAATCCTGCGGAGGCTACGGAATTAAAAGCATTGTTTGATGTAGAATAACAAGCCTCTCATGCCATTATTTTTGATACTTTTGCAGGATCAAAAACATCAGATATGGCAAAAGAAATCATTTTTTCAGATAAAGCACCCGCACCCATCGGGCCTTACAGTCAGGCTGTAAAGGTAAATGGCACACTATATGTTTCCGGTCAGATTGCGGCTGAATTGGCCAAATCGGGAGATATAAAAGCAGAAGCGGGCATTGTTATGCAGAACATCGGCCATATCCTGGGTGCAGCAGGCATGAGTTTTTCTCATGTAATCAAATCAACAATTTTCCTGAAAGACATGAATGATTTTGCTTCGGTAAATGAGATTTATGGTGGATTTTTACTTCTGAACCACCCGCACGTGAAACTGTTCAGGTGGCTAAGCTTCCAAAGGACGTAAATGTTGAGATATCAGTGATCGCGGTTGATTAATTGCTAATTATAAATGATAAGTTGTTAATGATAAATTCTAGGTCACCGGTATCATTAATGATAATTTTTCGATTTGAAAAGTAGAAGATCTGGCAGTTAATTACATGGCAGATTACTTTAAAAATCGTGATAAAACCTATTTTAAGTTAAGAATAAATGAATAAGCTACCAGTTCGAGTAAGATTTGCTCCAAGTCCAACCGGCCCTCTTCATGCAGGAGGTGTTCGTACTGCATTGTATAACTATTTGTTTGCACGCCAGCAAGGTGGTCAGATGTTACTTCGTATTGAAGATACGGATCAAAACAGGTACGTTCCCGGTGCCGAAGCATATATTATGGAAGCACTTTCGTGGCTGGGAATTACCATCGACGAAGGACCGGAAGCGGGTGGCCCGCATGCACCTTACCGCCAGTCGGAACGGAAGGAAATGTACCTTGAATATGCAGAACGGCTGGTAAAAGAAGGCAAAGCATATTATGCTTTTGATACTACCGAAGATTTGGACGAAATGCGGAAACGCCTTGAGGAAGCCAAAGTTGCAGCGGTACAATATAATGCCATTACGCGTCAGGAAATGAAAAACTCGCTGACACTTTCACCGGAAGAAACCAAAGCAAGACTGGAAAGCGGGGAACCATACGTGATCCGGATGAAGATTATGCCCAAAGAGGATATCCGGTTCAATGACCTGATCCGTGGCTGGGTTGTCGTTCATTCTTCTCAGATTGATGATAAAGTGCTTTTGAAATCTGATGGAATGCCTACCTATCACCTGGCCAATATTGTGGATGACCATCTGATGGGAATCACACATGTGATCCGCGGAGAAGAATGGCTTCCATCTGCTCCGCTGCATGTTTTGTTATATCGTTATTTCGGCTGGGAAAACACAATGCCTCAGTTTGCGCATCTTCCGTTGCTTTTAAAGCCTGATGGAAATGGCAAACTTTCCAAGCGTGATGCGGATCTGGGTGGATTTCCTATATTTCCATTACAATGGACTGACCCAAATACCGGTGATATAGCGAAAGGTTTCCGTGAAGAAGGCTATTCGCCGGAAGCTACGGCTAATTTTCTTGCGTTGCTGGGCTGGAATGCGGGAACTGAACAGGAAATATTCAGCATGGAAGAGCTGATTAAAACATTCAGTTTTGAACGTGTGCATAAAGCAGGTGCAAGGTTTGATATTCAAAAAGCCAACTGGTTCAATCAGCAATATCTTAAAATGAAAGATGATGCTGAAATTGCCAGTGAAGTAAAACCGCTTTATGCTACCCAGGGAATTGAAGTAAATGATGAACAGGTTATTCAAATTGTCCATTTACTGAAAGACAGGGTACATTTTGTAAAAGAAATCGTGGCAGAATCAATTTTTCTTTTTAATGCCCCGAAGGAATATGATCAGGAGGTTGCTTTGAAAAAATGGAATGAAGAAGCTGTGAATGCTATTTCAGGATTTAAAGATTCGCTGGAAACATTTGAAGGTGATTTTACTGCTGATCATATCAAACATTCCCTTCATGCAACCATGGAGAC
Organism: Dyadobacter sp. NIV53; assembly: GCF_019711195.1. NCBI lineage: Bacteria > Pseudomonadati > Bacteroidota > Cytophagia > Cytophagales > Spirosomataceae > Dyadobacter > Dyadobacter sp. NIV53. The sequence goes on from NZ_CP081299.1 coordinate 4,424,193, forward strand.
TTTGGGAATCAAAATGGGCAAGATCATGCAGGCTTTGCGATTGGCCGTAACAGGTGCAGGCGCCGGCCCTGATTTAATGGTGATCATGGAAATACTCGGAAAACAGGAAGTGACAAACCGCCTGGTTAATGCCTTGGACCGCTTACCAGCTCAAATTCGCCTGGCATAATTATAAATACGCCGTTTGATTAATTTGATTTGAAAATAGATTTGTAGTTGCATACTTTCGTAAAGTAATTATTTAAATGGTCGTACGCCGGAAGCCCTAAGCTGAAAGCCGATAGCCGATAGCTCATAAAATAATGGCTAAGAAAAAACAAACTGATTCATCCAGGACGGAAAACGAAAAACCGAGGGTACACAAAGAACTTGAAGGTTTTGACATTCAGATTAACTCTTTTGGTGAAATTTCTACCAGTTTTGATATGGATCGTATCAATGAGTTTTTGAACAAAAATGTGGATGACAAAAAACTGCGTGACCGGGAAGATATTCCGGGCAGGAAAACACCACGTAAGGCAAAGAAAAAGACAGAGGGAGAAGAAGAGGAAGAATAGGTTACAATAAAAAGCATGATTGAGAACAGTTTGATTTAAACTGTTTAATTTATGGATATATAAACTTTATACTTCAAAATGATCTCACACGAAATTGACTACAAAATCATCGGCGACGATATCCAGATTGTAGAAATAGAACTCGATCCCAACGAAACGGTAATAGCCGAAGCCGGTGCGATGCTTTTTATGGAAGACGGTATTGAATTCCAGACCAAAATGGGTGATGGCTCGGAAGCAAACCAGAGTATTATGGGTAAGATATTTCAGGCAGGTACGCGTGTTATCACCGGTGAATCGCTTTTCATGACCCACTTTACCAATCGTGGAATCGGAAAGAAAAAGGTTGCTTTTTCGGCACCATATCCCGGAACGGTTATGCCTATTGACCTGTCCAAAATTTATGGTAACGAACTGATCGTACAAAAGGATGGCTTTTTGTGTGCCGCTCTGGGAACGAGTATGAAAATACATTTTAACCAGCGTTTTGGATCGGGCCTTTTTGGAGGTGAAGGATTTATCCTGCAAAAGTTAAAAGGGGATGGAATGGCTTTTGTCCATGCAGGCGGAGTAGTCATTGAACGCCAGCTGAACAATGAAATGCTGAGAATTGACACTGGTTGCGTCGTTGCTTTCGAACAATCGCTGAGCTTCGACATTCAGCGTTCCGGCGGATTGAAATCCATGGTTTTTGGTGGTGAAGGTATGTTTCTGGCAACGCTTCGCGGTTCAGGACGGGTTTGGATACAATCTATGCCAATCTCCAAACTAATTCAGAGATTGTCTATTGGCGGAGGAAATGCCAGAAAAGAAGGCGGCTCTATCATTGGTGGGCTAGGAAGTTTATTCGAAGATTAATAAGGTTCAATTTATATATTTTTAAAAAAGGTAAGTACTTGGGTGCTTGCCTTTTTATTTTAAAATATACACGCCTTTACCAGTTCCCAGCCAAATTTCACCTTCCGGATTTTGCCCGAAAGCGAAGATTCCTTCAGTACCTAAAGTTTTGAAATCCCATTGATTATTTATAAAAATTCCGCAATCTTTTTCTCCTGAAAACGAAGCCCAGAGCTGATCATTTTTATCTGTAAAAATTCTTTGTGTATTATAGATAATAGCATTTTCATCAGGCAGATTCAGAATTGTAGATTTGTTTCCATTGAATTTAAAAATTTGCGGACGGCCAGTTTTCATGGTACTTGAAAGTCCATAACTGAGAGATATAAACAGCTCGTTTTGTTTGTTAATAACAACATTACCAAAATAATATGGTGTAAAGCCAATTTCGTTTGGGCCAAATACAGTCATTTGATTACCGGAAATCCGTGTAAGTGATAGGTTATTTATACCGTCATTAATTGCCAGCCAGATATTATCATTCTGATCAATCGTCATGCTTTGAATTAGATTGCCAGGTAATCTGGAGTTTTCCGGGGTAAAAGCAGTGAATTTTGTTCCGTCATATTTTACCAATCCGCCTGACTTAAAACTACTGCACGAAAACCAAATATTTTCGGCATTGTCAATTACAATTGAACCAACATAATTTTTTTGTAAACCGAAGGTTTTGGCATCATATCTCGTAAATTTTGATCCATCATATTTGATCAGGTCGTCGCTTCCTATCCATACATTTCCGGCCTTATCAATTTGGATATCATTGATGGAAGCATTGGTTAGCAATGAATTGGAAGAATTATACACTGTTGTTATTTCTCTATCATATTTTATCAGTCCCTGGTTAATAGTTCCCAGCCAGGCCGTACCGTTTTTATCAAATGCAATGGCAGTGATAAAGTAATTTTTCAATACAATTTCTGAAAGTTCTCCGTGGTTTCGGGCATTTTTGTCGGGATCTGGATTATCCCCATTTTTACAGGAAATCAGCAACAAAATAAATAATACAAACTGGTAGTTGTTTTTCATTTCCAAGTAGTAAGGTGTTCATTTTATTGACAAATATGGAGCAGAAAAGGTTGGAATGATACTAATATTAATCAATTTAATTATAAATCAATTAAAGATAACAGTCTGGGTGCTGCTCCCCGAATCGGTCGTAATCTTCAAAATGTAATTTCCTGCTGGCAAATGATAGAATGGCCGTGCGACTATCAATCCGATTACGTCACGTTGTGTGAAAAATAAAGCATGTGCTTTGCCTCTTGTATCAAATAGTGAACAATGGAAACTGGTTGTCGGCTTGCCTGGCCTTAAATAAAATTGCTGGCCATTAACCGGATTAGGAAAAACGATAAAATCTGGCGGGCCGCCTTCCTGAAAAACCGCAACTATGGTTGAGTAAGTCGTTTCTCCATTTTTATATTCTAGCTTAATCCTGTAAAAAATACTACTTTCACCGGTATTGAGATCTGAATAAGTATAGATATGTGAATTAGTTTCATTGTCCACGGGGTCGAAACTTTCCAGGTCACTATAATTACGGTTATCTGTAGTTTTTTGTACAACCATTGTTTTTAATTCAGGATTGGCGGCCATAAGCCACGAAATCTGAATTTCTTTTTCAGTGGGTTCTGCTGAGATCGTATTGACAAATTCAATTTTATGCAAAGCTTTATGGACATAAAATGAGGTAGAAATACTTCCGGGCAGAACCGGGTTCAATCCTGTCAGCCTTATTTTGTAAATACCATTTTTGAGGTTTGAAGGGAGTTTGATATGAAGTGGGCTGTCATTTCCAGTACCCGCAATGGCTACAAATTTTCCTTCATCATTTAATAATTCAGCCTGAATGGTAATATTTTCTTTACCTGTAATTTGATATGGTAAAGTGAAATCTGCGCCTGGAAATGCATTATATGGAACTACACCTGTATGCATTGCATATGCAGGCTGTAAAGGAATAACAGCACGAAGTACAGAATCAGATAAAATGCGGTTCCAGGCTGTGGCGGCCAATGTTAATCCCTGCAGTCCTCCTGAAACATTTTCAAAATGCCCGTGAGCAAGGCGCGGAACCTGGATCGTATCCAGATCCGGGCCGGAAAATGTGTTGAAATTTTTTAAAGAAGCAAGTCTGTTTTGCGCATTAATCACAGGCAAATACGGTTTGTCCAAAGAAGTACTCACGGAATTTTTGGCAATAATCCAGGGAATATTGTGCCCGGTATCTTTTCTGCTGTTGTCAAGCAGGGTTTTAATATTGCTGAAATAAGCGTCTTCTGTAAAATTTAGCTGGGCATCATTTTCACCATGTGACCATAAAACAGCTCTCATCCCAAGCCACGAGTTGAAATAGCGGATTGTATTGACCAGATTGGTATAAGGCTGGCGGTTCGGCCAGTTTTTTCCTACATACAGATTGTAGGCGTCTTTTCCCGAAGCCGCATCCCGGTAGTTTTCAGAATTGGCTGCTGCCCATGCTGCGTTCAGAAATAGGACAGGTGTTTTCCATTTTCGGGAAAGCATTTCACCCAGTTCTCCCCAGTACCAGGACGTTTCTCCTGATGGGAAAATATGATTTTTACTATTTATCGGTTCAAAGGCAGGAATTTGCATCGGTTCATTCGGTGCTACGGTTATGTTTTCAGGATTCAGGGTTTTATTTGTTGTGTTAAAAGAAATAACCTGCTCAGAAGTGCTTTTGGCTCCCAAATTGGGCAGGCCCATTGCATTAGAATTACCAGCAATCAAAAAAACTTCTCCCACTCCAATTCTGGATATAGTCGCTGAATCAACAGTATTGTCATTTCTATGCCCTAAAAGTTTCAATTGATACCAGCCGGTTTCTGCCTGTAAGTATGCACTTAAAAACCCCTGGCTTAGCTGATCTTGTGTAAACAGCCATTTCTTTGCCGGATAAGGATTTTTTTCAAAGGGTGTAAGATGAACTTCTATTTTTGAATAGGGAATCGTAGCATAACCGGTAATGGCAATATGGGCAATTCCTGCGGTGTCACGCTGAATAATCTGATTGTTGACCGGACTGGTAATAGTGAGCTGTGCATGTAAAACAGTAGTCCATAATAGAAGTATCAGAATGTAACCAACACGATTAAACAAGCTATGTTTATTATTATTAACGATCCATTTCCGCATATATCCTTTTATGAAATTCTTAATTTCATTTATAACTGAAATTAAGTTGAATTTGATCCTGAGAATTTTTCCACTCTGGATTTTACAAAAAAGGCCGGCCCTTAGTTTTACACTAATGAGCCGGCCCTGAATAAAAACTTAAACGCTTAATTAATTATATCCCGGATTCTGTGGTGTCAGATTAGGGTTGTTTTTCATTTCCTGGATTCCAAGAGGGAACAGCAAATGTTTTTCCAGCAATGGAACACCAGCTCCCACATTCAGGTTAAGATGGCCAACGAAGTTGTCGAATCCTTTGGTTTTTTCATTGAACACTTTACGTAAGCGAACCATATCAAACCAGGTAATGCCTTCGTAAGCAAACTCATACCAGCGTTCTCTCAAAACCGCATCGCGGAAAGATGCCTGCGTAAAAGTTCCAAAAGCTGGAGTAACTAATTTAGACCGGTCATGCACTTTTTTGTAAGCATCATACGCTTCCTGATTAGGTGCACCCAATTCGTTTTGTGCTTCGGCATAGATCAAAAGAATTTCTGCGTAACGAATCAAAGGAACGTTCAGGTTGTTATTACGTGAGCCCGGAATACCTTCAGAACCATTTGCAGTCTGATTAAAGTGCTTGAAAACATATGGAGCACCAAGATTAAACCTCGCACCGTTACCATTAGTAAAGTAAGTGGTATAAAACCATCCTTCCTGATCTATAGTACGCAGGTCTCCTTTTTCGAAAGAGTTATAAAAAGAAGGCGTTGGAACTGTACTTCCTGTACCACCCGGACCTGAATAAGTAACCGGTTTGAAGTTCGGTAAATAGTCGCCCAGAGGATTACCTGCAACAGAGATATTGTACTGGATCATGAATATATGCTCCAGCCTGTTTTTAAGACTTTCCTGATGAACTTCTTTATAAGTACTGAAAAGATTTACCAATGTAGGATTTGCTTTGGCATAAGTAATTACTTCCAGAGCTTTATCTGCAGCCAGCTTGTAATGTGAGGCACCTTTGCTCAGCGGAAAACCAGCCATGGTCAGGTACACTTTTGCCAATAAAGATTTAACAGCAATTGTTGTAGCACGTCCACTTACATCTGTCATAGGCATACCAGCAGCTTCTGCCGCCAGCAAATCCTCAACGATCAGATTATATACTTCTTCCTGTGGAGCACGCGAAGGCATAAAATCTTCTGAGTCTGCTGTTTGAGGTAAAGTAATCAATGGAATATCACCCCAAAGTCGGACTGCATAGAAATAAGCCCATGCGCGAAGAAAACGTGCTTCACCCAACAATTTCGTTTTTTGTGCTTCTGTTGCAGGAGCTAAAAATGGAATTGTAGGGATTTTTTCTAAAGCAAGATTGGCGTTGGCAATAATTCGGTATAAACCATTGTACCAGTTATTTATATGAGCGGTGTTTCCGTCATAAGTCAGCGAGTAAAGGTTATTTAAATCCGAATTCTGACCGGTTTCTGTTGTTGCTGTTCCTGTAACTGCTTCCAGCATTTGCCAGTTTGCTGAGAAAATCCCTGCTCCTTCACCATAAAAGCGCAGACCTGTATAAGTTGCAGCAATAGCGGCTTCAGCATGATCAGGTATTGTATAAAAACTTTCCGGTGTTAAGTTAGAGGGATCTTCTTCTTCCAGAAAGTCTGAACAGCTCGTTGGACCAAGTAAAATGGCTCCGCAGAGAAAAACCCAGGCTACTTTTTTCAAATTATATAACTTCATAATCAATGTTTTTTAAGATAAATTAATGGGCTCACTTAAAATGCGATCTGTAAACCAGCCATGTAAGTAGTTGGTTTTGGATAGCCGTGCCAGATCATACCTTGTGAAAATACGTTGCTGTTCTGATCACCATTTGTAGGCGTAACCTCAGGATCTCCATGTGGATATTTAGTCAGCAGGAAGAAGTTCTGAGCAGAAACATAGATTCTTAATTTGCTTAGTTTTATTTTGCTTACCATCTCTGATGGGAAATTATAACCCAGCAATAGGTTTCTTCCACGTAAGAATGATCCGTCAAAAATCCAGTGAGAATCTACGTTGGTTACATACCCTGCTCTTGTTTCACGAATTTGAGCGACTGGTGTATTCTGGTTATCAGGTGTCCATGCATTCAGAACAGTAGTATAACTGTTAGCAATAGAAACGCGGTCTTCACTTGGGTGAAGCGTCATATCCATTACATCATTACCATACGAATACTGTACATCAAAGGTAAGATCGAAGCTTTTGAAACGAACTGTATTGGAGAATGTACCCCATGCTTTCGGGCTACCATTTCCGATAATGGTACGGTCAGCATCCGTAATTGCACCATCACCGTTGATATCCTTATACTTAATATCTCCCGGCAGCATCGTTAAATTGTTACGATAACTGGTGAATTTCGCAGCATCATCTCTTTCAGCTTCGCTCCATGTTCCTTCACGAATAAGTCCCCAGAATGATCCAACAGGCTGTCCGATACGGATGATACCCGTTTGGTTTGTAAAGTTAGGCCCACCCACACCGAAGATATCGGATGGTGTAGCAAGTGAAAGTACTTTGTTTTTGTTTAATGAAACATTGAAACTGCTATTCCATGTGAAGTCGCCTCTTTCAATGTTAGTTGTATTCAGAGTAAATTCGAAACCTTTATTCTGCATAGAACCGATGTTCTTTCTGATTACAGCATAACCGCTTGAACGTGGTACAGGAGCATCCAGAAGCATATCAGTTGTTTTTCTGTAATAATAATCTGCTTCTACGGAAATTCTGCCTTTCAGGAAACTAATTTCAAGGCCTGCATCAGTCTGTGCCGTTTTCTCCCATTTCAAGTCACGGTTAGGTAATCTGTTGATACCTGTTCCGCTCACTCTTGTATCGCCATATACAGTTGCATATGTAGAACTTAAAAGCGAAAGTGAAGAATAAGGAGGAATTTCAGAGTTACCCGTCAAACCATAACTTGTACGAACTTTCAGGTTCGAAATGATTGGGTTTCCTTTCAGGAATTCTTCATCCGATACTTTCCATGCCAGGGCAGCAGATGGGAAAAATGCGAATTTATGGTTTTCCCCAAATTTAGAAGATCCATCTGCACGTCCTGTCACTGTGAAGAGATATTTATCAAGTAACGTATAGTTAATCCGTCCAAAGTATGAATTAAATGCAGAGCTTTGTGCATTAGATGCTATTGGGTTGGAAGGTAAGTTAGCACCGGCACCTAAATTATCATAGCCAAAGAAATCCGTTGCAAAATTTTGAACACCTACACCTGTTGTAGCAATATCCGTTTTCTGCCATGAAATACCGGCAAGTGCGTTGAATGCATGAATACCAATTGTTTTGTTATAGGTCAGGTAATTTTCCCATGACCAGAAAGTTTCTTTTCTGTTCTCTTTTCTTGCAGTACCAAATTCTGATATGGCCAAAGTACGTGTCTGAGATTGGTTTACCTCCTGATTTATTACGTTTATACCCAATACAGAACGTAATTCCAAACCTTTTGCAAGTGTAATATTGCCATACAAACTTCCTAATGTAGTAGCCGTGTTTACAATATACTTGCGGCCGTTTAATCTGTGGATGGAACTGAAAGAACCTTCTGCCTGAGGATAATCCCTGTTATTGGCAAAAGTACCGTCAGGATATCTTACAGGAAGGAAAGGGAAATCTTCAACCATCTGACGGGGAACTGCATCATTGATATCAACCAGGTTTTCACTCTGATTGTTATAACTCAAAGTAGCTCCGATCTTCATCCATTTCTTTACCTGATCGTCAATGCTGAGACGTGTTGAATAACGCTTTAGATACGATTCTTTCAGTAAACCCTGATCGTCACGATAGCCAAGAGATAGCGCATAAGTCGTTTTTTCATTTCCGCCGCTGAAACCCAGCTGATGGTTTTGAGAAACTTTGTTCTGAGTTGCTTCTTTGAACCAGTCTGTGTCATAATTTGGTTTGTAACTACCGTCAGCAGCCAAAGTAAATACATCAGGATGCGCCAGACTGAAAGCAGCTCTACGCGTCTGAGGATTTAAGTTTGCATACTTTCCTGAAGCCCATCCTAAAGGGTCAAACTTTGCGATATTTTTATAAGCAAGATCTTCCACATCCAGATATTGCTGTGCATTCAGTACATGCGGTCTTTTCGGGCCTATTGTAGGAACGCTCACATCCACATTGTATGTAACAACTCCTTCACCTGATCTTCCTTTTTTTGTTGTAACAAGAATTACACCATTTGCACCTCTTGCACCATATATAGCCGTAGAAGACGCATCTTTCAGTACTTCAACAGAAACGATATCATTTGGATTGATATAGTCAATAGCTGAACTGTACTGGTTTTGAGTTCCCTGCGGAAGCATCACACCATCCACAACGTACAATGGGTTGTTGGATGAGTTGATAGAACTGAAACCACGGATACGAACGTTGCTTCTTCCGCCCGGACGACCTGAGTTTACGTTTACCTGCACCCCTGACACTTTACCCTGCAAAGCCTGGTTTAATGACGGAGCAGGACGTTCTTTCAATTGTTCTTCTTTAACCGAGCCAACAGAACCGGTTAAATCCGATTTCTTAGCAGTACCGTAACCGATGACAACTACTTCGCTCAGGGCTTTTGTATCTGATTCAATAGCCAGGTCAACAACACTTTTATTGCCTACCGCAACTTCCTGGCTTACATAACCAACAAAACTAAAAACAAGAATTCCACCATTATCAGGCACAGAAATGGTATAATTTCCGGTTCCGTCTGTGGTAGTTCCTACACTGGTTCCTTTCACAACGACGTTTACACCTGGTAAGCCTTCGTTATTACTTTTGTCTGTTATTTTTCCTTTGATAGTTCTGTCTGCATTGATGACAGCCGTGTATTCTATTTTAGTAGTGGTATTGGCAATTGCCACAAAAGAGCACGAGAGTGCAGGCAAAAGAACCAATGAATTACGGATACTCCTCATACGAGGTATCCATTGTTTGGTACTGGTATGTCTCATATTATTAGGTTTTAAATATTTAAATGTTTTTTCATAAAAAGGACATTGTTTTTCGTCTGCCAGTCAATTGTAATTTTTAATCACGTAATTTTTTTCGGTCATGCTTGAATAATTAAGGGTTTAGGTGAATAAATAAAATGAAATATTAGTGATAAAATATATTTAATTAGTACAATATTTTATGGAATAAATTATCTTTTCGTGTAGTTGTCAAAAGTGACATGGACATGAATTATGATAAATTTTGGATTGGTAACAGAAAAATAACTTGACTGTTAATTTGATGATTTGATATACAATTTATCTCAGCCTGCTTTCAAATTTATTAGATCAGCCGGCAAAAGGAGACCTGATTTAAATGAGATTTTAATATTTTTATTAAAATAGCGTTGCAATATTATAATATTTAACAATAATATTTAAATAGAAAAGGAATTAAAAACAGAATTATTTATGCAAACGTTTGCATAATTTTCAGTAGAGTATATTATAAGTAACAGTAATTCAGGTATTTGTTTCTCAATTTGTAGAAAAAATACTGTCCTGAGGTAAGTAACCATCAGGACAGTATGAATGACATTCTATGGATAATAATATGGCTAATCTCAAAATCCGGTGTTCTGGACAAGCTTGCTATTATTATCTATTTCACGCTTTGGAATCGGGAACAGCAGGTTCTTTTCAGAAAAGGTTTTTCCGTAAATGGTAGTATGTCCAACGAAATTATCCCACTTTTTTGTGATGTCGTTTCTTACCTTCCTTGTCCTGATGATATCAAACCACATTTTCCCTTCAAAACATAGTTCAAAGTATCGCTCGGCCCAGACAGCTTCTTCAAATTCATTGACATTTACTGTCGTTACTGCCGGTAATTTTGCCCTGCTCCGAACGTCGTTCAGGGCTTTCATGGCTTGCGCATTTGGTTTTCCTTCCGCACGGTTTGAGGCTTCGGCATACATCAGGAGCACATCGGCATATCTGTAAATGGTATAATTGAGATTAGACTTGGCATCATTATCTATGGCCTGTTTGTCAAACCATTTGTAGATATAATAACCTCCCAGATCCAGCTTTATACGCCTTGGGTCACCATCCGGATAATCCGACGGATGGCCTTTATAGAAAGTATAGAAAAATTGTTTCTCCTCCCTGCGTTTATCCCCGGCTGCAAAACTTTCCACAAATTCTTTCCTGGGTGTAAGTCCGCCGTACTCATCAGAATACGCGGCAATTCCACGCAGGGTTGGTAATGTTACGGGCGTCATACCGTTATGCCTGATATCCTTCTCATGCTGTACCTGGAAAATAAACTCTTTGGTATTGCGGTTTGCAGGATCAATCATATCGGTGTATTCTGTGAATAATGTATAAGATCCATTGTCGATCAGTTCTTTGGACCGCTTTGCCGATTCAGCGTAAAACTGGTCTCCGGCCTTGACGGGGAAACCGGCGTAGGTAAGATACACATCTGCCAGCAATGCTTTCACGGCACCCATAGAAACCCTGCCGCTCACATCACGCCATTCCAGAGTTGCTTTTTCAGCTTCCAGCAAATCAGGAATGATAATCTCGTCATAAATTTCCTTGGCCGGCGATCTTGGTGTTTGTATATCATCCAGGGATTCTACCAAAGTGGTTAACTTGGGGACATCACCATATCTGCGGACAAGCTGGAAATAGTATAAAGCGCGCATCGTTTTGGCTTCGGCAATCATACTGGTTTTGGTTGCAGCAGGAAGCGTACCGATCTCGCCAATTTTCTGGATCGCCAGGTTGGCCCTTGCTATTCCCGAATACATACCTGCCCACCAGTTATCTATGTAAAAAGCACGTGCGTCGTATTCGAGGTCGTAAAATTTAAATGCTTCGGTTTGCGAATTGCCATCAGCTTTTCCGGTCATAAACTCCGTCACAGATGCATTGTTTCCACCCCATCCGCCGCCTCCGTCGTTAAAAGTACCGATCGTGGAGTAGGCTCCGTCAACAAAAGCCCTGGCAATTTCTGCACTTGATACCTGTGAAGAAGTAGTTAAGGATCCGGTCGGGTTTTCATCCAGGAAATCACTACAAGGAAAATGTTGCCAATCCTGTTAAAAGGCTGATATATATAATTGTCTTTTTCATGATCTTAGAATGTTACGTTTAGGCCCGCGTTGTAAGTACGGGGACGTGGATATTGAAAAAATTCCATGTTTGCATTAAGTGGCCCGCCAAACGGTGTCAATGCTTCCGGATCATATCCGGAGTAATTGCTGGATAAAAAGAAGTTTTGCGCACTCACATACACCCTTAATCGCTGAAACTTCACTTTACCGAAATCATTAGGCAGTGTATAACCCAGCACAATATTCTGGCCACGGATAAATGAACCGTCCTCTACCCACCAGTCGTCTATGTGTGTGTCATATCCTGCATTGTAATGGCGGATCTGGGCGATGTAAGTGTTCTGATGTTCAGGTGTCCATGCGTTCAGCACTGTCCTGGCACTGCTTGCAATTGCCTGGCGGTCTTCCACAGAGTGTTTGGTCGCATTCACTGTATTTACGCCCATAACCAGCCGGATATCGACAGAAAGGTCAAATTTGCCCAATTGAAAGGTGTTGCCGACATTCAGGTTCCACTTGGGATAAGAACGCCCGATAATGGTTTCATCGCTGCCATCAATCTTGCCATCATTATTGATATCTGCCCATTTAAGATCTCCGGGCAAGCGATTGTACGTTTTTGCGAGTTCAGCTTCGTCCGTACTGAAAGTGCCCAGCCGTTTGTATCCCCACAAGGTTCCGATTGGCTTCCCGACTCTGAGAATATTCGTTTGGCCAAGAAACCATGGGCCGGGGAATATATCATCGTTATTGGCACCCAGTTTCAGGATTTTGTTCTTATTAGTAGAAAAAGCAAAATTGGTCGACCAGTTGAATTTTTCACTCGAAATATTTCTTGTATTCAGGCCAATCTCAAATCCTTTGTTTTCTACCGAACCAATATTTTGTGTTACCACACTTAATCCGGTTGACCATGGAATGGGGGCATCAAGCAAAAGATCTTTGGTTGTTTTGTGATAAAAATCAAAGGTCAGGTCCACACGGTTTTTGAACAAACTGACATCCATTCCCAGATCAAGCTGATTGGTATATTCCCAGCGCAAATCGGGATTACCAAACGAATTTCTCCAGATACCGGTCTGACGGACACCGCCCAGCAGCACATCACCTGTGCCCAGGAATTGCTGTGACCTGTACTGGCCTATTTCCTGATTACCCGTTTTTCCATAGCTACCCCGAAGTTTCAATGAGGAAATTGCACCGATCCCTTTCATAAATTCTTCCTCACTCACATTCCACGCAACAGCCGCTGACGGGAAAAACGCATATTTATTATTGGCCCCAAATTTGGAAGCTCCGTCGTAACGGCCGGTGAAGGTGATCAGGTAACGATCTTTGAAACTATAATTCAGCCTTCCGAAATAGGAATTAAGTGACCATTCCTGGTCTTCAGAGTAAGGTTTTTGTAAACTTGTTCCTACTCCCAGATTATGCCATCCCCAGTAATCGTCAATAAAGTTTTGGGCCGAAGCACCGAATGTTTCCCAGGATCGTTTTTGCCACGACAAACCGGCCAACGCGGAAATTGTATGGTTGGTACCGATGGTTTTGTTGTAATTCAGGTAGTTTTCAAATTGCCAGTAAAACTCGTCTCTTGAAGAAACACTCGCTACACCTTTCTGGTCAGCAGACAATGCATTCAGGTCACGGCCCGAATAGAAATTGAACTTTTCAAATTTCAGTTCAAAGCTGTAATTTGTACGGAGTGTCAGGTCGGGTGTGAATTTTAATGTTGAATAAATTTGTCCAAGCACCTGGGTTTTGGGATTGCTTTGCAAACGCTGCTCCGTAATCCTGACCGGATTTTCACCACCTTCCATTCCCGGCCAGTCTTTATTCCGTCCCCAGCTGCCATCAGGATACTGAATCGGCAGGATCGGCAATGCTTCCATCACCATCCGCGGTACATTCAGGCCACCCGAACTTCCGTCAATTTCATTGGTTTTGGTTTTGTTAAGAAAAATACTTCCGCCCACTTTGAGCCATTTGGTAGCATCGTTGTCCAGCGTCAGTTTAACCGAATAGCGTTCAAAATAAGATTTACGCATCAAACCATTCTGGTCGGTATAACCAAGAGAAAGGCTGTAAACACTTTTTTCTGATCCGCCGCGTACGCTTAGTTCATGGTTCTGAGCGCCTGTTGGTTTATAAATCTCTTTTTCCCAATCTGTATTGTACAATGGTTTGCCACTGGCATCAAACAGGTTTGGGAAATTCTGAGGCAGATTACGTACATATTTTCCATCAGCAAATCCCTGCGGGTCATATTTTTCAGCATTATCGAAAGCCGTATTATACACCTTCATGAATTCATCGGCAGAAAGTGTTCCAAGCATTTTGGCAGGAGTTATGTACGATCCCCACACATCATAAGAAATTTGGGTAGCACCCGATTTGCCGCGTTTCGTTGTGATAATAATTACGCCGTTTGCACCGCGGGCTCCGTATATAGCCGTAGCAGAAGCATCTTTCAGGACTTCCAGGGATTCTATATCATTTGGATTGAGAAGGTTAGGGCTGCTAACACCCACGATCCCGTCAACTACGTACAGCGGTTCGAGGCTGGAATTAATAGAACCAACACCACGAATACGAACCCTTGGCTGATAACCGGGAGCCGAAGAGTTAACGGAAACGTCCACACCAGGAATTCGTCCCTGTAAAGACTGAGCAACGTTGATGGCCTGACGGTCAAGAAGTTTTTCTCCCTTGATGGCACCCACAGAACCTGTGAGGTCACTTTTACGTACTGTTCCATATCCGATCACGACGACTTCTTCCATGCTTTTGGTATCAACTTTCATGGATATATCTAATTGTGTCTGGCTGCCAACCGGCATTTCCAGCCTTTCATAACCAACAAAGCTGAAAACCAGGATTGCATTGTCGTCAGCAACGCTTATTTCATAAGTCCCTTCCGAATTGGAAGATGTTCCCTGGCTTGTTCCTTTTACAATAATATTGACACCTGGCAGTGGAGCGTTATTGGCAGAATCAGTGATTTTTCCTTTTACTGTTTTTTCTTTTGGATCAGCGTTGCTTGCTGAAAGATTACCTGAAAAGCACACACACACAATCATAAGGAAAAGAATAAAAAATGCGTGTTGCATAAATCCGACCGGATTTATGCCCGGTTTGGTAGTTTTCTTTTTCATTTTTGAGTTTAGTTAGCGTTAAGTAATTGAGATTACAGCGGCACAGATACGTGAGGATTGTCAGGTTGAGGTGTAGTTCATGGGCATACTGAGTTAATTAGCGTTAAGTAAATTGAACAATTCCGGTTACGCAGACCAATTCTTTCCACTTGCTCGTAAAAAATGCCAATTGGGAAACAGTGATCCGTTTTGCAATTTTCAATCAGTAAACTATTTTCTTGTTTGATTAAGATAATTACTAATCAATATAGTTATATAAAGTTAGCATAATAAGAGAAATAGCAATCAATTATACCTACGACTTTACCCAACGATCAAAAATTTTACAACTGATACAGAAGGAGTTCAAGCAGATAAAATGATGAAACGAACGGTATTTATATACGTTTTTTAAAATTTAGTGTTTTATTGACACTTTTAGCAAATGATTGCAATAATGGGCTCAATTACACAAACGTACAATTTTCCCCATGACTCGCATAAAATCAATTTGATGTAGAGTTATTGGGAAATAAACAATTCTTAGCCCTTAAAAATTTACAGAATTGCTTCCATTTCAAAAGTTGATATAGATCGTTGCTCACTGAAATCAATTTTATGAACTTTTCCTTTTGTTCAGCTGATTTAACCGAAAAGTTGTAAGTACTAAGAATTGATTGTAGCTGCATACAGGTATGACTAAAACCGTTTGAGCAACTCGCGGGGAAAAGTGTACGTTTGAGTCATTTAGCCCTACATACTGGAACGCAAACGAAAGGCGAAATGAAACAGGAAAAAATAATACTTTTACAGACCAGCAGATCTGTAAAAATCATTGCGGAGCAAGAACAAAGCCAGGACGGTGCTCAATTAGAAGTCAATGTGCTGATTAAAGAAGCCAATGAGAATAATTTTCATCCACCTATTGGTATTACTCATCCCAAATACTGGAAACTTAGGAAGCTCCCCGTTCACAAGTCCAGGATACTGCAAATTCAATACAGCGGCTTATCAAACAAAGAAATCCGTAAAGCAATGAAAGAGTTTGGGAAGGGGCTGTATTTATAGGTAATGTTACTCTTACAAATAAGCATAATTGCCCCTATGTAACCTCAATTGGATTTAAGCCTAAGCAAAAACCAGTTTTAAGTAAAATATGGAAAATGTAAAGATTTAAATCTTAAATAAATAATATTTTTTATTCTAATATTAAAAGTTAAATTTATCTTTGTGACTACTAGTTATAACTAGTCATACTTCAAGGATGAAAATTCAAATAAGTAACTTGTTTAAGCTTATTGCAATTGTTTTGATTTTACAGGGATGTGATGATGAATGTTCTGATGTCGATCCTTTTCAACCCCTTCCAATACGTTTTGAAATAGTTAACGAGTCAGGAGAAGATTTGGTTTCAGGCCCTAATCCACGGTATTCCGTTGATTCTATTCAACTTATAGATACTGATAAAACGAGTCAGATTATTTACAGCAGAGAATATAATGAAATTTTAAAAGGAATATTATTTCAGGCAGATTGTGCTATTAACAACAGCGGCAGCTCACAATTATACCTGCATCTCAACCAGAACGATACCGATACTTTATTGGTATCCTATCAAAAAAATGAATCGAAGTGTTTTACCACTTACAGTTACACATATTTTTCTTTTAACGGAAAGGAGTTGTTACGATCAGCAGAAACAGGGGCTATCACTTTAGTTAAATAATACTCAACAATAAACAATTTGATCATGAAAAAAAATTTACAGGGTTTGCAATTTTTACTATTGAATTTAATTATACATTTTGATATATCCGGGCAAATTGCACCTTCCTGCGGTACGGAAAAAATAGACTCACTTGCTGCAATTTCACAATTATATTATGATAACAATCAAATCTTAATCAATAAAGCGGATAGTGTAGAAGCTGGTAGTTGTCCTACATGTAGAGGTATAGCTAATGAAGCTTTTGTTATTCCTGTTCATGTATACATATATAGAAATAACGCTGGTGTTGGTGGTATTACTGATGAAAGGGCTGAAAGGTTGATTAATTTGATGAATACGGCCTTAGCAAATAGTAGTGTACAAATAAAATTATACCTAAAAAACGAGATTACAAGAATCAGTAATACGACGTATTATGAGCTCATCAATACTGCGGGTCAAACAGCAAGTATGTTTGAGACAAATCATGATGATAATGCGATTAGTATTCATATAACCCGAACAAATAGCGCTAACTATGCTGGAAAAGCTTCATTTCCATGGAAGTCTACAAGATATAACTTTGCTGTAATTACAGAAGCTGGTAATCCTTCAGCATTAATCGGTGATGATCAAATGGTAAGCACGATGGTACATGAACTAGGACATGTATTAGGCTTAACCCATACACATGAAAGTGCAAGACTTTCTACTGCTTCAAATAATGCAGGAGCCAACGATTGTTATCAGGAATCTGTTAGCAGGACTAAAACACAAGCAATAGGTTGCTTTGGAACAATAGGAAAGAAAAAGTGTGTAATTAACGGAGATATGATTTCAGATACAGAAGCTGATCCGGAATTAAATAGAAACATTGTCACAGTAGGGTGTGCGTATAGTGGTACAGGTTCAGATAATTGGGGGACTGCCTGGACTCCACCGACACGTAATTATATGTCTTACACACGCTGGGAATGCAGAAATACTTTTAGTAAGATGCAAAGGGGAATTATGTATACTTTTGCACAAAGTTATATGACTTCTTTTTATCCAACCAGACATTACAATCAGAAACCGGTTTCTTTTTATAAGAATGCAGATGTTGATTTTTGGGAAAATGACAATTTTTTTCAGAATGCTCAATCCATATTATTAAACCAACAACAGTACCGGGCGTTTCATTGGAAACCGGGCAGTACGGCTTTGGATGTGGACTGGGTACTATTTCGCCCTACTTCCAATATTGCAGTAAAATTTCAAACTTCCGCCGTTACAGGAAAGCCACAACCTAATACACGTATTACGTTGTTTGCTGATAATGGAACCACTCAATTATTTCAGAATGATAATACCAGTTCAAGTACCGTATTTTCGGCAATAACCACAGGTGTACTAACTGCTAATGTTAATTATCGGTTGAGAATAGAAAATTTAAGTGCTTATCCAAATAATGAATCAAAAGGGCACTACAATTTAGATGTATCTCAGCCTGGAATACCAGTTTTAAACGCCGATATAACTGGTCCGGGCTTCCCGCTAGCTTGTGAAAGAGGAGAGTGGTTTGCCAGTGCTACTGGTGGAACGGGTACTTATACTTATCAATGGTCTATTATTGAAAATAGCGTTACAGTGCAGGTAGGAATTGGTAGCTCATTTGCAATGTACAACGATGAAACCTACAATAGAAATTTTAGTTTACAGTTGGTAGTTACAAGTGGAAGCCAGCAAAAAACAGTATTTAAAAGCATTTCATTTGCAGGCTGTAATTCCGGAGCACTTTTTGTGGTTTCTCCAAATCCAGCTTCAGAAAATATAATTGTAATACCTAGTGAAGAAAACAAACAGCTTACTTCATTTCAAAATGCAAATGAATTTGATGCTTCTCTTTATAAAGAATCCAATAGTAAAATGATATGGCAAGGGAAGTCAAATAATAAAGAAATTAAAATAGATTCAAGAAGTTTGATAAACGGATCTTATCTAATAAATATTAATGACGGAAGACGATTAATTAAAAAGCATGTACTTATCGTACATTGAATTTAAGTTGAAAGTTTTATTAAAAAGAGAAAGTACAAAAGTGTAATCGCTTTTGTACTTTCTCTTTTTAATTTATAATAGCAATTTGAGCCTAACTGCTCAAAAGTATAATTCTGGGTTAGATTGAAAGATTGTACGGTAGCAGCCTGGTCGGCCACGCCGCCGCATAAAGTAGGGCTCAATTACTCAAACGTACAATTTTCCCCACGACTCGCGTAAAATCAATTTGATGTAGAGTTATTGGGAAATAAACAATTCTTAGCCCTTAAAAATTTACAGAATTGCTTCCATTTCAAAGGTTGATATAGATCGTTGCTCACTGAAATCAATTTTATGAACTTTTCCTTTTGTTCAGCTGATTTAACCGAAAAGTTGTAAGTACTAAGAATTGATTGTAGCTGCATACAGGTATGAATAAAACCGTTGCGACAATATTGTAATGTTGTATTTTAGTGGTTTTTTTCTACTACCAGTCCAAACAAAATGCCCTGTGAAACGCTTTAAAACAAAGCTTCACAGGGCATTAATAATTTTCTGTTATTTATCAGAAATATTAAACCAGGTCAACCGTTCTTCCGGTCCTTACTGACTCATCACAGGCAAATGCAATTTGTAAACTTGTAACAGCATCAAGCAAGTGATCGCTCAGATCAGTATTTTCCTGAATTGCTTTTAGGAAAAAGCGTTGTTCACGGTTGCAAAGTTCCTGGTGATCCGGTTCATCTTCCAGATTGATCCAGGTATCCTGATGCACAAATTCGTCTTTTTCATTCAGTTCAGCATGATGGACGCGTATCGATTCAGTTTTTGTGTGTGCTTCCACAGACGATGATTTTCCTGTTGCTCCCGCATCTTTCGCGACGATAGATACCGATCCTTTTGGCCCGATGACATCTTTTACAAAAAATGCAGTTTCACTGATCATTGGCCCCCACGCAGCCTCATACCAGCCTACCGAACCATCTTCAAACCAGATCTGAAGCTGGCCATAATTATAATTAGTGGCCGGAATATCTTCTGTCAGGCGGGCTCCGATTGCACTTACGCGAAGTGGTTTCGAACGCGTCATCTGGCACATTACATCAATATAGTGAACGCCGCAATCCACGATCGGGCTCAGGCTTTTCATCAGGTTACGGTGTACGCCCCACATGTATCCATGGCTTTGCTGGTTCAGGTTCATGCGCATTACCAACGGTTTTCCAAGTCCTTGTGCCTCAGCAATAAAACGTTCCCATGATGGATGTACACGCAGTATATAACCAACTACAACCTGTTTGCCGGCAGCCTTGGCAGCTTCAACCACTCTTTTTGCTCCTTCAACCGTATCGGCCAGAGGTTTTTCTATAAATACGTGGGCACCACTTTCCAGTGCACGGATCGCGAAGTTTTCATGAGTATCCGGATAAGTGGAAATACAAACAGCATCCGGTTTGGTTTCAGCAAGTGCCGTTTCATAATCGCTGTACAATGCATAACCGCCGCCTAATTTTTCATTCAGTATTTCCTTGCTTTTTCCGGTAGAGACAATACCACAGATTTCAAAACCATCCAGCAACTGGTACGCGAATGCATGGGAAGCCCCCATATTACCACAACCTACAACAAGTACACGAAATGGCTCTTGATTTTGAGAAGATGACATAATAAATAAATAATGTTTAATGATTTTGGGTTATCAGGAATATTAAATTTTAACAAAAATAAGCGCATTTAAATCCCAAAAATAACGATTAATTGCTTCAAAAGACCTTTTTAATCTTTACGGCAGTGTTTTCTTACAAATTGATTTTTGAAATTTGAGCTAATAATTGCAACTATGCAGGAAAATTGCATCCCTATCTATCAAAATGAACTTACTTCTACTAAAATGCAGCTACTCAGCTGTGATACGTCTTGCATTTCTTTGCGTTATTTTTATCACTTATTCTTTCAGCAGTTTTTCTCAGGAAGATTTTAAACCAAAACTCGGAATCATTGACCGGGAGTCAGTGGAAATGACTGTTTATGATAAAGACAGTACGGCAGACGCTGTGTATCTGTATGATTATGCCAATGTTAAGTTTAGTTATGATGAACGCAGGGGAATTGTCATGACCATGGATTGCTGGGCCAGGATTAAAATCCTTAAAGAATCAGCATTGGACAGGGCTTCGGTTTCATTAAGCTATAACGATAGTAATTTTGAAAAAGCCGAGCGTATTGATGATCTGAAAGGCTTTACCTATAATCTTGAAGGCAAACAGATTATTACGGTTCCTCTGGATAAAAAATCAATAAAAAGAGAAAAAATCTCTGACAATTATGAAGCAATCAAATTCAATCTTCCAGGCGTAAAAAAGGGATCTGTTATAGAATATTTTTATACCCGCACTACGCCATTTACCCTGCGTGACAAACCTGATACCTGGACTTTCCAGGGATCAATTCCGTTCAAATGGAGTGAATACCGTATTGCCATTCCGCGTTTTCTTGAATACAAAATGACGATGGGCGGTTATTTGCCCCTTTATATCAGAAATCAGGATGAACAAAGTGTACCTGTGGGTCATTCCAGATATGATGGAACCGGGCTTGTTTATCGCTTTGTAGTGAAAGACGCACCTTCATTTGTCAACGAGCCGTTTATTACTACTTCTTCTGATTATTTATCCAAAATAGATTTCGAACTGGCAAGCGTATCTGTTCCCGGGGAAATAATCAAGCACTATTCCCGTACCTGGGAAAATGTAGAAGAAACATTAAATGATGTTCCCTGGTTTGGGGGAGAGCTTAGAAAAAGTTCTCATTTGAAAGTTATAAGGGATGAGATTGCAGCGAAAACCACCGATCCGGAGAAAAGAATGCACCTGGCCTATGCACACATGCAGAACGCGATGAAATGGGATGGATACAATGGTATTGGATCAAAAGAAGGAGTAAAAAAAGCTTATGACAATAAATCAGGAAATACCAGTGATATTAATCTTAACCTGACAACCTTACTACGGGAACTGGATCTGGAAAGTAACCCCGTTGTACTCAGCACGCGGTCTAACGGACAGGTTTATCAGGAAATCCCGATGCTCGAAAGTTTCAATTACGTGGTAAGCCATGTGAAAATTGGTGAAAAAGAATATTTTCTGGATGCTACACAGCTATATGCCAAACCAGGATTATTGCCTGAACATGCCGTTAATGGAGTCGGGCGGTTTGTTCCCAAAAAAGGAAATGGCCGTTTTGTTGGATTGACTCCATCAGATATGCAGAGTAAACTGGAAATGATCCATGCAGCCATATCCCCGGAAGACGGAACCATAAAAGGAGATTATAGTATTTCGTACGGCGGATACGAAGCTTTACGCTGGCGGGACAAATATGTAAAACAAGCAGGAAGCGTTTATGAAGATGATTTTAAAAAGAAAGTCCCTGAGTGGAAAATTCAGGATTTCAAGGTCAACAATAAAAGTGATAATCTGAGTGGTACGGTTAACGTGACCTGCAATTTTGAGATTGAGGATGAAAATGCGTCTGCCGATATATTCTATTTCAATCCGGTTCTGGCAGGAAGGTGGGTCGAAAACCCATTGAAATCTCCTGAACGTATTTATCCGCTGGATTTTACAAGTGGAATTTCAGCTTCTTTTATCGGAAGTTTTAAGTTGCCGGAAGGATACGTGATTGACGAAATGCCTAAGTCGGAAGTGATTCTGCTGCCTGAAAAAGCCGGAAAATTTGTTTATCAGGTTAAACAGACAGGAGATATTATTCAGGTAAATACCGGTGTAACGGTTAGTAAATTACGATTCATGCCTGAGGAATATGGAAACCTGAAAGAATTCTTTGAAAGGGTTGTTCAGAAACATGCACAGCCGGTAATTATTAAGAAAAAAGCGAAATGAAATAAGTTTGGATTTTTTTAATACTCGTCATAACATCAACATATCTTAATGAAATCAATTACGAACCATGAGCACATAGCCACGCGTTTATATTATCGCATAGTTATGTGCTTTACACTCATCATTTACCCTTTTATCAGCTTTTCACAGGAAGATTTTAAACCTAAATTTGGTGATATTGATAAGGAAGCTTTATTGATGACAGCTTATAAGGGAGACAGTACAATTAATGCGGTTAATTTGTATGATTATGGAAGTGTTAATTTCCGTTATACGGAACGTACGGGTCTTGTAATGACTATGGATTGTTGGGTGAGAATTAAAATACTTAAAGAATCAGCACTTGAACAGGCATCGGCATCTTTGATTTATTATGATGGAAGTGGTTATGAAAACGATGAGCGAATAGATGATTTGAAAGGTTTTACATATAATATGGAAGGTAATCAGATTGTAACAACTACACTGGACAAAAAATCCATAAAAAAGGAAAGACTTTCCAATGAACTTTTTGCTATAAAATTTAATTTGCCAAATGTCAGAAAAGGGTCAGTAATAGAATATTCTTACACGCGTATTACTCCTTTGAATTATCAAATAGAGCCATCTACATGGGCATTTCAGGGCTCGGTCCCTATTGCATGGAGCGAATACAAGATAAATATTCCTGTTTTTCTAGATTACAGAAAAACGATAGGGGGGTTTTTGCCATTTTATATAAGGAATGAAGAAAAGCAAAATATAATCGTTGGACATGAAAAATATAACGGCGCAGGAATGTCATATCGCTATGTTGTTAAAGATTCACCACCTTTTACCAATGAACCTTTTATTACTACCGCCTCAGATTATTTAACGAAAATCAGTTTTGGATTAAAAACTATTGCTGTAACCGGAGAAATAGTTAATCAATATGCCCATACCTGGGAAAGTATTGACTGGAATTTAAATGAAGCTGCATGGTTTGGAGGAGAACTCCGAAAAAATGCTCATCTCAAATTAATTATTGATGAAATTTCTGCCAAAACCAAGGATCCGGAAGAAAGAATGAATCTTGCATACAACCATATTCAAAATTATATGAAATGGGACGGACATAATGGATTGGCATCAAATGAAGGCGCAAAAAAGGCTTATGATAATAAAGCAGGAAATGTCAGCGATATCAATCTTACACTGATCAATTTGTTGCGGGCACTGAATATTGCATGTGATCCTATTATACTTAGCACTAGGTTGCATGGTCAGGTTATCAGATCAAATCCAACACTTGAAAGTTTCAATTATGTAATTGGCCGAGTTAAAATCGGAGAAAAAGAATATGATCTTGATGCTACTCAGGTGTATGCTAAGCCCGGCTTACTCCCGGAACAGGCTGTAAACGGATATGGGCGTTTGGTAACAAAAGAAGGTTTTGGAAGTTTTGTGAGATTAATTCCAACAGATAATCAGATCAAACGGGAAATGATTCAGGCGAGTATATCACCTGAAGACGGAATGATAAAGGGGGTTTACAGTTTGTCATATGGAGGGTATGAAGCTTTACGGTGGCGTGGCAAATATGCAAAGGAGCTGGAAAGAACTTATCAGGACGACTTGAAAAAACAAGTTCCGGAATGGAAAATTGATGGAATAAAGATTACCAACAAAGATGAAAATATTCACAAAGCAGTGAATGTCAACTGTAATTTCGAATTAGAAAATGAGAGTGCCTCGTCTGGTTTATTTTACTTTGACCCTATTCTGGTAGGTAAATTGGCAGAAAATCCATTAAAGTCTCCGGAACGTATTTATCCATTGGATTTTACAAGTGGAATAAGTAATTCATTTATTGGTAATTTCAAACTGCCTGATGGGTATATGATTGAAGAAATGCCGAAATCTGAAATATTTTCATTGCCAGATAAAGGTGGAGTATTTACTTACCAGATTCAACATACCAGCAATGTTATTCAGGTCAGCAGTAGTTTAATAATTAGTCAATTACATTTTCCACCTGAGGAATATGGAAACCTGAAAGAATTCTTTGAAAGGGTTGTTCAGAAACATGCACAGCCGGTAATTATTAAGAAAAAAGCGAAATGATCCTTATTTCCCTCATCATGAAAATACGTTTGGTTGTTCAAAGCCTCTTTGCAATTTTTTGTTTAACACTAACTTATCCTCTTTTTGGCCAGGAAAATTTTAGTGTTGCCACTATTAATCCTTTACTTCTTGCCGACGCTGACGCAGTGATCCGTCTGGATGAAACCTATTGGGAAATTATGACAAAGGGCGAAGGGAAGCTGCGCTCCCGGCTGGTAGTTACGATCTTAAATGAAAAAGGAGAGGAAGAACATAGCCAGCTCATGGTGGGTTACGACAAGTTTACCAAAATTGGTAGTATAGATGGCAATCTGTATGATGCGGCAGGAAAACTGATCAGAAAACTAAAAAATGCTGATATCGAAGATTACGGGTACGGCGGGGCAGGTGATGAAATTACTGATGCCAGAGTAAAACTGGCTGATTTCGGAAAAAAAGCTATCCATATCCTTACACTATTGAATACAGCTACGATACCAGGGAACGCAACATGATGTTTTATCCCAGATGGATGCCGGTTTCGAATTCGAGGACAGCCGTTGAACATTCTGTTTACACGATAAAAGTACCTTCCGGGTTTAAATTTCGGTATAAAGAATACAATGGGGTGCCGCCTGTTGTCAAATCAACAGATGCGGCGGGGGCAGAAATACACTTGTGGAAAATGGATGACAAGCCAGCTTCAAAACCAGATTCATACGCTTTGCATCCGTTTGATTTTTCGCCGATGGTACTGGCTTCACCGTCCGATTTTGAAATCCAGGATTACAAGGGAAATTTTAATAGCTGGGAGGATCTGAGTAAGTTTTATTATACTCTAAATGCAGGCAGGGATGTACTTCCACCTGCTACAAATGCTGAAATAAAAGCGCTTGTTAAAGATGCAAAAACGGATCGTGAAAAAGTTTTGCTGATCTATAAATGGATGCAGGCAAGGTCGCGGTATGTAAGTATCCAGCTAGGTATTGGTGGCTGGCAAACCATTGATGCAACTACGGTTGCCAACAAGGGATACGGTGATTGTAAAGCACTGACCAATTTTACCCTGGCGGCTCTCAGGCAGGCCGGGATTACGTGTTACGGGGCATTAATCAAAGCAGGTGATGAAGCAAAAATTAAACCTGATTTTCCAAGCAGCCAGTTCAATCATGTTATTGCATGTGCCATTGTCGCAAAAGACACCATGTGGCTCGAATGTACAAGCCAGACTACCCAGGCAAATTTTATGGGGACATTTACCGGTGGCCGGTATGCTTTGCTGGTAATGCCCGAAGGGGGAAAGCTGGTAGCAACTCCCGGCTACAAACCCAGCCAGAATATGCGTAAAAGAAATAGCCAGGTAAAGTTAGAAACTACGGGAGATGGCCAGATTGAGGTTCAGACCTTATATACAGGGGTACGCCAGGAATCGAGAAACAGTATTTTATACAACAGTACTAAAGAAGCACAAAAGAAATGGCTGATCAGTCACGTTAATTTGCCAAGTTTGGAATTGCAGCGTTTTGAACTAACTGAAGGAAAAGGCACAGACCCGTCTGTTACCGAAAAACTAAGTATGAATGTGCGCAGTTGTGCAACCAAAACAGGTACACGCCTATTCGTAAAACCTGGTTTATTAAGTGTACCGTTTGAGATGCCCGCAGCAACAGAGAGAACTACCGATTTTTATCTTTCTCTGTCCGACTACGATTTTACGGACCTGGATTCCGTTTCATACACCATTCCACAGGGGTATAAGCTGGAAACTACTTTACCTTCCTTCCAGATCAATTCGGTATTTGGTGTTTATGAAAGCAAGACGATATTTAAGGATAATCAGCTTTTGTGCTCACGTAAAGTAATCCTGAACGGCGGCAGATACCCGAGTAAAGATTATACTGCCTGGATAGATTTTCTCAAAAAAATAAGGAAAGCTGATCGCGCTCAGATAGTTTTTGTCGAAAATAAGGAATGAGATTATCTTACTTATATCAGAATTAACAGACTTCTGTTCCAATCACTTTCTTTTAGGTTAAAATCCGTATAGAATTGATTAAAACCCGAAATGTTTTTTGCTTGCTGGTTGATTACTTTTGATAAAAGAAACATTGATATTTTATCTTAATAAAACCTATATATGAACAAAGAACTATGGCAGGGCATTTTTCCTGCATTGGTAACGCCATTTACAGCAGAGGATACAATTGATTTTGATCTTTTTGATAAGAATTTACAGGCTCAGGTTGAAGCCGGGATTTCCGGTGTCATTGTAGCAGGTTCGCTTGGAGAAGCCAGCACACTGACAACTGAGGAAAAGTTTGAACTGGTAAAATATGCTAAAAAATCACTTCCAGCTGGTATGCCGGTTGTATTGTGTATCGCTGAACAGTCGACAGCCGTTGCAGTTAACATTGCAAAACAGGCAGAATCCAATGGTGCGGACGGACTGATGGTGCTTCCTCCAATGCGTTACAAAGCAGATGATGATGAAACCGTTGCTTATTTTACAACTATTGCCAACAGTACGGTTTTGCCATTGATGATCTATAATAATCCAGTGGATTACAAGATTGAAGTGACACTCAGCATGTTTGAAGAACTGGCGAAAATCCCAAATATTCATGCTATTAAAGAATCGACCCGTGATGTAAGCAATGTAACGCGTTTGTTTAATCGTTTTGGAGACCGCTTCAGGATTTTCTGTGGTGTTGATACACTCATCATGGAAGAAGTTATGTTGGGTGCAGATGGTGTTGTGGGTGGTTTGGTGGATGCATTTCCAAAAGAAACCGTAGCAATTTTTAATTTGATCAAAGCCGGCCAATATAAAGAAGCAGTGAGTATTTACCGCTGGTATCTGCCATTGCTGGAACTCGATATTCATCCAAAACTGGTTCAGAATATTAAACTGGCAGCTGCACAGGTAGGAATCAGTTCGGAATATGTAAGAGCACCACGTATGGTTCTGACAGGTACTGAAAGAGAAAAAGTACTGGCCATTATCAATAAAGCAATTGAAACGCAACCCGTTTTGTCGGACTATTTAAATCTGACAAATGAAGCTTCTTTAGCATAAAGCTTAAACAGTCCCTATGAATATTTCAAAAGAAGGAATAGAAAATATATTGCAGAAAGCACAGGAAGCATTTGTTGCTATCGGGAAATTCGGTCTAAAGAAAAGGGTAACTTTCATGCGGAATGTGGCTGCTGAAATTGAGGCACTCGGGCCGGAGTTAATTACCACTGCACAGCAAGAATCACATTTGCCTGAGGGGCGCCTGGTTGGTGAAAAAGGAAGGACTATTTTTCAATGGAGAAGTTATGCGGATGCAGTAGAGCGAGGCGATTCCTTGGATGCAAGTATTGACACAGCCAATACAGAACGTACGCCGCCAAAACCTGATATCAGAAAAACGAATGTCGGGCTTGGTCCGGTTACTGTTTTTGGAGCGAGCAACTTTCCGTTTGCCTTTTCTACTGCTGGCGGAGATACCGCGAGTGCTATTGCTGCGGGCTGTCCGGTTATTGTAAAAGCACATCCGGGGCATCCCAAAACTTCACAGATCATGGCTGATGCAATAAGCCGTGCGGTTGAGAAAAGTGGTTTTCCGGAAGGGACTTTTTCTCATGTTTATTGTGAAACCAATGAAGAAGCCCAATTATTGGTGAGTGATCCTATTATCAAAGCAGTTGGTTTTACAGGATCTTACCGTGGAGGAATGGCGTTGGTAGAAGTAGCCAACAAGCGTAAAGAGCCAATTCCAGTTTATGCTGAAATGGGAAGCATAAATCCTGTTTTTCTTCTGCCGGGAAAATTGAAAACTTCTGCTGGCGAACTGGCAAAACAATATGCAGGTTCACTGACTTTGGGAGTCGGCCAGTTTTGTACAAATCCCGGTTTGCTGATTGGAACCGATGGAGAAGATCTGGACGGTTTTATTGAGGTTTTAAATGAAGAAATAAAAAAGGCAGCTCCGGCATATATGCTGCATACAGGAATTGCAAAGGCATATACTGAAAATCGTCAAAAGCTGGTTTCGCAATCGGGTGTGGATATTTTGGCGGTTGCCACGGTTGAAGCTGAGGAAGGACAGGGAGCGGCAACTGTGGCTTCTGTAAGCGGAATTGATTTTCTGATCAACAATGCTTTGCAGGAAGAAGTATTCGGCCCCTTTGCTCTGATTGTAAAATGTAAAAATGCGGATGAAGTAATTGCTGTAGCGTCAAAATTACACGGGCAACTGACTGCCACGCTTCTTGCAACGAACGAAGATCTGGCAGAAAGTGAAGAATTGGTTTCAGTCATTCAGAATATATGCGGAAGGATTATTTTTAACAATTTCCCGACCGGTGTTGAGGTTTGTAAATCCATGCATCACGGAGGGCCTTTTCCTTCATCCAGTAACAGTCAGTATACTTCGGTTGGTGCAGATTCGATCAGGCGTTTTGTAAGGCCGCTAAGTTTTCAGAACTGGCCGGATGAATTTTTGCCGGATGAATTAAAAAATGATAATCCGCTGAATATCTGGCGGACAGTTGATAACGAATTGACAAAGTAGCTGTCGGCTATCGGCGGTCAGCTTTCGACTGGGGAAAATCAGGCTTGGTAAGCCTTGGCGACCCCATCTAGGCGACCCCGTCTAGGCGACCCCGTCTGGGCGACCCCATATTTCAGGCTTGCCAAGTCTAAGGCGGCCTCCGAATGCTGATTGCCGAAAGCCGACCGCCGATAGCCCCCATAACCTATGCGTAAAACTTTTTTTGTATTGATGCCCATACCTGTGGAAATCCTGTTCGGGTAGTTGCTGGCGGTGGCCCTTTGCTCAATGGAAACAGCATGATGGAGCGCCGCCTTCATTTTTTAAAGGAATTTGACTGGATCAGAAAAGGACTGATGTTTGAACCACGCGGCCATGATATGATGAGTGGAAGCATATTGTATCCACCTGTTGATCCCGAAAATGATATAGGTGTTTTATATATCGAAACCAGCGGCTGTCTGCCCATGTGCGGGCACGGAACGATCGGAACTGTAACCATTGCCATTGAAGAAGGACTGGTAACACCTAAAATTCCAGGAAAATTACGTTTGGAAACGCCTGCCGGACTGGTATTGGTAGAATACGTTCAGGTGGGTAAAAAAGTAAAATCAGTTAAACTGATTAATATAAAATCTTTTCTTGCAGCTGAGGAACTGACAGTAGAATGTCCTGACCTGGGCACACTTACAGTTGATGTTTCCTATGGCGGAAATTTCTATGCTATTGTTGATCCGCAGGAAAATTTCAAAGGATTGGAAAATTATACTGCCGACCAATTGATCAGCTGGAGCAGGGTTTGCCGCAAGCGGATGAACGAACAATACAAATTTGTCCATCCTGAAAACGAACATATCAACGGTTTAAGCCATTTTCTGTGGGCTGGTGCCGTTTTAGATCCGGCATCAACGGCCAGAAACGCGGTTTTTTATGGTGATAAAGCCATCGACAGATCACCATGCGGAACAGGAACTTCTGCAAGAATGGCGCAATGGCATGCAAAGGGCAAACTTAAAAAAGGAGATCAGTTTATTCATGAAAGTATTATAGGCTCCAAATTTATTGGTACTGTTGAGGATGAAGTAAGCATCGGCGACAAACCAGCTATTATTCCCGGAATAGAAGGCTGGGCGGTCGTAACAGGTTATAATACGATTTTCATAGACGACGAAGAAGATCCGTATGCGTACGGGTTTCAGGTAATTTAAAAACGTCGGCCGTCGGCTTTTGGCAATCGGCCTTCGCTAAATTGAAGTAGGTAAATCATTACATAATAGGAAAGGCCATTTGGCCAAAAAAAGCCGGAAGCTGATTGCCGACGGCCGAAGTCATTATGAAAGATACAGGTAAAGCAGTAATTATCGGCGGTGGAATTATGGGATTGGCTTCGGCTTATTATCTCTTGAAAAGCGGGTGGAAAGTTACGCTGGTGGATAAAGGAGATTTATCAGATAATTGTTCACAGGGCAACGCGGGAATGATTGTCCCGAGCCATTTTATTCCTTTGGCAGCACCGGGAATGATCTCAAAAGGTATAAAATGGATGTTCAACAGCCGCAGTCCCTTTTATGTAAAACCATCCCTGGACTTTTCCCTGATCTCATGGGGATTGAAATTTATGAAGAGTGCGACACAAGCCAATGTAGAACGTGCCGCACCATTTCTGAGAGATTATCACTTGCTGAGCAAGCAGTTGTATGAAGATCTTGCCAAAGAAGAAGGGTTCGATTTTGGTCTGGAAAAGAAAGGCATCCTCATGCTTTACAAAACAGAAAAAGCAGGTGAAGAGGAAATTCATGTAGGAAAAGATGCGCAAAAACTGGGTCTGGATGTAGAAATGCTTTCCAAAGAACAGGTGCAGGATATTGAACCTGATATAAAACTGGATGTGTTGGGTGCTGTTCATTATCATTGCGACGCGCATTTATATCCATATGCATTATTTACCCAGCTTTTGAAATATATTAAAGCGAATGGGGGAGAAGTAATTACCAATGCCGAAGTGACGGGATATCAAATTAGCGGCGGGGAAATAAAATCCGTTGAAACCAGTCATGGAAATATAGGTGGCGACCTTATAATTATGACGGGCGGCTCCTGGCTTCCGCAGCTTTCTAAACTGGCTGGTTTGTCGATTCCTGTCATGCCCGGAAAAGGTTATTCTTTTATGGAGCCCAATGCTGAACACAAAATTGTACATCCGGCATTACTGATCGAAGCGCGCGTGGCAGTTACGCCTATGAATGGCCATGTTCGTTTTGGCGGCACTATGGAACTGGCAGCTTTAAACAACCAGATCAATATGAACCGTGTAGAAGGAATTGTAAATTCTATTCCTCAGTATTATCCTGAGCTGAATGTGGAAGTTCCTGCCAAAGAAAAGATCTGGTATGGTTTCCGGCCATGTTCACCTGATGGATTGCCGTATCTGGGATATAGTAAAAAACTAAAAAACCTGATCGTTGCGGGCGGTCATGGTATGATGGGGATCAGTTTGGGGCCGGCAACCGGAAAAATGGTGGCCGAGCTGGCAAACAGAACTGCGCTTTCTGCGAATATTAAACTTTATAATCCTGAAAGATATAATTAAAGGTTTTTCATTGGATTTTGCGTGAAGGTGACTTTAAACTGTAAACTTTTTACTATTGGCTTACTATCTGATTTTATAGTTTCAAATAATATTGTAGCTTACAACACCAAAACCTGACCTGATAATCCTAACCTTTATGTCACAAGAAAGTACCGTAGATACGACTGCCGAAACTACATCATTTAAACCCTCATTAGGGCTGGTCGATGCCACGATGCTCGTCGCCGGAAGTATGATCGGCTCGGGGATATTTATCGTGAGCGCCGATATTACCAGAAATACAGGAAGCGTAGGCTGGCTCATGTTTGTATGGGCCATTACAGGTTTTATGACACTCACGGCCGCATTGAGTTACGGTGAATTAAGCGCTATGTTTCCAAAGGCCGGCGGACAATATGTGTATCTGAAAGAGGCCTATAATCCGTTAATCAGCTTTTTGTACGGATGGAGCTTCTTCACTGTTATTCAAACCGCAACGATTGCAGCCGTCGCCGTAGCTTTTGCCAAATTTACGGCCTATCTCTTACCCATGTTCAGTGAAGATCTGGTGGCAATCAATCTTGGTTTTCTTCAAATATCTCCTGCACAATTACTATCACTGGTCCTCATTATCCTTCTGACGTTTATTAATACACGTGGCGTTAACAGCGGCAAAATTATCCAGACTACTTTCACCTTAACCAAGCTTTTAAGTCTTCTTGGCCTTATCGTTTTCGGACTGATTTTTATGGTTCCTGAAATATGGAATACCAATTGGGACGCATCTGCCATGTGGGACCTGCACAAACTGAATGTCGATGGCAGTATTGAATCCTATACTACTATTGCTGCTTTTGGCGCCATTGCGGCTTCCATGGTAGGTTCTATTTTCAGCAGCGATTCCTGGAATAATGTGACTTTTATTGCCGGAGAAATTAAGAATCCGCAACGTAATATCGGGTTGAGCCTTGCCTTAGGAACCATCATCGTGACGGTTATCTATTTGTTGACCAATGTCATGTATACCGGCGTTTTGTCTTTACAGGAAATCGCATCCGCAGATAAGGATCGCGTGGCAGTCAGTGCATCACATGTCATTTTCGGAAGTGCCGGAACGATCATAATCGCAGTTATGATCATGATTTCTACATTTGGCTGTAACAATGGGCTGATTATGTCAGGAGCAAGGGTATATTATTCCATGGCTAAAGACGGTTTATTCTTCAAAAAGGTAGGTGTTTTAAATAAAAATTCCGTTCCTGAATTCGGTTTGTGGATTCAATGCGTGATTGCATGTTTGTGGAGCCTGAGCGGGAAATATGGAAATTTGCTGGACATGATCTCTTTCGTTGTAGTTGTATTTTATATGCTTACTATCGTCGGTATTTTTATACTCCGCAAGAAAAGGCCGGATGCACCAAGACCTTATAAAGCTTTCGGGTATCCTTTCCTGCCAATTATTTACATTGTAATGGGCATCGCATTCTGTGTATTGCTGATCATTTATAAGCCGGAATATACCTGGCCCGGCTTGATCATTGTATTACTTGGGATTCCGGTTTATTATTTGATTGCTAAGAAAGAAATTGCCGCTTAGCTTACTAATTCAGGATTTTTGAGGAATTCCCAAATATCCCCAACCTTATATTTCCACTCCTATGAAACTAAGTTTTTATTCTTTATTACTCCTCAGTCCGGGACTTGTATTCGCTCAGGAAATTGATACGGGAGCCATGGCCAAAATCCGGAAGGAAGGTTATGATAACTCCAAAGTAAAAGAAATTGCACATCAGCTAACGGACGTGTCCGGTCCGCGCCTCACCAATTCACCAGGTTTTCAGCGTGCTGCCGAATGGTCGGTTGCTGAGTTGAAAAAATGGGGATTACAGAACTCCCGGATTGAAGAATGGGGCGAATTTGGAAAAGGCTGGCAGGTAGAAAAAAGCTATCTGGCGATGACCAAACCTTATTATATGCCTTTTATTGCCATTCCAAAAGCCTGGACTTCCGGCACTTCGGGGCCGATAAAAGGTGAAGTAATCATCATTGATATTCAGAATGAGGAAGATCTTAAAAAGTATGCAGACGGGAAATTGAGCGGAAAGATTGTACTGGTAAAAGGTAATGCCGATACAGACCCTACTTTTAAACCTGATGCAATCCGTTATACAACCGAAGATCTGGATAAAATGACCAATTCGCAGCCCATGGGACAAGGTAATTTTACTCCGGAGCAAATGGAAAAAATGCGTACAATGCGTTCTTTCAGAAGTAAAGTAGATAGTACTTTAAAGGCTCAAAAGATCAAGCTTGAACTCGCAGGCCGGAACGGAAAACACGGTACATTTTTTACCAGCAACGGTGCGTCTTACAAAGGCGATGCATCTCTCGCAGGACCGGCATTTGAAATGTCTCCCGAACATGCAGGGCTAATAACCCGCCTGGTAGAAGACGGTATCCCGGTAACTCTGGAAGCTGAATCGGCAACAACTTTTTATGATAAAAAGCTGACCACCGGTAATGTTATTGCCGAAATCCCGGGTACGGATCCAAAGTTAAAGGATGAAATCGTGATGCTTGGCGGCCACCTGGATTCGTGGCATAGCGGAACTGGTGCCACTGATAATGCTGCCGGTTGCACTGTAATGATGGAAGCGGTCAGGATATTGCAGGCGTCTGGTTTAAAACCAAAAAGGACAATCCGGATCGCACTTTGGTCAGGTGAAGAACAGGGATTGCATGGTTCCCGTAATTACGTAAAAAATACTTTTGGCGATCCGCAAACGATGAAACTCCTGCCGGCGCATGAAAAGTTATCAGCCTATTATAATATTGACAACGGGACAGGCCGCATAAGAGGAATTTACTTACAAGGTAATGAAGGTCCAAGAGCTACATTCGAAAAATGGCTGACACCGTTTGCGGATATTATCGATCATCCAACCGTTACATCAAGAAATACAGGCGGAACCGATCACCAGAGTTTCGATGCACTCGGACTTCCGGGCTTTCAGTTTATTCAGGACGGTATTGAATACAACACCCGCACGCACCATACCAATGCCGATACTTTCGAACGGCTGGAAATGGATGATTTGAAGCAAATGGCTGTTGTAGTGGCTGCCTTTGTATATAATACCGCTCAGATGGATCAGAAAATTCCTCGTAAGGAATTGCCTAAGGCTAAGCCTGCGGCTGCTGGGGTAGGGAGGTAGGTTCAAATTAAACGCAATGAACGCAAAGGGTTTTCGCAATGGGCGCGAAAGGTCTTTGCGTTTTTGTTGGTTCGCAGTCGTCAACGTTGACCGATGTAAATCTCAGCTACTTATTTAACTTAGGAAGTCCGGTTTTTGCCAAGATTTCGTTCGCCTTTTTAAGCTTTTCAGGAAATAATACTTTCCCTCTAAACTGTTCCAGATTTTTATCAAAAACGATGATCGGAACTTTTGATTTATTTAATTCATCTATTTTCATCATTCAAATCGGTTAACTTTTTTTGTCATCAAGAAGGCTTCATATTCCTCTCCAATAATAAATTCTTCCCAATTTCCTTCTTGGTTATAGCCAAATATAACGAAATCCTCTGAAATTTCTGTTAAGTTATTTGTGATTCCCATTCTATACAATCTTGTTCTCACTGCGGTGCTTCCGGTAGCCACAATCCATGCGTTTGGATGCTTTTCCGTAAATGCGTAAACAGTTGAAGCTACCGTTGCCAGGACTTTCAAACTATCACCATTATTTGTAACCGAAAGATCATCGATACTTTTTGTTGCTTCAACATAGTCTCCGAAACCTAAGTTATAAACATTTTCGGTGCTTGTTTCCGTGTACTCGACTACTTTTTTAATTAATCCTTTTGGCCCTTCACTTGTAAATTGGTAAAATAAAAACAGTTCTTCTGAACGATATAAATACTTGGGTTGCTTCATGTTGATGATTGAGTGCGGATATTTATTTCGAGTGTTATGTTACTTTGTCTGTTGGACTTTCTACACGAATTTTTATCGAGTTAACATACAAATACAGATTTATCAAGTCCAATTGTAACTTTTTTTGCGATCAGTTTGTCACTTTTCTATTATCCGATATGGTTTAAGTTGTTATTCTGTTCCAATTTCAGTCATATAACACCCAATTTGTCTGTAAATATTCAAATTTAACTTTCCTACCGACCGTATGATATTAGCTTTTGTCATTCGTAGCCTCAACCCCATACTTTATCGCGGCGACAAGTACATCAATATTTATATCTTTCAGCGCCTTAAACTTAATGCAATAACCGGTCACACTTGCCTTGCCTAGCTGCTTTCCAAACGTTTGAGCCAGGTATGTCTTATCTTTTATCCCAAGAATGTAGACAGAAATTCCGGTCGTGTTTGCGCTCAAACCAATCTGATAAAACTCTCTGGTTTTTCCGCCAGCAAGTTGCATGGTGTAGAAACCATATCCAATATTAGGGTTCGAAACAGTTTTATTTTCACTGTCTTTACCATCCAGAAACCATAATTTACATCCCGGCATTGCTTGTAGAATAGTGTCGTGCAATGCTTGCATGTCGCTACGTTTCGGTTCAGGTTGGCTGGTTAAATAGTCTTCGATTTGTGTTTCTATGTCCATTCTAATTCTTAAAAATATAAATCTGTCAACATTTGTAATTCCTTAACACAATAATGTTTACTTAAATAATTGGACATATCGCCATTTGATTGCCAGTGCTAGGTTACCGAGTGCGCGGGCCTGGCGAAAAAGCGGGGTGTGCGTGAGAAATGCGCGTTGAAGCTTTTTTTCGCCTTGACTTTTTTGTTACTTTTTTTGTCAAGAAAAAAAGTAAAAGCACTGGAAGCTGTACCATACTTAACCATATCTAATAAGTTGACATGAAGACACGACCACGGTTGAGTTCATTGCCAGCGTTGTGTTTTTGAAAACTTTTTGAACAAATTATTTCCGCAACAGAGTTGCTAATAACTCTTCCAAGCCATTCAACGTCATTGTAAACCCTTCTTTGAAGCCCATTTCAATCATCTTCTCCATGCGTTCAAGGGATTCATTGTAAATAGAAACACTGACTTTTGTCTTTCCGCTTTCTTCGCTGAAACTCAGATCCCATTCAGAACCAGGCAATTGAGGATTTTCATTTTCATCTGCAAAAGCATTCAAAAATTTGAAATTGGTTTTTGGACTAATGGAGGTATATTTTTGAAGCGCCCAACGTTCCTGTCCTTCCGGGCTTACCATTGCATAAAATCTCCGTCCGCCTTCTTCAAAATTCATCACTTTTGTTTTGGACGACCAGGGTTTTGGTGCCCACCATTGGTCCAGAATTTCCTGTTTGGTGTAAGCATCCCATACCATTGGAAGTTCGGCGTCAAATTCTCTCGTTATGTACACCGTTTTTGCTGGTTTGTCAACGGTAAAATCAAATAGTAAGTCGTTTCTCATTTTTTCTGTTTTTTAATTGTTAGTAATAAATTGTCCAATTGATTATACCTGATCTCCCAAATTTTCCTAAACTGGTTTAGCCATTCATCTACCTCCTTCATTTTTTCAATTTCAAGAGAGTAGTAAATTTCCCGGCCCTGCTGTTCCTGTTTTATCAATTCGCATTCAGTAAGTATGCGAAGGTGTTTAGAAACAGATTGCCGGGTCGTGTTAAAATTGTCGGCAATAGCGTTCGGTGTCATTGCCTGCATGGCGATTAAAGCAATAATTGCCCGCCTTGTCGGGTCTGCTATCGCCTGAAAAATGTCTCGTCTCATATTGTTTAAAAATTACTTACGCAGCCAATCGGTTGCAAATATATGTGCAACTGTTCGGTTTCGCAAGGTTATTGGAAATATTTTTGAAGGGAATGTTTAAGGTAATTCGAGTTAAGCTGTGTTGTTGGGGCAGTTACCCCAACGGTTTAGTTGTCACCGAATGCTGAAATTTCGATGCTACCGCTCGATTTACTTTTGTCAGTCAATTGAAATATGTCAGCCCAGGCTTGGGCTATACCTTTTACTTGGAGTCTTGGACTAGTCTCGCGATTTCCCATCAGGATTTTCTTTGGTTTTCCACATTCGATATCGATTCGTATTTTTATGTCGAAAATTATCCATGGAGGCTTTAAATTGCCCTATTATTAATATGGCGTCGCTGTTTGTAGGAAGTGTTTCGTCATCCAATAAATCTAAAAATGATGCAGTGGGTTCGTTAATCAAAAATTCTTTTAGTTGAGTTAGAACTCGATTTACATTTTTGACTTTAAATGGATTAAGTGCATCATCTGGTTTCTTTTTAGAAAATTCTTTCATTTCTAAATAAATTGATTCCGCTAATTCATTTAGCATTTCAAATTTAGTAATTTCTGCATCGGTTGGTAACACTTCGAGCTTTGTCATTTTTTTATATTTTTAGGTGGATAAGTTTCGATTTTCGTCCCCTTCCAACACCAGTATAATTTCGCCACACTTCCGCTAGTGGTATATTCTATTTTTGAGAAAATATTTTCTTCTCGTAAGCTTTCCATACAATTAATGTACTGGGACAAGACTAGTGTAACATCGCTGTTGGTTGGAAGGTCATCTTCATTAAAAATAATAAAGTCACTAAATGGTTTATATTCTTTTCCCAAAAGTTCATTTGTTCTTACTAAGACTTGATTAACTAATTTAAGTTTGAAAACATTTAATGCGTCTGTGTAAGATTTTTTTGATAGCGACGAAATCTCTTCATGAAGCCCTTCAAGTTGGTTTAATATTTTTTTGAAGTCATCAATATTTGAATTGTTCATAATTATTTTTTTAAGAAGGGCATGCCCTTGTGAACTCAATATATTTTTTCTTGATAATATCAATTGGGTTCCGTTGTTTACTCTCGAAAACCTGAGCCATTTGTTTTAAATCCATATCATCCAAAATCAAAATGCACTTTCTATGCGCGGACCACAAATCGATAATGTTTCGTTTTACCTTATCTGGTGGCCGGTTTCTTGTGACTATAATTCCAAATTTTCCAAATTGTTCTTTCAAATATCTATTTAATTGTAAAACATGTTCTTGCTTTACTTCATGAACATTTTTTAGTTCCATTACAATTTGAGTACAGCTATAAGTTTCATAAATTTCTTTCAGAAAGTCGTAAGATTTATTATTGTAGAATATTAAGTCCCGTATTTGCACTCCCGATTCGGTTCTGCTTTGTTCCTGAGCGAAATCTAAGTGTGGGTACACCATAGAAGTCATTAGTTGGCATACATTGTCTTCAAACTTCCTGTCTGCATTATCAATTTTTCCGGTTGGCAGTTTTGTGATTGTTGAGATTTTTCTTTTTGCAGATGTGATCGGAATTTGATGAAATAGAGGATCATTTTTACAATTATCCAATTGCTTTTCTCTAATTGCGGTATACGCTTGGACAATATCATAGTTCTGCCGGTTGAAATTCAGAAGTTTAATTTTATCTGGAAATACATCACCCTCTTTTTGAATATTTTTAGTGTAGTAATTATCAAAGTAATCGTCAGTATTGATCCATGGTATATGCCTTAGCCATCTTTTTGGTGTGAATAGTATCGGCTTTTTTGTGTTAGGGTTTAAAGGTAAATGAGTATCCTCATCACCAAAAGAGTTTGTCTTAGAATTGTAAAGGTTTTTCAATGTAACTTTTTCAATTGGAATACCGTATTTTTCTGATTGCTCAATTGTAAAATCAATCAGAAAGGATTGAATAAAATTGCATGCTATATCACTTACCCTATCTTTTGAAAAATTGTCAACTAATAATTGTATTTCTTCAAAATGAATGAATCCCGATTTTTGTATTTGCGGAATTACTGAGAACTGACTTAGGATATTTTTGGCTAGTTTTTCACCAATTCTTTTTCCCTCCTTTGTTTTTGAGTTACCTAGCCCGACCTCGTTGCATTCTGATGCTTTAATTAAAAGTTCAATGGCATCCTTTTCTCTGCCTTTTGAAAGTAGATGGCCTAAATGGTTAAAACTATTGGTTATTAGAAGATGCAACGAATTATCCTGCATTGAAGGTGATTTCCAAAGTAAAAATGGATCTAGGTATAGTGGTATATCTTCATCAACAAAAGGAATAGCGAAATCCACTTCTTCCTGTGTTATAGGAACATTGTAAAAATCGTTTAGTCTGGGTCTTGTTATGGACATGCTATGTTTTAATGTCGGGAAACTTTGTAATATGCGAAAGTTTTGCTCGACTATTCGCATTTATGTAAATATTATAAGTTGTTATTGAACTGAATTAATTAATCGGCAATGCCACTCTTTTGCCGATTAATCTTAAATCTCGAAATCCAATCCTCACCGCATCCCCTCAACCCCCTCAACACTTTTCACCAACTCCTTCCCCAGCACCCGACTCCCATTTTCCGTAATCAACACATCATCCTCAATTCTCACCCCCGTAAAATCTCTTAGCTTTTCCAATTCATTATAATCAATAAACTGAGATAGCTTGTTCTCAGCCTTCCAACGATCAATGAGAGTTGGAATTAAGTATAAACCAGGCTCAACAGTTACCACAAAACCGGGTTCCAATGCCCGTCCCAATCGCAAAGATTTCCAGCCGAATGTGGTGCCTTTTTTGAGATCTTCGGTGTAGCCAACGTATTGTTCGCCAAGGTTTTCCATGTCGTGAACGTCGAGTCCCATCATGTGTCCCAAGCCGCATTGGAAGAAAAGCGTGTGTACGTCGTGGGCCACGGCTTCGGCTGGGTCGCCTTTGATAACGCCGACTTGTTTTAATCCTTCCAAAAGTTTGGTGGCGGCGAGAGTATGTACGTCTATGAATAGAATACCGGGTTTGCAGGCTGCAACGGCTGATTCCTGGGCGTTCAGCACGATTTCATACATTTCCTTTTGTATGGTTGTAAAGCGTTTGCCGGTTGGAATGGTACGCGTCAGATCGCCGCAATAGCGCATGGCTGTTTCCGCACCCGCATCACAAAGGCTCATTTGTCCGTCCTGCATCACCAGATCGCGCGTATGTGTATGAAGGATTTCGCCATTTACGGTCAGGATAACCGGATAAGAAAGGTCTCCACCTTGTCCGATCGCGATGCTTTGCAATTTGCCTGCAACTTCTTTTTCTGTCATACCCGGACGGGTGATCCGCATGAATTCCAGGTGCATTTCCACAGAAGTATCAACGGCTTTTTCAATCTCCGCAACTTCTTCCGCCGATTTGTAGGAACGCATGGAAACAACCGCTTTAATCAGCGAAACCGAAGCTTTTGCCTGTGCTTCGGCCGGAGAAATGTTAAGCCAGTCGAGTAATTTCAACGAATGCTCACCACGATAAGGCGGCAGGAAATGAATATTTTGCTTTCTTGACGACACATCGTGAAGATAACCGGAAACAGCACTCAGTGACTTTACGTGCGTAATACCAGCTTTCGCCGCTTTCTCATGCAATGGTTCTTTTGGGCCGGTCCAGACAATATCATCAAGCGTCAGTTCGTCGCCAAAAATAATTTCCTGATCGTTGTCTATATCGATAACTGCATGAATCGAAGCGAAGTCCAGCCCAAAATAATACAGAAAAGTACTGTCCTGGCGGAAAGGATAAACATTGTCCCGGTAATTCATTCCGGATTCTTCATTGCCAAGAAAAAGTATTAATCCGCTTCCAACTTTACTTTTTAGTTCCTGACGTCTTTGTATGTAGGTTTGTTTTGAGAACATTTTTTTTGCTGTTAGCTGTCAGCTGTTAGCGATTGGCCGGACCGGCGTACCGCTGTTGGCTTTCGCGATTTATTGTTTGGTTAAAACTAATGTTTTGATTGATCTGGCAGGAAGAACGCTTCCCGCTTCCAGGTTTTTGCCTTTTATGAATTTCATGTTGACGTCTTTGTCTGCCGTGGTCAGGTATTCGTCGAATTCATTTGCGAACTTAAAATTACTTATAATGGGTTTAAAGATACGGTTTTCAGTAGTGTAATTGATAGCTACCAAAACAAGCTGTTTGTCATTCATATAAGCAGTTACCATCACATCCTGAGCGATTTGTACAGGTGTTAGCTTATCGTTTCTGTCCACATTCAATCGGTTCATTCCAGGTCGTATGAATCGGCTGTAATGTCCGAGTGCCCAAAGATTTTTGGTAGCCGTTATCGTGCCGTCTGTGTATTCTTTATTTGTTGGATTTAGCGCAATGACGTAATAACGTGTATCAAAATCTGCACTTCCGGGTTCCCAGCTATTCCAGAGTTGCCAGGCTGATGCGTTTCCGTATACAAGATCGTCATGAATCACTTTGGACAAAAACAAAGCGCAATCGATTGCCGGGATTTTCCTAGTTTTTCCTTCTTTATAACCATCAGCAAGCATGGAATATTCCGTTTGCCAGAATTCTACGCCGTACTTTTTGGTGGTGTCCGCCACATGTTGCCGGATTGCGATTCGGCTGCTATCACCCTTATCCGTAAAATAGCTATGACCGCCGATAAGCGCCGGAAGGTGTTTCAGTTTCGTCAATTGTAATGGACTGTTCTTGTTGAAAAATGATTGAGTCTGTTTACTTGCCAGTCCTGTTTTGGCATACAAATAATCAAGTTGTCCGGCTTCTGTAATCAGGATTTTTGAAGTTGAATTTGTTTTGGTCAATGCGCTGTCGAGAGCGGTAACAACCTTGGCTACTTCTTCATTTTTCCACGGACTTCCTTCTTGTTTGGCTTTTCCATCGGCGTGCGACCAATCCCATTGCGGCTCATTAACCGGACTAATGTATTTAAAATGAAGGCCTTCTTTGTCAAAATGATCTAAAACAGTTGCCAAAAATTTTGCATAATCTGCGTACTTGTCCTGTTTCAGATTCGATACATAATCCTTCTCCGTTTTATATCCCAACCCATTTTTTGTGAATTGAACAGGAGGTGTATTGGAGAAAGCGATCAGATTTTCGACACCATATTCCTTTGCTTTTTTGGTAAACCACAAGTAGCCGGATTGCTTGGTCCAGTCGTAAGTTCCGTCGGGTTTCAAAAAGCTTTCCACACGTTTACGAAAATCGGTGATTTTACTGCTATCACCCTGTTCAGCGGTGCCGCCGCCAATATTAAATCGCCAGGCTGATAAACCAATTCCTTTCGGATTACCCGTTTTATCGATTTCCTTGCTAAAAAGCCACTCAGCCATTTGCTCGCGGTTTTGAGTTGGCCAATGTTTGCCAATACCTTCCGAAAACCATGCACCGGCTGCTCCAAAGTTGTCAATTCTTTGTGCCTTATTTTTTGCGTCAATTTTAACAATTAATGGTTCTGCATTTTGTCCAAAAGCAATGGTAGAAGCCGTAATGAACAAACAGAATGAAAAAAACTTAAACATAATGGAATCTGATTTTTAGAATAATTTGGCTCCCATCGCTATCAGGACTGCGACCACAATCCATCCGGCGATTTGAAGTAATAACGGGTGTTTGTACGTTCCGACCAACCTGGCTTTTCGGCTGGCCACCAATAAAATGGCCAATGCGATGGGTAACACGAAACCGTTGAGCGTTCCTACAAAAATCAAAACCTTCACCGGTTTACCTACCAAAAGGAAAATAAGTGTGGAAATGAATATGAAAACGATCGTTAGATATGTGTGATATTTTTCCAGAAACGGGTGGAAAGATCTGAGAAATGATATGGAAGTATATGCGGCTCCGACCACAGATGTAATCGCCGCACACCAGATCATGAGCCCAAACATTTGTCTGCCAAATGTACCGGCTGCATTTTCAAAGACGGAGGCTGTCGGGTTTTCAGGGTTGATACTGACGCCTGTAAGAATGATTCCTAACGTTGCCAGAAAAAGCAAATAGCGAATGACGGCGGTGACCAAAATTCCGGTCGAAGCACTCCGATTGACTTCTGGTAAAGAGCTTTCGCCTTTGACGCCCGAATCGAGCAAACGATGTGCTCCGGCAAATGATATGTATCCACCAACGGTTCCTCCGACAAGTG
The DNA here is from genome assembly GCF_019711195.1 of Dyadobacter sp. NIV53. Classification (NCBI taxonomy): domain Bacteria; kingdom Pseudomonadati; phylum Bacteroidota; class Cytophagia; order Cytophagales; family Spirosomataceae; genus Dyadobacter; species Dyadobacter sp. NIV53. Next base: position 4,467,801 of record NZ_CP081299.1, read on the forward strand.
TGAGCGTTGCAATTGGGTCAAATTTTTCGGGTAAAAAAGTATGGTGAATGGCAGCCAGGAATGGTGGATGAGAAGTGAAAGCAACATAGAGAATGAGACCGATCATGAGCAAGCCCAGTACTTTAGAAAAACTATCCATGGCTTTTCCTGCTTCCTTAAACAGGAAAATAGCAATGGCCATAGCCGCACTTCCGATCGCCCCAATATTGACAGGAATCCCAGTCATAGCTTCAATTCCCAGCCCTGCTCCGGCCACATTGCCGATATTGAAAGCCAGACCTCCAACCACAATCAGAAACGCAAGCAGATAGCCAAGGCCAGGAAAGAGTTCATTTGCAAGATCTTGCGCACGTTTTCCGGAAACGGTGATAATCTGCCAGATATTAAACTGAACGCACAGGTCGATGACCACGGAGATTAGGATGATAAAGCCGAAACTGGTAGTGAGTTGCTCGGTAAAAACGGTAGTCTGCGTAAGAAACCCCGGCCCCACGGCAGAAGTAGCCATCAAAAATGCAGCCCCGAGAAGGGTATTGGAGGATTTGTTTGCCACTGCTTGGTTAGGGTTTAAGGTTACACAGAGAACCACGGAGAAAATCAGAGAGCCACAGAGAAATAGAAAATTAACTCCGATTCGTTCCTGAGTTTAGGATACTGAAATTAACTCTGTGGTTCTCTTTTTTACTCTGTGGCTCTCCGTGTAACCTATTGTTCCGTCATAATAATTCAATTTTCTCTATTTTCCCAACGCCACCGCCGCCAGGCGTTTTTATTGTTAGAATATCTACACTTCCCACTTCGCGGCTCACGATACCTGGTAATTTCGAGGTTACACAGAGATGCACGGAGAAAGGATGAGGGGACAGAGAAATAATTTTAACTCTGTGTAACTCTTTTTTTTCTCTGAGAAACTCTGTGTAATTCTTCCCGTTAATAATATTTTCTCAATTTTCCATGGCCACCGCCGCCAGGCGTTTTTATTGTTAGAATATCTACACTTCCCACTTCGCGGCTCACGATACCTGGTAATTTCGAGGTTACACAGAGATGCACGGAGAAAGGATGAGGGGACAGAGAAATAATTTTAACTCTGTGTAACTCTTTTTTTCTCTGAGAAACTCTGTGTAATTCTTCCCGTTAATAATATTTTCTCAATTTTCCATGGCCACCGCCGCCAGGCGTTTTTATTGTTAGAATATCTACACTTCCCACTTCAAGGCTCACGATACCTGGTAATTTCGAGGTTACACAGAGATGCACAGAGAAAGGATGAGGGGCACAGAGAAATAATTTTTAACTCTGTGTAACTCTTTTTTTCTCTGTGAAACTCTGTGTAATTCTTCCCGTTCATAATATTTTCTCTATTTTCCAAACCCACCGCCGCCAGGCGTTTTTATTGTTAGAATATCTCCGCTCGCCACTTCGAGGCTTACAATTCCAGACAATTTTGAGGTTACACCACCTGAAACCATAGTGTGTTCTCCGCATTTTCCATCATCCCCACCATCCAATCCATATGGAGCATACTTACGATGCTGGCCTAATAATGTTACTTGCAGTGGTTCGAGGAACTGTATTTTTCGCACAATGCCATCTCCGCCATTGAATTTCCCTTTGCCGCCTGAACCTTTTCGGATCCCGAATTCCAGTAACCTTACCGGATATTTGCGTTCCAATTGTTCCGGATCAGTGATGCGTGTATTGGTCATATGCTGGTGAACGGCAGATCTTCCGTGGAATCCTGGCCCGGCTCCGACACCGCCTCCTATTGTTTCGTAGTAACCGAAATTTTTGTTTCCAAAAAGGAAGTTATTCATCGTTCCCTGGCTGCAAGCTGCAAGTTTGAATGCTTTTAGTAAAGTATCTACCAGTCGTTGGCTTACTTCTGTATTTCCACCGACTACGGCCGGGCACAGTAAAGGGTTGTCAGAAAAGTTGGGATGAAGAAAACTGTTATCGGGCAATATGATTTCTACGTTTTTCATCAACCCATCGTTCAAAGGAATTTCCTTGTTTACGAGTAATCTTAAAACATATAAAATAGCGCTGTAAAGAATGGAAATATTGGCATTCAGGTTGTTTGGATGAACGGAAGATGTTCCTGTAAAATCGAAAATTTGTTTATTTGTATCAATAGAAATTTTAACCTGGATCCGATGATCATCGTCCAGATATTCTGTGGCTTCGAAGGTTTTTCCGTTCAATGGCGACAACGTATTTTCGAGCTGAGAAATAGCACTTGCTTTTAACAAGTGCATATATTTTTTTACCGTGGATAAACCATGAATGTCGATCAGTTTCAGCAACTGCTGGCTTCCTTTGCGAAGTGCAGACAAGGCAGCGATAATATCTGCTTCATTTAAAAGAAAGTTACGAGTTGGATAGAGGCCGGAAGTGAAAAGCTGTCTGATCGTTTCCCATTGAAATACGCCACTCTTAACCAAATATTGAGGTAAGATAACGACACCTTCCTCGGCCAGACAAGTTGCATCCGGCGGCATTGATCCTGGCGTTTTTCCTCCGATTTCAGCATGATGCGCACGGTTTATAACATATCCTACACATTCATTTTTATCAGTAAAAACACCTGAGATGAGCGTAATATCCGGCAAATGCGAGCCTCCATATTTCGGATGATTGGTGATAATCACATCTCCCGGGCCAATATTAATCACATCTCTGACCAGCCTTCCGCAAATGCCCACACTTCCCAGGTGCACAGGAATATGTTGCGCATTTACCAAAAGTTCACCTTCTGAATCCAGCAAAGCGCATGAAAAATCCAGTCTCTCTTTCACATTAACCGAAAAAGCAGTTCGTTGTAATTGAACGCCCATTTCGTCCGCTATGGATTTGAAGCGATTCGTGAATAATTGCAAAGCGATTTCTTCGCTATGTTCTGTTGCAGTGATCTTGTTTGTTGCCGTTTTAAAAACAATTGCATCTTTGTTTTCCTGAATTACCAGTTTCCAGCCTTCGGGAATATATGCAGTGGAAGTATTGTTTAGCAAGATAGCTGGACCCGTCACTTCGTCAGCACGCGACAGAAGATCCCATTCATACAGCTTCGTCAAATTACCTTCGTGGTTCGTGCCAAATTTAGATTGCACCTCTCGCAATGCCTTCGCCGGGTTACCAGTTTGAATGAGTTCCTGAGAAACGTTTCTTACTGTGTTTTCCTGAACTTTCAGCTTGATACTTTCCAGTTCGATATTTAAATTTTCAGGATAATAGCCGAATTGGGAAATATAGGTTATTTTGAATTGATCAATTGTTTCTCCCTTATGGTAGGGAATTTCAATGGTATTTTCCTGACCTGCAAAACGTAAGAAAACGGAGCAAAATGAAACCTCATAATTGGTAATTCCTTGCTTAGCCAGTTCTTTTTCAGCATCAACAATCAATTCACTTTTCCATAATTCAATTTGGTTCTCAGCTTCTGTCCAGGGAAGTAATATTTGTTTTGAAACAATGGTGCTGACCAAGGCCTGGCCAATACCAACGGCGCTAAAAAGACCGGCGTCGTATGGAATAATAACTTTATCAATTTCGAGCAAATCTGCCAATTGGCAACTATGTAATCCGCCTGCACCACCGAAAGTGATTAATGCGTATTCACTCGGATTGATGCCTTTTTCGACCGAAATTTTTCGAATTGCATCGGCCATTTTTTCATTGGTAATCCTTTCAAGTCCCAGCAGGATTTCCTGTTGAGATAATTGATTCTCCGTTTGTGAAAGAATAGAATCACGAAGGTTTTCCAGCGCTTCAACAGCCGCATCCATTCGTATCGGAATACCGAATTTGCCGGAATCCAGTTTACCCAAAAGAAGATTTACGTCCGTAATCGTCAACGGTCCGCCTGCTCCATAACATGCCGGACCGGGTGATGCACCTGCACTTTCGGGACCAACCTGCAAAGTGAAACCATCGAACCAGCAAACAGAACCGCCGCCAGCGGCAACTGTTTCAATTGCCAGCGTCGGATTATGAAATTCAATGCCGTCGATTTCAGTGATATATTTTAATTCCGGTTCACCGTCGATCCGGGCAACATCGGTACTTGTGCCGCCCATATCAAAAGTCAGTGCTTTTGGAAAACCCAAATTCCGTGCCGTATTAGCCGCTGCAACCATTCCACCTGCCGGACCGCTTAGTAAACTGTCCTTTGCGCGAAATCCGACCAGTTCAGAAAGGCTTCCTGTACTTGTCATAATTTTCAGGCTTCCGGAGCCAAGTGAATGTTTAATGTTTTTCAGATAAACATCCAAAACCGGATCAAGATAAGCATTGACAACCGCCGTTTGCGTTCTTCTCAGGTAATGAGAAAAAGGAAATAGACTGGCCGACGATGAGATGTATTTAAATCCATTTTCCTTAAAAGAAGATCCCAGCGCCTTTTCATGCACAGCATTTTGGTAAGAATGCAGTAGGGAAATGGCAACTGACTCGAAATCGGTTTTATACGTTGCAGGCAAATCTGAAATGTTTAATTCGCTTATTACCTGACCATTTGCGTCGAGTCGCTCATCAATTTCCAGAACATCGGTGTACAGCAACCTTGGTTCAGGAATATTGAGCTGGAAAAGAGAAGGTCTTTGCTGATTACCGATGTACAGTAAATCCTTAAATCCTTTGGTAACAACAAGTAAAGTTTTCGCTCCTTTTCTCTCTAAAAGTGCGTTTGTTCCCTTGGTCGTTCCTAACCGCATTTCTATCGGAGGAAGCGCGTTCTTTAATGGGGTTTTGGTTAAAAGTCGGGCTGCAAGAACAGGAGCTTCTTCACCGCTTGAAAGTTCAAAATCTGAATTTTTGTAAAATGGTAAATCAATATCAATAGTTAATAACTCAGAATTGTAATCGATTGATGCTAGTGAAGCTGGCTGCTCCATGTTTCCAATTCGAAAATTATAACCCTCCAACAATCCACTTTCATATTTCCAGGGCGACTCAAATTTGTATGTGAAAGGAGCAGTTTTGCCAATAATTCTTCCCCGTAACCGTGAGGAGCTAAGTACTTTTACTCTCGTTAAATTCCCGGCAGGATCAATAGCAAGGCAGTCCGTAAATGTTCCTCCGGTATCAATACTGATTTTCCAGACTGGTTTATTTGAAGTATTCAAGTTTAGGAGTTTAGCGCAAAAAAGTTATTTGATTGCCAAATTACTGTGTATAATGTATAAAACCAGTAATAAGAGCACAGTTTCACGCAAAGAAGGGGAAGTTTTAAGCAAAGAGCGCGAAGATTTTGCGAACTTTGCTTATAGCTTCTTTGCCTTGCGTGAATGAACTTAATTTCAATCCATAAACCACTACTATTTTAATTCTCAATTATGAAGAGAAACGCTTTTTACCAATGGCTTTTCATTATTATACTTTTATTTAAATCCCTTACTGCATTTGCCCAAAACCAGGAGCCTGTACATTTTATAGTAAGCATGGAAAATCCTGCAAACCATACTTTTCATGTGATGATGGAATGTAAAGTAGGAGTTCATGAAACTGCAACTTTAAAAATGCCTGCCTGGTCACCGGGATATTACCAGATCATGGATTTTGCTGATGCCGTTGGGAATTTTGATGCCAAAGATGAAGCAGGCAATACGCTTAAATTTGAAAAGAAAGGCAAAAATGCATGGCATATTTCAAAGGGGAAAGCATCTGTTTTGAAAATCGAATATGATGTAAAAACGACGAAGCAATTTGTTGGTACCAGTTATCTGGACGAAGAACATGGTTATATTATTCCTGCCGGGGTATTTTTTCATCTGGATAATGAAATTAAAAGACCAGCCGAAGTGGTTGTGAAACCGTTCGAAAAATGGAAAAACGCAGCAACCGGGCTTGATTCCGTTGCCGGTAAAAGCTATACTTATACTGCTCCGGATTTTGATATTCTGTATGATAGTCCAATTCTGATCGGCAATCTTGAAGAACTGCCTGCCTTTGAAGTAAAGGGAATTCCGCATCGTTTTATCGGATACAAAATGGGTGATTTTGATAAAGTCCGGTTCATGGCTGACCTGAAAAAAATCGTTGAAGCAGCTTCCAATATAATCGGTGATATTCCATACAAACAATATACATTTCTGGCAATCGGGCCGGGTGGCGGAGGTATCGAACATCTTAATTCTACAACCATCACTTTTGATGGTGCGAGATTAAAAGTACCTGCCGCACGTATGCGCGTTCTGAGCTTTATTACGCATGAATATTTCCATCATTACAATGTAAAACGTATCCGTCCGATAGAACTTGGGCCGTTTAATTACGATCAGGGAAGCAAAACAAATATGCTTTGGGTATCCGAAGGAATCAGTGTGTATTATGAACCGTTGATCCTGAACCGTGCCGGACTGATGACACAGGAACAGCTTCTGAATGCGTTTAAAACTCTTGCACTATCTTTTGAAACACAACCCGGAAGATTATACCAATCGCTTGCCCAGGCCAGTGCTGAAACCTGGTCTGACGGCCCGAATGGCAGGAAAGCAGACGAATTTAACAAAACCATTTCCTATTACGAAAAAGGCCCGATTGTCGGGATGCTCCTTGATTTCAAGATCAGGCATGAAACGAAAAATAAGAAATCACTTGATGATGTAATGCGTACGTTATACCAGGAATTTTACCAAAAACAAAAACGCGGGTTTACTGAATCAGAATTCAGAAGGGTCAGTGAAAAAATAGCCGGTACTACACTTGACGAGATTTTTCATTATGTATACACAACAAAGGAGCTGGATTACACCAAATATTTCAATTATGCAGGGCTGGAAATAGATACAACACCTAAAATAGTATCCGGTGCGTATTCAGGAATTAACAGCAAACTGCAAAACGACAGCCTGATCGTAACTTCTGTTGACTGGAATTCTCCGGCATGGAAAGCCGGAGTACGCAGAGGAAATGTTGTTCTGGATATAGACGGAGCAGGAGCAACGGATAAGAATACAGCCAATATTATTCCTGATAAAAAAGCAGGTGATAAAGTGGTTTTAAATGTCTTGAAAAAAGATACCAAACATACTGTTCACATAGTTCTGGGAACAAAATCAGACCGTTCTTTCGACATCAGGCCAATTGAAAAACCTGACAAATTGCAGGCAGCAATATTGAAAGACTGGGGGAAGTTATTTTAATTATTAATGGTTAAGGATTAATTGTTAATGCTTTTGAATTGGGAATTTAATTCTTATTAATTGACTATCGGTGATTTAAGTAAGATAAGTGCTTTGAATTAGAATTTGTTTGAACCATTTGTTTAAAACATAAAAAAGAGACTGTATTCCAGGTGAAAACCCGATACAGTCTCTTTTTTACATTAAGAATTAATCCATTGGCGATGGCCTTAACCATTAACCATTAACAATTACTGAACCCCCGTGCGTGTGTCCCACCACATTTTCTTTCCCCAGAAATTGTCAGTGATTTCAGCGATGAACGATGCGCTGTTTCCTGAGTTAAGCGTAGTTTCTGTTGGTGGATAAGGGTAGCGGAATGGCGGACGCGTATGACCTGTAAATGGAGAACCGGTTGCCGCGGGTAATAAAGGTACATCTGTACGTCTTGATTCAGCCCAGGCTTCCTGCCCGTTTTTAAACAGCGACAGCCATTTTTGCGTGTACAATTTATTGGTGGTGTTATCCCATTTTACGCCTGAACCTGCCAGGTAAGTGCTGATAACCGTTGCATCCGCAATGCCGTTTTCATTCAGCGAAGCGGTTACAGCAGCTTTGTATAAAGTTTCGGCAGTGCTTCCACCTACATTCCATCCTTTTTGAGCGGCTTCTGCCATGATGAAAAGTATTTCGCTGTATCGCATGAAAGGAGAAAATCCGGTAGCATCTTCACGGAACTTTACGCCAACACGGGAATATAGAGAAATGATCGGAGAAGTAGGAGGGCCAACTTCAACACCTCTGTATTCACCGTCACTTGGTGCTGGTTTGGCATAAACCGATATTCTCGGATCAGCCAGTTCTTTCAGTTTATTAATCAGCGTATTACTTGGGCCATGATCGTCGCGTGTCATAAAGTTGCTGTTCCACGGTTCAATATACGGACTTGATCCCGGCCAGTTAAGCAGTGCATTGTCGGCGTTACTGGCCAAGACCGGATAAGTCGTAGCCGAAGAAGCGATTTCTTCAATAATCGGCTGAGCAGTAGCCGGGCTTACATTGGATATACGAATAGCAACCCTCAAACGAAGAGAATTACAGAATTTCTGCCATTTTTTTACGTCTCCTCCATAAAGCAGGTCGCCGTCTCCCAAAACATCAGTTCCACCGGCTGCAAAAAGATCCGCTGCGGTTTTCAACTGTGCAATGATGGCCGGATAAATCGTTTCCTGTGTATCATATTTAGGCGTGATGTAACCCGCGTCACCTTTGAATGCTTCCGAAAACGGAATATCCCTCCAGCGGTCTGTCGCTACCTGCAAAATATAAGCCTGCAAGGTAAGCCCCACCGCTTTCATGTTCGCAGAACCTGTTTTATCGGCCTGGTCAATAATAGCCTGGGCATTTTTCAGGTCACGGTAAACAACAGTCCATAACGTATTGATGTTGGTAGAAGTAAATACATACTTTGCGTCATCAATATATTGTAATTTTCCCAGCTGTCCGCTGTAAGTGGAAGGCTCGCTCATATCTCCGAGCGGCCCGAAATAATAGAACGCGAAATCTTCCAGCACATAACCCAGCACGTTGGTAATAGGTGCTTCAACGGGACTGTTCGGGTTTGTATTTATTTCTTCAAAATCACTGGTACAGGCTTGTCCCGTAAATACCAGCAGAAGAATGATCAGTAAGCAGGATTTTATATTTTTCATAATTATCAGAATTTCAGATTTAATTTTACACCAATGCTTCTGTTGGAAGGGATCTGGTATTGTTCGATACCCAACCCGTCATTTCCTACACCAAAACCTGTTTCCGGGTCTATGTTCGCTTCATTACTTTTGTCGGTATACAATAAAGCTATGTTGCGTGCAAACAGGGAAATACCAGCTCCTTTAAGCCATGGATATTTTAATGTAAAAGAAGAAGGCAGCTGATAACCGAATTCGATCTGGCGGAGCTTTACAAAACTTCCGTCAACGATTGCCGTTTCTCTTCCACCCCAAAGGCTTTGGAAATAATCTCTTGCACCAACCCGGATCGTGTTAGGCGAACCGTCAGCCATCGTAACTTTTTCGTCTTTCAATACATCCTGTCCAACGATAAGCCCGTTTTCACGAATTCCGCCTTCAACTGTTGCGGCTGTCACACCAGACTGCATACCAAACCATTGCGTTACGCTGAATACATCCCCGCCTTTTCTCATATCCAGCAGGAAGCTGAAATTGAAATTCTTGTAGGTGAAATTGTTGGTAACACCTCCAACCCAGTCAGGCATGACATTGCCTACTGCCGTTGGTGTTGAATTGTAAGTTGGCAAACCGTTGCTTCCGATAATGATCGCTCCCGTTGAAGCATCTCTTGCAAAAGAAGCACCTCTCATCACACCATAAGCCTGTCCCGGAACAGCATCCACTGTAAGTCCCCAAACCGAAGTAATTGTGTAAGCTTCCAGTTTCTGGCCGGTTGTAGGATCTTCGTACAGCGAGTTCACCATACTTTTGTTTTTGGCCCAGTTGAAATTGATATCCCAGTTGAACCCACCCGGATTCCGGATGATACCAGCGTTCAATTGCAGTTCAATTCCTTTGTTCTGGATTTCTCCTGCATTCAGCTGCATGGTGCTATATCCCGATGCTCCGGAAATATTCACCTGCATAATCTGGTTGGTTGTGATTTTGTTGTAATACGTTGCATCCAGTCCGATACGGCGGTTCAGGAATTGCAGTTCCAGACCAACTTCCGTACTTTTTGCTTTTTCAGGTTTCAGGTTAAGCGGAGGCAAAGTGCTTGAAATACTATAAAGTGTTACCCCGTCAAAAGCGGTTGCATTGGCATTGTAAGACGATTGCAGCTGGTAAGGGCTGCCGCCATTTCCAACACTTGCCCAGCTGGCGCGCAGTTTACCAAAACTCAGGATATCCGGGTTAACAGGAATTACATTGGTAAAAACCCAGCTCAAACTAGCCGATGGATAAAAATACGACCAGTTACCTTTTGGCAATGTAGAACTCCAGTCATTACGTGCAGTTACATCCAGGTACAGATAATCTTTATATCCCAGAGATGCTTGTCCGTAAACACTGTTTGTTCTTAACTTATTGGTTGTCATTGCCGTTGTAGGGCTTCCTTTGGCATTGCTGATATTGAACAGATCCGGCACAGTAAGCTGGGAAGCACCAAGTGAGCTGTAATTGTAGGAATAATTACGATAGTTGGCTCCCGCTGTATAGCTCAGTGTAAGGTCTTTTGCGATACTGCCATGACCGGTCAAAATGAGGTCAGCGTTGATTTCATTGATATTATACTTCGATTCAGTGAATTTTCCGCCACCCCATGTTTTGTCGGCCATGCTGGTCAGCGTTTCGTTGGATTTATTGTGCGTAATTTCCTTGCGTTGCTCAGCGGACCAGTCAGTACCAATTCTTGCCATTGCGCTAAACCACTCATGGAAACGGTAAGTAGCACTTACGTTACCGAAAACACGGTCTTTATAACGTGAATGCGTGTTGTTATTTACATTGAAATAAGGATTGTCGTGGAAGTTATTGTTCCAGTTATAAGGCATTCCGTTTGCGAAAGTCTCTCCGTAATGTTCTTTAAGATCCTTCATGTCAACCTGACGGCCAAACCATCCTCCAATTGATTGCATCGGGTTATTGGCATGATATCCTTGTCCAACCAGGTTGTCATTGGCAGTACGTACGTAGTTTACCAGTGCATTTGTTTTTAATCTTTTTGTTAAATTCTGGGTGGTATTCAGCTGGATTGTATACCGTTTCTGATCTGTATTTGGTATGGTACCAATCTGTTTCTGCTGACCAAAAGATAATCTCGTATCACCATTTTCAGAACTGGAAGAAACTGCGACAGAATTGTCAATCGTATAACCTGTCTGGAAAAAATCCTTTACGTTGTTAGGATTTGAAACCCATGGCGTTGCAGTACGGTTACCGTTTGCATCGATCGGGCTGTTGTATTGTGGAATCAACAGGCCAGCGTCCAGTCTTGGCCCCCAGCTTTCATCAACTCCGTCGTTGATACCATTGCCCAACCCGTCAAGATAAGAGAAGCCTGTTGAAGTAGCGTAATCCTGGTACGTAGAGCCATCGTTTTTCTTTTTCCACATATACTCTTCGCCATATACGCCTTGTCCGTATTGGTTCTGGTATTTTGGCAGGATATAAGGTTTTTCATAAGAGAAACCACCGGAATAACTGATTGAAGTGCCTTTTCCTGCACCTTTACCATTTTTAGTCGTGATCAGGATAACACCATTTGCAGCCTGGTAACCATATAAGGCAGCCGCATTGGCACCTTTTAGCACCGACATAGATGCGATATTGTTCGGATCAACTTCTGCAATGGCATTACCATAATCTACTCCGCCGCCGGAAGTTGTATTGGTAGAAAAATTACTAACCGGAACTCCGTCTACAACAAATAGCGGCTGGTTATTTCCAAATGAGTTATTGCCGCGTAAAACGATCCTCGAACCCGATCCAATTGCACCGCTTCCTGCGGTGATCTGCACCCCGGCAACTTTTCCGGAAAGTGAATTCAGTACATTTTGTTCGTTACTTTTAATAAGGTCACTGCCCTTCACTTCCTGAATTGCATAACCCAATGATTTTTTCTCTCTGGTAACACCCAAAGCAGTTACAACCACTTCATTCAGAATCCTGCTGTCGGCTACCAGCGCAATGTTGATAACTCCATTTCCGGCAACTTCTGTTTCCTGCGACAGATAACCGATAAAACTAATGATCAGCGTACTGTTTTCGGCTGCGGTTAATTTAAATCTGCCTTCCCCGTCGGTAGTGGTACCGTTGTTGGCTCCGCCTTTTACAATTACTGATGCCCCCGGTAGCGGACTGCCATCTTCTTTGGAAGTAATTACTCCGGAAATTTCGATGTCGGCCATTTTCGAAAACGGCTTTACGCTTTCTGCCCTGGCAGTAAATGCTGCCGGAAGGCAAAAAAATGCAATGAACGTGACCAGAAGGGCGCGCATTGTCATAATTAAGATAGGTTTGTTCATATTAAAATAGTTAGGTTGTGAAAATTTGGGTTCAATTTTTTGTGGAGCGGGAAATCTTTTTTTTGCTAGCTATTTCCATATAGAATAAGGTTAGATGTACTGATTAGTCAAATAAGGATTATGGAAATCTGATTTGTAAAGTTACTTTTCACATAGAGCAAATTCTTCGTAAGAATTGCTGAATAGTTTACCGATATTAACTTTGTCTTAAAGTAAATTTTGTATAATATGTATTATGCAGTGTTTTATATGGAATTTTTGAGAAAGGGCAAATTAATACGTTGAATGATGTCTAATTACCTGTGCAGGCGCCGTAATTATTGGAAATTATACGTTTTGCAAAACAAAAAAACCAGGTCAGAAGCCTTCCGGCAACGATCTGGTCTTTTTATGTAAACTGGCTTCTGATGAAAATCCGTAAAGAATGGTTGTTATTTATGGACGGGGAAAGAGCGGGTTAGAGGATTTTCTCAAAGAAATCTTTTTGATATTCGCGGGGAGATTTACCAATTGATTTTTTAAAAACCCTGTTGAAATTGGTAACATTATCAAAGCCGGTTTGGTAGGATACATCCGAAAAACTATCAAATTTGCCCGAAACGATCATTTTACAGGCTTCATTTACGCGTACTTCATTCAGAAAACTAACGAAGGTTTTATCCGTATGTTTTTTAAAATACCGGCAAAATGCCTGCGGCGTAAGACTGGCAATACCTGATATCTCTGCCAGGGAAATGTGGTTTTTGTAATTCGTTACCAGATATTGAAAAATCTGGTCCATCCGAATTCCTTCAACATCCGAAATAATCTGTTCGCTGTTGTTGGTAGCGAGCGGCTGCATGTTACTGATCGTAGAAAACTGATGCAGCAATGTAATAAATGCCGCTACACGCAGGCTTTCGGTACTTTGCCGTATTCCGGTAATCGTTTTTTTTATAATTTCGGCAGAAGATTCAGGAATCTGGAAACCATTATGAAGCCCGTCTACAAATTTTCTGATTACAGCCATTTCGGGCAGACTAAGGATATTTGCGGATAGATGATTGGGATCGAAAAAGACAGAAATAGAATGGATCTGCTTTTTTCTTCTGGGTTGAAATAGGCTTCATCACTCTTAAAGATATGGGATTGATTTGCGCCAATAATGTAAACGTCGCCGGCTTCAAAACGCTGCATATAATTGCCGGCGAGCAACATACCGGAACCTTCAACAACCCATTCGATCTGTACTTCACGGTGCCTGTGCAAATGATTGTAGTAATGAGGCAGAATATCCTCCTGAACCACAATTGTGCTCTCTTTAGGAACGGGAATAGTGAATTGTACAACTTTCATGCGAACTTTAAAATGAGTTTAATCTGCAAGCGGTACCGAATTAAATCTTTACATTGGTACGCTTAATATGGCATACTTTAGATAAAAATAAAAGGGTATCTTTATCTAATTGTAAAAACACCCATGTAAATCAAAGATAGAATTATAAATAAAATATGTCAGATAGAAGATGAATCCTTTCTGGCAGAGCTTGAAGTTATTATTTCTAACCTTCAGGACGGAGAAAGTGTTCCTTATAGACTAAGTTCGGAAATGGTGCAATCTATAAACCGTGCAGAGGAAGATATTTAATAGGGCAGAACTGCAACTCATGAGCAGGTATGAGTGAAATGAAAGAATGGATCGGCAGTAATAATTAATTTACCTCCGGCCAGCCATCTTCATCCCAGTTCAGTTCTTCAACACGTAATTTGGAACGGCCTTTGTCATGTGCATCATAGCCATGGAAAATCAGGTAATCTTTTCCGTCAAATGTGCAAACGGCATTATGGCCGACTCCGTACCAGTTCGCATCACCATGCATTAACAAAGTTCCACCGCCTTTGGTCATAGGTTTGTTTTCCTTATCCACATAGGGCCCTGTAAGTTTCTGTGAACGGCCTACACGCATTTTATATGTACTTTTTTCGCCTTTGCAGCAATAATCGTAGGAAGCAAAAAGGTAATAATATGTGTTTCTTTTAAAAATAAACGGCGCTTCAATAGCTCCGTTTCCAGCCAGTGAATCGGCACTGGTTCCGTTTCGGGGAACACTGGCAATTGTATGCCATTCCTGCAAATCTGTGGCAATAGATTTTGCATCTTCACTCAATTTAACCAGTTTGAGCCCGTTCCAGAACGAGCCGAAAGCAAGCCAGGGTTTTTGGCCATCGTCTAAAATAAAATTGGGATCAATGGCATTCCATTCATCTCTGCCCGGAACGGATTCAATTACTTTGCCATGATCTTTCCATTCATAATCCGGATGATCTGGATCCAGCGTTTTGTTCGTGGCAAGCCCGATACAGGACCGGTTTTTCCCAAAAGTCGAGATTGAATAATACAGATAATAGAGACCATTGAAATACGAAATGTCCGGTGCCCAGATGTGCCCTTTAAAACCCGGAACTGCTTTTACGGCCCATTCGGGAGGAGAATTGAAAACGGGTTTTTCACGCTTCCAGTTTTTCATATCCTTGGAAGACCAGGCACTGATCCCACGTCCGGTTGCAAACAAATAGTAAATCCCGTCTTGCCTGATCATCACAGGATCATGAACAGGAATATTTGTTTGTAAAGAATCCTGAGCACCGGAAATTCCGGCACTCAGGATGAAAATGATCAGACAAGCAATGTGCTTTACCATCAATTTACTTCAGTTGGATTTTTTGAGTTGCCCCAAATAACATTTCACCGATTCCGGAAGTTTTTACGCCTATTCTGGCAAACACATAATCACGGCCGGCTAATGCTGCGGGCAAAGTTGTGGTCAGTGTGATTGGTTTTGACAAGTCGGTGATGGTTGCTGCGAGTTGTTCCACATTCACTGCATTATTATTAGGATCCAGAATTGAGGTAGTTCCAACATATAAATTGACTCTTTCCAATGTACGCGTTGTGTCGGTCTGCTGTAAATTAAAAGTGGCAGAAACCTTACCTTCTCCTTTGGAATAAACATCGTTTTTAAACACAAAATAAGGTTTTACAGGAACATCCAGTTCTTTTGTCCCGCGTAATTCCACCTCAATCGTATCGGTATTATCGACCCATGGCCCGTTCCCGCGAAGACGGACCAGCTTGTAGTTTCCGTCAAACAGCGAAGCAGAAAATGTTCCGTCCTGATTGATATAAACCGGAATTTTGGTAAATAACTGATAACCGCGCTGCCATATTTCCAGCTGCACGCCATTGGATCTGACGCCTACTGCTTGTCCGTCATAGATAACCCGGCCTTTTAAAACAGATTTGGGCTCAACCCGGTTGTCTTTTTCGCAGGACAAAAATGTGATTGAAAAAGCCATTGCGAGGAAAAGCAACGGGATGTTTATATTATATTTCGTTTTCATGATTTCTATAATTAATGAAAAGGATTACGGACAATTTTGGGGTTATTATCGATCACAAGCTGCTCAATGGACGAATAATAATTACCCATCTGGAAGAAACGCGGAGCCCTGAAACGTGGCGCAACCAATTTATCAAACACATATTTGCCGTTTGACTCATGGCCCGGACGTACAACGCGATATGGGTATAATGCATAGATCATGGCATCCGGATTAGATGTATTTCCATTCCATACTTCATGTGCAATCCGCCAGCGTTTCAAATCCCACACTCGGTGGTCTTCGAAAGCAAGTTCTACCCGGCGTTCATTCTGCAGGCGCTGGATCGTAAGTGTTTTAAGGCTGCCTGCTCCAAAACCTGCTCTTTCCCGTACTACATTTACATACTTTAATGCGTCCGCCGTTTTGGCCAGTTCTAGTGCTGCTTCACTCGCATTCAGGTAAATCTCTCCCAGACGGAACCGGACCCACCACATATCACTGCGAATTCCGCGTGTACTCGACATGGCTGTCTGATCCACATATTTTCTCAGATAAAAACCTGAATTGGTTACTTCCGTTTGTGAGCGCTGCGGACCGGAAGAACCGGTGAGTAATTTGCCGTCATCATAAGTAGAACCTAAAACATTGGATTCCACATTCTGGTAAGTGCCCGAAGTTGCATTCCAGACCTTCACACCTGCCTGTATCTGTACCGGTATTCCCCGAAATGAAGTTCCCGGATAAATGATCGTTCCGTACAAACGTGCATCTTTATTGGCAAAAATATCCTGCGGATTGGTGTAGTAGATATAGTCGGTATTGCCGGTATTTCTTGTTTTCAGCTCACCGGAAGTTCCGTCCAGATATTCGTAATCTTCCACCAGATTCAGCGAAGGCGTAATTGATGAAGATGAAAGATTGTCTTCTCTCACATTCCGCGCAACATTGTCATAAGTAAAACCATGTCTCTTGTCTTTGCTTACCAGGAAATCCTGGGCCAGGATCACTTCCGGATTGGCTGATTTCTTCGTAATAGCATCATAAAAGTTTTCCCCCAAATTCGGATTTGTTTTATAAAGCTGGTAAACGCCGCTGTTAATAATTTCCTCAGAAGCAGCGAGGGATTTTGCATAATAATCGGCAGCTCTTGAAGCCGGAATACCCACTTCACCTCCCGCAGTTGCAATAGGAGATGATAATCTGCTGTTGTATTTGGCGATAGATCCGGCGTATAACATCGCCCGGCTTTTGAGCGCCATAGCCGTATATTTATTTGCACGCGTATTGCTGACACCATTGCCAAGCTGATCTTTGATGGCATCCAGTTCAGATGCAATGAAGTCATACACTTCTTCTTCCTTGTTACGTGGCTGCTGAAGATAAGACGGATCGCCGTTATAATCATAAATAAGCTGCTTGGTCACCAATGGTACACCACCCATTCTTTTCGCCAGTTCAAAATAAACGAAAGCTCTTAAAAAGCGTAATTCAGCTGAAAACTGACTTTTTTCGGTTGCAGAAAGAGAAGTTCCGAATTTTTCTATGTTTTCGAGTGCAAGGTTTATATCCCTTACCAGGCCATAATCCCAATATCTCCAGCGCTCAAAACCATAAGCGACAATGTTATTTCTGGCATCGTCATTGTTGGACCACATGGCCTCGTCATAGGCTGCAAAATCCTGCCAGCCTTCTTTGATTGGGGCCGTTGCAGTGGTTGTGGAACCATGGTTTAAGTCGACATGATAGGGCAGGCGGTCATAATAATTGGCCAGCAATCCGGTGATCAGCTTGGAGTCGTTCCAGATCTGGTCTTCCAGGATAATGTTCTGAGGCTTTCTGTCAAGCCAGTCTTCGGCGCATCCGGACAATACCAGGATGGTGAAGATTAAGATAATATGTTTTGATAATCGTGGCATAGCTTATTAGAATTAGAAAGTGATGTTAAAACCTGCATTAAACAGTCGCTGCTGCGGATAAACCAACGCACTGCCCGAAGAGATTTCAGGATCGATATTATACTTTTTCACATTGTCGATGGAGAACAGGTTACTAGCGTTGACGTAGATACGTAATCCGTTGCTGCCGATTTTTTTGAAGACTTTCTGGTCAAAATTATAGCCCAGTTCAAGGTTTCGCAGCCTGATATACCGTACGTTGGTAATCCAGAAATCACTTTTACGGAAATTGGCATGGCTGGAATTGTCTTTACGAATGGCAGGATAAGTTCCCGGGACCCATTCGCTTGTTGGATCGAAAGGATCTTCACGATGCCAGCGGTCTTCCAGTATATATTCTGGGGAAGTACCATTGTTCTGGTAAGGTATTTTCATTTCAAAATTGCGCTGCCAGCTTTGAAGAGATGCTCCTGCAAAATCAAAA
The DNA here is from genome assembly GCF_019711195.1 of Dyadobacter sp. NIV53. NCBI lineage: Bacteria > Pseudomonadati > Bacteroidota > Cytophagia > Cytophagales > Spirosomataceae > Dyadobacter > Dyadobacter sp. NIV53. The sequence goes on from NZ_CP081299.1 coordinate 4,485,704, forward strand.
AACAATGAAAAACCTTTATAAGAAACACTGCTGTTCAATGCAAAACTCAGATAGGGATTGGCTCCTTCTGCATAACCGATCGGGCGTTCATCAAGATTGTTGATAATGCCGTCGTTGTTTACATCTTTGTAGATAAAGTCACCCGGTAATTGTGTCCTGTTTCCCTGTCCGTCATTGTTTACCGTGTGGCCTTCAATTTCCTGCTGTGACTGAAACTGGCCAACTACCTGATAGCCCCAGTTGATATTTCCCCAGCGGTCTACAAATGAATCTCGGTATTCGTTATAGGAATTTCCAAAGCGCGGTTTATAAAAATCAAGGTCCCTGCGGCGGGAAAGCGTTGCATTCGCACTCACAGTATAATCAACTTGCCCGACCGAACTTTTGTAGGTCAATACCCCTTCGAGCCCGCGATGCGTATCGCTGTTCAGGTTTTCGTTTGGTAAAGTATAACCTACTTCGGATGGTAAAAGGACATCATAACGGGCAGCCGGAAGACCTTCTCTTTTGCGTTCAAAAATATCAAACTGGCCGTTTAATTTGCCTCCCAAAAGCCCAAAATCAATACCGAAGTTTGTAGAGATATTGGTGATCCAGGATAGGGTAGTAATAGGTAAACCTCTTGGCCTTACACCAATGTTATAGGTTCCGTTGAAAATAGCACTTCCCTGAAGAAAGTTGTAACCCGGTAAATAACTGAACGGGGCAACAAGAAAGTTATCATCCGCAAGCCGGTCACTACCTGTACGTCCGTAAGAAGCACGGATTTTAAGGTTGCTGAATACTTTTTCGAGTTTCCCTTTAAAGAAATCTTCTTCCGAAATCCTCCAGCCACCAGAAAAACCAGGGAAAAATCCAAACCTTTTACCGGCTGCGTAAAGGAAAGATCCATCGTAGCGGCCTACACCTTCAATCAGATATTTCTGTTTGTAATTGTAATTAACACGGCCAATATATCCGGCTCTTGCTTCTGTACTCCATTCATCAATCAGCAAATCCTGATTGGCAAATGACATGAGCGGAATGTAGTTGTTTGGCGGAACGGTATGAACAACCATGTAGGTATTGACATTATCCGATTGCTCATAAGCTGCAACGGCTGAAATTTCATGATCGCCCAATGACTTATTGTAATTAAGCTGGAATTGTGCGAAGCGGTCAACAATATTACGTTTCCTGCGTTCACGCCATGGATTCTGGTTTCCACCTCCTGCTACTACATTGTAAGTATCTGTTGCTTCATCATACTTGTAAGCATTATAAGTATATTCGAAACCATCAAAATCGAAATTGTTATAGCTGTATGAATAGGTTCCTTTCGCTTTCAGGCCAAAAGCAAAATCATATTCTGCGTAAAAATTGCCTTTAAAAACACGGTTAATCTCACTGATCGTACCCGTGATCTCCTTCTTGTAAGTAGCGGGATTTACGTTTACATTGTGGGTCTGGTTAATGTATTTGGGATTATCATTCGCATACGGGCGCTCGGTAGGCCACATTGTGAAAATACTCAGAAACGGGTTGAAATAATCGTCCAATCCAGGAACACCAGTCTGGAACCGGTCTTCTATACGTGCACTGATCTGTGCCCCGACTTTCAGCCTTTTGGTTACATTGGACTCAATGTTGGCCTGGATATTGGTACGTTTGAAATTATAATCCTTGATCAGCGCATCCTGGTTCAGATGGCCAACTGACAGGAAATAATTGACCTTTTCGGTTCCGCCTGATACGTTGGCATTCGCATAATACTGAGGCACATTGGGCCGCATGACCATTTTATAATAATTGAAACTCTGATATCCCTTTTCTGTTCCCGCTTTCCATTTTGCCAGTTCTTCGGGTGTAATGGAAGGAGTACGTCCCTGGTTTACATCCGATTCAACCAGTCCGCGCATGTGCTGATAAGCGTTCGCCGGTTTCGGATAACGTGTGAAATTCTGAAGACCATAATATCCTGAGATATTAATTCTTGCCGGGCCATCGCCTGCTTTTCCTCTTTTGGTAGTAACAAGCACCACGCCGTTGGCAGCCCTAAGACCATAAATAGCCGCAGAAGCATCTTTCAGAATAGAAATGCTTTCAATGTCATTCTGTCCAAGGTTATTAAAATTCGCTGCATCCGAAGGAACTCCGTCAATGACGTAAAGCGGTGTGCCCAGGTTTCGGATCTGGATGGTAGTGGAAGCACCGGGTCGCGCGTCTGCTTTACGGGCTGTAATTCCCTGAACCCGCCCAACCAGTGCATCAGAAGTACCTATAGCGGGCGTACGAACAAGGTCTTTTGCCTGCACATTACTTACGGCACCTGTTACTGTTGCTGCCGACTGTGTACCATATCCCACAACCACAACCTCTGTCAGTTCCTCACTGCTGGGTACAAGTGTGATATTGAAAGCAGACTTATTACCAATGGCCGCATCCTGTGAAGTATACCCGATAAATGAAAAAGTCAGGGTTTCGGCTGCATCATTTACGGTTAAGGTAAAATTTCCGTCCGCACCTGTGGTCGTTCCCGTAGACGTTCCTTTTACAATTACACTTACTCCCGGTAAAGGTGTGTTTTTCTCATCAACAATTTTCCCGGTTAGTGTTTTGTCAATAGATGTAAGGTGCTTAATTACAGGCGTTTCGACGTTCGTGGAAGCCGCAATAATTTCCCCGGGCCAGAGCATCCCTGAAACAATCAGGGCACAAAGAGGTTTGTGAAGCCCCTGAAAGGAGTTTCGTCTAATTAGCGTCATATAATTTAGATTAAGTTAGATGTGAGTAATTATTTGTTTATTTAATTTTATTTATTGTTGATATAGTTATATTTTAATTGACGAATGAGTATAGGCTGACAGCAACGGTTAATTGCTACCCGTTTTTTTAAGAATAAATTGATTCAGGAAATCTGAGCACAGATTAGGTCAGATTTCCTGAATAATGCGGTTTGAATTTATATTATCTGATTGTTTTCATAGGCCATTTATTTAGATAAGACTGCCTGCTCTTTCACAACTTTCATTACCCCTGTCATCAGTCTCCAGTGGCCCGGGAAAGTACATACGAACGGATAATCACCAACTACATCAGGAACCACAAATCTCAGGCGGTAAGTCTGTCCGGGATTTACCAACGGCGTTGCAGCGATAATCTGCGGAATATTCGGAACGTAATTTTTCTCTGCACCATCTTTGGCAGTGATCATCTTGTCGGCTGCCGCACCGATGATTGGTGTTGTTTTTGGTTTTCCAACAACGATATTATGCTGCATGGCATCCGGATTTTCGAATACAATCTCTACTGTTTTCCCTGCAATAGCTGTAAATTCAGTTACGCTAAACTTCATTTCTTCGCGTATCGCTTTGATCTGGACGATTTGTACATTCGGGTCAGCCGGTGCTTCGTCTTTCATACCGTATGATTCTAAAAACGTATTAAACTTCGCACTCAGATCTTCCGGAATGTCATTTTTGACCGAAGCCAATAATGTTTTACTTGCATCGGACGCTGTTTCTTTACGTTTAGGATTCCATGATCCGAGAATGCCCTTCATTACCGCATTGCGTCCCTGTGGATCAAGTGATTGTGCAGTTTTGATCAGATTGACAACATCATCCCCTTTTGCATAGGAAGTATAACCGCGTGTTGCGCGTTCCAAAGCAAAGTCAGACAAACGGTCCAGACGGCGCACTTCAAAAGTTTTGGTCAGCGTATTGTTCTTGTTGTCATCTTTTTCAGGGACTACATTATCCTGGTCAATAATCGCCGTAACATTTACTTTTCCGGCTTCATCAGATGTAAAATTGAATACACTTCTCCATGGGCCGTTGTTTCCTTCGGTCAGTTTGATGGTTTCACCAGGTGCAATTCCATTGGAAAGTTGTTTACTGATATAATTCGTATTCAGTGAACGGCTTCTGATACCGACCGTTACGACAGGCACCAGTTCTTTTGGGACCGCAACACTTCCCTGGTTGGTAATTTCAATCGTAACCCGGGCATTTTCACGTACATAAGGTGTAACCGGATCAATTGTAATATTAGTAATCGCCAATTCAGCGGAACCCTGAACAGTAACTTTACCCGCAGAATTATTGTCATGGTTCATTTTAGAATGATCCATACCTGCCATTGCTTTTGAATCCTGTTTTCCGGCTGAGGCTGAGGAGCCTGCTTTACCTGCTCTTTGTGCCAGATATTTATTGAGCAACTTACCATTCTGGGCATTCAGGACAGCTGCAAAAGCATCCGGCATCCAACGGTCATCAGCTTGTGAGTAAGTATCGAGCAATGTCAGAACTGCCGTTTCTGTTTCCGTTGTATAAGGGATTTCTGAAAAAGCCAGAAGTGAATTCAAAACAACCAAAGGCTCTTTATCATGCAATGCATCCACAGCCAGCAGCGATTTTGCCGTGGCGTCAGTACGAGGCAAAACCTGAACTGCAGTTTTACGTACATCATTGGAGGGGTGTTTCAAAGCTTCGGTAACAACAGCCAAAACCTGCGGGTCTTCAATTGCATTAAGTCCTTTCAAAGTCCATAAAGCATGAATAGCAGCAGTATTTAACCCGATTTCATCAACCGATTTATCTTTAACCAATTCCAGTAATTTAGGAACCATGTCCTTATTTCCTCTTTCAACAAGCAGTCTTTGTGCGTGGCTTCTCCATAACATATTGGTGTTTTTCAAAGTAGCAACCAGTTCATCAGGACGGTCTTTGCTCAACGTAACCGGTGTGTAAGCCGGTGCATTTTTCCAGCCAATACGGTATAAACGCCCGTGGGTAAAATCTCTTAAAGGCGTATCATAAGCATTTCCTTTTCCATTTTCAGAACCTTTTGGAGTAGGGTTATGCTGGATAATATAACTGTACCAGTCGGCAACCCAAACGGCGCCGTCCGGTCCGACTTCTGCAAAAACAGGAGCCACCCATTCGTCGGCGCCAGCCAGAAGGTTAAATCCTAGTACATCTTCAAAATCTGTACCTTTTTTAGCCATTACATTCTGGTGCAAAATGTGGCCCGTTGGTTCAGAAACAAAGGCAACGTTGTTCCAGTATTTTTTTGGATAAGCACGTGCTGTATAAAAATTATGACCTGCTGCCGCTGTAAAACCGCCGAATACATCCACCTGACGTACTTTTGAGGTAATTGGCTGCATATCTTTATGCGTATCAGTACTACGGCTGCCGTTATCCACTTTACTGTTTCCAAAATAACGGTTTGGAATGGCGCTGTACCAGCCATGTGAATTATTGGCAGTAGAACCAAAAAGATCACCAGCTTCATTGAAACCAAGCCCCCAGGTATTATTGGAGGTTTTGGCTACGATCTCCATATCAGTTCCATCCGGTTTAAAACGGAAAAGAGCCTGTCCGAAATCCAGAGAATCTTTTTGAGCAAATTTTCCTTTAAATCCTGAATAGCCTACTGAACCATAGATCCAGTTATCAAATCCGTAATGTAAGTTGGAAGGGCCGGCGTGCGTATCACCCGTTCCGAATCCGCTGAACAGAATTTTCTTCACATCCGCTTTATCGTCACCATTGGTATCCTGCAAAAACAACATATGCGGTGCCTGGGAAACAATGATACCGCCATTAGCAAAAACAAGCCCGGTCGGAATACTCAGGTCTTCTGAAAATTTCGTGAATTTGTCCGCTTTGCCATCTTTATTGGTATCCTCACAGATCAGGATATAATCACTTCCGCCTGTGTCTTTGCGTTCGTTGGGATAATCCTTCGTGATCAATACGAACAATCTTCCGCGTTCATCCCAGGTCATGGCGATCGGGTGCATCACATCCGGCTCGTGTGCAAAAACGTCCAGTGTAAAATCAACCGGGATCTGAATATGTTTTACTGATTCTTCGGGAGAAAGCGGTAATTGCTGTACCTGGGCACCAGGGCGCTGTTCGTAGTTTGGAAGAACCGCTGCACGATATTCAAATGGTTTCGGGTTCAGGCCAGCCAGTGCTTTTCTTGCATTGTCATTAACAGCCCAAAGAATTCCTTTTTCCAATAAATCATGAAATCCCGGAACAGACCAGGTGCGTTCGTCATGTCCGTAAGCGGTATAAAAAACACGTCCTTTTCCGTGCGTACGAACCCAGGTATATGGCTCATTGGCGCGTCCCGGTTTGTCTTTTTCCTGATCTGCCTGAACAATACGCTCCGTCAGAACAATATTGTCGGGCTGCAAAAGTGTGTGCAAATAAGTTTCATCTACCGTTTTAAATGGTTTTACACCGGCAATGGCTGGATGATCCGGTTTTGCCCATACTGGCTGAATAGTGTCCCAGGTATGGCGCCAGAACTGTCCGCCCATCAGTTTCACAACATCCGGGTTGTTACGGAAACAGTAAGAAGCGCAATGAACCGGGATAAAACCTTTGCCGCTGGCTACGAAATCCAGTAACGATTTGGCTTGCTGCGGGGCAATCGAATCCCAGTTTGCAAAAAGCATCAGGGCGTCGTATTTGGCCAGTGTTTCAGGATTAAGATCTTCCAGATCATCGGTATAAGTGAAGTTGAAACCTTTTGGGCCCAAAGCCGCCATAATCTGAGGAACACGTTCTGCCGGTTTGTGATGGCCCACTTTGTCCCCCATAAAAAGGATTTCAAGCCGCCGCGGCGCTGTAGCATCTTTTGCAGATACACTTTTTACAGATGCATTCTGAGAAGACGGTTGTGAGGCACATCCCAGCAGGACAATACCAAAAAGAAAGGATAATGCTTTAGTTTTCATTTAGGAATTTTGTATTGTAAAATCTTAGTTTTCCCAGGAAGAAATATCCTGAAAATCAAATAAATAATTGTCTTTGTACTCTATTTCAAAATCATTGAGCATTTTAAGATATTCCTGCTTAAATGTATGAATTTGATGGTGCTTTTCCTGATTGCTTATATACTTAATTACTGCGTCTACGTGCGATCGATTAAATGAAAACGCTCCGTACCCCTTCTGCCAGTTGAACACTTGTGTTTTATATTTTTCTTTTAAAAATCTGTTGGATGATGTTTTGATTTCTTCCACCAAATCTGGTAAAGCTGTCGTCGGATTATACCCGATAAAAATGTGAATGTGATCCGGCATTCCGTTTATTGCCAAAGGTTTGGATTTGTTGGTCAGGATAATTCCCCCGATGTATGCGTATAGTTCATCCTTCCATGATTTACTTATTAAGCTTTCTCTGCCTTGTACAGAAAATACGAGTTGAATGTATAGTTGTGTGTAGGTATTTGCCATTGATGATGAAGTAGTTTGATTTCATTTTTTATTGGGTTTTTGTTGAGTGTATTAAGTTTTTAAAATTCGTTTGAATGCGTTAGCAATCGTTTTTTATTGCGGTGCGCTGCACCTTGAAAAATGTCACGGCAATTCCAATTCTACAAATAGCTCGGTGCTCTGCACCTGTCAATTTCAGATATGTTTTAGCTAGCAGGTGCAGAGCACCGGGCTACTTGCGGTCCGCCGCGCGGTAGAAAGAAAGATGAAAAAGACGTACGGGAAGGTGCAGCGCACCGCAATAATAATCCGATTCAAACGCCTTTTTCAATTCACGCTGAACTCTAAAATGTCATTGTTCACGTAAATGTTGATTTTGCTCTAACCCAGACTAAACATTTTGAAAATCAGGCAACTGAATCAACGCGCCACCTTGCAACGCAGATTCATGCGCCAAAATGCCAACGCTTGTCCAATTCGCCGATTGCCATGCATTCGGGAATGGCTCGCGATCTTCAATTAATGCGCTGATAAACTCGTTGGCCAAATGCGGGTGCGAACCACCGTGGCCGCCTCCTTGGACAAATGACAAATGTGAATGATCATCCAGATCATAAACCCCTTTTCCAGTGAAATGTTGAATTTCAGTCGGAAGTAAATGTGCATAATCAGGTGTTGGAACACGTTCTGCAATTTCATGTTCAGCCTTTTTAGCTGTATGGATCACCGGATCTTCACCTTCAATTAACGGCCATTCAAATGATTTTTTACTTCCGTATACTTCAAAACTTTCACGGTACTGACGCGCTACATCAAAAAGCGAGCGGTATACATATGCAGACAAATCGCTGTCTTTAAATTTGATATGTGCCGATTCAACAGCAAATGGCGAGTTATGTATTTTTGCAAGGTCTTCACTGATCGTTCCTGATCCGAAGCAGGATACATATTCGGCTTCCAGTTTCAACAATCCTGCAACCGGGCCAACACAATGCGTCGCGTAATGCATCGGAGGCAAGCCGGGCCAGTAGTCAGGCCAGCCTTCCATATCCTGCTGATGGCTGGCTTTCAGGAACTGGACTTTTCCCAATTCTCCTTTTTCGTACAATTCTTTCACAAAAAGGAATTCCCGAGCATAGACCACGGTTTCCATCATCATATATTTTTTCCCTGTCTCTTTACTCACTTTCACAATTTCCATGCAATCTTCCACACTGGTAGCCATTGGTACTGTACAAGCTACATGTTTTCCGGCGCGTAATGCTTTCAGGGTTTGTTCTGCGTGGTTCGGAATTGGAGAATTAATGTGAACGGCATCTACCAGCGGATCATTCAGCAGGTCATCATAACTGGTATAACGCACGTCGATACCATACTGATCACCAACTTCATTCAATTTGGATTCTGTACGCTGACAAATTGCATACATATTCGCATGAGGATGCTGCTGATAAATAGGAATAAATTCGGCTCCAAAGCCCAGTCCGACGATTGCAACATTAATTTTCTGAGACATATTTATTAATTGAGAGTTAAGAATGAAAACCATTGACCGATTAAATCAGGATTTGTATCAAAGACTGAAATCCTGCTAATTACATCCTGGCTTCGTTAAGAATTTGGTTTAACTAAATATATTGTGGCAAGAGTTGATTAAGTCAACAAAATTTTAATTTGACAATACAATTTTAAAGCAAAATAATACCAAAAACTTTACCGCATTTGATTAGTACTGACTGTATTTTGACTAATTTTGCATTGAAGATTGAATTTAAAGCAAAATATGGCTTGAATAGGTTATTTGAATATTCCGGATCTTGAAAAAATGTAATTTCAGGCTATGATACGACAGGCTACACCAGAAGATGCCCGGCAAGTGGCACCTTTGTTTATTCTTTCAATGGGACATATAGCAGGCATTTTTGCAAATTCCGACCGTTATGAAGATGCAATTCCTTTTTTTGAGCGCTTTTTTGCCAAGGAAAATAACCAGTACAGTTACGAGAACACATTAGTTCTTGAAGAGGAAATGGAAATTCTGGGATCGGTAACTGGATATGATGGCGCACTTTTGCATCAGTTAAGACAACCGGTTTTGGATCAGATCAGGAAAACACAGCCAGGTTTTACTCCGAATGATGAAACTGAGGCGGGAGAATATTATCTGGACTGTATTCAGGTTCATCCTGCACATCAGGGAAAAGGAATTGGTAAAAAACTGATTCATGCTTTTTGTGAAAGAGGATATTCCCTGGGTTATAAACGGGTTGGCCTGATCGTCGATTTAGAGAATCCGGATGCTAAGAGGTTTTATGAAAGTCTTGGCTTTTTCATAGCAGGTGAAAAGGATTTTATGGGACATCGCTATTTTCATATGGTAAAAGAAAATAAAATCTGATTGCGTATATAAGATAGAGTTCATTTAATTGATGTTTGGACTAACCCAAAATAGCTGTACGAATGATTGCGGTGCAGTCCACATCCTTAATAATTCGGGCTTTTAATGAAATTAGTAGTTCAAATTGTTAGCTATGTAAAACAATGTTATTCTGTCAACATACATGTTTACAGTTAGTTAGAATTATTTTTACATTGATATGAGTACTTAATATATTTCTAAACCATTAAATAACATATGGTTGACATTGGAAATAATTTCCTTTATTTTCAATTAATAAGTTACTCAATTCAATTAAAACGTATATGAAAAACAATTTACAAATTGCTTTTTATTTGATGTTTTGTACCTTAACATCATTCGCTCAGAATGCAGTAAAAAGTAAAATCGATGAATTTGTTGCGAAAACGGGCGCTGTACCAACAGTTGACAAAGCAACCAAATCTATTAGCTTTATCAGGTTTCCTTCGGGCAGAGCTTTGAAACTTACCGGCGGATCAGTTCAGGATAGAGCCATTTCATTTTTAAAATTGAATCCCGATTTGTTTGGGATCCAGCCGCAGAAAGATACCTATCTGGTAAAAGAGAGCAAGCGGGACAACTATGGACTGGAACACGTTGTAGTACAGCAGTATTACAAAGGAGTGCCTGTTTTTGACGGTATTTTGAAATTCCATTTTAATAAATCGGCCGATCTTGCCTCGCTGAATGGAAATTTTATTCCGGTTACCAAGCTGAACCCAACCCCTTCTGTTTCAAAGGATGAGGCGGGCAGAATTGCGATGAAGTATATTACAGGGAAAAAATGGGGGAACCTTAAAGCCCCTTTAAAAGTAAAACAAAACAATCTGTATGTATTTCAGAAAGGTTTGGCACAAGGTTACCAGGGTGCTACTCATCTGGTGTATGAAGTAGAAGTAAGGAACGATGCAGATATACGGGAATTTCTGTACATAGATGCGCATACAAAGGCTTTGGTAGAGCAATTTACTGGTATGCATAGTATAGATAGAAAACTGTATGACCAGACTTACGATCCTGCCAACCCATCAGAGAATCTTATTTGGAAAGAGGGAGATGCTTTTCCGGGTGAATTAAACGTATGGCAACGATCGGAAATAGAGTCGGCGAACCAAATTTATAATTTAATGAAAAATGCTTTCGGCTATGTATCATACGATAATGCGGATGCAGCAATGATTACGACACATAATAATCCCGATATTAATTGTCCTAATGCGAACTGGGGAGGCGGAACTGCAAATTATTGTGATGAAATTGCATCTGATGACATAGTCGCACACGAATGGGGACATGCCTATACTGAATATACCAGTGGGTTGATATATGCATGGCAGTCCGGTGCATTAAACGAGTCTTATTCTGATATATGGGGTGAAACCGTTGATCAGCTAAATGGTTATTTTGATGGTGATGAAAGTAATGTACTCAGAACAGGATGTTCAAGTTCAGACCGGTGGAGAATAGGTGAACAGGCGATTGCTACAAATGGTGCCTTCCGGGATATGTGGGATCCTACCTGTGATGGTAATGCAGGTAAAGTTTCAGACACTCAATACTGGTGTTCAAGTGCTGATGCTGGTGGCGTCCACTTAAACTCCGGTGTGATGAATCATGCATATGCTCTACTGGTCGACGGTGGTACTTACAACGGACAGACAATTACTGGTCTTGGATTTACAAAAGCTGCACATATTTTTTGGCATGCGCAGTTTAACTATATGACAAAAACCACTGATTTTGCTTCGCAGGCTGATATTCTGGCAGCCTCATTGCAGGCCTTGATCGGAGAGGATCTTCAGGGTTTATCTACTTCGGACACCGCTCCTGGTTCTTCCGGAGAAGTGATTACTGAAGAGGATGCGGAACAACTGGAGAAAGTATTGATGGCAGTGGAGTTGAGAAGAGAACCCAATTGTGACTTCGAACCATTGTTTGAACAGGTGGCAGATATTTGTATCGGTGGATTGGAAGAGAATGCTATTTTTTACGATGATTTTGAATCCGGGATTGCTGCATGGACTGTTTCTAACAATGGAAGTGAGGAAACCTGGACGCCACGTAACTGGGTACTGAATGAAACTGCACCTGGTGGAAGATCTGGTAAAGTTATGTTCGGAATTGATTTGGATACCGGAAATTGTACGTCCAACCTTCAAAATGGCATTATTAGTTTTATCAGCCCGCAAATAACGATTCCTGAAGATGCATCCGGGCCTTTTAACATGGCTTTTGATCATTTTATATCATTAGAATCACTTTATGATGGCGGTAATATCAGATACAAAATCGGAAGCGGGGAATGGACTCTCGTACCAACATCCGCATTTATAGCAAACGGATACAATCTGACATTGGCAACGGAAGAGGAAGACAACACCAATCCTTTACAAGGCCAGCCAGCTTTTTCAGGCGCCGACGAAGGGTCAGTTACAACATCGTGGGGACAAAGCCGTATTAACCTGAGTGCATTGGGACTGGATGATGGTGAAACGATCCAGTTTCGATGGGATCTGGGTACGGATGGATGCAACGGATGGGATGGCTGGTATATTGATAATGTGCGCGTTTATTCCTGTGCTGCTACATCTGTACAATTTGCTGCAACTGCAACAGTTGCCAATGAAGCAGAAGCTACTATTAGCAGGCCTGCACCTGCGGAATGTCTGACATACGTTGAAAAAATTGTTAAGGTACAAATTAATAAAGCTCCGTCAGCTCCCGTAACCGTAACGATTAAGTCCGCAGGAACGGCTACGCTGGGTACCACCGCTGATTATAATCTCACACCCGGTACATTTACTTTACAGGCAGGAAAATTATCGCAGGATGTGAAAGTGAGGATATATAACGATGCCTATGTGGAGGAAAATGAAACCATTGTACTGACTTATTCACTGGAAGGAGGAGATGCTTTTCCGGAATCGTTTAACCAGCAGCATACACTTACCATTGTAGACAATGATATTGAGCCTGGTGTTATAGCCGTGGAAGCACTTTCAGTCAATTTTAATACAGGTTTGCCAGAGGATTGGACGGTTGTTGATGAAGGAGAATATCCGGAAAACTGGGCAGTTGTACAATCTGATGGTGTAGCACTGGATCCTGACGGACGGCCATTTTTATTTATTAACAGTGATGCAGCTGGTCCTATAGAATTGAATAAAATTGTAGAATCCGCCCCATTCAACTCTATTGGTATGAAATCTATTAAACTTTCTTTCCTGGAATATTTCGAGATATTTGAGGGTGAGGATGATTTTGATGAAGAAGCAACGGTCGATGTTTGGGATGGTTCTGAATGGCATAATCTGCTGACAGAAACAGAGCAAACCGGTACATCAGGATCATGGAGCGTCCCGGTTCTGAGAGATATATCAATTCCTGTAGAATATGCCAATGCTGCCATGAAGGTCAGGTTCAGGTACAAAGCATTCTGGGACTTCTGGTGGGCTATAGATAATGTAAAAGTATCCGGTACCATTCCTACACAAATAGAAAGTGAAGTAACGTTAACGCCGGATGAGCAATATCTGGGGCCTAATGCCACTGCCGTATTCTTTGACCAGGCTTCGGGTAATGTAATTGCTAAAATCAAAAACCTGACAGATCATGACTATGGCTGTACGACGGTTCAGATAGACAGGGCAGGAGAAGACGAAACACCCTGGCTGTTGACTTATAGTATTACCAAAAAGACATTCAAAGTCACGCCGACTTTCAATAATCCAAATGGTAAATATGAGATCACGCTTTATTACAAGGCTTCTGAACTGCCCAACTTTAATGGAGGCGATATAACTTCTATGGGCAAAAGCCCGGGAAGTATCGGAGCCGGTAATGTCGCGAATGGTTCATTTGCCGAGGTACAGATGACTTCTGCATTCAATACTGACTTTGCCTTCACATCAACTTTTGATTCGGGCTTTTCAGGTTTTGGATTGTCGGATGCACCGCCGGTTGGGCCTCTTCCTGTGACACTTACCAAGTTCGAAGGAAAGCATACGGATGAAGGAAATGCATTAAACTGGGAAACGACGAGCGAGGTGAACAGCGATTATTTTGTACTCGAACGGTCTGCGAACGCAAGAAACTTCACAGAAATTTCCAAAATTTCAAGTGCAGGAAATTCGGCTGTCCGCAATACTTATAAGTATACCGATATTCATTTTGGAAAAGGGCTTAATTACTACCGTTTGAAACAAGTTGACAGGGACGGGAAGTTTGCTTACAGCAGAATAGTAGTGATCGATGCCGCCAATCTGAAAGAACTGGTATATTTCCCAAATCCTGTACAGGCGGTATTGAACATTAATTTGCCGGATGCTGATATGAAACAGGTGAGCATGAAAATTATTAATTCGGCAGGACAAATAGTAATGACGAAAGAGAAAGTGAAAGCAAGCAAAGGAACCGTATCGCAGGATATGAACAAATTACCTGCTGGTATTTATCAGATAATAATATCTGACGACAAAGCGAGCTATAACTTCTCGATAGTCAAATTGTAAACCAGTTAGTTTACGTTGTAATGAAAAAAGCCGTTTTGCAGATTTACTGCAAAACGGCTTTTTCATGATTTTAACAGTTATTATTTCACTCCCGATTTTATTCCTGAAAGCCAGCCTGAAATTTCAATAGCGGCCTGGTCTTTATTTTGCCTTTCCCAGTCTCCTGTTTCATTCAATAAAATTGAAACATAAACCTGCTTTTTCCGGTCGAACCGATAGGCGTAATAGCTTGTTATACCCTGGTCATTTCCACCTGATGCAGGTTTTGTATATTCTGATGTACTGATAGCCGGAATTTTTTCTGCATAATTTTTAAGTATTGATGCATCTACTTTTTTATCAGTCATCACAGTTTTTGCAATATTCTCCTTGATTTCGGATGTTGTGAGCATACCCCTGGTTGAATCAGCTACATTCCACCTTGCAGGATTTTCATAAGTTCTGATATTGCCATCCTTATCGATCACAAAACCCTCTCTTGTTGTATTCCAGGCATAATTACTGTGGGCCACCTCAAAATAAACTTCCGGCTCATCTGCCACTGTAATGTTATCTTCAATACAGCCAGAGAAAATAATCAACAGCAGAAAAGGCAAATATATGGTTTTGGTTTTCATACAGGTAACGTTTTAATATCTATAAAATTAACGAAAAATACTTTTAATTTCAATCACATTTGAAATTTTGCTGTCAAACGTAGTATTATATAATTATCTGAATATTAATATGTTGCAGATCTTGTTTTTGAGTAAATCACATACAAGCAGGATGTACGGATCACTTCGTAATTATTTTTCCTAAATTGCCCGTCCTTAATTTTTCAAGATTTAAATATTATTCCAAACCCTATGTTTCAACGCAGAACATTTATAAAAACCAGTGCATTGGCAGTGGCTGGAATTGCCGCTTCAAACTGGTCTTTTGCAAAAAGTGCAGCAGCCGATTTTCCGGTGGTTCGCATTCCGGCTGATAAACGCAGTTTTACCAGTCCGGCAGTGGAAGCGACGATCACCAGAATGAAAAAAGTGATCAAAGATCCTGAACTGGCCTGGTTGTTTGAAAACTGTTTTCCTAATACAATTGATACGACGGTTCATTTCAAACCCATTGATGGTAAAGCTGATACTTTTGTCATTACCGGTGATATTGATGCAATGTGGCTTCGCGATAGCACTGCACAGGTTTGGCCATATCTGCCTTTGTTGAAAGAAGACGCACATTTAAAGGAAATGGTAGCCGGGCTGATCAACCGTCAGACGAAGTGTATCATCATTGATCCTTATGCCAATGCATTTTACGACAGCCCCAAAAAAAGTGAATGGACGTCGGATCATACAGAAATGAAACCGATGTTACATGAAAGGAAATGGGAACTGGATTCACTTTGTTATACTATCAGGCTGGCTTACAATTATTGGAAAACTACCGGTGATACCGCACCATTTGATGCAGATTGGCTGAAAGCAATGCGCCTGATCCTGCAAACCTGTAAGGAACAGCAAAGGAAAGAAAATCATGGCCCGTATAAATTCGGCCGTACTACTGCCTGGTCGACCGACACAGTTCCTGGTAATGGTTATGGAAATCCGATAAAGCCAAATGGTTTGATCGCCAGTACGTTCCGGCCTTCGGATGATGCAGCAATGTACCCGTTTTTTATTCCTTCCAATTTCTTTGCAGTAGTATCTTTCCGCGAAGTAGCTGAACTTTTGGAAAAAACAGGTTCGAAAGATGCCAAACTTGCTTCTGATTTTAAAGCACTTGCATCGGAAGTGGAGAATGCATTACAGAAATATGCTGTTTATCCGCACCCTCAATTTGGTAAGATCTATGCCTTTGAAGTGGACGGTTTTGGTAACTATTTACTGATGGATGACGCAGGTATTCCCGGTCTGATCAGTATGCCTTATCTGGGTGCCGTTTCGGTTAAAGATCCTGTTTATGTCAATACCAGAAAATTTGTGCTGAGTGATTCCAATCCTTATTTTTTCAAAGGGAAAGCCGGGGAAGGCTTAGGCAGCCCGCATACATTGATTGATCAGATATGGCCGATGGGAATTATTTCGCGTGCTATTACTTCAACCAGTGATGCTGAAATTGAAGCACAACTCAAACTGCTCAAAACCACACATAACAACACAGGTTTTATGCACGAATCCTTTGACAAAAATGACCAGTCCAAATTCACGCGTAAATGGTTTGCCTGGGTCAATACTTTATTTGGAGAATTGATCCTGAAACTGGAAAAAGAAAGGCCGCACTTATTGGCGAAGGTTTATTGATGAACAATGAAGATAAAAGCCTGTTTATTAATGTAAAACAGGCTTTTATCTTTATTGTTCATACAAATTTTAAAATCTTAATGCTTCCAGCTGCCAAATTTCCCCTGCTGGTAATCGGCATAAGCTTCGCGGATTTCTTTTTCTGTATTCATTACGAATGGGCCCTGTGCTACTATAGGTTCATTGTTTGGTAAGGCATGGCCAATCAGCAACAAGCTGTTTTCCAGTGCTTTTACTTCAATCATTCCTTCTTCAGTATCGAATTCAACCAATTCCAGTTTGTAAATATTTTCTCCATTCACATTCACTTTTCCGCTTATAAGATAAAAAAGTACAGATCTGCCTTCTTCGATAGTAATATTGAAAACCCCTTCATTTTTAAACTGAATGGTCGCAAGATGTACGTCAGCCAAAGATTGAATACTACCGTTTTCTCCAGCCCAGCTTCCTGAAACCGCATCCACAGTTACCCTGCCTTCGTCCAGTACAATATGCGGGATATCGTCGCTTTGTAATCCTGTATATGCCGGATCTATGTTCTTTAATTTTGCTGGTAGATTGACCCAAAGTTGCAGGATCTCAACATTCCCGCCATTTTTAAGAAATTCTTTTGAAGAGTTTTCAGCGTGTATAATTCCTTTTCCCGCAGTCATCCATTGAACTCCGCCTGCTTCAATCTGACTTTTATAGCCTGTGCTGTCTGTATGCACAATATCTCCTTCAATAACGAAAGTAACGGTTTCAAAACCTTTATGTGGATGTGGGCCAAATGGTAATCCTCTGTTTTTAGCAGGATAGGTTTGCACTCCGTGATGATTCAGGAAAAGGAATGGTTCAAGATGATCGATAGGAACTTCGCGCGATGGCATGATGCGATAGGTAATTAATCCGCTTATGTCGGCGCGTTGTGCTCTGTATTTGCCCTTTACTTTTTTCATCTGATGTTAAATGTTTCTATAATAGCAATGCATTTAGAAACAGAATAGTTTAAAATTTTAATTTTGACAGTAAAAATGACAAGAAAAGCACGATCAGAACAAAAGCTAATTGCAGCTTTGGTTCTGATCGTGCCCGATATAATTATTTCTTTTACTTATTGCCGGCCTGAAACTGGTCGTGCCAAAAATGACATTTAAGACGTGTCTTTTAATTGGTTAGCATTGTAAGTAACCACTTGGTTTTAATAAAAACTAAATATTTGCCTTGATAAATGCCAGTCCGTCACGCATCAGCTGTTCTTCCGAATCAAACATTTTACGCCATATATTAGCTACCGGCAGTTTGGGGCTGAATGCTTCAATACTGATCCAGCCATCATATTTAATATCTTTGATTGCTTTGAAAATACCATCCCAATCCACATTTCCTTTTCCTGGGGTTGATCTGTCGTTCTCCGAAAGCTGTATGAATGAAATTCGGTCGCCGGCTTTTCGTATTGTATCTCCAATGTTTT
Source organism: Dyadobacter sp. NIV53 (assembly GCF_019711195.1). NCBI lineage: Bacteria > Pseudomonadati > Bacteroidota > Cytophagia > Cytophagales > Spirosomataceae > Dyadobacter > Dyadobacter sp. NIV53. Next base: position 4,503,585 of record NZ_CP081299.1, read on the forward strand.
TCTCCTCAATATTTGCATGAAAAGTATCAAACATAATGGTACAATTAGGATGATTCACTTCGTCCACAAAACGGATCAGTTCGTCCCCGCAGCTGGTCAGGTATAATTCAAACCGGTTCAGATACTCAAGGCCCAATGTGATATCCAGCGATTCGGCATAATCTGCTACTTCTCGAATCCCCTCAATTCCCCATTGCCATTCGTCTTTTGTTGCAGGTTTTCCTGTAAAAACACCCAATGCCGAATGAAACGGGCCCATCAGTTTGGTTGCTCCCAAAACCAGTGAGCAATCCAGCGCACTCTTAAGATGGCCAATGGTATGTCTGCGCATGGCAGGATCGGCACTTATCAGATGGGTATCAGGGCCGCAGATTGTATCGGTTTCACATTGTAATCCGAGGTCATCCAGTTTTTTCCGAAATTTAAACCAGTGCTCCGGATTAGTATTAAATATGGGAACTTCAACACCGTCAAATCCAATTTCTTTAATCAGTTCCAGGGTTGGGAAAAGGCTGTCATCAATTTGATTTCCCCAAAGGAGAAGATTCATACTAAATTTCATCAATATCAATTTTAACGGTTAATGCAAGCAGGGTTGGATTGTGCCGTGGTTAAACTATCGTACAATTTTACAACAATAAAATACCAAATAATTAACGGCAATTGATTAGAAGTGATTAAATATTGATTTGCAAAAGGTAATTTGTAGAATTAATGGCAAAATAAAGCTTATTAACAAAGTTAATAAGCTCATTTCATTCTCCCGGAACTAGTCGTTTTCTAACCAGAACACTACTTTTGTACCCGGTCAAAAATCAGCTGACTGTCATTATCACAGGATAAAATCAGCTTGTTTGATTTAAGATCGTAAATGTTCACGTGCGGCAGTGCGTTTATAAACAGATTTCCCCACGGGGTTTCCTTTCTTTCCGTACCGTCACCATCAAGTTGTATGGAGTTCAGTTGTGCAGTTTCGTAAAAACCGGTAAGGTAATTGGTGGAAGAAGTAGCTTCCAGTTCACCTTTTTCTTTAAAGGTGATACTTATATCATAAATACCATTTTTTTTAGAAGGCCTGTGAATTGTATCATTTTGCTGTACGACACTTTCGAGCAGCCAGTTGCCGGTAATTTCTTTGTCACTGTTCACAGTGGTGGCTGTTTTTCCACAACTGACCAATAGTGGGAAAATGATCGCAAAGATCCGGAATTTAACGTTTTTCATGTTTAAAGATATTTTTCTGACTGATATATAGGGATCACTTATGTTATTTAATCCGTTTCTGAGTGGGGTTTTTCGCTGCGTTATAATCCTGTTAAAAAGTATGCCGGAATTTGATTAAATTGATTATTCCTTATTAAATTATAACGTTGTATGAATGGTATTTCTTTTATTAATAATTAAACTCTTATTATATACATTTCACCAGAATTTAGAGATCTGTAAATTAGAAGTTACACTGGGTATTTTCTATTCAACGAATTAAAAGTATTTATAGACTTAATATTGATCAGTATTTTTACAAAATCTAATGCTTTTGATCAAAATAAAGTTATTGTAATTATGAAAGCGCCAATTCATAAAAATATTGAAAGCCAGGTTCGGACCGTGACTGTTCAGGAATTGAAAGAACCTCATTTTGATCCCAACTGGCATTTTCACCCGCATTACCAGCTGTTCACTGTTTTAGAGGGAACGGGGAAACGGCTGATAGGAGATTCCATCCATACTTTCGGGCCTGGTGATACCGTTTTTCTGGGACCCGATATTCCTCATTTATGGAGAAGCGATTCTGCTTATTTTAATTCAGATTCATCACTTTATACGCACGGCGTTGTTCTTTACTTTCAGGAAGATTTTTTAGGTAAAGATCTTTTGGACAAGCCCGAAATGCTTCCGATACGCCAGTTGCTTATTGATTCCAAAAGAGGTATTTCATATAAAGGAGCTCTTCAGGAACATGTATGTGCGGAGTTGATAGCACTGAAAAATATAGAAGGTTTTCAAAGTATCCTGCGTTTGTTAACGCTTTTGGACCGGCTTGCGCACGAAGAAGGAGGAACGCCTATTGCCAGTTATGGCTATGTAAACACCTACAAAATTTCGGAAACGGAGCGAATGCAGAAAGTTCATAATTATGTTTTACAGCATTTCTCGCAGGATATTCGTTTGGGTGACGTAGCCTCACTGGCCGGAATGAGTGAGGCGGCTTTCTGCCGTTATTTCAAAGCCAGATCCAACAAAACTTTTATCGATTTTGTGAATGAGATCAGGATCGGCCATGCCTGTAAATTGCTTCTGGAAGATCAATGGACTATTGCCCAGATCGCTTATGACAGTGGTTTTGATTCGCTATCTAATTTTAACCGGAATTTTAAAAGATATATCGGGCATACGCCTCGGGATTATAAGGGGAATTACTGAATAGAAGACATTCCAAGTCCCAAAGACGGGGACGCCTGGACCTGGAATGTCTGCCGAGCTACCCCTTCACATAATTCGTACCATAAGGCCCGCGCTGAGGTCTGGATAACATTGCACTTGCCTCGGCATCGTCTATAAAATCTTCTTTTTCAGGATTCCATTTCAATTTTCTTTTCAGTTTCATAGCCGTATGTGCAAGCAGGCAGGCTGTGCAGGAACGCTGCGCGATTTCAGCATGACTGATCGTTTGTTTACCACTTTGAATACTTTCAATCCAGTTCTGGTGCTGTTCCGGGCTTTCATATAAATGGATTTCATCCTGCTGGATAACTGATCCGAGGATTTTAGGGTCACTGGCGTAAAATGCTTCATTTTTCTGGCCGGGAGCAGCGGCTCCCGGATCGGATGAAGTAACACCTACATTACCACGGGAAACGAAGATCCAGCCATCAGTTCCTTCAAATTTAATACCATTCGGATTCGTTCCGCCGATTTCCATTTCTACGCCATTTGCATATTTGGAGTGAACCAGAAAATCGCCATGAACGTCCCATAATCCGGAACCGGGTGCAGGAAAAGAAGCTGTACCTTCAATTTCAATGGGCCCTGTAAGTTCAGTGTCCATTCCCCAGTGCGCAATGTCAATATGATGTGAACCCCAGCCGGTGATCATCCCTGCACCAAATTGCTCCAAACGTAACCATCCCGGACGTTCATTTAGGGGGTCAGTCTGGGAATGTACGCGGTCTTTGGTATAATAAATTTCAGGCGTGGAACCCAGCCACATATCATAGTTCAGGTTAGGCGGAACAGGCATTTCTGTTGTAATTCCACCAGCCGGGTCACCCGGTAATCCAACATATACTTTTTTAAGTTTACCAATCCGCCCGTTCCTTACCAGCTCGCAGGTTCTTTTAAATTGCGGCCATGGATTCATAGAACGCTGTTGGCTTCCAAGTTGAAAAATGACCTTTTTCTTAATGATCATGTCTGCCATCATGCGCCCTTCCTTAATGGTAAGAGAAGTCGGTTTTTGCATATAAATGTGTTTGCCTGCTACGGCCGCCTCCATGGCAGGTTGCGCGTGCCAGTGGTCGGGTGTACTGATTATGACAGCATCAATATCTTTTCTTGCCAAAAGTTCATGATAATCATCGTACGTTTTTACTTCCAGATATTTCTCTTTTCCGGTACGCTCTGCATATTTCTTTTCAATCCAGATTTTACCATTTGCCAGCCGGTTTTTATCCAGATCGGCCACGGCAATTACGTGTGCTGCCTCATTTTTAATTACTTCGGGTAAATCGTGTGAGGATCCGATCCTGCCAAAACCAATCTGCCCGATATTGATTTTGTTGCTTGGTGCATTTTTCCCAAAAACACTCGAAGGTACAATGGCCGGGAACATGGATGCTGCAATAATACCTGCTGTGCCGGTGGCTGCTTTTTTTAGGAAGGATCTTCTGTCCTGGTTATTTTCTTCTGTGATATTTTTCATTGGACTTAGGATTTAATGTCTTGGTGTATATAATTGCCGGGTGATGCGCAATATTCGTCGGCGTATTTCCCGTATTCGCGGAATTTCGCGTATTTCCCGAATTTCCCGAATTCGTCGAATTCCCCGAATTCGCCGGGTGGTGCCCGACTTTGAGATATATAGGCCTTTCAGGCTATTTTTGTTTTACCTTTTTTTTATTTCATCGTTTGGGGTGGTGGCGTAGGCTTTGCTGTAATTTCTTGGTTTTTGCGGCCCGATTGCCCATTCAATTCCACCTAATATATGTTTTCTCAGATCCTCCTTTTCGTAATCTGTTTTTTCGTGACCAATGGACGTATAAAATGCGCGCCCTCCATCGTACTCATGCCACCAGACAGATGGAAATATAGTACCAAAAGTATCAAGTGCTTTTCCTCCTGGTTTTTGAATTGTAGTCAGATCGTTAACTGCAAGAACATTCAGGTTTACGCCCAGTTCTTTCAAAAAATAACATTCATCAACAGGGCGTTCCCAGCGCTCAGGCAAATGTGTTAGAGAAGGATTTTTGGCATCCAGCACTTTTACCGTGAAACTTTGTCCGGGTTCATGCCAGAAAAATGTTCCGCCAAGCAGATCTTTAAACCATCTCCATTTTCTTTCCGTACCTGATGCCGAATGTAACCCGACAAAATTTCCGCCTGCCTGAATGTATCGCATCAAAGCAACACGCTGTTCATCAGTATCAAAGACATCATTGTTGGTGTTTGAAAAAACCAGTGCATCATATTGTTTCAGATTTTCATCCGTAAATTTTGCAGGATCATCACTCGCATCAACGGTAAAGCCATGTTGTTTTCCCAGCTCCTGAATTGCTGTGACGGAATTGGCAATATTATCATGTACGTAACCCTTTCCGTTTTTGGTATAAACCAATATTTTTACTTTATTCCACCTGATCTTTTGCGCATAAGAATAATTCAGAGAAGTGGTTACAATAACTAGTAACAAACAGATCAGGTGGTTCAGATATTTTGTTTTTTTCATCAGGTACTGAATTATATGTTTTTTGAAATCTTAAAAACCAATTGAGTTGCCTCCGTCTACCGGAAGTGAAACACCGGTAATAAACTTTGCAGCAGGCGATGCCAGAAAAACTACTGCCCATCCCACGTCATCAGGTTTTCCCCAGGTTCCCATAGGCGTGCGGTCCATGGCTTTGTCCCGGCGTGAAGGATCGCCGTTCATGGCTGTGAGCATCATCGGTGTTTCTATAAAACCCGGTGCAACTGCATTTATCCTCACATTGTACGGAGAAAATTCAGTCGTCAGCGCTTTTACCATTCCGCCAACAGCTGATTTGGATGCGGTATAAGCCACTACACGGTCAATTCCGTACAAGGCAGCCATAGAAGTGATCATAATAATGGAGCCTTGCTTTCGTGCAATCATCCGCTTTCCGCATTCTCTTGTTATAGAAAATACAGCATGCAGGTTGGTTTGTATAATCCGGTCAAAATCTTCGTCTGTAACTTCTATGGCATGTTTTTTCATATTAATGCCGGCATTATTAACCAGAATGTCAATCGGGCCAAGCGCGTCTTCAATGTCGGCAATGAGCTGTGGTATGGTTTCCAGTTTGGTCACATCATTCACGAAATAACTGGCTTTTGCTCCCAACGATTTTACCGCTTCTTTAAGCACTTCTTCCCGCCGACCAGTGATGACAACTTTTGCTCCCGCTTGTATCATGCATTGGGCTATGTAAAAACCAATTCCACTGCCACCGCCGGTAATTAGTGCCAATTGGCCTTCGAGGGAAAAAACGGAAGAAGAAGATTCTTCATTCGCACTATTTGTTACAGAAATCATTCGATTTATTAAAATATAAGTCTTTGAACCATTTAAACCACAATCAAATTTTAATCCGACAGCGGACAGCGGACAGCCGACAGCCGACAGCTATTTCAACTGATAAGTCCGTGTTATTTCCTTTACTTCGCTCAGTGTTCTTTCCGGCTTTATATAGGGTAGTGGAACAGGCATTTTTGAAAACTTCTGAAAATATAAAACACAGGCATCGCGCCACCACAAAGCTTCACGTTGCTGAACGGAAAGCCTGCCGGAAACATCCGCAAAAATATCAGGGTCAACCATTGGTTTTACTTTATTCCAGCTTTCCTGCATCACTGATACAGATTTCGCACCTTCATAATAACGATAGCAAAGTTCGTCCCAGAGTGATCTTCCGGATGCTAATTTCTTATTCCAGGCCACATGATGAAACCAAAGTAAATAGGGTAGTGGGCAGGTTTCAGGATTTTCCCATTGCTTCTGAGTTTCAGCGGAGTATTGGTTCAATGCATTGTTACCGGTTTTTGTGCGGTCGAATCCAATCCCGTTTGGGTCCGCTTTGTGGTAATAAATAGCAGTCCAGTCAGGCCGTGCACTTTTTTCTAACCAGGGTTCGGGGCCAAAATGTAGATTTTGCCCCATCAGATGATGCAGACCAAGCGGTGTTGTGAAATTGACGTAGTTTTCTCTTGAACCGGATAATAGACCTGTGATAACTTTGACTGCTTTTGGCTCTTGTGTCAAAGTCATTTTTGTCCATTCTTCCGCAATGGTTTCCGAAGTTAGTGTATGATCCCAGGCGAGTCTGCCGAATGCATACCAATTCGCTTGTCCGATTGTATGTCCCGTCCAGTTCCGGTCTGAGCCTGTGTTGGCAACTCCTGCTATGGCTGTTTTTTCATATTTATGTAAGCTGCCGTCAACGACTTTCGCAACACTTGATCCTTTTCCACTTGCATAAGTATCAGCATCAAGGCATTCTTTAAACAATGGGGCGAGGAAAACAAAATTAGTTGTAAATCCCAGATATTCCTGTGTAATCTGAAATTCCATAGCCAAAGGCGTTTTAGGCATGGCTCCAAAAAGCGGACTGAATGGTTCACGAGGCTGAAAATCAATCGGGCCATTTTTAACCTGTACCATTGCATTGGGTTTGAACTGCCCATCCAAAGGTTTAAACTCGTCATAAGCTGCCTTGAAACGGTCTCCATTTGCGTCGGCTTTGTAAACAAAGGCACGCCAGATTACTACACCATTAAAAGGTGCCAATGCATCGGCGAGCATATTTGCTCCATCTGCATGGTTGCGTCCGTAATCCTGCGGCCCGGGCTCACCTTCTGAATTTGCTTTAACCAAAAAACCTCCAAAATCAGGAATAGCGGCGTAAATTTCTTTTGTTTTTTCGATCCACCATTGTTTCACTTTTGGGTCAAGCGGGTCGGAAGTTGTTAGTCCGCCCAATATTTTAGGAGCCGCAAAATTGATCGACATAAAAACCTTAATTCCATATGGACGAAATACGCCGGCCAAGGCCTTTACTTTCGGTAAGTATTCTGGAGTCAGAAACCGGGCGCTTGCATTAACATTATTGACTACCGTACTATTTATTCCGATTGAAGCATTCGCTCTTGCATAATCCTGATATCTCGGATCGAGGCGTTCGGGTAATTCAAACCATTTCCAAAGTGAAGATCCGGCATAACCACGTTCAATAGTTCCGTTAGGATTATCCCAATGATTAAGCATCCGAAGCTGTATTTTCGGACTCGACGTAATGTCGATCTTATCCACCGAATTTCCGGTTTGTATTTGTGTCAAAAATGCAAAACTGCCGTACAACAATCCCTTATCGCTTTTGGCAGCAATAATAAAGTCAGAACCATTTTTATAAATATGGTAACCTTCGTCATTTGCCAGTTTTTCAGAAGGATTTATTCTTAAAAAAATATTTCCACCTTTCGGTAAAGATTTCAACTGGATTGATATTTTCTTTCCTAGCAATCCTTGCAAACCTGATTGCAATTCATCCGTCGCTGTTTTGCTAACCGGACTAATTTTATCAACAACAATGGCATTGAGTGCTAATGCATATTCTTTTCTTTTAGCCTCGTTTTTGATCAGATCGTATTTTAACCACAAGCGATAACCGTCGTCGGCAAAAGCTGTATAGCTGAAAAGCGTACATATAAGCAAAATACTTAACTGAAAAGAACGCCGGATTGCCATTTCCAGTCCGCGTAATTCAGCCAGTGCCTTCAGCCTGCCGATGGCTGAATAACCGGGATAAGTTTTTTTGTGCAGATCGTCCAGCATTTGAAAACCATGATCCGGGCGCATTGGTAATTCATATTCGGTATAGCCCGAATCTTTTCGTTTTTGTTCTTCTTCCAGTAAAGCTTTTACCACTTCATACATGTCCACATCGCCGTTCAGATGCGGAGCTTCATGGAAATTTCTGGTTCCCGGTTCCCTTTTAGTGGTACGCAAATGAACAAAGTGTATTCTGTCGCCAAACCGGTTTATGATATTCACTAAATCGTTATCAGCTCTTACGCCCAAAGATCCGGTACAAAATGTGATACCATTTGCGCGCACATCACTTGCATGCATCAGCTGTTCAAAATCTGCTTCTGTACTTACTACTCTCGACAAACCTAATAATGACCTCGGTGGATCGTCCGGATGAATACACAGATTAATACCCAGTTCCTGAGCAAACGGAGCGACCTGTTTTACAAAATAATACAGGTTTTCACGCAGCTCTTTATCACCTATATTTTCATATTCATCCAGTACACTCTGGAAAACAGTCAGATCAAACGCTTCCTCTGAACCGGGAAGTCCAAGCAAAACAGTATTGGTCAGTGTTGCAATTTCCTCTGTCGACATGCTCCGGAATTTATTATAGGCAGATTCCTGGATCTCAGGTTCATAATCAAACCCTGCGTTAAGCCGTCTGAGAATATAGAGATCAAACAAAGCAAAATCTTCCCAAACGAAACGTAATGTTTTATGTCCCTCCGGCAAAATGTAATCAAGCTGCGTACGCGACCAGTCCAGTACTGGCATGAAGTTGTAGCAAACCGTTTTTATACCGCAAGTCGCCAGATTCTGAAGAGATTCTTTGTAGTTTTTAATATATAATTCCCTTGTTGGAAGTCCTTTTTTAATATGTTCATGAACAGGAAGGCTTTCAACAACAGACCAATTTAGGGGAGTATATTGCTGATTTCCAGCCTCAATAATTCGTTTTCTTTCTTCTATTGCTTCAACTGACCACACATCACCAACAGGGATCTGGTGTAATGCGCTTACAATTCCCGTGCATCCGGCCTGACGAATATCCATTAATGAAACCGGATCATTGGGGCCGAACCAACGCATGGTATGTATCATAAAAATAAAGTCAGTAATAAAGGTTCTGTATGGAGTAAGAGACGCAATTGGTAAGAATTGCCCTTACAGGTAAAGAAATTGAATAATTTCCTTTTACTAAATATGAAAAACATACTGTTCCTTTTATTCATAAGTTGCACTGCCACAGCTCAAAGTGATTTGATCGATATCTCATTAAAGCCTTTCTGGAAAGGGAAAACGATGTATAATGAATCGGTACTGATGATTTCGAAAGAGGGAAAACCAGCAGAGGCGCAACTTTTGTTTAAGCCAAAACATATTCTTTCCGTCAGAAATTCTGCATTAAACATTGAATACAAGAAAGATGTAGATTGGGAATATAAGGATGGAAAACTTAAACTGATGCCTGGTTCAAGCGCAGTTTATATGACCAATGATGAGTTATATCCGGATTCGACAAAAAATGTATTTCCTAAAAAAGGCGGAGGAAAAGTTTTGTTCCACGAAGGTTCTTACTTTCATGAGCATCAATTGGCCATAACTTATAAACATGCCAAAAACGGCTGGAAGGGCGTTATCCCAATTTTTCAGGGTGAAAATCTGCCTCATACTATTGAGAAATTGAAACTTAAACAGGCCATACATTTGCTGCTTTATGGTGATAGTATTGCTGCCGGAGCCAATGCCAGTGGAAAATCCAGCGCATCTCCCAATTTGCCGGACTGGGGAAACCTGATTACCGAAAAATTGAAACGATTTTATAAAGCTTCGGTAACATTTACCAATACGGCAGTTGGTGGAATGGATTCAAAATGGGGGAAGAATAATGTACAGAAACTGGTTGCCGACCACAATCCGGATCTGGTAATTATTGCATTTGGTATGAATGACGGAACCGGAAAAATGGAGCCTCAGCAGTTTAAAGCTAATATCCAGGAGATTATCGAGCGTGTTAAAGAAAATAATAAAAACACAGAATTTATCCTGGTAACTCCGATGCTTCCAAATCCTGAATCATTTTTTACAGGAACACAGGCTGAGTTTAAAAGTGTTCTGGAAGAATTAACAATGCAGGGAATTGTACTTGCAGACATGACAACAGTACACAGGGAATTACTGAAATACAAATCGTATCAGGATATGACGGGCAATAATATAAACCATCCCAATGACTTTTTGATCCGCTGGTATGCACAGGAAATTGTGGGTATTTTGGTTCCCTAAATTCAATTTCTGATTTAATTAAAAAATCAGTATTTTTGAAAAAAGCAGAACATTATGGAAGCGGTAGCTGAAAAACTTTATACTCTGGAAGAATACCTTGCCTTTTGCGAAACGCATGAAGGACGTTTTGAATATGTAAACGGAGAGATTATAGAGATGTCAGGAGAATCAGTTACAGCTAATCAGATTGCGGGAAATATCCATTTTTATTTACGTGGGTTACTTACAGGACAATCTTATATTTTTATTCAAAATGCGGTTAAATTACAGGTGCAGGAAAGCAAAGTTTTCCGTATACCTGATTTTTTGATTTTTAGAAAAAGCGGGAATAAACTTAAATATGCTACCGAACCGGTTCTTATTGTGGAGGTTATTTCTGAAAGTACTGCGAAAACAGATCGTACAACTAAATTAAACGAATATCGGTTATTACCTTCTCTCCAGTATTACCTGATTGTTGAACAGGAAAGTTGTTTTGTAGAAATCTATATTCGTGAAGGAGAACGGTGGTATGTAGAGTTTTATGACAAGTTAGACGAGAGTATTGCTCTGCCCTTTTTCAATATAAACATGCCGGTAAGTACAGTTTATGAAGAAATTCTCTTTTAGATTGAATTACGCCTTTGTATTAGTACTATCAATTAATCTCCCTCACAAAAATCTGCTGAGCAGAGTCTTTTCCATTTTTTATCAAACGATTAAAAGCAATCGTCTTTCCATTGGGTGACCATACTGCATTAGTTGGTGCAGGATTTGTTGGTTTTGTTATTATTTCAAAACGTTCTTTAAAATCATAGTTTCCCAATTTGCATAAAACGTAACTTCCATTCCAAACATAACTTACGCGTTGGCCATCAGGATGCCAGCGTATATTTCCTGATACATCAGATCCATGTTCAGTTAATTGAACCGGTTTTCCTCCATTGGGAGAAATTATAAACACCTGCTGAATCCCGTTTTTGTCGAAAGCCATAAAAGCCAGATAACCGCCATCCGGCGAAGATCTTACAATTCCTGAACAACCTGGTTTCTCTGAATTGGCTGTGTAGGTAAGTCTGCGTTGCAGAGTCCCCTTCGGCGGCATTGGCAATGTAGTTTTTGTTCCTTCAAGCGGCCCATGTTCGCCTGGCTGTGTAATATCTTCCGGTATATCCACAATGAAAACTTCGGGCACCGCTTTGTTTTTTTGACCCGGAACTGTTCCTAAAAAAGCTCTTGCTATTTGTCTTTTGCCAACTTTATTGATGTAGCCATTTTGCCCAACCCAACTGTCGCCCGCTGCATTACTGATCTCGTCGGTTCCCGGCGTTGGTTCAGGCACTACGCGGACCACCAGTGCACTGAACCACGTTCCGGAAATATTTTCACTATTCTGATCAACAATAACAGGTTTTATTTTTTTTGAAACACCAATAGTTCTCAGGTTCTGTTTTGTGCCGGTTGAATCTTCCAATGCCTTCATGATCGCATCATTGTAGGTAAATCCAATCCATTGTCCGTTGCCGCTCCATTCGTGCCGATGCGTCCCGCCACGTAAAGCTCCGGGTGTATAGGGAAATGTCATATCGCGTGCATCCATAAAGATCGGAACATTCGGATCAGAATCTTGCACAATAACGCCAGTCCGCCGCCATTGCTGATAGGGATTTGCCTCACTACTGCTCGCCAGGCCGTGAATAAAAACCACAGAATTTTCCTTTGGATTGTAACTTACTGCACCCGCTCCGGGTCCCCAGACCTGGTTGTTTTTTATTTCGTACAGAATCCTTTTTTCACCGGTAAGAATATTAACTTTTTCAATTTTTGAGGAGGCCGCAATACCACCGCTGTCAGTACGCGTATCATACACTAACCATTCGCCGTCGGGAGAGAAATTGTCATTATTGTCCAGATCGTGATGATAGCTCAGATCATTGGTAATTTGTTTTTCTTCCAAATCCGGTTTTGTTTGACAGGAATTTATAAATGTGGCTGCTGCAATAATTAAAATCGAATTTATAAATAAAGAGGACATATTCGCTGAAAATTATTTTTTGACCGGCGCACTAATCACTTTTAGATAGCGCCCCATCCAGTAAGGCAATAGCCAGATATCGCCGGCACTGTGTTCCGATTCGCCGTTCCCGCCATTACGATCCAGATTAAACATATTCGCGTTATGCCTTTGTATCGGTCTTTCGTCTGGTGGAAGCACTTCTTTTATAGTTTGTTTACGAAAATTATCATCGGTCATTTCAATATCTTTTCTGTGGCTATTCCGGATTCCCCAGTCGATCAGATCCAGCGGATGTTCCTGTAAATACCAGACAGCCTCTTTCAGGTCAAATTCTTTGGTTCCGGTCAAAGCAGTGAAAATATTCCATGCACCTTCCTTTTCGGCTCTTTCTGCCTTCCAGTGATCAATAATTGATTCTTTGTATTTTGCTTTCAGTGTATCATTGAACGCATAACGGTACAAACCCCAATAGCCCAGAAAGTACATTTCATCGTCCGAATGGTTCCAGCCGTCGGACATATGTTTGCTGTGCTCATCGGCGTCTTCCGGTGCTTTTCCAATGAAATCCATCGTACGCATCATGTTTTCCAGGTAACCATATTTGGTCATCAGCTCAAAAGCTTTGGTCTTGTATTTTTCTTTTTTTGTAAAATGATAAGCTGTCTGGAGCATGGCTACAATGTTGGAAGAATTCAGTTTTCTGTCGCCGACGTTAAGCGGAAACGCATTGACATACTCAGAGTTCCACTTGCCCCACATTGTAGGTTTTCCGTCAAAATCAATCAGATACATATCGTTTTTTACAATATGTGACATTACAGTGTCGATCAGGGCAACAGCGCGTTTTTTCAGGTTTACATCATCAACCAGCTCAGCCATAGCTCCGAATGCGAAAATGTGGCCGATTATTTCATCGCTGCTCGTAGTCGATTTCCAGTCCCATTCTTTTTCAGGTGAATGCTGCCAGCGATCGGAGTCACTTAACTGATCGATATTGCCGGCTCTTTCGAATGATCTGGCAGGAAAACCGGGTAATCCGGTAATGGAATACAATCTTTCCATTGCATCCAGTGATTCACGGCAATTCTGAAGTGCAACGGGATCCTTGGTTACGCTGTACCGGAAAATTTCACCGCCTAAATACATGGAAGTCCAAAGGCCGTCATTGTCAGAATCTTCCATAAAACCGGTAGATAATTTGCCGTGATCCATTCCCCTGACCGAGGCATTGAAGCCATTCCTGATATGTCTCGATCTTACCTGTTCTTCATAGTACATGGCTTTTTCTTCCAGTGTCATTTCTTTAAATGCTATTTGTCCAAGCCCGGCAGAAGTTAATAGCAGTACAGAATTTTTTGGGCCTTCGGAAATATGCAAAACCCTGTTGCCAGGTAACCAGCGTTCACCATTATAATAATCAAATTTACCATCAGAACGTAACGAAAAAGCTCCTTCGTTTGATCCAAACCAGGTTTTATTATTTATTTCTTCAACTGCAGTTATGCTGGTAACCGGAAGTTTTTTTTGGATTTCTCCTGTTTGCTTTTTTGAAGAAACGCTGAATTTTATATATCCATCGGTAGTACCAATAATGATATTCTGGTTATTCTGGATTAGATCAAAAGCAGTGAAATTAGCCCCGTCCAGAAGCTTAGTCAGTTTAGAACTGTTTACATTAAAAGTATAAAGTGATTTTTTTCCAAGAACCCAGAACTGATCTGTATTTTCCTGAAACCGGATTGCAATCACCTCATCGTCCTGTAAAGTACCATTCCAGAGATTTTTGGAATCTTTAATCAGCTGCAAAGATTTTCCGTCGGAAATCATAAATGTAAAATCCTTCCCTCCTTTAAATAAATGTGCATGAGGTAGTGTATGGGAAGAAAATAACTTTCCGGCCCAGGCATTACTGAACACAACCTTGTCTGTCAGATAAACCAGCTGATCCTGATAAGATCCGATTGCTGAGATTTTTTTATCTTTCATAAACCGGTAAGAATGATCCGGTTCAATACTGCCCTGATATAAAAATTGTCCGTCAGATGGATGCTGCAGGCCTTTGCTTGAAAGAATCTGAATAACACCATTGCGATCGGAATATGCCTGGATTGTTTTGAGCTTTGTTGTATCTGAATAGTATTTGATACTGTAATCCTGTAAGAACGGTTTATCATTATAAACAGATTGGGCAAAGACTTTGCAACGCGAAAAAGCAAACACGTACAGGAAGGATAAAAATAGGAGCTTGTTCATTTATGATATAGGTTTAGGTTTTTTTTACGTCATGAACGGGGACGTTCGCGCCATCCGCATCAATCAAATTTTATCAGGATCAACGACAACGTATATGATCGATTTTTTGTTTTTTTCAGGATGATGGGAATAAGTCATATGCAAAAGCCCGTCACTTGTTTGTATCAGTGAAGGATAGGAATAATTTCCTTTTCCGGACAAGTCGTTTTCAATAAAAAATTTCGATCTCCATGTTTTTCCCTCATCATCCGAAATTCGCAAACTAAGCCGATACCTGCCGTCGTCAATATCATTTCCCAGAAAAGCCCATTTACCATTTTTCAAAACCAGTAATTCCACACTGGCCGTATTAGGAATATCAGTTTTCTTTGTGGCTGTCCAGCTTTCACCCCGATCCGCAGATTCACTGAAATGTACACGCGTTGGTTCGTCGCCACTGTCGCGCATATATGCAATGAGGTTCCCGTTTTTCTTTTTAACAATAGCAGGCTGAATCGGCCCACGGCCAACTACCGGCAACCCCGGACGCCAGGTTGTGCCATGATCGTCTGAAATTGCCATAATGGAGAGGTTAAAGCCATCAGAATAAAGTGGTAGTACAATTCGTCCGTTTTCCATTAACAAAGGTTTGATCCGCGTCATCCAGCCAATGCTCCTTTTTCGCAAATCAGTGGCGGCTTCAATAATCATCTGATCATATTTAGGCGCATATCCTGCCCAGCCGGCATTGTTTTCAGGCAGATCTTTGAATTTTGATTTAATTTCATCTGCAAATTTTTGATCAGGTTTTAGTAAAATATTATCCTGCCAGTTCCATACAGGAGCGCCGTTTTTTTCATAGTCTACCGACGTCCTGAATCGTAAAATCGACTGTTCCCAAACGTTAGCCTGAACAGCAATCCATACCAGGAAAAGCTTTCCCTGGCCATTCAGGAATAAGACAGGGTTACAATCCGGAATATTGGGCGTATCAGCCAGCAGAAATGGCTCAGACCAGTTTTTTAACCCTTTTTTTAATTTTGAACCCATAATTTTTACGTCGTCTGCCGTTCGCTCACCACTACCCTGAAACCACGCTGCCAGAAAATCGCCGTTGGGAAGGCTAACCAGGCTGCTGCCATGCACATGCTGTTCCTGCTGCGGGAAAATAAGGGTTTGGGATACAATAGGAGAGGGCTGAGCCCGAACAAGCAAAACGGAAACAAAAAGAAACAGAAGCGTAAATTGTATTTTCATCTGATGGCGCGAACGTCCTGTTCGGGATGTTTATTTTAAGGCCTCCGGCCGGATTAATTTATTTCGTAAAAGGCCATTGGCCTTAAAATAGCTGTCACAAAGCCAGAGCTTCGCGCCATCTTCGCTATCATTTAATCATTCCCAGGTATCTTCCCATCCAGTACGGCAGCAACCAGAAAACCGGTTCACGTTCAGTATGCGGATCCCCGCCTGCCAGAGTCCATGGGTTTTTATCCCAGCGTACAGCCATTCTAAGGCTCGCCGGCTGCAATTCACTCACCTGTACATCTTCTAAAACCGGAGTTCTTACCACTTTAATATCTTCCCTTTTACTATGGTCTATCGGCCAGTCGATGAGATCAAGCGGTGTGTCGATTAAAAAATCTACGGAATTGTTCAATTCAGACTTTTTATCCAGGCTGTAATCATAGATAAAATTAATCAGCGGATTATGGTCAGCTTTTCTTTTTTCAAACCACTCTTCCAGATGATTCCGGTAAAAATTTAATCTTTCCGGATCTTTCTCACATTTCATTAAAATGGGATAGAGATATGCCTGTAAAACAACGTCGAAATAGATTAACCATGCCGGATTCTGTTTGGTTACTTCAGCCATATTTTCCAGATAGTGTTCCTCATTGATCAGCCTGAGATATTCTTTCTGGTATTTTTCCTGACCAGTCATATGATTGGCCAATTTCAGGAAAGTCAGCATTTCCATTGAATTCTGGTTCCGGTCCGGCAGCCATTCAGGGTCTCTGTTCAGCTTATCCGGCGACCACACCGACCAGCGCGTATGCGTTCCATCTATATCGACCAGATTCAGGTTATTTTTCATCAGATGATCCACAATGTCTGCAACATGAGCCGCAATGATTTTCTTTTCGGTTTCGTCTGCTACCAAAGTGTAATAGAAAAAATAACCAAACATATGACCGCACATTTCATCGCTGCTTGTATCACCTTTCCAAAGCCATTTACCATCCGCAGACTTATGCCACCGGATTTCAACAGGTTTGAATCTGGGCTCTTTCACCAATTCGTCTGCACGTTCTCTTTCTGTGAAAGTGCGGTTGCCGTCGTGTACACTTTTCCAGTCCGAAGGCACGATAGTTCTGGCAAAAAAGCCTGTTGTACCTGTTACCTCCTTCAATAATTTCAGAAAGCCAAAAGCCCTTTTCGCATTTTCCTTCGCTTCCCGATTTTTGGTAGCGGCGTACCTGAAACTTTCCATCGCCAGGTAATTCCCGGTATACTCTCCATCATTGTCATCATCTTCCGGTTTCCATGATGTGGTATCCCCCGCAATTTCCAGATGCGCCTGACCGGCAATCCATGGTGCACGGATGTGTCTTTTCATCAATACATCATAAAAAAAATCACTCTTTTGTGCCAATGTCATTTTCTTCTTTTTAATGACACTCACGCCCTGTTGTGTTGCAATCCATGCATTGCCATCCCGGTCAAACGCAATATCATTGACCTGGTCATCCATCAGCCAGCGCCTGGTAAATCGCACGGAATGACTTCCGTCTGCACGATAACGTACTAAGCCAGTCTGTGTACCAACCCACATGGAACTATCCGGAGCATATTTTACTGATGTTACATAAACAGAAGGTATTCCATTCTCAGGTTTCAATTCTTTCTCTTTTTTATTGTTTGCACGAATGGTAACTCCTCCCAATCCGCCAACCCATAATTTTTGTTCAGTATCAATTGCCAGGCCTTTTGCATAACCGCTTATCAGCTCATCTGCTTTATAATAATGCGTTGTTCCATTTTCCGTCCAATGGAATAAACCAACGTCGGTAGCAATCCAAAGCCCATTGTGATTGTCTGATATCACATCACGGACCGAACGTGAAATCTGATCTTTTTGCCTGATAAAACCATTTCCTTTGTCAATCCAGAAACCATTTGGCCCCAATACAAAGACCACTTTTCCGGTTATACAAATTGCCGATATCGGGCCAACCGGACCAGCAACTTTAGTCAGTTTATGGTTCTGAAAACGATATAATCCGTTCCAGACACCCAGCCAAACAACCCCTTTTTCAGCAGTTACAGCAAAAGCAGGGCCTTTGTCTTCTTTGGAAAGAATTTCAACCCATTTGTTCGTATTCTTTTTCTTTTGAAATATTCCAGCTTTCGTTGCAATCCAGATATCAGACTGATCATCTACGGTTATACTTCTAACTTCGTTTGCACCAGTCTGGCTATCAACAGGATAGGCTTCGTGATATTCCTGCCAGAACGCGACATCCTGATAATCCGTTTTTTCTGATACGGCTTCACGTTTTCTTTCACAAGAAATAAAGGCCAAACAAAGTAAAATCAGAAAAAATGTTTCCCGCATCGGTGCTTTTGAAAACTATAATTTAAAATCCCAGGATATGTAGCCCTGCATCAACTCTTCTTTCTGAAAAAAGCAGCGAAACCAGTTTTCTGTATTGTGAAAAATCAGGGATCAACAACTGCGCACCGGCTTTCACAAGCCTTGGGCGTTTGGCTGGGTTGTGTCCAAACCGCTGTAATTCGTTGCTGGTAATGCCCACAGAAATTCCGCCTGCACGCCTGCCTTCTCTTATTTCATCGGGGCCATCACCAAAAACAGCCAGCTCATTTCCTTTCAACTGATTATCCTGAATGATTTTTTCAATGATCATTTTCTTGGAAAACCGGGTATACTCTTTCAGGGCGCCATAAATTCCGCCATTAAACAAGTCGGCATAACCAAGCGCGTTTGCTTCATTTTTTACGTCATCTACATCCGTTCCACTTGCCAGATACAATGTCACACCGCGATCTCTTAATTCGTGAAGAAACGAAACGGCTCCTTTTATAGTAAAATCTTCCTGTATCAATTCCCCCTCAGCCAGTTTAATCATACGTTTATTCACCATTTCCATCAATCCGGCATTGTATAATTCTTTGTACTGAAATTTATCAAGAATCTGATTTTCAGGGACAAATCCAAACTCCCGTACCAGATTCACCAATCCTTCCATCTGATAGATCGTCTGTATTCCGGTGGTTTTATAAATAAATTCCTTTACTATTTTCATTACCTTCTGGTAAGTACCGGCATCAACAGTGTCATGTAGATTTCCTAAAATAGATTTCATCATAACCGGTTCCATAATTTCTTCCCAGCCCTGCCTTAGTGAACTGATCGTACCATCATGGTCAAAAACGGCATGGCGTATATGTCCCAGGTTTTCACTGACGTTTGGTTCGCAAAGTTCAAATTCAGTATCTGTTATATATATTGCACTTCGCTCATTTACAGCAAGATCTGAATTGAAAACGTAATCAGGTTCGTGGCCTGTTCTTAATATTTCTTCACCCGAAGCTGTTCCCGTCGTGTACAGCTTCTGAACCGTAACGGCGGCTGCGAAATTGGCAATCTGAGCCGCCTCTTTTACGGATAATCCGGCTGCCAGGCAGAGTGTTATTGCACTGATAGCCGTGTCGCCGGCACCTACTGTATCCAGTTTGTTTTTAAGCTGCAAACCCTGTATTTCATAATATCCATAAGCATCAAAAGCGATAATACCTCTATCTCCGCAGGTAACAAACACCGGTTTTTGCGATTTTTCAAAAATTTCCCTGCCGTATTTTTTTACATCAGCAATGGGAATAATTTCATCCGGATTTACTATTACACCAACAAGTGAAGCTATTTCCCTGTCATTGGCTTTAAGGTAAGTATTG
The DNA here is from genome assembly GCF_019711195.1 of Dyadobacter sp. NIV53. Taxonomy (NCBI): domain Bacteria; kingdom Pseudomonadati; phylum Bacteroidota; class Cytophagia; order Cytophagales; family Spirosomataceae; genus Dyadobacter; species Dyadobacter sp. NIV53. The sequence continues at coordinate 4,523,120 of NZ_CP081299.1, forward strand.
TTGAAAAGTTCGTTAAAATGGCGCGAATCGAGCATCACGATTTTATCTGGATATTTTTTAAAAATGCTGTTGGCTTCTGTTATAAATGCATCATTGTTAATACTTCCTATTACCTGCTGGTTAAAAATAAGTGCATCATTTTCCTTCAATGCTGATTCCAGTGCATTGAGTATTTTTACATCCGTGGCTTCACTCCGTTCATTATATACACCAAAGTCAATTCGGGGTTCTTCATTTCCATCAACATGCCGTTTCAGATAACTATACGTATTGAAATGATTTTCCTGCACGAAAAGCGAAGAAGTATCTGCTCCCAGGGATTGTAATTGTGAAGTCAGCTCACGGCCATGCATGTCATTGCCGATAGTACCAATCACTTTGATGGCTGCTGGTTTTAAAGCCGATAAGTTTGCAACTACATTACCTGCTCCGCCTGGTGTATAATAATGCCGTGCAACTGCGTCTGCTTTCAGGCCGGTTTCTATTGAAATTTCTGAACCACGTTTATCCATGATCCAGTAACAGTCGAGGCAAAAATCGCCATATACGGCAATTCTGACCGAAGAAATTTTATCAAGAATATAGGCAATGCGGTTCTGATCCATTTCAACTAATGCCATCCGGTTTTCAGTATATACTGTATTAGCAAAAAGGAAGGCTATTGAAGCAATTACTGTTTTATTAAATAATTGCTTTTTCCAGACACGGTTTAAACTCCGGAAATCTGCTTTTTTGGATTTTCTACATTTTCATTTGGTAGGAAAATGCGCTGATCCTGAGGTAATATGATCAATATGAAAAATAATCATTACATAAATGTTAAATAAAAACCATTTGCGCAAATTGAAGATAATTTTACGCATTTTGCGATTTAAAATTAAAAATGATACTGTAAATTTATAAACACAAATCCAGTCCTCCATACAGAAGAAAACATGAGTCTTATTTGCATCGTCAAAATATCTGATTATGTAAGCAGGAATTAACAGTATTTTATTGAATAGTCAGGATGCTTTTCAATATTTATAGCGTTTTTAATGTGTTGATTTTCTGATGTTTAATAATTGTATTTAGAGAGGATTATCTATATTTATTTTGAGTGCAGTTTCTGTTGTTGTTAAAGCCGGTTACGAAGAACTAAACCTTTAATTATTGATTAAACCCTTACAACTGTGGCCCAGCCAAACGAAAGTACCCTCAGAAGAGCAACGCAAGGCGATGAATCAGCCTTTGCAGAAGTTTACAATTATTATAAAGGACCTGCCTTAAGGTTTTCTATTTCTTTGTTGAAGGACGAAGAGGAAGCTGAAAATATGATCCAGGACGTATTTGTAAAGATCTGGATCAAGCGTGCGCAGATTAAGCCCGAACATAATTTTAGTTCTTATCTGTTTACCTGCCTAAGAAACATGGCTTTTGACCATTTTAAGAAAATGGAGAAAAGTGAGCAGTTAAGAAAACAGTTTATGGAAGCAATGGTATCTGGTACAGAAGATGAAAAGGAGGAAAAAGAAAGGCGTATGTCGCTGGTACAGAATGCTGTGGATTCTTTATCGATTAAGCGCCGGTTAATTTTAAAACTGAATATTGAAGAGGGGAAATCTTATCAGGAAATTGCAGAATTTCTCAGAATATCAAAGAATACAGTTAAGAACCAGTTAGTAAAAGCGAAACAGATTTTAAGAGAAAAGGTTGATTTCGCAACTGCATAAGTTATTATTTTAGAATGCTCAACGTTATGAAAACTCCACAATGATTGAAAGTTGTAATATGTTACATCAGATTAAAAAAAACAGAAGCGGGTTTGCTTCTGTTTTTTTTGTGCCCGAAATAATTATACCGCTACTATTTAACTGGCACCTACCAGGAGGATTATTACCAGATTAACTCCCAGGCCAATTCCCCAGTTTTTCCAGACCTTACCCTGCTTGATTTTCTTGGCTTTCTTTGTGTAGCTCTTGTGATAGTCAGCCTGCCTGAATAATTCTTCACTTGGATAACCCAAATTCTGTATTTTAGGTGTTGAGGCAGAACATGCAATGGCAGGTATTAAACCGATCAGCGGAGATACTAAACTGGTGATCAATGTGCCTACTGATGCACCTTTGTATTTTTTATAATTCCTTTCCGCATCTATTTGTCCTTTAATGCTCAGGTTTTCCGTTGTGGGAGCAGCGGCAACGGTATACAGCTTTTGATTTTCAATAACAATGGTGGAGTCTTTATTAAAATCCTGTGCAACACAGATAATGGAAAATAAGATAAATGAGCAAATAAGGGAAAACGCCTTCATAATTAATGATTTATATTTTTTAGATGAGGATAATGGAAAATAAAGTGTAGCAAATATTCGTAAAATAAATTAAATAACTGCTACGGCTTAACGCATGCTGAAAGAATTTTTTTCATAAAACAACGCATTCGTAGAAATTATGCAGGACGAAAAAGTGGATTAGGAACGAAAATTATTACAAAGCGAAAAGCTGAAAAAACGAAAAGAGGGCTCGAAGCCCTCTTTTAATCAATGCATATTGTAAGGATTCTTATTTCAGGTCAGCAAGTTTTTCAAGGTCCATATCACCCAGAATACTTTTAAGTTTATCAACCGTAACGTTATTGCCATTCACGTTGACTACATAACGATCGGCAACCAGCACATTCAATTCTCCGGACTTATTAACAGCATCGTATTTCTCAAACGCCTTGTGCCCTTCAAGCTTGGTTGTTTTTTCGTATCCGGTTTCAGTTTCCTTATCAATATCTGCCATTGTCCATGCTGCGAGGGACATTGTCGCAACTCCGGCCACACCACCTGTATCAAATATCTCTACTTTAACAGATGAATTACCATCACCTTTGTATTTGGATTCGGCTGTGGAAATAGTGAAACCCATGGCCCCGGATTTTTCTCCGGATGCTTCTGTTCTTTTAAATCCGGCTATTTCTTCAGGCAGTAATTCTTTCAGTTTTCTAAAATCAATTGGCCCTACCGATTCTCTGGCTTTCATATCGTTCGCCTCTACAGCAATATCGTCTGTGGTCTCAACAGTACTTTTTTGATCTTCCAGCTTTTCGGAATCTTCCTTGCCGGAACAGCTTACCAGCATCAAGGTAGAACTAATTACCAGTGGGAAAATAAGTAGTTTTTTCATCTAAGTCGTACGTTTGTAAGGTGTTACATTGAATGCAATTTACTCAAAAAACATACAAATATTGAAAATTTCTTATTAGGTGATATTGAAAAAGTACTCAAATGCTGCCGTTTTGAATAGTTAGCCAACTATACGATTGGTATTTTGCCGTGATTGCCAAATGAAATAAAGACCCAGTATTACCGCAGGAATACTCAAAATCTGACCCATATTTAATGCATAATTTGCTTCAAAGGCTTCCTGATTCTCTTTCAGAAATTCATACAGAAACCTTAAAGTAAACACCCATACAAAAAATACTCCAACGAGCATTCCGCGTGGCGTATTTTCTTTGAAACGGTTCCAAAGAGCAAACAGTATAAAAAAGAGGACAAGGCAGGAGATCGATTCGTAGAGCTGGGCCGGATGCCTTGGTTTTTGCAAAAACTCCGTATTTTTCATAAAAATAAAACCCCATGGCACATTTGTTGGCCTTCCTACAATTTCAGAATTCATTAAATTTCCAAAACGTATGAAACAGCCCGCCAATGCAACTACGATCACGATACGGTCGGCAACCCAGAAAAATGTTTGTCCTGAAAGTTTACGTGAACGGGAATAAAGTATAAGCCCCGTAATAATTCCAATAATTGCACCATGACTGGCAAGGCCGGCATAAGGTGGCAGAATAACCTCCAATGGATTTTTAAACAGTACTTCAGGCTGGTAAAACAAAAAATGCCCGATCCTTGCGCCAACCACGGTAGAGATAACCATGTAAAGTGTCAGTGCGTCAATATCTTCCATTGGTTTTTTCTCCTTTTTGAAAACATGGATCATAACCTGCTGTCCGATCAGAAATCCGGCAGCGAATAGTAAGCCATACCAACGAACAGGAAAAGGGCCCAAGCCAAGAAATTCAGGAATTGTAAAAATTTCGGGATTGGCATCCCAAATGATATAGGAAATCATGCGTTTATGATGTTAATTGGCAAACCGGCTTTCAGTTTTTATTGGTTAATTTCACAAAGATGAATGAAAATTCAATTCAAGATTCAATCCTGTTTTATAAAACGAACAATTTGAAGATGAAAGACACGACTTTAATACAAGAAATAAGATGAAATTTTTACTCATAGGTCTGGTGCGTATATATCAGGGTGTGCTGTCGCCATATCTTCCCAATTCCTGCCGGTATACACCCACCTGCTCGCAATACATGATACAGGCGGTACAAAAACACGGTGCTTTCAAGGGCGGATGGATGGGGATGAAACGTTTTGCAAGATGCCATCCCTGGGGAGGACATGGCCATGATCCTGTCCCTTAACCTATTACATTTGTTTTTTTTAACCTATTGCAACTTTTCTTAATATAGAATCAATGATAGAAATGGTGCGGACATTATCTGCTTCCGCTTCATAATTCAGTAAAATACGGTGGTTCATAATGTCTGGTGCGAGCTCTTTAATATCCTCAGGCAGCACATAATCCCGGCCTTCCAGATAAGCTAGTGCCTTCGCTGCTCTGTTCAAAAATATCGTTGCTCTTGGTGAAACCCCAAATTGTATGTAACGCGCTTCGTCCCGGAGGCCGTATTCCAAAGGCCGTCGGGTAGCAAAGACAAGTTCAATAATATACCGTTCCAGCGTATCGGATATATTTACTTTATTGACGTTTTCGCGAATCGCAAATATGTCCTCCTTGTTCAGGATCGGCCTTATTTTGTAATCGTAATTAATATCGGACATGCGGCGCATTACTTCCAGTTCTTCCTGTTTGTTGAGATAATCCACATAGACTTTCATCATAAACCGGTCAATCTGTGCTTCGGGAAGTGGATACGTTCCTTCCTGTTCAACGGGATTCTGTGTAGCGAGTACAATGAAGGGGCGGTCGAGCTGATAAGTTTCATCACCAATCGTTACCTGCTTTTCCTGCATAGCTTCCAGCAATGCGGATTGTACCTTGGCAGGAGAGCGGTTTACTTCATCCGCCAGGATAATGTTCGAAAATATGGGCCCTTTTTTTACTTCGTAATCGCCGATCTTGGGTTTATAGATCATCGTCCCGATCAAATCGGCAGGCAAGAGATCAGGTGTAAATTGTATACGTTTGAAATCCAGGTGCAAAACTTTTGCCATGGTGTTGATGGTCAGCGTTTTGGCAAGCCCGGGAACACCTTCCAGAAGAACATGGCCGCCGGTGAAAAGTCCGATTAAAAGACGGTTAAGCAGCTTGTCCTGCCCAACAACAACCTTTCCCATTTCGTCCAGTACATCCTTTATTTTTTCTAAATACATTTTAGTTCGTTTTACGCTGAGGCGATGTGCTTTTTGCGGGCAATTTTATGCCGCAAAACATACAGGGAAAAATTACAGATGAATAAAAATATTATTTATCCCAGATTGCTCTCACAAAACGGTCCTTTCCATGAATGTCCCGTAAGATCTCAACGTTTTTGTATTCACGCTCTTCAAAAACTTTTTTGGTTTCAATGCCAAAATGCTCATTGATTTCCACATAACATTTACCCGCAGGTTTCAGATGGTGTTTTCCAAAATCTGCAATTGCCTTATAAAATAACAGCGGATCGTTATCCTCAACAAATAAAGCTTCATGCGGCTCAAAACGGAGCACATTAGGTCTCATATGTTCGGCCTCAGAATAGGTAACATAAGGAGGATTACTCACCAGACAGTCAAACTGGATAATGTCGCCGGGTAATGGAAAGGTTACATCGAGCATATCCTGCTTTGCAAAATGTACATCTGCAAGTAACTGGCGGGCATTTTCACGGGCTACTTCTAATGCTTCGTCTGATACATCCCAGGCATGCACAGAAACATGGGGAAGAAAACGTGCTAAAACAATAGCAATACAGCCACTGCCGGTTCCTATATCCAGAATTGAAATATTTTTATCAGGTTCCGCATAATCACGGGTAACCATTTGTACAAGTTCCTCTGTTTCAGGGCGAGGAATGAGTACCGAAGAAGAAACCCTGAATTCAAGACCACAAAATTCGGTTGATCCGATAATATGCTGAACAGGTTCATTATTGTTGAGACGGGCAATTATAGAAAGCCAGTCTGGTTGTGCAGTTGTTTCAGCGATAGGCCTGTCGACCAGAACATCAATGTTTCTCAATCGCATGTAATGTTCCAGCAGCATGAATGTAATTGCCTGCGCTTCTTTAACGGGATATACTTTAATGTTACTTACAATATTCTGATATAGCTGACGTGCCGAAGTCATTTTTCGTTGGATTTTTTATTCTAATGTCGGAAAGTTAACAAATTATAAGAACTCCCGAAACTTGAGTTTAAAAGGAGGTTTGTATTTTTACCGCATGAACTCAGATATTCAATGGATGCAGCGGGCTTTACAACTCGCAGAATACGGCCGTGGAAGTGTAAGTCCAAACCCAATGGTAGGCTGTGTGGTGGTACACAATGAGAGGATAATTGGTGAAGGCTGGCATCGCCACTATGGAGAACCTCATGCGGAAGTAAGAGCAATAGAGGATGTGATAAAAAGAGGAAATGAAGCATTTTTGCCGGAATCTACTGTTTATGTAACCTTGGAACCGTGCTCCCATACAGGCAAAACGCCGCCTTGTGCCGATCTGCTGGTCAGTAAAAATGTGAAGCGCGTTGTAGTTTGTAACGGAGATCCGAATCCGCTTGTATCCGGCCGGGGAATTGATCGCTTACAAAAAGCGGGAATAGATGTAATATGTAATGTTTTAGGTGTAGAAGGCTCCGAACTTAATAAAAGATTTTTTACCAGTTTTAACCAAAACCGGCCTTACGTCATATTAAAGTGGGCAGAAACGGCTGATGGTTTTCTGGGACATGAAGATGGTACTCCGTTAAAAATCAGTGGGGAACTTTCGAGTATGCGCGTTCACAAGTGGCGAAGTGAAGAAGATTCGATCCTGGTTGGATTTAAAACTGCCCTGATGGATAATCCAAAATTAAACGTACGGCACTGGGAAGGCAGAAATCCGGTTCGGGTGGTTTTGGATAGAAATTTACTGTTACCGGAAACACTTCATTTGTTTGACAAAACGCAGCCAACCATTATTATTAATTATAAAAAAGAAACGCCAGCTCCTACCAATCCGGAACGTTATGCTGAAAACAACGAAATCTCCTATATTCAGCTTAATCCGGAATTAGAAGAAATCGGCCCGTTACTGGAACATTTACATCAGCGAAAAATTCAGTCTGTATTTGTTGAGGGCGGAACCGCTGTAATAAATGCGTTTTTAGAAAGCGGTTTGTGGGATGAAATCCGCCGGTGCCAGGGTCAAAAAGTGATTGGTACAGGAGTTAGAGCTCCCATGCCACAAGGTATTCTGACCGGTTCGGAAAAAGTGCAGGACGATCTGTGGACTTTTTATAAAAGGGCATTTACACTACCACGCGGCTGACCGCCAATATTTTATCCCGGCAGCGACAGATCCCTCTGATGTTTTTCTCTAACAATACTTTAACTCCAAACTAAACGCTCCACATATCTTCTTCCGACGACCATATATCCCATGCTTTTTCGGCTTGCAATTCCAGCATTTTCATGCCGTTCTGCAAAACTGCACCTTTTTCAGCGCCATTTTTAAGAAACTGGGTTTGAGCCGGGTTATATATCAAATCGTATAAATAATGGTTTTTTGTAACAAACTGATAAGGAATAGCCGGGCATTCGTCCACATGCGGGAACATGCCTAACGGAGTCGTATTAATAATCAGGAGATAGGTATTCATAATTTCCTCGGTAAGATCTTCGTAAAGAAATGTATCGGTTCCCTTTTGACGTGATACTACTTTGTAATCCACATGAAGATCCTGTAACGCAACTTCAACCGCCTTGGCTGCGCCTCCATGGCCTAAAACCAGCGCTTTAAAATTGGTACATGTTTCTCCTCTGCGGTCCAGCCATTCTATCAGAGACTGACGAAAACCATAATAGTCCGTATTAAAACCTTTTGTACTGCCATCAGCAAAAACCTTAATGGTATTTACAGCACCAATTCTTTCAGCCGAAGCATCATCCAGATCATCCAGATAAGGGATTACATCTTGTTTATAAGGAATTGTTACATTTAAACCTCTCAGATCGGGTGTGTTTTTTAGCAGATCAGCCAGACCGTCCAGGCTTTTCATTTCATATAAATTGTAGCTGCTGTCCTTTATTTTTTCGCGTATAAATTTATCCGTAAAGTAGCGTTTGGAAAATGAATGCGTAAGCGGAAAGCCGATTAAACCGTATAAATCCATATTATTGACGACCCAAGCCGTTGTGAAATTTTCCTGGTGTTAAAGCGGCGAAGTTACTTCAGTCGTTATCGAATTACAAATATTTATACTGTCAGGGAATATATATCAGACATTTACATCCCCATTTTTAAAGTGAATTTATTTGCAGAACTTAGCATATCTAATACAACACACTATGAAAATCTTATACCTGCATTTTACCTGCATTATCTTTATTTTAAACTCTTTTTCGGGCGCCGCGCAAAGTGTAAACGACTATCACCTTTTATTGAAAAATGGCTCTTTTACGCCGGAAAGGAACATTTTGCCTGATGGAAGTAATGGAATTAATCTGCGAACTTCTTCTTTTAATTCAAAATCATTTGTAATTATCCAGTTCGAAGAAATCCCGGATGAAGAAGAACGCAGACAATTAAAAAATGCCGGGATTACATTGCTGGATTATATCCCGAATTACGCTTACACGGCAACCATAACAGGCTCATTTAATGCGAAAATACTTTCTACAAATAAGGCCAGAGCAGTAGTCAGTTTATCGGCTGAACAAAAAATGCAGCCTATATTGGCTAATGGCAAATTTCCTGCCCATGCAATTAAAACAGCAGGTACAATTGATGTCTGGATCAGTTTTCCAGGATCATTTGCTTTTGAAGAGATCCAAACCGGATTAAAAAATGAAAATTTTACTATTATCTCTGACCTGTACAAAAATTATCAGGTTGTTTCTCTTCGGATTCCGGTTGCCAGACTGAAAGAATTGGCGTTACTACCATTTGTACAATATGTACAGGCCATACCTCAGGAAGACAAGCCGATCAATAACAAAAGTACAAGCAATGCACGCGCAAATGTACTGGCCTCTGCACTTCCGGCTGGCAGGAAGTTACATGGAGAAGGTGTTGCAGTAGGAGTAGGAGATAATGCCAATCCATTGCAGCACATTGATTTTAACGGACGTATGATCAACCGCACGGCTGTTACCGATGGCTCTCATGGTGTGCACGTAATGGGGACGGTCGGTAGCGCCGGAATTGTGAATGAACGTTATACGGGTTATGCGCCCAAAGCAAATATTATAGCTCAGAACTACTCCGGTATTTTTGCTTTTGCTCCTGCTTATGTAAAAGATTACGGAATGGTAATCACCAATAATTCTTATGGCGGCGATGTCAACAATTGTGAAACCTTCGGGGTTTATGATATGTATTCCAATATTCTGGATCAGCAGGCTTTTCAAATGCCGTATTTACAGCATGTTTTTGCGGCGGGCAACAGCGGCTCTACTGCCTGCAGTCCGTATCCTACCGGATTTGCCAATGTATTGAGTGGCTACCAGACAGCAAAAAATGTGATCAGCGTAGGCAACACTACGGAAACAGGTGTAATTGCACCCAGTTCCAGCCGAGGGCCGGTAAAAGACGGGCGGATCAAGCCTGAAATTACAGCGCAAGGGAACCTCTGTTTTTTCAACAATTCCAAAAGATACATATGGTTCGGCAACGGGTACGAGCATGGCTTCTCCGGCAGTATCGGGCGGTTTGGCTTTGCTGTATCAGCGATACCGGCAGCTTAATTCCAATACGAACCCTAAAAATGCTTTAATGAAGGCACTGTTATGCAATAGCGGAACTGATAAAGGGATCGACGGCCCGGATTACAAATACGGATTTGGCTGGATGAACCTGTTGCGTTCTTTAAAAATGATGGAAAGCAGTGCTTATAAAAATGATTCCGTCAGCCATTTGGCCAGCAAAGTAATTACGATCAGTGTTCCGGCTAATACTGCACAGCTTAAAGTAATGCTTTACTGGAATGATCCTGCGGCTGCCGTTTTATCAGGCCGAAATCTGGTTAATAACCTGGATCTGACAGTAACTAATCCATCGTCTGTTGTTACACTTCCCAAGCTTTTAGATCCAACTCCATTAAATGTGAATAATCCGGCAACGACCGGCGTCGATAATGTCAACAACATTGAACAGGTGGTGATCAATAATCCAACGGGCGGAACCTATTCTATAACGGTAAAAGGAACATCGGTTGTTCAGAATCCAAGGCAGGAATATTTTGTCGTTTATGATATAATACCAGTTTCTACGACTCTAACGTATCCCATCGGAAATGAACACCTGAAAGATGGTGATGCGATTTATATCAACTGGGATTCTTTTGGCAATTCAGACAGTACTTTTAATGTGCAATATTCCTTAAATAACGGCACAAACTGGACTAGTATCGGCACTAATCTGGCAGCAGCTACACGTCAGCTAAGCTGGACAATTCCTTCTGCAGCAATCACAGACAAAGCCAGGATTAAGGTCATTCAGAACGGTACAGGAATAGAAAGTATAAGTGAAGTTTTTACAATTCTGGGCGTACCCACAGTTTCACTTTCCACAACGCAATGTGAAGGTTATATAGCAATTAACTGGACTGCCGTGACCGGTGCTACGGATTATGAAGTGATGATTCTGAAAGGTGATGAAATGGTGTCCGCTGATTCTACGGCTTTAACCAGTTTTAAAATCAGTAATTTATCCAGAGATTCCACGTATTGGGTTTCGGTACGCGCAAGATTGAATAAACATCCCGGAAGGCGTGCAATTGCTATTTCAAGAAAACCGGACAGCGGCGACTGTTCAGGTGCGATTTCGGATAATGATCTGAAAATAGAACAGATTCTATTTCCGGAAGGATCGGGACGGAAAAACACTTCCACGGAATTTATTGGCTCACAGTCCATTAAGATCAGGATCAAAAATCTGGACAATGTTAATTCCACAGATGCTTTTACGGTTGGTTATTCTGTAAATGGGGCAGCCATTGCACCGCAATCTGTAACTCCGGTTATTCCGGGCGGAGGAACATTCGATTATACATTTTCGGGTACTGTAAATTTTTCAGCAACCAATACTTATGAAGTAAAAGTTTTCCTGAATAAAGCCAATGATCCGGTTCAGGGAAATAATACACTGACCAGAACATTCCGGCAGCTGGATAATAATGAAATAAGCCTTCCATTTTTTGACAATCTTGAAACGCTTACTGAACAAACTTATTCAACCGGTCAAACGGGGTTTACCGGGGGAAACCGATATGATTTCAGCACTGATTCAGATGCAGGAAGGATACGCACTTTTGTGAATTCGGGAATGGCTTTCTCCGGAAATAAAGCTTTTACCCTGGATGCAAACCGGTATTTCGTGGCTGGCGTTACCAATTATTTATACGGCACCTTTAATTTATCTGCTTATCATGTAGCTACGGATGATGTGCGTCTGGATTTCAGGTTTAAAAATTACGGACAATTAAGTAATGCAAATAACAAAGTATGGATTCGGGGAAAAAATACCGATCCCTGGATTGAAGCGTATGATTTATTTGCCAGCCAGAATGCAGCTGAACAGGGTTATAAATTCACTCCAAGTATTGAATTAAGTAATCTTTTGTCCACTTACGGGAAGGATTTGTCATCAAGTTTTCAGGTTCGGTGGGGGCAATGGGGGCAATTGATTACGGCAGATAATACCAGCGGTGCAGGTTATTCATTTGATGATATCAAATTATACAAGGTTACCGATGATATCCAGATTTTGAGTATTATCAATCCGGCGTTGGAAAATTGCGGTTTGAGCAGTGCCGAATCCATTTCGGTTACTGTACGAAACAGTTCAGCAGGGAATATAACCAATATTCCTGTTACCTATAAACTGACCAACGGCACTTTGGTAACTGAAACAATATCGTCTGTTCCTGCCAGAACGAACATGAACTATGTTTTTAGCACCAAGGCTAATTTGTCTGCTTTTGGTGACCAAACTGTTAAGGTTTGGAGTAGCTTACAAACAGATAGTTACCAGCTGAACGATACCTTACAGGTTGATTTTTATAACGCACCTATCATCAGCAGTTTCCCTTATTTACAGAATTTTGAATCGGGCAATGGTTCGTGGCATAGCAACGGAAAAAATAATTCGTGGCAATATGGTTCGCCGGTTTCAGCACTGATCAACACGGCTGCAAGCGGGAGTAAAGCGTGGAAAACCAATTTGTCCGGAAGTTATAATGATAAGGAACTATCCTATTTGTATTCACCGTGTTTTACAGTTTCCGGTTTGAGTGCGCCAACTTTAAGTTTTAGTCTGGCTCTGGATTTTGAAGTGTGTGACCCGACGGCATGTGATATTGCTTATGTGGAATATTCAGGAAATGGCGGAGCCTGGACACGCCTTGGAGCAAGTGGACAGGGTACCAACTGGTACAACAAAACATATGACGGAAATGGGGCATGGAGCATTCAGGATTACACACGCTGGCATGTTGCAACAATTCCTTTGCCAACAGGATTTACAAATTTGAAATTACGGTTCGTAATGAAGTCAGATCCTTTTGTACAACGTGAAGGGATTGCAATTGACGATATTCATATTTACAGCAGAGTAAGTGGTATTTATGATGAATCATCCACGCTGACCCCTGTAAACCAAAGTATTCCAGGTTCAGCGAACTGGATTGATTTCACTAAAAACGGTAAGTTAATTGCATCTGTTAATTCAAATAACCAGGTATTGGGTGCTACTGATATTCAGGCATTTATTAATACCGGGGCTGTTCGTAACGCCAATGAGCAATTTTATCTGAACAGGAATATTACCATTAAACCGGCTAACGCAAGTCTGGTGAATCCGGCTACGGTCCGTATTTATTTTCTGGATTCAGAAGTGGAGTCGCTGGTCAATGCAACCGGATGTACTTCATGCGTAAAGCCCTCGGATGCTTATGAACTAGGTGTTTCAAAATATACAAACACCGCCGACAGAACCAGAGAAGACGGTGATTTTGCAAATAGCACCGGTAATAACTGGTCATTTATTCCCTCTGCGGAGGTTATAAAAGTGCCGTTTGATAAAGGTTACTATGCTGAAATAAAAGTGAAGAATTTCTCTGAGTTCTGGTTCAGTAAAAATTTACTCGGAACGGCGGAGGCTCTACCCGTCAGGCTGGTCAGTTTTACCGCAAAAAGAAGAACAGGAAGTGATTTGTCAAATGATGTGTTACTGGAATGGACGACCTCATCAGAAGAGAATTTTGATCATTTTGAAGTGGAAGTCGTTGTTGGTAATGAAGATTACCGGTTAAACCGCTTTGTGAAAATAGGAGAGGTTGCAGGAAATGGTGGTGGTTTGTCCAATCAGCAATATTTCTTTACAGATACAGAAAACAATAAATCCGGTGTGCGTTATTACCGTTTAAAAATGATTGATCAGGATGGCAGTTATACTTATTCCAGAGCGAGACCGGTAATATTTGGTGATAAAATGGAATGGCATATATATCCGAATCCTTCTGCAGGAATTTTTAATGTGGTTTTTCAGGCAAATGTTAACCAGGAAATAAATGTAAAAGTATATGATCTTACAGGCCGCCTTTATTTTGAATCAAAAGTTGCGGCAAACGGTTTTCTTCAAAAACACCAGGTTGATTTATCCAAGTCAGCTTTTTCATCAGGATTATATCTGATAGAAGTCAGTGCAGGATTGGAAAAGCAGACTTTTAAAGTGATTAAGAATTAGTATGAGATAAAAAGTGTTTAATTTACTGTTCAGTTACTCATTGATACCTCCATATTTATTATGTATAAATTTATTGTCATTTTTAATCTGTTATCTTTTTCCGCTTTATACGCACAAACCAGCAACAGGCAATCGGTTTCTATTATTCTGGATACCGACATTGGGCCGGATTATGACGATGTTGGGGCAATGGCTGTCTTACATGCACTTTCGGATCGTAAAGAAGCAATTCCGCTTGCAGTTATTTCATCCAATAAAAATGAACTGGTTGTTCCCACCATTGAAGTACTGAATACCTATTTTGGCCGTCCGGAACTACCAACCGGTGCACCAAAAGGAGAAGGCGCAAGCCACGGAGCATCCCAGAAATGGCCAGAAATGCTGGTCGCAAAATATCCGCATAAAATAGCAAAAACCGCTGATGCGCCTGACGCGATAGAAACGTACCGGAAAATCTTATCCGGACAGCCTGATAATAGTGTTACCATTGTTACAATTGGTTTTCTGACAAATCTGAACAATCTTCTGAATTCCAAACCGGATAAAATTTCGCTATTGTCTGGTGCGGATCTGGTAAAAAAGAAAGTAAAACAGTTGGTTTCCATGGCAGGGAAATTTCCGGAAGGACGTGAATATAACGTGCTGGTAGATTCTGTTGCTTCGGAAAAAGTATTCGCAAACTGGCCAACCCAGATTATTTTCAGCGGATTTGAGATTGGAGAAAAAGTGAAAACCGGGCTTAAAGTTGTTGCAAATGAAAATCTGAAAAGCCCTGTAAAAGACGTGTATGCTCTGGCAATGCCGCTGAGTAAAAATGATTCGGATGGCAGAATGAGCTGGGATCAGACGGCAGTACTTGTTGCAATTCGCGGAGTGCAGCCCTATTTTGGTGTAAAACGTGGAAAAATGATCGTGGAAGGCGGCAATAATAAGTGGCAGGATGACCCAATGGGGCAACACGCATACCTGACCGAAGCCATGCCGTTCAGCCAGATCACTGCTTTAATTGAGGGTTTGATGATGTGGGAAGGAAAATGATTTTTAAAGCTTAATAAATATCCGTTTACGGTAAAGAGTATAAGCCGGAATAAAATTGACCGAAACAAAAAGCAATGCATAAAGTAAACTGGCCAACCTGGGTTCAATACCGCCATTGATAAGATTGTCAACAAAATGCTGGTTAAGTGTTTTTCCGTCAAAAGAAGAAATGTAAAAGAGCAAAGCAAGAATATCGGCTAATACATAAACGGCAATTGCATTGGCACCAAAAATTACGCCCACTTTTGTTCCTCTCTTTTTATCCATAATATCCACAAGAAAATAAAGAGCACCCAATAGCATAGCAGCAAAACCTGACGTTACCAGCACAAAAGAGCTGGTCCATAAATTTTCATTTACCGGAAAAATCAAACCCCAGAAATATCCGGCCGAGGCAACAAATAATCCTGTAGTTACGAGATAATTTACTTTTTCATTGGGGGACGATCTGCTCAATAATAACCTTCCTGCCAGCATTCCGCTTATACCGGAAACTATAGATGGGAAAGTGCTTAATATTCCTTCCGGGTCCCAGTTTCCCTGCCACATTTTGCCGGGGAGATATTGCTGATCAATCCAAGCGGCCAGATTATTGCCGGGATCCAGCATTACTTTTCCCATTCCTGGTGTAGGAATGAGCGTCATAACCAACCAGTATATAATCAATATTCCTGCACCAATGTACACCTGCTGTTTCCAGTTTGTATTCAAAAATAATATGGCACAGGATAAAAATACGATCGCAATCCGGTGCAAGGTTCCGGTATAACGTAAGTTAGGGAAGTCAAAGTTGGGCAATAAATTCAGGAACATCCCGACCGCAAATATTTTGAGAGAGCGGATAATGATCTTTTTGTAGAGTTCTGTCTTAGGGCTGTTTTCCTGTAATCTTCTGGAATAGGCAAAAGCAATTGAAACACCTACTATAAACAGAAAAACGGGAGCTATCAGATCGGTAAAAGTAAGGCCGTTCCATTTGGTATGCCGGAGTGTTGGAAATACATGCTCCTCACTTCCCGGGAAGTTTACCATAATCATGGCAGCAATGGTAAACCCACGCATGGTGTCCAGTGAAAGTACACGAGAAAATCCTGCTTCAATCTGACGCGCCATCGTTTCCGGTTTTATCAATGTATACCGCAATGTCTGGTTTAAGGGCTATTGATGAAAGATTTATATAATTTTAAAAGGATAGATAAGGCCCAATATAATTTTCCAGCCTATTTACACCTAAAATCTTTTCTTAAATAGTATGTTTTGTTTAATCAGGAGTAGTATGAATGCGATTAGTCCGAACTTGTATATATTTGAAAAAGCCATTAAAAAAAGTATAATGAAGAAATCACTTCTGTTAGTTATTGCCTCAATACTATTGCTGTCAGCATGCAGTCAATCGGGAAAAGTCTCTGAAACAGAAGCTCAGAAAATCGGGGTTTCATGGAAACTGATCAGTAATTTTATAGAACCGGATGGTAGTTTCGAAGCTAAATTTACCCTGAAAAATGGAAGTGATTTTACATTGGACGACAAAAATTGGGCAATGTTTTTCAACATGTCGCCTCGTCCGATACATTCCAACAAAACACCGCAACCTGCTGTAATTGAACACCTCAACGGAGATTGGTATAAAATGGTAGCCGCCAAAGACTTCAAATTAAGTCCGGGAGATTCTGTTACCATAGTTTATACAGGAACGGAAGGTATAATCAAAGAAACGGATGCGCCGATGGGGTTGTATTTTGTATTTTATGATGCGGATGGAAAAGAAAAGGAAATTGTGCAGGTTGCTGATTTTACAGTAGAGCCATTTACAACAAAAGATCAAATACTACGTGGCAAAAATGATCTGAAACAAGTACCGACTGCTGAAACACGCTACAAGGAAAATCTTGCGTTAACGAAACTGGGTGCAGACCAATTATTAAAGATTATTCCAACTCCTGTTAAGATGAGTTCGGGGCAAGGGGCATTTGCACTAACCAATAAAGCAGGCATTTTTTACGAAGCCGGACTCGAAAACGAAGCTAAATATTTATCAGATAAACTAAAAACGTTAACCGGAGCAGATTTCTCCATCAATAAAGGATTGCCATCCGGGACTACCGATCCGTCAATTATTTTAAAAACAGGTAAATTGAACGTAAATGGTATTTCTAAGGAAGCTTATAAACTTGGCATAGGCCAAAGCGGGATTAACATTACGGGAAGTGATGCTGCCGGTGTGTTTTATGGAGTACAGAGCTTACTTCAACTGGCACCATTGGAAAATTATCAGAAACCTGCTAATTCCATAACGTTAGGATATGTACAGGTCGAAGATGCGCCGCGTTTCCAGTTCAGAAGCTTACACCTGGATGTAGCTCGGAATTTCCAGACCAAGGAATCCCTCAAAAGAATCCTGGATCTGCTTGCTACTTATAAAGTGAATAACTTTTTGTTTTATACAACCGAAGATGAAGGATGGCGTGTGGAAATAGATGACCTGCCTGAATTAACGAAAGTGGGAGGACAACGCCAGCATACATCGGGCAAGGACGCGGCGGCTATGCATCCTTCTTACGGATCAGGACCGGTGGCTTATGATAAGGGCAAACACGGGAGCGGATTTTATACCAAAGCAGATTTTATTGAAATCCTGAAATATGCCAACGAAAGACATATTAAAGTTATTCCTGAACTGAATTTTCCGGGACATGCACTGGCGGCAATCAAATCCATGGAAGCGCGCTATGAACGTCTCATGAAAGAAGGTAAAGAAAAAGAAGCGAATGAATATCGCCTGATTGATCCTGATGATAAATCTGTTTACTTGTCCGCACAGGCCTATAAAAATAATGTCGTGAGTGTAGCGCGCGAATCGACTTATCATTTTTTTGAAAAAGTAGTTGATGAAATGGCGAAGATGTATAAGGAAGCTGGATTAACAATGGATACATTTCATACTGGCGGTGATGAAGTAGCAGAGGGCGTTTGGACCAAATCTCCAATGGCTGCGAAGCTGATGAAAGAACATCCGGAAATTAAAGAAACACGGTATCTGCAGACGTATTTTTTAGAAAATTATTACCAAGACTGGAAAAACGTAACCTGAAAGTACATGGTTGGGAAGAAGTAGCGCTTACAAAAACACCGGCCGGAGCATATAATGCAAATCCGGAATTTGTAGGCCATCCGGTTGTGCCATATATCTGGAATAATGTATACGATGTAGATCTGGGTAATCGATTGGCCAATGCAGGCTATCAGGTTGTATTGTGTAACGTTACCAACTTCTACTTCGACATGTCTTACAATAATGATCCGAAAGAGCCGGGATTATATTGGGCAGGTTTTGTGGATACAAGAGATAACTGGGCCTTTGCTCCATTTAATATGTTCAGGACAACGGAGGAAACGTCAATGGGTAAACCCATGAAAGAGGAATTTGCTGGCAAGCAAGCTCTTAAACCTGAGGCAAGGAAGAACGTGATCGGGATTGAAGCTCAGCTTTGGAGCGAAACCATTAAAGGCAGGGATATGATGGAATATTCTATTTTGCCAAAACTAATGGGATTTGCGGAAAGCGCCTGGTCGCCGGAACGTAAATGGGAAAATGTGGCGGATGCTGAATCAAGAAATAAAATGATGCAGACGGAATGGAATATATTTACCAATTCTATTGCACAAAGAAATCTTCCGAAATTAAAATATCTGAACGGAGGTTACAATTACAGATTGCCGTTGCCGGGTGCAATTGTTGAAAACGGGCTTTTGAAAGCGAACGTCGATTTGCCGGGACTTGCTATACGGTATACAACCGATGGCACGGAACCGACGGCACAATCACCCTTATTTGAAAATCCCGTAAAAGTATCAGGTTCTGTAAAGCTAAAAAGCTTTGATCTGTCTGGTAATTCGAGCCGGACCAGCGTTGTAACAACAAAATAATTTGCCCGGGCCCTTCACTAATCAACCTTCTGCAAGCTTGTTTTGCAGAAGGTTTTTTGATAAATGTACCACTTTGCTATGTTAGTTTGAGATTAAAAATGTGTACTCACAAGAAGATATTTAGGTAATCGCTTAACTCTAATTAAAATAATTAAAAGTAAATTGACCTTTATGATAACTTTGCGTTAGAAGGTGTCCTGTCATAAATTTATTTGGTCATGCAAAGAAATGCCTTTATTGTAATACTTATACTTCTCATATTCTTTGTCATATCATTTCTAACAAATATCCTGGGCCCTATTATTCCTGATATAGTCAGGAGTTTTGATCTTAGTATCGGACTTGCGGGTTTTCTGCCTTTTGCTTTTTTTGTTGCTTATGGGATTATGTCAATTCCTTCGGGATTGATGGTAGAAAAATTCGGTGAAAAAAAGTGTTGCTCTGGGCATTTGCACTGGCGTGTATCGGAGCACTTTTATTTGCAATGATCCCTGGTTTTTCCATCGCATTGCTATCGCTGTTCCTGATCGGGGTTGGTATGGCAATGTTACAGGTCGTTATCAATCCTTTGCTGAGAGTGGCTGGTGGAGAAGAGAAATTTGCTTTCAATTCCGTTATGGCACAGCTTTTTTTGGAGCAGCATCATTTTTAAGTCCATTGCTTTACAGTTATCTCGTAGGTAACGTACACTCGGGCAGGTCAGGATTTTTTATAAATATTTTAAACGGACTGGTTCCTGAAAATCTTAAATGGGTTTCCTTATACTGGGTTTTTGCGGTGATTGCTTTTGTTATGGTAGTTGTGATCGCACTGGTGAAATTTCCAAAAGTGGATCTGAATGAAGACGAGAGGATAGACGTTGGAAATTCATTTACGGAGCTATCGTCCAACAAATATGTATGGCTGTTTTTCCTGGGAATTTTCGCCTATGTAGGAACCGAGCAGGGAATAGCGAACTGGATGTCCCAGTTTTTACAAACCTATCATAGTGTAGATCCTGCTACAACGGGTGCTTCAATAAACGCATATTTTTGGGGTTTACTTACGATTGGATGTTTATTGGGATTGTTGTTATTAAAATTATTTGATAGCCGTAAAGTACTTATTTTATTTACATCCGGTGCAGTTATTTCTTTGTTGGCCGCATTGTTTGGGTCAAAAGAAATAGCACTGTATGCGTTTCCTTTAACCGGTTTTTTTGCTTCTGTGATGTATTCAGTTATTTTCTCACTGGCCCTTAATTCAGTTCCTGATCATCACGGTACATTTTCAGGCATTCTTTGTGCGGGGATTTCCGGAGGTGCAGTTGTTCCGTTGATTATTGGCGGAATAGGGGAACTAACAGGATTGAGGTGGGCTATGTTGTTTTTGCTTGTTACTCTTGGTTACATATTAAGCATTGGCTTCTGGGCCCGGCCACTGATTAACAACGATACGGTTGAAAATGTAAAAGAATTATTCGGAAATAAAGTACAATGAGTGGTACGCTTATAATTATTAGTTGTTTGCCACTGATGCACGAAAGGACACGAATTTACTTAACAATGTATTAAATTTAATATTAGTATATCCGTTTCGTTGCTTTAAAACCCATGTACAAAATTATCCTGCTTCTTGACTTTGCCGAGGAATACAGTAAAAGCCTGATGAAAGGGATCAATACGTATTCAAAAGAAGTAGGCCCTTGGATATTCTGCCGTATGCCGCTGTTTCACAGAGAGACTGTGGGAATTGATGGAATTTTGAAATGGGCTTTGGAGTGGGGTGCCGACGGTATTATCGGACAGCTTTACAATGATAAGGATATTGAAAAGGTGGTTCAGGCAGGTATTCCTGTCATTGCCCAGGATTTTAAGGAACGGTTCGCCGAAATACCCAATATCACAGGAGCTTACCACGAAACAGGACAGCTTGGTGCAGATTATTTCCTGAAAAAAGGGTTCATTAATTTTGCATTTTATGGATTCAGTGATATTGTCTGGTCTCGTGAAAGGTCGGAAGGTTTTGAGAAAAGAATAGAAAGCGCCGGGCATAAAGTGCATTATTTTGAACATAAAAAAGCGAGGTCCAGCGAGTTATGGTATTACAAACCGAGTTCTTTGAGTCGCTGGCTGAAATCTCTTCCCAAGCCGATCGGGCTAATGGCATGTGATGATAATCAGGGGCAGCATATTACTGAGGCATGCCGTCATGTAGGTATAAGAATTCCTGAAGAAGTGGCTGTTTTGGGTGTCGATAATGATGTGATGATCTGTGATTTGTCCGATCCTCCACTTTCCAGTATTGCACTGGATGTAGAAAAAGGAGGTTATGATGCTGCCCGGCTTCTAGAGCACCTGATTATTCATGGTATTACGGACTATCATGATATTGTAGTGAAACCTATGCAGGTCATTACGCGTCATTCAACAGACATTTATGCTACAAATGACGATCACATTGCATCCTCACTGAAATTTATACACCAGAATATAGACAAAAATCTGCATGTAGATGAGGTGGTAAAACAGGTCCCATTATCGCGCAGGGCATTAGAAAAGCGGTTTCTGGAAATTACGGGTTATCCTGTTTACAAGTATATTTTTAACCTGCGTATTGAAAAATTTACTCAGAAACTACTGGATACCGATATGTCTGTTTTTGAAATAGCGCTGGATATGGGTCTGACGGATAGTAAAAATATTGCCAGGCAATTTCGGCAGGTAAAAGGATGCAGCCCAAGTGTTTACCGGAATAAATATCTGGCTGGGAAGTAGTGGGAATGAAGATTTAGGAATTATAGCGTTAAAGTCATTAGCTTTAATCAAAAGGGAAGTCAGGTTTTTAAAACCTGACTTCCTTAATTTGTTTTACCAAATAACAACTCTCGAAGTTTCTGGTAACACCATTTTACTTCCTGTGCCGCAATTCCAGGCATCCTGAAATTCTTTCAGATGTGGCAGCGGGCCATTAATCCGGAATTTGGCTGGTGAGTGCGGATCTGTTTGTACCTGGTTCTGCAAAGCTTCGTTGGTCGTATTCATGTGCCAAACCTGCGCCCAACCCAGGAAGAAACGTTGTTTCCAGTTGAATCCATCAATCAACGCAGGTTCGGGCTTGCCTTTTAGTGATTTTTCCAAAGCGTAGTAAGCCAATGTTAAACCACCTAAATCGGCTACATTTTCTCCGATTGTTAATGCGCCATTAATTTTAAAACCAGGCAGTGCTTCAATGCCGCTGAAATAATCAATATATTTTTTGGTTAGTTTATCAAAATTTGCACGGTCAGAAGTGGTCCACCAGTTTTTCAGGTTTCCTTCTTCATCAAACTGTGAACCCTGGTCATCAAACCCATGCGTAAATTCATGACCAATTACCGCGATAATGCCGCCATAATTTATAGCATCATCAGCATCACGGTTGTAAAATGGGGGCTGTAAAATTCCTGCCGGAAATACAACCTCGTTATTTGACGAGTTATAATAAGCGTTTACCGTTTGTGGCGTCATGCCCCATTCCTGCTTATCTACCGGTTTTCCTATTTTTTTAACGCTGTCTTTATGTTCGAATAGGGACGCTTCAACTACGTTTTCAAATAGTTTATCACTTTTTATGTCAATGGAAGAATAGTCTTTCCATTTATCAGGATAGCCGATTTTGTATGTAAAAGCTTTTAGTTTTTTATGCGCACGTACTTTGGTCGAATCGCTCATCCAGGTCAGTTTGTCAATTCTTTCGCCATACACTGTGCGTACATTTTCGATCATTTCTGACACTTTCTTTTTATCTTCTTCAGGGAAATATTTAGCAGAGAATAATTTTCCCAATGGCATTCCAAGTAATCCTTCTGTCGACCTGATTGCCCTTTCAGTACGTGCTCTTTGCTGTTTAGTCCCTTTGATCACCTTGCTGAAAAAATTGAAATTCTCCTGATCAAAGTTTTTAGGCAAATAACCTGCAAACGTAGAAAGCAACTTCCAGCGGGTATATAATTTTAAAGTAGCAATTGGTGTTGCTTTCAGTAATGTATTCAGGTTTTTCAGGTACTCAATATTCTGTACAATAATGGTATCTGTTTTAATATCCTGTTTATCTGCAAAAGCTTTTAAATCAAAATCCGGAACCAGGGCCTGAAAATCTTTTGATGTCATTTTATTGTACGTCTTCACAGGATCGCGCAGTTGTACATTGGTCAATTGTAGTTTGGCCAGTTTTGTTTCAAAATCCAGAATCGTTTTCCCCGGATCAGTATCTTTAAAACTTGCAAAGCCGAACATCGTATCTACATGTTTTACAAATTCCCTACGCACATTTACAGTACTGGAATCGGTTCTTTCATAGTAGCTTTTTTCACCCAGGCTCAATCCGTCCTGACCTTCATAAAGCACATTCATCTTGCTGTTCTTCGAATCACCGTCTACTCCAAAACCAAGTACTGTAGAAACACCTGTTTTTTGCAATTCTCCCGAAACTGATGCCAGATCTTTTAATGACTTAACGGATTCTATTTTATCTAAATAAGGTTTTAATGGTTCCAGGCCACGTTTTTCAATAGTTGTGGTGTCCAGAAATGATTGGTAATAATCGGCAATTTGCTGTGCTTCGCTGCCATTTTTACGGTCTTTCAAATTTGTAATTTCCTGGATAATACCTTTCAGCCGGACTTCTTTGTTTTCTTTATCCAAAATCCCAAAAGCACTCCAGCGGCTTTCTGTTCCGGGAATGGGATTTAGTTTTTTCCAGCCACCGTTCACGTAACTGTCAAAATCATCGCAAGCTTTAACAGTGGAATCAAGGGAACTCGTACTGAAACCGGGTACTTTTTCAACCGAGGCTTCTTCTTTTTCTTTTTTACATCCTGCAATCATCAGCGACAACGCAAGGATGGAATAACTTAAACTGGCTAACCTCATATTTAACTGTTTATTATTAAAAATATTGATGGGCAAAAGTAGTTAGTTACATTCAAAGTTAAATTGCTAATTTCACTTACTATCCTGATAATATTGTTTTTAACTTAACATCTTTCAATATGAAATTGAAATCAATGTTTGTTTTTCTCTTCTCATGTAACCTGATTTTAGCAGGCTGTTCAGACAAATCCGGCAAACAGGACAACAGTCTGATAAACGGTAAAGAATTCAGCAGACATATAGCGGTACTTGCTTCTGATTCTCTGGAAGGTAGAAAACCATTTTCTGATGGCGAAGAAAAAACAACTCATTATCTGAGTAGAGAATTTAAAAAAATGGGACTGCTCCCAGGCAACGGGAACAGCTATTTTCAAAAAGTCCCATTGGTTGATATCATGTCAAAACCTGCCGGCGAATTAGTATTTAAAGGTAAAAACAATACAATTTCTCTAAATTATCTGGATGATTTTGTAGCAGCAACACGCCGAGTTCAGGATCAGGTAAAGGTGTCGAATTCCGGGATGGTATTTGCCGGTTATGGAATTGTCGCTCCTGAATATGGCTGGAATGATTACGATGGACTTAACGTAAAAGGCAAAACAGTGGTCGTTCTGGTAAATGATCCCGGCTTCTCGGACAGCACTTTATTCAAAGGGAAAACGATGACTTATTATGGCCGCTGGACATACAAATTTGAAGAAGCGGCACGGCAGGGTGCAACGGGCGTCATCATTATTCATGATACCAAACCTGCAAGTTATGGCTGGTCTATAGTACGAAGCGGCTGGTCAAAATCAAAGTTATATTTACAGGCAGAAGATAACAACATGTCGAGAGCAGTAATGGAAGGATGGATTACGATGGAATCCGCTAAAAAGTTGTTTCAGCTTGCCGGAGTTTCAGATACCTTGATGCGGGCAGCTGGGAAAAAAGGATTCAAACCAGTACCATTACATGTAAATGCTTCTATTGAACTCAATAATACGATCAAAAAATCGGAATCAAATAATGTTCTGGCCTTATTGCCGGGAACTGAAAGGAAGGATGAATATATCATTTATTCAGCGCATTGGGATCATTTTGGAAAAGGCGAACCTATAAATGGAGATTCCATTTATAACGGCGCCGCCGACAATGCTTCCGGGACTGCAGCGCTTTTGGAGCTGGCCCATGCTTTTACCGGACTTAAAACAAAACCTTCCCGCTCCATCTTGTTTTTGTCCGTTACCGCAGAAGAACAAGGTTTATTAGGTTCTGATTATTATGCAACACATCCTGTTTATCCGGTTAACAAAACGGTAGCAGACATCAATATAGACGTATTACAGCCATTTGGCAGGATGAAGGATATCATCATAGTAGGAAAGGGCCAGTCGGAACTTGATGAATATGCAGATCAGGTTGCAGCAAAACAGGGGCGTATTACACGCGGTGAACCGGATCCATCAGGGGGCTGGTACTTCCGTTCAGACCATTTCAATTTTGCAAAAGTCGGAATACCTTCTATGTATATTGAGAACGGTTCTGTTTCAGTGGAGCACGGGGAGGAGTGGGGCGAAGCACAGAAAAAAGAATATAATGACCAGCGATATCACGCTCCCACAGATGAATATTCGTCGTCCTGGGATCTGTCAGGTATTGTTGAGGATATGCAATTACTCTTTGATGTCGGTTACAGGCTAAGCACAGAATCTACTTTTCCAGGCTGGAAGAAAGGTTCAGAATTTAAAGCGATACGGGATAAATCAATGGGGAAATAGGCAATTAAGGAAGACTTGCCAGGTTTTGGAAACGGAGAGATCCAATCCCGGCAAGTCTAAACCCAAATATTACTTAATACCGCCTGTCCATGTTTTGAGAGGTCTTTGTAGTACAAATATAATTCCTCCTACAATAACACAGAACCATACGATACTCATAAACAGTTCTGGCATTTGCTGGATATTTTCAGCATTAAAACCACCTGCAAACAATCCTGCAAAAAGATTTCCCAGTGCAGCGGCTACAAACCAAATTCCCATTAACTGGCTAAGATATTTCTTAGGAGCAAGTTTGGTGTAAGCGCTCAACCCCACAGGACTTAAACACAATTCCCCAAGTGTATGAAACAGGAAAGTAGAAATCAAAAACAGTGAAGAGGTTTTTACTCCTGTAAGAGCAATTTTTGCCGCTAGAACCATGATGTAGTAACCAATGGCTAATAGAAATAATCCGATTGCAAATTTTATTAAGAGTGGCAGGGTAATATTTTTTTCTCAAGATAAATCCAAAGAGAACCGATTACCGGAGATAAAGCCACTAAAAAGAAGGGGTTGAAATTTTGAAACCAGCTTGATGGTAATCCAAAAGGAATCTCCGAGTACCTGTCAGCAAATATCTGAAGTGAAGAGCCTTGTTGTTCAAAACCGGCCCAGAACAATACAGCTCCCCAGAATAATATAAAAAGTATAACAATACGTTTAACTTCAATACCGGACAGATTCGACGCAAACATCAGATTGGCAAAGTATACAATTACTACTGCAACTGCTATGATGCCCATTGAAGTTGCAGTTCCTGCTTTACTGCTCCAGCTAAAAGTACCGTTAAATTGAAGGTATAGCAGAAATATAATTAAAGCCGCTGCCAGAACCCAGGTAAGCGGCCCCACTTTGACGTGATCAGGATCATTTTTGCCTCCTTTGGGGTACATACCTTTATCCTGAAGATATTTTGGGGCAAAATAACGATAGACAAGCAATCCCATTAACATCGCAACTGCTGCTGCACCAAAACCATAATGCCAGCCTACTTTTTGTCCCAGATAACCAACTACGAATATTCCCAGAAAGGAGCCAAGATTAATACCCATGTAAAAAATCGAAAAAGCGGCATCTCTTCTTGCACCGCCTTCTGGGATACAGTTCGCTTACAATTGAGCTGATATTTGGTTTTAATAAACCTGTCCCCAAAGCAACCATGGCAAGTCCGCTAAAAAAGACAAACTGAGTAGAAGGGAAAGCTAAAATGATATGGCCGATCATGATGACGATACCACCAAGCCAGATTGCCTTTCGCTGTCCTAAGATATTGTCGGCCAGCCAGCCACCCGGCAAGGATAAGAGATAAACTGAAAATGTATACAATCCATAAATTGCACCTCCTTCTCCTTCTTCAAAACCCAGCCCTCCTTTGGTTTTATCTAGCAGGAACAAAAGGAGAATGGCTCTCATGCCGTAATAACTGAACCGTTCCCACATTTCTGTGAAAAATAATACGTAAAGCCCAGGCGGGTGTTTTTGGGATACTTGTTGTGACATAAAGTTAATGAGGTATTTTATTTGGTAAATGTGGGTTCTGTCATCTGATTATAATGGCGCAAGATAGGAATTAAGAATAAATATTAAATAATAGTTTATTTAAACAATGAATTTGTAAGCTACCCTGTAAACGAAAAGAGCTGAACGGATTTTCCGTTCAGCTCTTTTCAATCAAATTTATTTTTCAGACTACTTAACCGAAAACGAGCCTTCTCCAATTGAAAATCCCTCGGCATATAATTCTATCGTATATTTTCCTTTTGAAAATGGTGTTGCCCGGTCGTATAGGATACTGATATCCTGATTATTATTGCCATAAACAATATCCTGACTAATGGTATACCCTTGTTTCTGACCGTTATAATCAAATTCTCCTGAACCTGTTGCAGCGTCGGAAATTGTTGCACCGGCCGGATCAATTATACGCATATAGATTGTTTTGTTATCTGTAAGTGTAAGTGGATTTTTCTCAAGAATAAAATCTACCCGTACTTTATCCACTCTTTTGGCTTTCACATTTTCCCCTTCTCTAACTTTACCTTTAGAAGAAATAGCATACACCTTTACACTTCGTGCACGTAAAGCAGCAGCCATTGTAACTTTGGATTCCAGCTCAGTATTTTTAGAAATTACACCAGATAAAGAGTCGCTAACCGCTTTTTTGCTCGTTTCCAGTGAAGTATTGGTTTGAACCAGCGTTTCATTCTGACTGATCAATTGCTGATTTTCTTCTCTTAACTGGGCAATCTCTTCATCCTTTTTGGTTAAAAAGTCCTCATATTCTTTTACTTTTTTACCCATTAAAGCATTGCCTTTGCGAAGGGAAATACGATCCTGTTCCAGTGACGCCTTCGCTTTTTGTAATTCTGCTATATCGCCACCAAGCCCCTGAACTTCCAGAATACGTGCATCTAGCTGCTTTGCAATAGAATCCAGCTTTATCTCAGATGCAGCCAGTTCTGTCACACGTTCCTGTAAGTCTGTTTCCTGTTTATTAGTAATGTCACGTTCCTGGTAATATAAATATCCAAAAACAGCAGCTACAATCGTCATTATGATAAGACCAATTACTAGGCCGGTATTATTCTTGTTTTGCATAAGTGATAATTTGGGTTAAAATAATCTTAATTTTTTCGGTAATAGTTAAAAAAGCATGCCACTGGTATACGTTTACCTATGATTAGAAATATAAAACCCGCCTGGAAAATGTTTTCCAGGCGGGTTTTATATTTCTAAGGTACTTTATAAAATGAATTTGGCTTATTTAAGTCGTACTAATAATCTCCTCCTGCACCACCTCCTCCAAAACTGCCACCTCCAAAACCTCCGAATCCCCCGCCGCTATCTCCACCACCTCCCCAGCTTCCTGATGAACCGCCTCTGCCTGAGAATGTAGAATATGGAAAGATAATTGGTCCACCGAAATTGCCGAATCCACCTCTTCCGCCACCGCCGCCATTATTTCGATTACGATAAATAATGAAAAGGATAACTACAAAAATGATGACAAAAATAAAGAGCGGCGGTATCGAATCACCTCCGTCATCATCACTTGGTTCAGCTTTGTATTCGCCGGTCGAATATTTGAAAATCTCATCTACACCGCGATCAAGGCCCCGATAGAACATGCCATTTTTGAAATCGGGAGTAATAATCTGGGATATAATACGCTTTGCAATGGCGTCAGGAACAACTCCCTCCATACCATACCCGACACTAATATATATTTTCCTGTCCGTTGACGCCCAGAGGATAACAATACCGTTGTCCTTGTCCTTTTGGCCAACACCCCATTCTCTTCCTAATTTAAGTGCATAATCAGCAATTGGATAATCTCCTGTGGTTGGTACAACAACAACAACGATCTGGGAAGACGTAGAGTCATTGTATGCCACCAGCTTTCGTTCCAGTTGCTCGACTTCGGTAGCATTCAGCTGTTTGGCAAAGTCGTTCACTAATCTTGGCGGATTAGGTTTGGCAGGAATATCCTGCGCAAGTACCCGGCAGAAAATCAGTGAAAGCAATAAAGAAAAAATAAGGTATTTTTTCATAGTGATCATTCCCCAAACGAAATATCGTCAGGAAGTTCGTTGATGTCGTCTGAGCTGTAAGGAAAATGTTTTTTTAACTGTATACCTGCTTCATTAATGCCCAGGCATAAGCCTTCTACAAAATGGTTATTAGAAAAATGGCTGCGAAGCAGATCTTTGGTACTATCCCAAAAATCTTCCGGTACTTTTTCAAAAATACCTTTGTCTCCTAAAACGGCAAATTTACGGTCTTCGTAAGCAAGATAAAAAAGGACGCCGTTGTGATCCTGTGTAAGGTGCATATTCAAAAGCCCAAAGACTTCTTTTGCCCGGTCCATTACATTTTCAGAAAGGCATTTCTTTTCGATATGTACTTTGATCTCACCGGAAGTTTGTTTTTCAGCATCCTGTATTGCTTCGACAATACGTTGCTGTTCCTTTTCTCCGAAAAAAAGTGAATCGGCCGCCATGATTAAAAGTTGTCAACGGACAAAATCCGCCAGGATGAAGAATGGGAATCAATGAATAAAAATCGTTAAAGTGATGAATGGTAAATCCATCACTTTAACGATTAATAACTTAGAATTTTACAGTCGGAGCATTTTCAGAGCCTGCTGCAGCTGTAAAGTAGCCTTTTTGCGCAAATCCGAAAACACCTGCAAACAGATTAGTAGGGAAAGTACGGACTTCCTGGTTATAATCTTTTACAACAGTGTTGAAATCGTTACGGGCAACGGTAATACGGTTTTCAGTCCCTTCCAATTGCGCCTGAAGTTCTAAGAAGTTCTGGTTAGCTTTCAAATCAGGATATCGCTCAACGGATACCAAAAGCCGGGAAAGAGCGCCGCTCAACTGATCCTGCGCACCCTGGAATTTAGCAATGTTTTCAGGTGTAAGCTGATCTGCATTAATAGTGGTAGAAGTTGCTTTTGCCCGGGCTTCAATAACACTTGTTAAAGTGCTTTTTTCAAAGTCAGCAGCTCCTTTTACGGTATTTACCAGGTTTGGAATAAGATCCGCCCTGCGCTGATACTGACTTTCTACTCTGGCCCATGATTCTTTTACAACCTCATCCTTACCTACAAGCCCGTTATATTTACCACAACCGACAAATCCAAGAATAAGAAAAATAGCTATGACTGCAATTAGTCCTTTTGACATTTTATTAATTAGTTTAGAGTTAGTGAATCGAGTTCAAAGTTGCCCAAAGCTAGTAAAATCTTTAAGAAAAACTACATAGCCGGTTTTCTGCAATTATATGAAGTTGCCCGTCAGGATAGCAGGAGAAATATGATTGATTAAAACGCAGCTTTTTTAGTCAGCCCCGACTCCGGCCAGATTATTCCATCTTCCCCAGTTAACGGATACTTCGTAATCAATCAGGAAACTTTCAAAATACATGGCTCCCCAGGTCCAGTTAATTTCACAGTTTTTAACCAGATAAGCAGCTGCGGTTTCACGTTCAGAATAATACAGGTCACCGGTTGAAACCAGTTTTATCATAATCTCATTTACGTCAGGATTATCTGTATCTCCGCTTTTCCATTTTTCAAACATTGCAGCATCATTATGCCATTGCTGGTTAAAATTGTGCTTGATTCCGCTTGGTTTAAATAACCTCGGCCCAAAGCGAAGCAAAGTCCAGTGAAAATAATCCCTGGCTAAAAGATTATTCACAACTATATCGGTCACCGGATGATCCTGCAAACGTTCCGTAACCGTATCATATATAAAGCGGGCAGAAATACAGCCCAATGAAAGCCAGTTGGCTAATTGTGAGTCGGTGATGTAATCCTTGAAATCAGGGTTCAGATTATTTTCAATACAATCTTTAATAAACATATCAACCCTTGCCAAAGCTACTGTCTCACCTCCGCGTTTGAACGTCTCTGTTTCTATATTTGAACCGGCCATTTCCTGAGGATCAATTCCGAGCATAGGCAATGAGGGGATTATTCCTGCTTCATATTCCGAAGGTAACGCAATATGTCCTGGTTCGGCGAAAGGCTTCTTGATCTTTAAATGATGCTTTATTGTATTTTGAAAATTAAGAAAGCCACCTGGCAATTTAGAAATGGGGAAAGGCAAATCCATAATTGGACTCAAGGTATCCATCCAGAACAGCTTGATGTCTACATTACTTACTTTCAGTTTTTTACTTAGAGATGACTCAATCCTGGTTTCTTCAGGAGCAATTTCTTTACTTGTGTAAACGTAATCGGCATTATAAGTGTCAGCAAGCTGGGCTATGATCTTTTCAGGATCACCAATACGGATCAATAAATCGCCTCCTTTTTCACGTAAACGATTCCTGAGATCAATTATACATTCTATTAAAAACTGTGCACGTAATACACCGGTTCTACGGAAACCCAATCTTGTATTTTCAAACTGGCGTGGATCAAATACATAAACAGGAATAACCTCCTGGGCCGTATTTACGGCGGCAAATAGTGCTTCGTTATCATTTAGTCTAAGGTCATTTCTAAACCAATAAACAATTCGTTGAGTCATCGACGGTAGTTCGTAATCTTGATAAAATATAATTTTCGTTTTGCAATAATACGGATAAAAAATGTGACGCTGTAATTACAAGATGATAGCAGTGATTAACAGAACATAGTTAAGTCGTCACTTTTCAATACATTCAAATTAATTTCTACAACGAATTTCAGTACAAAAAATAGGTTTATTGCTAAACGACTTTACCCAACCAAGTATGTTGGATCTATCAATAGTTCAAAAATGAAAAGGCCTGAATTTTTAAAAATTCAGGCCTTTTCATTTTTGAAGAACCAATACTTAATAGCTTAAAATTGTAAATTCTGTTCTACGGTTTCTTTGGTGCTCTTCCTCTGTTTTCGCATTTGGAACGATGAGTTCACGTTCACCGTAGCCTTTGGCAGTCATCCTTTCAGTATCTATACCTTTGGAAATGAGATAATTTACAGCAGATTCGGCTCTGTTTTGCGATAATGTCATATTATACGCATCCGTTGCGCGTGCATCCGTATGTGAACTTAATTCAATACTTACTGATGGATTATCTTTCAGGATCTGAACAAGTTTATCCAGTTCGATCGCTGCATCCGAACGGATATTGTATTTATTTAGATCATAATAAATATTTTCTAAGACAAAAGTTTTGTTCAGTTCCAGTTTGTCCAGCTTAATAGTAACCTGATAAGTCGTGTCCGTAATTGCTTTTGTCAGAAATACAGGTGGGATGCTGCGGCCATCCATAGAGAATGGTTCTCTTTTACTGATATACCCTTTACGTTCCACTAGCAGTACATAAGACCTGCCTTCTTCCACAGGCTGCGTTCCGAATTTACCATCTTTTGCAGAAACAAACTGACTGATCTGTGCATCTGATGTGTCAGGTAAAATATGAACGGTCGCAGAATCAACCGGTGTCAGTTCTGGTGTGTTTGCCAATACATTTCCTGCCAGAAAATAACGGACCGTTTTTAACTTGCCATTAACATAATTCGGGTTCTTTGGATTAAGCGGATCATTGGGATCATCGTTTTTGGCAATTGTAGTGGTATCGGGTTCTTCAGGTGAAGAGAAATAGTAGATATCATCGTCTCCTTTACCACCATCACGATTTGAAGAGAAAAAACCTTTCTTTTGGTTCTGGTAAAAAATAAGTCCAAAATCATCCTGAGGACTGTTAAACGGAAGTCCCAGATTCTCAATTGTAATAACACCCTGCGTTCTGGTTGCAGTAAAGATATCCAGTTTCCCCAAACCAGGATGTCCGTCAGAAGCAAAATAAAGTTTGCCACCTTCCGCTACATACGGAAACATTTCGTCTCCTGCCGTATTAATATCTTTTCCCATATTTACCGGTTTGCTGAATCGGCCGGAAGCATCAATATTTGTGCGGTACAAATCAATTCCGCCTGAGCCACCTGCCCGATTTGAGGCAAAGTACAAGGTTTTGCCATCACGCGAAAACGCCGGAGAGCCATCCCATGCGAGTGAATCATTAATGGGTAATATGGCAGGTGCAGTCCATTGTCCACCTACATTACGGCTTTGGTAAAGGTCAACGTCAACAGTCCCTTTCTTTTTACCAGAATTACCTCTTGCAAATATAAGTGTCTTGCCATCTGGCGAAAACGTCGGTGATCCTTCATTGGCATCTTCAGCAAAAATTTCTTTACTGAATAATACCGGCGTTCCCTGAGTATCGCCTGCATCTTGAGAGAGAGCTACTTTATAAAGACCAAGCATAGGCTGACCGTTATTTTTATAGATTTTTTCTTTTTGGAAGAAGAAAAAATCAGTTCGTTTCCCAGAACAGCCTGTGAAAATTCTGACCCGGTAGTATTCAAAGGAATGTCTTTGATACTCACATCCATTTTTTGCGTACGAAGGCGATCTGTTATTTTTAGGATTTCAATTTCCCTTAATGCTCTTTCCTGGAGGTTTTTCGGACTGGCAGTAGCTTTGGCAAACAGCGCAAACTGATTAGATGCCTCTTCGTATTGGCCCGCCGTTTTCAGCGCATAGGCATATTGAAACTGCGCCTCAGGATTTGTAAGGCCCGCGTCAAGTGCTTTTTTATAAAAGGGAATAGATTCTTTAAAGCGGTTTGATAATCTGTATGATTCTGCAATCATAAAATTAGTCTGGGCTGGTTCATAATTTTCAGCAGCAGCCTTTTCCAGGCCTTTGATAGCCAGATCATATTCTCCGTTACCAAATTTCTTAACTCCGTCCTTATAAGCCTGCATGGTAGAATTACAGCCGGACAATAACATGCTAATTATCTGAAAGCTAATAACTAAGGTAAAATAATACCGCAAAATTTTCATAATTTAAAATATAAAATCAAACGATTCGACGCGCACTTCGGGTTTTAAAAAGACAATACTAATAAACAACGTTTGGAAATAAAATTATGGATACAACGCAGCAAAATTTTTATCAAAATCCTAATGTATAGCCTAAATAGTCAATTCCGGGTATTGCTATGAAATTATGTGCATCGAATTATGTTGTAATAATAAGGTACTTACGATTAGAAACATACTGCTTTACGTCGTTTCGTAAAGATATTAGTAAAAAAGATCACTAACACTTTGTAAATCAATCAAAGTGTCTTACTTTTGCAGTCCGATTTTTCGGGAAAACTGTTTATAAAACAATAGACTGGTGCATTAACCAGATCAAAATCAATTTGTTAAATGCCAACTATTTCACAATTAGTCCGTAAAGGTAGAGAGACCATTACATGGAAATCAAAGTCACCGGCTTTGGATTCTTGCCCTCAGCGTAGGGGTGTGTGTACCAGGGTGTACACCACAACGCCAAAAAAACCGAACTCAGCACTTCGTAAAGTAGCTCGTGTTCGTCTATCCAACAACAAGGAGGTAAATGCTTACATCCCTGGGGAAGGACACAACTTGCAGGAGCACTCGATCGTATTGATCCGTGGTGGTCGTGTTAAAGATTTACCGGGTGTTCGTTACCACATTATCCGTGGTGCATTGGATACTGCAGGTGTAAGCGGACGTAAACAACGTCGTTCTAAATACGGTGCTAAGCGTCCTAAACCAGGGCAAGTTGCTGCTGCACCAACAAAAGGTAAGAAAAAATAAAAAGTAACTCTCTCTGCTTTTATTAAAGAAATATTCTGATAAAAGGGAAGTAATCCGGGAGATGATCCTGGGTGAATAAGTTGCAAAACGAAACCTCGTTAAACATTAAGTACTAAAATGAGAAAGTCCAAACCAAAGAAAAGATATATCCTGCCTGATCCAAAGTTCAGAGATGTACAGGTTACCAAATTTGTTAACAACCTGATGCATCAGGGTAAAAAAAGCATTGCTTTTACTATTTTTTATGACGCTCTTGAACTGGTTGAGAAAAAACCAGCGAAAGTGGTCTTGAAACATGGAAAAAAGCATTGAACAACGTTACTCCTTCAGTTGAAGTGAAAAGCCGCCGTGTTGGTGGTGCTACGTTCCAGGTTCCTACGGAAGTTCGTCCTGAGCGTAAAGCTTCACTTGGTATGAAATGGTTGATCAATTATTCACGTAAACGTGGAGAAAAAACAATGGTTGATCGCCTTGCAGGTGAAATTATTGCTGCTGCAAAAGGTGAAGGAGCTGCTGTTAAAAAGAAAGATGATACTCACCGTATGGCGGATGCAAACAAAGCATTCTCGCATTTTAGGTTCTAGGAATCAGAGTTTCTAATAAATATTAATGTCTTCGGAAGTCTGATTTTTATCAGACTTCCGTTTTTTTTGAATTATTAAAAATAATACTTGATACTCATTGTTTTTATAATCAATAATTTATACTTTTGCGCTCTGAATTACTGAAAAGGATCAAGAAGATTACCTCTTGTCAAATTCAAAGTTGCTTCGGAATTCAAAATTGCACATCGAATATAATATAACACATCACCATTTGTTATGGCACGTGATCTAAGATTAACAAGAAATATTGGTATTGCCGCTCACATTGACGCGGGTAAAACAACAACTACTGAGCGTATTCTTTATTACGCAGGAGTTAGCCATAAAATTGGAGAAGTACATGATGGTGCTGCTACAATGGACTGGATGGAGCAGGAGCAGGAGCGTGGAATTACCATTACTTCGGCAGCTACAACGGTTGATTGGAATTATCGTGGCGAAAAATACCATATCAACATTATTGATACTCCGGGTCACGTTGACTTTACAGTTGAAGTAAACCGATCACTACGTGTATTGGATGGTCTTGTGTTTTTGTTTAGTGCGGTTGATGGTGTTGAGCCTCAGTCGGAAACTAACTGGCGTTTGGCTAATAACTATAACGTTGCCCGTATTGGTTTCGTAAATAAAATGGACCGTTCAGGTGCAGACTTTTTGAAAGTTTGTGCTCAGGTGAAAGAAATGTTGGGCAGTTATGCTGTTCCGCTTCAATTACCTATCGGCGCTGAGGATACATTCAGAGGAGTTGTGGATCTTATCAATTTCCGCGGAATCGAATGGAATGAA
Source organism: Dyadobacter sp. NIV53 (assembly GCF_019711195.1). Classification (NCBI taxonomy): domain Bacteria; kingdom Pseudomonadati; phylum Bacteroidota; class Cytophagia; order Cytophagales; family Spirosomataceae; genus Dyadobacter; species Dyadobacter sp. NIV53. The sequence continues at coordinate 4,559,295 of NZ_CP081299.1, forward strand.
GAAGATAAAGGAATGACTTTTAAAGAAGTTCCAATTCCGGAAGATATGCTTGAAGAAGCGACTGAATGGAGAGAAAAACTTCTTGAAGCAGTTGCTGAATTTGATGATACTTTAATGGAAAAGTATTTCGAAGATCCAACTTCAATATCAGAGGCAGAAATTCTTGCAGCTTTGCGCGCAGCAACGATCAGCATGAAAATTGTTCCGATGGTTTGTGGTTCTTCATTCAAAAATAAAGGAGTTCAGACGATGCTTGATTACGTGATGGCTATTTTGCCTTCGCCTCAGGATCGTGAAAGTATTATTGGAACAGATCCACGTACGGGATTGGAAATTTCACGTCAGCCTACCGATGCTGATCCTTTCTGTGCACTGGCGTTTAAAATTGCAACTGACCCTTATGTAGGACGTCTGTGTTTTATCCGTTCATATTCTGGTTACCTTGATTCCGGTTCTTATGTATTGAATAACCGTTCAGGAAATAAGGAACGTATCTCGCGTATCTTTCAAATGCATGCGAACAAGCAAAATCAGATTGATCGTCTTGAAGCAGGTGATATTGGAGCGGTAGTTGGTTTTAAGGATATAAAAACCGGTGATACTTTGTCGGACGAAAAATTCCCGATCGTTCTTGAATCAATGGTGTTTCCGGAGCCGGTTATTGGATACGCAATTGAGCCTAAGAAAGCTGCTGACAGCGATAACTTCTCTAAGGCTATTACTAAACTAATCGAAGAAGATCCTACGTTACAAGTAGAAAGTAACGAAGAAACTGGTCAGACCATTATAAAAGGAATGGGAGAACTTCACCTTGAAATCATCATTGACCGTATGCGTCGTGAGTTTAAAGTTGAAGTAAACCAGGGTGCACCGCAGGTTGCTTATAAAGAAATTCTTACAAAGAACTTTGAGCACCGTGAAGTTTATAAGAAACAAACAGGTGGTCGTGGTAAATTTGCTGATATTCTTTTTGAAATCGGACCAAGAGACGATAATGAAGAAGGACAAGAACCAAAAACTGGTTTACAGTTTGTAAATCAAATTGTAGGCGGTACAATTCCTCGTGAATTTATTGCTCCTGTTCAGAAAGGATTTGAAGCTTCTATGGCTAATGGTGCTTTGGCAGGATATCCTTTGGATTCTATGAAAGTACGTTTATATCACGGATCATTCCATGATGTCGATTCAGATTCACTTTCTTTTGAACTTGCTGCTAAGATTGGTTTCAGAGAAGCTGCACGTCATGCGGGTTCGAAATTAATGGAGCCTATCATGCACGTGGAAGTTCTTACTCCTGATGAATATACAGGGCCGATTACTGGTGACTTGAACCGTCGCCGTGGTATTATGAGGGGCATGGATTCACGTAATGGTGCGCAGGTTATTAAAGCTGATGTTCCTCTTTCAGAACTATTTGGTTATGTTACCGATCTTCGTACAATGTCATCCGGACGTGCTACTGCATCTCTGACGTTTGCATACTATGAAATTGTTCCTAATAGTATTGCAGAAGCTGTTATAGAAAAAGCAAAAGGCTTAGTTAAAGCCTAATATAAAATACAAAACCTGGGAAGTAAATGGTTCTTTCCCGGGCGGATTGTCGAAACTTGTTTCGTTCAAATATTCTTAGAACCGGAAATAATAAAGATCATGAATCAAAAAATTCGTATTAAACTGCGGTCATTCGACCACAATCTGGTTGATAAATCGGCCGAGAAAATTGTAAAGGCAGTAAAGGCGACAGGTGCGGTAGTTAGCGGACCAATTCCTTTGCCTACTAAAATTGAAAAATTCACTGTTTTGCGTTCTCCGCACGTTAACAAAAAATCACGTGAACAATTTCAGCTTTGTACTTACAAACGTTTAGTAGATATTTTTTCTACAAGTGCAAAAACGGTTGACGCCTTGATGAAACTTGAATTGCCAAGTGGAGTTGACGTTGAAATTAAAGTATAGTTTTTTTGCCTGTTCTAGGCATACTAAATAATAAGTTGGATGAAGGTCCGGAATTCTGGAAACCACATCTGAGCTCAAAAGTCAGATCATTTAAAGCTTTTATTCGGCTATAAGTGTATTCTGAATGAAACTGAGGTCAGATGTTTTAAACATCTGACCTTTTTTGCTGATTATCAGCTAGAAATATAAGAAAACTGTTAGGATACGAAAATTTGATTTCTTACCTTTGCAGTCCGTTTTAAAGATTAAGGGGTTTTACCTGCTAATTTAAATTAATTAACATGTCTGGTTTAATAGGTAAAAAAATCGGAATGACTAGTTTGTACAACGCTGATGGGCAGGCTCTGGCGTGTACGGTTATCCAAGCTGGTCCTTGTGTAGTAACGCAAGTTAGGTCCGAAGAAAAGGATGGTTATAAAGCCATTCAGTTAGGTTTTGGTGAGAAAAAAGAAAAAAGTTCTTCTCAGCCATTAATTGGTCACTTCAAGAAAGCCAACACAACTCCCAAACAAAAATTGGTTGAGTTTAAGGAATTTGAAGTAGAGCATGAACTTGGAACTTCACTGTCAGTACAAGATGTATTTGCAGAAGGTGAATTTGTTGATGTAGTTGGTTCTGCCAAAGGACGCGGTTTTCAGGGTGTTGTGAAACGTCATGGATTCGCTGGAGTTGGTGGTCAGACACACGGTCAGCATAACCGTGCACGTCACCCAGGTTCGATTGGTGCTTGTTCATTCCCATCACGCGTATTTAAAGGCATTCGTATGGGTGGTCGCATGGGTAACAATCGTGTAAAAATTCAGAATTTGCGTATTCTGAAAGTGATCCCTGAGCAAAATCTTATAGTAGTAAGTGGCTCAGTACCTGGTTCAAAGAATTCATTTCTAATCCTTGAGAAATAGCACCGATGGAACTGTCCGTATTAAATATAAAAGGAGAAGATACCGGCAAGAAGGTTACTGTGTCAGAAGAAATTTTTGGCATTGAACCTAATACGCATGCGATCTATCTCGATGTAAAGCTGTACCTGGCTAATCAACGCCAAGGAACACACAAGTCAAAAGAACGTGCTGAAATTAATCACTCAACACGTAAGATTAAGAAACAAAAAGGAACCGGCGGAGCTCGTGCAGGTAGCATTAAATCTCCGGTGTTTGTAGGTGGTGGACGTATTTTTGGTCCAAGGCCTCGTGACTACGGTTTTAAAATCAATAAGAAAGTTAAAGCATTGGCTCGTAAGTCAGCTTTTTCTGTAAAGGCAAAGTCTGATGCCATTTCTGTTCTGGAAGCATTTACATTTGATGCTCCAAAAACTAAATCGTATCTGAATGTTTTAAATTCACTTGCATTGGTGAATACAAAAACATTATTAATTCTTCCAACAGTTGACAGTAACGTTTATTTGTCAAGCCGTAACATTCCGAAAGCGAAAGTTATCACTGTGGATGCAGTTAATACTTATGACCTGATGTATGCAGACCGTCTTTTAATAAGTGAATCTGCTTTGTCTATTTTGGAAACCCAATTGAACAAATAATCATGAGTGTACTGAAACGTCCGATTATAACCGAAAAGGTAACGGCTCAGGGTGGTCAAGGAAAATATGCCTTTGAAGTATCCCTTACTTCAAACAAAGTTGAGATCAAAAAGGCTATTGAAAAACTGTTTGGGGTTACCGTAGAAAGCGTTCACACAATGCGCAGCATTGGTAAAAGCAAATCCCGCACATCGGGAGGAAAGTTTGTAAGTGGAAAAACGTCAACTATAAAGAAAGCTATTGTAACAGTAGCAGAAGGTGAGATCATCGATATTTACGGTGAAGCATAATTTATAGTTGATCGATAAATCTTTGACGAGTTAATAGCAATGGCAGTTAAAAAATTAAAACCCACAAGTGCTGGTCAACGTTTTCGTTCAGCTCCTACTTTTGAGGAGATCACTGCATCGAAACCGGAAAGGAGTCTCTTAGAAACCGTCAAAAGAACAGGCGGTCGCAATAGCGCAGGACGCCGGACCATGCGACATATAGGTGGTGGTCATAAGCGGAAATACCGCGTAATAGATTTCAAAAGAAATCGTTTTGATGCACCGGCCACAGTTCTTACAATAGAGTACGATCCAAACCGCTCTGCACGTATCGCTTTGGTACAATATGCAGATGACGAAAAAAGATACGTAATTGCTCCGAACGGATTGAAAGTTGGACAAGTAATTGTTTCAGGAAGTTCAGTAGCGCCGGAAGTAGGAAACGCTCTTCCATTAGGTTCTATGCCAATTGGTACAATTGTTCATAACATAGAACTTACTCCTGGTAAAGGAGGGCAATTCGCAAGAAGCGCGGGAGCATATGCTCAGCTGGTAGCGCGTGAAGGTAAATATGCAGTTTTAAAAATGCCCTCCGGCGAAATGCGTATGATACTTTCAACCTGTATCGCAACAGTTGGAACAGTTTCCAACTCAAGTCACATGAATGTGAGTTACGGTAAAGCAGGCCGTAAGCGTTGGTTAGGTCGTCGCCCACGTGTTCGTGGTGTAGCTATGAACCCAGTCGATCACCCAATGGGTGGTGGTGAAGGTCGTTCATCCGGTGGACAACCACGGTCACGTAACGGTCAGTTCTCAAAAGGACTTAAAACCCGTGATCGTAATAAGCATTCTGAGAAATTGATTATCAGCCGTCGTAAAAAATAATAGAATAACATGGCACGCTCATTAAAAAAAGGACCATATATCGACTTCCGCCTGGAGAACAAAGTTACCGTGATGAATGGTGCAGCTCGTAAGTCAGTTATCAAAACATGGTCTCGACGCTCAATGATTTCGCCTGATTTTATCGGGCATACATTTGCAGTGCATAACGGAAACAAGTTTATACCTGTTTATGTAACTGAAAATATGGTTGGTCACAAACTGGGAGAGTTTTCCCCGACACGTAATTTCCGTGGCCATACTGCAAAAAAAGATAAAGGAAGAAAATAATTAGTCGACGATAGCTGGTTTTATAAATAGTAAAACGAGCCTATATCTGAAAGAACATGGAAGCAAGAGCTATATTAAGAAATGTGCCTACTTCTCCTCGTAAGATGAGATTAGTAGCCGACATGATTCGCGGACAAAAGGTCAGCAAAGCGTTGGCGCTGTTAAAGTTTCAACCAAGTGCTTCTTCTCCGGTATTGCATAAAGTATTACTTTCTGCAGTAGCGAACTGGCAGCAATTGAATGAAGATGCAAAGCTGGAAGACGCTGATCTCATTGTTAAAACCGTATTTATCGACGGTGGACGTATGTTGAAGCGTTTGCGCCCTGCCCCGCAAGGAAGAGCACACAGAATTCGTAAGCGTTCTAATCACATTACAATTGTGATTGATGACGCAGCGGTTTCTATCGCAAGCGCAGATAAACAAGCAGTAATCACCGAATCATAAGTAAAACGATCTATATCGAATGGGACAAAAGGTTAATCCTATAGGTCTGAGACTAGGAATTGTTAGAGGATGGGAGTCAAGTTGGTATGGTGGAAAGGACTTTTCTGACAAACTTGTTGAAGACGAAAAAATTCGTAACTATATCAAGGCACGTATCCCTAAGGGATCAATCTCGAAAGTAGTTATTGAGAGAACGCTAAAACGCATCACTCTTACGATACACACGGCTCGCCCGGGTATTGTTATCGGTAAAGGTGGTAGCGAGGTAGACAAAATCAAAGAAGAGCTTAAAAAGATTACAGGCAAAGATGTTCAGATTAACATCTATGAAATCAAAAGGCCTGAAATTGATGCTAAATTGGTTGGAGAAGCAATCGCTCAACAATTGCAGGCTCGTATCTCTTACCGTCGTGCAATGAAGCAATCAATTGCTTCTGCCATGAGGGTTGGAACACAAGGTATTAAGATTCGTCTTGCAGGACGTCTTGGTGGAGCTGAAATGGCTCGTACTGAAGAATACAAAGAAGGACGTATTCCTCTTCACACATTGAGAGCGGATATCGATTATGCAATTTCCGAAGCACAAACTATCTATGGGAAAATAGGTATTAAAGTTTGGATCTTTAAAGGTGAATTGTATGGTAAACGTGATTTGACTCCAAGTGCAGCAACTGCTGCATCTGACAGAGCGGAAAGAAGCACAGGCGGTGGAAACGATCGTGGTGGAAATGACCGTGGTGGTAGAGACAGAAGAGGTGGACGTGGCGGAAATGAAGGTGGAGGTGCTCCCCGCGCTGATGGCGCTGGTGGCGGAAGTGAAGCTGATCGCCGCAAGAGAAATAAAAATAAGAAGAAGTAATTCGACATTTTCCGGTTTTTTTAAATCGGTTCAAATAGATAAGAATCATGTTACAGCCGAAAAGGACAAAATTTCGCAAGCAACAAAAGGGAAAGGGTTCATACAACGGTTTGGCTACACGTGGGCATGAAATCGCTTTCGGATCATTTGCTATCAAGGCACTTGAACCAGGTTGGCTGACTGCACGTCAGATTGAAGCAGCCCGTATTTCAGTAACACGTGCTATGAAACGTGAAGGCCAGGTTTGGATTCGTATTTTCCCAGACAAACCAATTACCAAAAAACCTGCAGAGGTTCGTATGGGTAAAGGTAAAGGTGCTCCGGAATATTGGGTAGCTCCTGTTAAGCCCGGAACAATCATCTTCGAAGCGAACGGTGTTACACTGGATACCGCAAATGAAGCATTGCGTTTGGCTGCACAAAAGTTGCCGATCAAAACAAAGTTCGTGGTACGTCGGGATTATCAGGAATAAGACCAACCCCGAACGTATTATAAGAACGCTAATTATTAAAAGCAATGACTAGTAAAGAAATAAAGGATCTGTCGCAGGATCAGCTTAAAGAGCAGATCGCCCAAGAGAGAGAGCGCTTATTAAGGTTGAAATTTGCTCATGCTATTTCTCCCGTCGAAAACCCTTTGCGTATTCGCGCCTCACGTAAGGAAGTTGCAAGACTCCTAACCGAGCTGTCGGCTAAAAATAACCAACAGTAAATCAGTTTAGAAATTATGGAGGCAACAGAAAGAAATTTACGCAAAGAAAGAGTCGGCAAAGTGGTGAGTAACAAAATGGATAAATCCTGTGTTATCACTGTCGAACGTAAGGTAAAGCATCCGATGTATGGTAAGTTTATGACTAAAACTACCAAGTTAATGGTGCATGACGAAACAAATCAGGTTGGAATTGGTGATACAATCCGCGTGATGGAAACTCGTCCGCTTAGTAAGAACAAGCGTTGGAGATTAATAGAAATCCTTGAAAGAGCGAAATAACCATGGTACAGCAAGAATCAAGACTGTCGGTAGCAGATAACAGCGGCGCAAAGGAAGTACTCGTAATTCGTGTACTGGGCGGAACTGGAAAGCGCTATGCATCAGTAGGCGACAAGATCGTCGTAACAGTAAAATCTGCTCTTTCTTCAAGCAGTATGAAAAAGGGAACGGTTTCAAAGGCCGTTGTGGTACGGACCAAAAAGGAAGTACGACGCAAAGATGGTACATACATTCGTTTTGAAGATAATGCAGCGGTTTTATTGAACAACAATGATGAACCACGCGGTACACGTATCTTCGGCCCTGTTGCACGGGAATTGCGTGAAAAGCAATTTATGAAGATCGTATCATTGGCACCAGAAGTGTTGTAAGAAATCAAAATCTAAGTATTTCTTTAAACCGTTAAGAGATTACCTCAAATGGAAAGTAAAAATAAAAAAGCCCCAGCAAAATTGCATATCCGTAGCGGAGATACTGTGAAAGTAATTTCCGGTAATGCAAAGGGCGAAACAGGAAAAATTAAAAAAGTGCTTATCGAGAAATCAAGAGCTACTGTGGAAGGGGTTAACATGATAACAAAACATGTTAAACCAAATGCACAAAATCCACAAGGGAGCATTGAGAAACTGGAAGGTACTATCCATATCAGCAATTTGATGGTGGTAGATCCTAAAACCGGGGAGCCAACCCGTACAGGTCGTAAAGCAGATGACAAAGGAAAATTGCAACGCTTTTCTAAAAAGACTGGCGAGTTTTTATAAAACTTCGCTTTCAGAATTAGCGTGTATATATAAATAAGCGAGTGGGTCGGCAATCCACAATAACTAATTTAACACAATGGCACAGCCAAGATTAAAAATAAAATACACGAGCGAAGTAGTTTCGCAGCTGAAAGAAAAATTTCAGTATAAGTCAATCATGCAGGTTCCGCGTTTGACTAAAATCGTGATCAATAAAGGAATAGGTGCAGCAGTTGCTGACAAGAAACTTGTTGACACAGGTGTTGAAGAACTAGGTTTGATCACAGGCCAAAAAGCAATCGCAACGATTTCTAAGAAAGCGGTATCTAACTTTAAACTGCGTGAAAACATGCCGATCGGTGCTAAAGTCACCTTACGCGGAGATCGTATGTATGAATTCCTGGATCGTCTGACTTCCATCGCTATGCCTCGCGTACGTGATTTCAAAGGAATCAGTGACAAGGGTTTTGACGGACGTGGTAATTACACATTCGGTGTTAAAGAGCAGATAATCTTTCCTGAGATCAGTATCGAAAAGGTAAATAAGATTACAGGTATGGATATCACATTTGTTACTTCAACCAATTCTGACGAAGAAAGTTATGAATTGCTGAAAGCACTTGGAATGCCTTTCACTAATGCGAACAAACAAGGATAATTCTTAAGATTAAGATATTTACCGACAATGGCAAAAGAATCAGTAAAAGCACGGGAAAGAAAAAGACAAGCGTTAGTAGCTCGTTATGCTGAAAAGCGTAAAACATTGAAAGCTGCTGAAGATTGGGTTGGTCTTGATAAATTACCACGTAACTCTTCACCTGTACGTCTGCACAATCGCTGCAAAATAACAGGAAGACCTCGTGGATATATGCGAAAATTCGGAATTTCAAGAGTTCTGTTTCGGGATATGGCCTCAGATGGTAAAATTCCGGGTGTTACCAAATCAAGTTGGTAGGAATACTTTCAATTCTGATTTCAATTACTTAACTTTGCACTCCCATTTAAAAGGGGTGTACAAAACCAGGCATAAAAATGTTAACGGATCCCATAGCAGATTATCTAACCAGACTCAGAAATGCCATCAAGGCAAAACATAGAGTTGTAGAGATACCTGCATCCAACATAAAAAAAGAAATAACGAAGGTACTTTTTGATAAAGGTTATATCCAGAGTTATAAGTTTGACGAAATCGGGCCTCAGGGTACAATCAAGATAGCCTTGAAATATAATCCTGTGACGAAACAGTCTGCAATTGTAAAATTGGAGAGAGTCAGTAAGCCGGGGTTGCGTAAATATTCAGGTTCATCAACACTACCGCGTGTTTTGGGTGGATTAGGAACTGTAATCATCTCTACATCTAAGGGTGTAATGACTGATAAGGAAGCTAAGACATTGAACGTAGGTGGAGAAGTGTTATGTTTCGTGTATTAATATTTTAAAGGTATTCAGGAAATGTCACGAATAGGAAATAAAAGTATTGTTTTACCGGCAGGTGTCTCTGTATCAGTTGCAGATGATAATGTTGTATCGGTAAAAGGACCGAAAGGAACTTTGACTCAAGCAGTAGATAGCGACATGAGTGTTGAAATCGAAGGAAATGAGTTGAGAGTGAAACGGCCTACAGAGCAGAAACGCCACAAAGCGTTACATGGCTTGTATCGTTCATTGATCAATAACATGATCATTGGTGTAGATGCAGGGTATAAAAAGGAATTGGAAATTATTGGTGTAGGTTATAAGGCTAGTGCTGCTAACAATGTGTTAGAATTGCAGCTGGGTTATTCTCACAACATTTTCATGTCAATTCCTGAGGAAATTAAACTTACAACTACTTCTGAAAAAGGCCAGAATCCAAAAGTGATTTTGGAAGGAATTGACAAAGAGTTGATAGGTTCGGTTGCTGCGAAGATTAAGTCGTTACGTAAAGTTGAGCCTTACAAAGGTAAAGGTATACGTTTTGTTGGTGAAATTGTACGTCGTAAAGCTGGTAAGTCTGCCTCTAAGAAGTAGTGCATAGCCACGGAATGATATTTAAACAAGTTAGATAAGATTAAAAATGGCTACCGCAAAAGTAGATAGAAGACAACGCCTGAAGTACCACATTCGTAAAAAGGTGAAAGGTAGTGCTGAGCGCCCGAGATTATCGGTTTTTCGTTCAAACACCAGCATTTATGCACAAATCATTGATGATATAACTGGTGTTACCCTTGCAAGTGCGTCGTCCGTAGAGCTTGGGGGAAGAAAAGAGAACTCAAACGTGGATGTAGCTCTTGAAGTTGGTAAAAAGATTGCTGCTAAAGCACAGGAGGCAGGTATTCAAGCGGTTGTATTTGATCGTAATGGATATTTGTATCACGGTAAAGTAAAAGCATTGGCCGAAGGAGCTCGTGAGGGTGGCCTGAAATTCTAGAACAATAAAGACTATGTCTACAAATACAAAACCTTCAAAGGTTAACGAATCGGATCTGAAAGAACGCGTAGTAGCAATCAATCGGGTAGCAAAAGTAGTAAAAGGTGGTCGTCGTTTTAGTTTTTCGGCTATCGTTGTTGTGGGTGACGGTAATGGTACTGTGGGCCACGGCTTGGGTAAAGCTAATGAGGTTACTGATGCAATTGCAAAGGGGATTGATGATGCAAAAAAGAATTTGATACAAATTCCAATGTTGAAACATACTGTTCCTCATGCTATGGAAGGTAAATTCAGCGGTGGTTTTGTTTTAATTAAACCAGCTGCTCCAGGAACAGGTGTACTTGCGGGTGGTCCTATGAGAGCGGTTCTGGAAAGTGCTGGTATCAAGGATGTATTGGCAAAATCAAAAGGATCATCCAATCCGCACAATGTAATTAAAGCTACAATTGATGCTCTTTTGAAAATGAGAGCTCCTCATCAGGTTGCTTTTCAGCGTGGCGTTAAATTGGACAAAGTTTTTAACGGATAATCTTTTACAGGATATTCCATATCTGATAGTAATCATGTCAAAAGTACGTATTACACAAATTAAGAGTACAATCGATCGTCCGGAAAGACAAAAACTGACTATAAAAGCGTTAGGTCTTGGAAAACTGAACAGATCGGTTGAAAAGGAGAACAGCGATGCGATTGCTGGGATGATCCGGAAGGTTAGCCATTTGGTAACAGTTGAAGAAATTTAATATAACAATAGTATGAATCTTAGTTCATTAAAACCGGCTGCTGGCTCCGTTAAAGTTGGAAAGCGAGTTGGACGTGGTCAGGGATCCGGTAAAGGGGGACTTCGGCACGTGGACATAATGGTGCTCAATCTCGTTCAGGATATAGCCGCAAATTGGGTTTTGAAGGAGGCCAGATGCCACTTCAAAGGCGTTTACCTAAATTTGGCTTTAACAATATTAATAGAGTTGAGTACAAAGCGTTAAACCTTGATGCTATTCAAAGCCTGGCTGAAAAAGCAAATGTAACAGTGATTACATTGGAATTGATTCGTGAAAATGGGCTGTGTGCGAAAAAAGACCTGGTTAAAATTCTTAACAGAGGTATAATTTCATCTGCAGTTGAAGTTCAGGCACATGGTTTTTCTACAGCTGCTATTGAGTCGATTGAGAAAGCAGGAGGTAAGGCAGTTAAGTTATAACTATTGTTGTTCGATTGAACATAAATTGTTTACTATCGTATAGCTATTGTAAGCCCAGAACATGAAACGATTTTTTGAGACGATAAAACACATATTTTCAATAGAGGAGTTGAGGACACGTATTCTCAACACTCTTTTGTTTATAACGATATTCCGTTTAGGGTCGTATGTAGCTTTGCCTGGCGTCGAGCCGGACAATATGAATGTTTCTACTGAAGGCTTGTTAGGTCTGATCGATGTCTTTGTTGGTGGCTCTTTTAGTAAAGCCTCCATTTTTGCATTAGGCATCATGCCATATATTTCTGCATCGATTGCGATACAGCTTTTGACTATGGCATTGCCATATTTTCAAAAGATGCAGAAAGAGGGTGAATCAGGACGAAAGAAATTAAACCAGTTTACACGGGTGCTTACTATTGTTGTTACACTTGTGCAGGGAACTGCTTATTTGAATACAATGGTTCCTGACGAAGCACTACTGGTTCCACGTAGCCTTTTTTCCATCTCGTCTGTATTTGTACTTACAGCGGGTACCATGTTTTGTATGTGGTTGGGTGAGAGAATTACTGATAAGGGTATTGGAAATGGAATATCAATGCTTATTATGATTGGTATTGTTTCCCGTTTTCCGGGTGCTATTTATAAAGAATTTGTTTCCAGAGGCAGTGGCCAAATCCTATTGTTTGTAATTGAAATAGTAGCATTGTACTTTGTTATAATGGGTGCTGTAATGTTAACACAGGCTGTTCGCAGGATACCTATTCAATATGCAAAACAAGTTGTTGGTAACCGGGTAATGGGTGGACAGCGTCAGTATTTACCCTTGAAGCTTAATGCGGCTGGTGTAATGCCAATCATTTTTGCTCAGGCATTGATGTTCATTCCTTCATTGGGTGCTTCTTACTTTGCCGAAAAGAGTGACTTCGCTAGTGATGTTGCTACAATTTTTGCGAATTATACAACCTGGCAATACAATCTGTTATTTGCTGTATTAATTATAGTATTTACCTTTTTTTACACTGCTATTTCGGTAAATCCGCAACAGATTGCAGATGATATGAAAAGAGGTGGTGGATTTATTCCGGGTGTAAAACCAGGACAGCAAACGTCAGAATATATTAGTTCTATTCTGGATCGTATCACCTTCCCAGGATCTTTGATGCTTGCTGTTGTTGCGACTTTACCTGCGTTTGCCAGCTTATTAGGAGTATCTACGGACTTTGCACATTTCTTTGGAGGAACATCTTTACTTATTATGGTTGGTGTTGTTTTGGATACTTTACAACAAGTGGAAAGCTACTTGCTTATGCGTAGGTATGAAGGCTTAATGAAATCAGGACGCGTAAAAGGTAGAACAGAAAGTGTTGCTATCTAAAAGGAAGTAATGATTTATTTGAAAACCGAAGAGGAGATAGAACTCATCAAGATAAGCGCCCAGGTATTGGGAAAAGCGCATGCAGAGGTAGCTCTTTGGGTTAAGCCAGGAGTTACAACCATGAAGCTGGATGCAATTGCTGAGGAATACATAAGAGATAATGGTGGAATTCCTTCTTTTAAAGGATTTAATAATTTTCCTTCTTCACTTTGTATATCCGTTAATGAAGTGGTAGTACATGGTTTTCCAAGTAACTATGTATTGAAAGACGGAGATATTGTGTCGATTGACTGTGGTGTAAAACTGAATGGCTTTCATAGTGACAGTGCTTACACTTATCCAATCGGAGAAGTATCTAAGGAAGTAAAAGATCTTTTAACAGCTACAAAAAGGTCATTATACCGTGGTATTGATCAGGCAGTGGATGGATTGAGAATTGGTGATATTGGTCATGCAGTTCAAAGTTATGTTGAAGAACGGGGTTACACAGTTGTGAGAGAGCTTGTAGGTCATGGCGTAGGTAGAAACTTGCATGAAAGTCCGGAAGTTCCTAATTATGGTAAAAAAGGTAAGGGAATTAAATTGAAAGAGGGTATGGTAATAGCTATCGAACCAATGATCAATTTAGGAACCAAGTCTGTGATGCAGGAGCGTGATGGATGGACGATCCGGACAAGTGACCGGAAATATTCAGCTCATTTTGAGCACACAGTTGTTGTTCGTAAGGGAAAGGCCGAAATTCTGACTACCTTCGACTATATTGAAAAAGTAACGGCCAATACCAGTCTTATGGTAGAAGTAAAGTAATAAACGCTACGAATGGCAAAACAAGCATCGATTGAACAAGACGGAGTAATTTTAGAGGCACTTTCTAATGCTATGTTTCGTGTTGTTTTAGAAAATAAGCATGAAGTGATTGCTCATATTTCAGGAAAAATGAGAATGCATTATATAAAAATATTACCGGGCGACCGTGTTAAGTTGGAAATGTCTCCTTACGACTTATCAAAGGCAAGAATTACTTACCGGTACAAATAGGGAGAAGACCACCTGAATATTAACAATAAGAAAAATTCGAGATGAAAGTCAAAGCATCAGTAAAGAAGCGCAGTGTAGACTGCAAAGTTATACGCCGAAAGGGGAAGGTATATGTAATTAACAAGAAGAACCCACGGTATAAACAAAGACAAGGTTAATCATTATGGCACGTATTTCAGGAGTAGATATTCCCGACCGTAAAAGAGGCGAGATCTCACTAACTTACATTTTTGGAATTGGTCGCAGTTCAGCGAAAAAAATTCTTAGTAAAGCTGGTGTGGATGTTGACAAAAAAGTAATTGATTGGACTGATGATGAGTCTGGTGCAGTTCGTGCGGTTATTTCGGGTGAATATAAAGTAGAAGGCGCACTTAAGTCAGAAGTTCAATTAAGCATCAAACGCTTAATGGACATTGCTTGTTATCGGGGTCTTCGTCATCGTAAGGGATTGCCATTGCGTGGACAAAGAACGAAAAATAACTCTCGTACTCGTAAGGGTAAACGCAAAACTATCGCGAACAAGAAAAAGGCTACTAAATAAACAATGAGAAGTGGGTTTAAGCCCATAACTTATGTAACGAGCAATGGCACAAAATAAAAGAAAAGATAAAGCAAAAAAGAGAGTAGTAGTGGTGGAATCTGTTGGTCAGGTTCACATTAAAGCTTCTTTCAATAATATAATTATCTCTATTACTAACAGTAATGGTCAGGTAATATCATGGGGATCTGCCGGTAAAATGGGTTTTCGTGGTTCTAAAAAGAATACACCGTACGCAGCTCAGACTGCTGCCCAGGGTGCTGCACAGGTAGCATTTGATTTGGGTATGCGCAAAGCTGAGGTTTTTGTAAAAGGACCTGGTTCGGGACGTGAGTCTGCAATCCGTACTATACAAAATGCGGGTATTGAGGTCACTACTATTCGTGATATTACTCCGCTTCCACACAACGGATGTCGCCCTCCAAAGCGTCGCAGAGTATAGTTTCAAGTCAATATTAATATTGCCCATTCGTAATTTGGACACTGGGGTTACTGAATGGTTTTCTAATTTTTTCGCAAACAAATAGTTTTTAATGGCACGTTACACAGGTCCCAAATCAAAGATTGCAAGACGTTACGGAGAACCCATCATGGGCCCGAGCAAAGCGCTTGCTAAGAAAAATTACCCTCCAGGAGTTCATGGAAAGGGTCGCCGTTCCAAAAAATCGGAATATGCTTTACAATTAATGGAAAAGCAGAAGGTTAAATTTATTTATGGTATTCTTGAAAGACAATTTCGTAATTTATTCGAGAAAGCGTCTGTTAAAGACGGTATTACCGGAGAAAATTTACTTAAATATTGTGAGGCGCGTTTGGATAACACAGTTTATCGCTTAGGAATTGCTCCTACGAGACGTGCTGCCCGTCAGTTGGTATCTCACAAACACATTCTGGTTGATGGTGAAATTGTTAATATTCCATCATACTCATTGCGTCCTGGTCAGGTTGTGACTGTACGTGAAAAATCCAGATCACTGGAAGCTATTACTGATAGTCTGGCTGGTCACAGTACCAAAGGATTCAGTTGGTTGGAATGGGATGTTCAGCAATTAACTGGGAAATTTGTAACTTTCCCGGACCGCGAATCTATACCTGAAAACATCAACGAGCAACTTATCGTTGAATTGTATTCTAAATAATTTCTTCATTAAGAGCACGTCTTGGTTTACAAGGGGTGCTTTAGCTGGAAACAGCAATTTTGCGATCGCAAAGGTAACGGTAGCGTGATCAACTATCATTTACTACTATAAAAGGAGCAAGGACTATGTCAATATTAGCTTTCCAAATGCCTGATAAGGTCGTCATGGAAAAAGCAGATGACTTTCACGGGTTGTTTGAGTTTAAGCCTTTAGAGAAAGGATACGGCGTAACAATTGGTAATGCGTTACGTAGAATTCTCCTTTCATCTTTAGAAGGTTACGCCATTACGAGTGTGAAGTTCCCAGGTGTTCTTCACGAATTTTCTTCTATCGAAGGTATAGTTGAGGATGTAACTGAAATCATCCTGAACCTGAAAATGGTTCGTTTTAAAAAGGTTACGGATTTAAACGAAAGCAGAATCGTTGTAAACCTTAAAAATGTATCGGTTATTACTGCCGGAGACATTGGTAAGTTTACGAGTGCTTTTGAGGTTTTAAATCCTGATCAGGTTATTTGTCATATTGATGACAACAAGGAGTTCGAGATGGAACTTCTATTGGATAAGGGAAGAGGATACGTTCCTGCTGACGAACCAAGAGCAAACGAGTTGCCTTTCGGATATATCGCAGTAGATTCTATCTACACGCCTATTAAAAACGTAAAATACAGCGTTGAAAACACGCGGGTTGAACAACGTACAGACTACGAACGTTTGTTGATCGATATTCAGACTGACGGATCTATTCATCCGGAAGATGCGTTGAAAGGTGCAGCAAATATTTTGATTCAACACTTTATGCTATTCTCGGATCAGACTATGACGTTTGAAAAACAGAAAGCTGAAGAAGACAATCAGGTTGATGAAGAAATGTTACGTATGAGGAAATTACTCAAAACGTCACTTTCTGAACTTGACTTATCTGTACGTGCTTATAACTGTTTGAAGTCTGCTGATGTTAAATCATTGGGAGATTTAGTAAGGCTGGAAATTTCTGATATGATGAAATTCCGTAACTTTGGTAAAAAGTCTTTGACAGAGTTGGAACAGCTTGTTGCTGACAAACAACTTGTATTTGGAATGGATGTTGCCAAATATCGTTTAGACGAAGACTGATTTTAAGTATTCAATAATAAGTATGTATTCTAGTAGCGCGCGTTTGACGCAGCTCGAAGCAACTAAACAAAACAATAATGAGACACGGAAAGAAAGATAATCACTTAGGAAGAACGGCATCTCACCGTAAGGCGATGTTGTCAAATATGGCTTCTTCATTGATTATTCACAAGAGAATTGAAACCACTACGGCAAAAGCGAAAGAACTTAGAAAGTATGTTGAGCCTTTGTTAACACGTGCAAAGGAAGATACTACCCACAACAGACGTATTGCATTTTCTTATCTTAACGATAAAGAATCTACAAAAGAACTTTTTGGGATCGTTTCTGACAAAATTGCTGATCGTCCAGGTGGTTATACCCGTATTATTAAATTAGGTATCAGACTTGGGGATGCTGCTGAAATGGCAATGATAGAGTTAGTTGATTTCAACGATGCGCTATTATTGGCTAATGCTGATAAACCTGCAAAAACACGTCGTAGTAGACGAGGTGGCAAAAAGGCAGATGGCTCAGATGCAGCACCGGAAGTTGCGGTAGCTAAAAAAGCTGATTTCCCAATCGTAGCAGAATCTGAACCTTCTGATGAAGCACCAGCTGCTGATTCTGATAGTGAAACTTCGAAAGATGATAAAGGCGAATAAAATAATGCTTCGGGTTATAAAATCTTTTTAGTAAGAGGGTTAAACGTTTTTCGTTTAACCCTTTTTTATGAACGAAATTACAATTTTAAGGTTTACAATATAGACTTATTTAAAAGCAGGTTACTTAGTATCCGAAAATCGATTTAACCATATATGAATCAAAAAAAGAAGCTTTATTATTGCTGGAAGATGGAACGGCGTATAGAGGATTGGCTTTGGGAATTAATGGCACAACGGGTGGTGAAATTTGTTTCAATACCGGAATGACGGGTTATCAGGAAATTTATACTGACCCATCCTATTTTGGTCAGATTATTGTAAATACCAATGCTCACATTGGGAACTACGGGGTTCAATTAGACGATGAAGAAGAATCCGCTTCTGTCAAGATCAGAGGAATGGTTTGTAATACATTTTCAAATATATATTCAAGGCATACTGCGGATTTTTCATTGCAGGAATATTTTGAGCGTGCAAATATTGTAGGAGTAAGTAATGTGGATACGCGCCATCTTGTTCGCCACGTTCGTCAGAAGGGTGTAATGAATGCAATTATCTCTTCGGAGGTTCTGGATGAAACAGAATTGATGACTGAGCTTCAAAAAATACCATCTATGGATGGTTTGGAATTGTCGTCTCAGGTAACAACGAGTGAAGCTTATTATGTAGGTGAAGAATCGCAAAGCACCTGGCGTGTGGCTGTAATGGATTACGGTATTAAGAAAAGTATTCTTAAAAATCTTACGTCTCGTGGCTGTTACTGCAAAGTTTTCCCCGCAAAGACATCTTTCGAAGATGTGATGAAGTGGCAGCCGGATGGGTTTTTTATTTCCAATGGACCCGGAGATCCTGCTGCAATGACTTACGCAGTTGATAATGTGAACCAAATGGTTCTTACGGGGAAACCGTTATTTGGAATATGCCTTGGACATCAGCTTTTAGCACTTTCCAGCGGTATAAACACCTATAAAATGCATAACGGACATAGGGGACTAAACCATCCTGTGAAGAATGTCATTTCAGGATTTTGTGAAGTTACCTCTCAAAATCATGGATTTGCTGTTAACCCCGATGAAATTGAAAATCATCCGGACGTAGAAATTACACATGTAAATCTGAATGATAAAACTATTGAGGGAATTCGCAGGAAAGATTATCCGGCATTTTCAGTTCAATATCACCCGGAGGCTTCACCAGGGCCGCATGATTCACATTATTTGTTTGATGAATTTACTGGGTTGCTTTCAGGCAACTAAAATCAGAGGGAAAAAATCCACGGTTTATAGCCGTGGATTTTTCATGTCTACTGTAATTTTATATTGATTAGAGAATTTTACTGGATTTAACTCTTCAGTAAATCTTTTTTTCTGATAATTAACTCATCGCGATATTGTTTTTAAAGACGTTAAATTTATGTTAAAATGAATTGTCGCTTATGGATGACAATTTTTTTGTGTTATTTTGTACCGTTAACATATTCCATTTCTAATCAAAACCCAAGCTGCAAATGAGTACGATTCAGTCAGTACATGCAAGACAAATTCTGGATTCACGGGGAAACCCAACAGTAGAAGTAGATATACGCACCGAAAATGGTTATCTGGGACGTGCTGCTGTACCTTCTGGTGCATCAACAGGTAAGCATGAAGCAGTAGAACTTCGCGATGACGACAAAAGTGTATATGTTGGAAAAGGGGTTTTGAAAGCTGTTGAGAATGTAAATGACATTATTTTTCCTGAGTTAATAGGATGTTCCGTATTCGAGCAAAATCTTATTGACAAAATCATGCTGGAATTGGATGGCACTCCTAACAAAAGCAAATTGGGAGCTAATGCAATTCTTGGCGTTTCACTGGCTGCGGCAAAAGCTGCGGCTCAGGAAGCTAATCTTCCATTGTATCGTTACATTGGTGGAGTAAGTGCAAATACACTTCCGGTACCCATGATGAATATCCTGAACGGCGGTAGCCATGCAGATAATTCAATCGATTTCCAGGAATTCATGATTTTGCCTGCGAAAGCGGATACTTTCTCTGAATCTTTGAGAATGGGAGTAGAAGTGTTTCATACCTTGAAAACGGTATTGAAAAGTAAGGGATATTCTACTAACGTTGGTGACGAAGGTGGTTTTGCTCCAAATATTAAATCCAATGAAGAAGCAATTGAGATAGTAATTCAGGCAATTGAAAAAGCAGGTTACAAACCTGGTGAAGATATTTTCATTGCAATGGATGCAGCGGTTTCCGAATTCTATGAAAACGGATTATACCATTTCAAAAAATCAGATGGCCGTAAACTGACTTCTGATGAGATGGCTGATTACTGGACACAATGGGTTGCTAAATATCCGATCATTTCAATCGAAGATGGTATGGACGAAGATGACTGGGCAGGTTGGAAAACTCTGACAGAATCTGTTGGAAGCAAATGTCAGCTTGTTGGAGATGATTTGTTTGTAACAAATGTAACACGTTTACAGCAAGGTATAGAATCTCAGATCGCTAATGCTATTCTTGTTAAGGTGAATCAGATCGGAACATTGTCAGAAACAATTGATACTGTTAACCTTGCTAAAAGAAACAGCTATAAAACAATTATGTCTCACCGTTCTGGTGAAACCGAGGATTCTACTATCGCTGATTTGGCTGTGGCATTAAATACCGGTCAGATAAAAACTGGGTCTGCTTCTCGTTCTGATCGGATGGCTAAATACAATCAGCTGCTTCGTATTGAAGAAGAATTGGGAGAAAGTGCTTACTTTCCAGGATTGAAATTTTAAAAAACAATAATGCAACCGGGGCTTTTAGCTCCGGTTTTTTTGCTTCAAAGCATGTTAGATTTTAAAAATCATTGGGCTCTAAAGCCACTTCGTAATTTTTACACCGCAACATTAGTGGCTTGGTTAGTCTGGGTTCTTGTACTGGATAATAACAATCTTAAAGTGGTTGTAATTAACAGAATGAAGATGAAGGAACTTGAAAAGGAGAAAAGCGTTCTTGCTGAGAAAATTCAGCAGGTTAAAAAGGAGCGCAATGAAGTATTTGGTAATCCTAAAATGCTGGAAAAGTGGGCTAGGGAAAAATTCATGATGAGACGTCCTAAAGAAGATGTTTATGTGATAGTGGATGAAAATAACAAACCCGTAGAAAGTATAGAAGAACAATAATTTAGATAGATACCAGGATAAATACACCATTTGATACAAGTACTTTTCGTGTGTTTGGGCAACATCTGCCGTTCACCAATAACTGAGGGGATTTTTAAGGATCTGGTAAGAGAAAAAGGATTGGAAGCTATAATTCAATGCGATTCAGCAGGAACCGCTGCTTACCATATAGGAAGCTTGGCTGACAAACGAATGCGGAAAGTGGCATTAGCACAGGGCATTATACTTACACATTGTGCACGTCAATTTTCTGACAAAGATTTTAATGACTACAATTATATCCTGGCAATGGATCAATCAAACTATGAGCACATCAGGAAAAAAGGCCTGCGGGGCGATGGATCTTATTTACCGGAACAGCAGTTATATTTATACAGAATGTTTGATCCCAAGCGCGGTTCATCGGTAAATGTTCCTGATCCGTATTATGAAGAAATAGCTGCTTTTGAGGAAGTTTGCGAAATTGTTAAAAGAAGTGGAATAGCTTTTCTGGATTTTATAATTAAAAAACACAACCTTACTATTTAAGCAATGTGTAAGTCACAATCGCTTCACATATCCCTGAATTTTAAATACTAAATCATTACGACATTGAGCAAGAAAGTCATTCTTATTATTATGGACGGTTGGGGAATCGCCAAAATTGGTGAAGAGAACCGTTCTGCTGTTTTAGCAGCCAATACTCCTTTTTATGATAGTATTTTAGAAAGATACCCCCATAGTAAATTAGCAGCCAGCGGCCTTGCAGTCGGTCTTCCTGATGGGCAGATGGGCAACTCAGAAGTGGGACATACCAATCTGGGAGCAGGACGAGTTGTATACCAGGATTTAGTAAAAATAAATCTGGCTGTTTCAGAAGGTACGTTAGGCAAGGAGAAAGTTTTGACTGATGCGCTGGATTATGCAAAAACAAATGATAAAAAAGTACATTTCATTGGTCTGGTTTCTGATGGTGGTGTACATTCTCATATTGACCACGTAAAGGGTTTGTGTAAAATAGCAAATGACAGAGGCCTTAAAAATGTCTTTGTCCATGCATTTACAGATGGAAGGGATTGTGATCCAAAAAGCGGGCTTGCATTTTTGACAGACCTTGAGAAATCAATGGAGCAAACAAGCGGACAACTGGCAAGCATTACGGGCCGTTATTATGCCATGGACCGTGATAAAAGGTGGGAAAGGGTAAAGTTGGCTTACGATGCTATGGTTCTTGGTGAAGGAAAACGGGTAAAATCTTCAGATATGCTCAAATCGCTGGAAGAGTCGTATGAAGAAGGCATCACCGATGAATTTATTATGCCTGTTGTAGCAGTGAAAGAAAATGGAGAGCCTCTGGCTGTAATTGAAGAAGGTGATGTGGTTTTGTGTTTTAATTTCAGGACAGACCGTGGCAGGGAAATTACGGAGGCCCTTACGCAGCAGGATTTCCATGAGCAGAATATGCACAAACTCAATCTGCGTTATATTACTATGACTAATTACGATGACACTTTTAAAGGTGTTGAAGTAATTTTTGATAAAGATAATTTGAATAATACACTTGGGGAAGTTCTGGAAGGTGCTGGCAAAAAACAGATACGAATTGCTGAAACTGAAAAATATCCACATGTGACTTTTTTCTTTTCGGGAGGCCGTGAAAAACCATTTATAGGAGAAAGCCGTTTGATGTGCCCATCTCCAAAGGTGGCAACTTACGATCTTCAGCCGGAAATGTCAGCTTTTGGTCTCCGGGATGCTATTATTCCTGAATTGGAAAAGGAAGAAGTAGATTTCGTTTGTCTTAATTTTGCTAATCCTGATATGGTCGGTCATACAGGTGTTTTCGAGGCTGCTGTAAAGGCATGTGAAACTGTTGACCAATGTGTTCAGGCTGTTGTATCTACCGGTTTAAATCATGGCTATTCTTCCATTATTATCGCAGATCACGGCAATTCGGATTATATGCGAAACGATGATGGTTCGCCTAATACCGCCCATTCGCTTAATCTGGTACCATGTATACTTGTTGACAGTGAATACAGCAAACCAATTAATGATGGTAAATTAGCTGATATAGCGCCAACTATTCTGGAATTGATGGGAATAGCAAAACCGGCAGAAATGATCGGTACCAGTATTTTGTAAATAAATAGTTTTACTGACATAAATATATAAGAGAGCTCGTTAGGGCTCTCTATTTTTTATTTGCGGATTATTAAGATCTGTAAAAACCGAATTGCCTTTTATCATGTATAAAGAATCTGTTATCGCCATTAGTAAAAAAGCAAGGTCTACATTCATTATGCTTTTCTTTTTAATTTTCTCATGCGCTCTATTTTCTTGTGACAATCCGGAAAACGAGCAGGATCAGGTAAAAAAGTACTTTGACCTCAAAGGATTTATTGAAAGTCAGATTAATATAATGGATCAGGACAAACCAGTTGTTTTTAAGACAATGGGCATAGGAGAAGAACAGAATGAACGGTCTTCAAAGGAAATTAATTGGAAAAGGGAATTTGAATTGTTTATACAGGCAGATATTAACAAACCTGCGTATAGCCAAAGTTATATAATTACGCGTCCTGATTCCATGACTTATGAATATCAGATAAAGCAAGGACAGGATTTACCCGTTAAAAGTTTGAGAATAAAGCTGGATGCTCCTGGCGGTATGCCAATACAGATTGTAGCACAGCTGAAATCAGTAAATAAATTATATCAGTCAGAAAAGAATATTGAGATAAGCTGCGATGTGAAAAATAAAAATAGCAGGATAAAGTCTTACCAGATTACCGGATTTCAAAAGCTGGTGACCATGGAAAAGAAACCATTTATGATTAAAGCGATTATAAATTATTAGTTCGTTTTTGCATTATTTGAAGCTGTACTCTTTCACCATAAATTGGGTAAACATTACCCAATTTATGGGCTCATGACTTCCATCATTTATATATCTTCGAAAACCCATTTGAATCATAACTTTGTATTTAAACAAGTTAAATAGATTATTTTGGTACTATTCTTATTTTATGCGCCAGTTATCATTACAATTTTATAACGTTTTTTTCTTTCGGCACAGAATTAATGATTATAGATTTATAATGAATTAATAATACTTAAGCTAAAAATTGCCAAAGTGGCAAAAGTTTACGTAAACTAAATCAGTTAAACACTAAATCATTTTATCAATGCAACCAGAACAAAAAAATAAACAAAGTATAGCGTGGGCAATGGTCGTTGTCTTAGGTTTAGCAACTGCCATGTTTGGCTATTTGTTTACTACTCAAAAGGGCGAACTGACACAACAGGAATCTTTGGTTGTTGAAAAAGCACACGAATTGGCCGTAACAAAGACTAAACTTGACTCAATCTCGACAGTACTTGATACGAAAATTGCAGAAATTGAAAGATTAGGCGGTGATGTTACTGAACTGACTAAGGTGAAAGAAAGATTGGAAGCGGATAAATTAGCTTTCAGCCGCAGTAAAAAAATGGAAACCGGGAAATACCTGAGTAAAATTAAGGAATACGAACAGTTTCTTGTTGAAAAAGATGAGTTGATTGCTCAGCTTCGTGCAGAAAACGAGCATTTGGTTGCTTCCAACGATTCATTAAGCACACACGTTGGCACTTTGTCAAGTGAAAGAGAAAAGTTAGTAAAACGTCAGGCTGAACTGACAGATTCAGTTGTAACTTTCACAGCTGTAAATAAGGAGCTTTCTGCAAAAGTAAGTCAGGCTGCAGCACTTAAAGCTGCTAATTTGAAGGTACTTGCTGTAAACTCAAGAGGTAAAGAAAAAGACAAGGAAGAATATAAAGCGAAGAGAGTTGACAAGTTAAAGCTTACTTTCACACTTCCCGAGAACGCACTGACAGCACAAGAATCTAAGGATATTTATGTTCGGGTTTTAGATCCTGAAGGAGCAGTAATCGCCGACGACGCAACGGGTTCAGGTGAGTTTGAAATTAACGGATCACCGTCAAAGTTTACTTCCCGCGAATCCATTGCTTATCAGAATAACAACCAGAAGGTAGAAATGTTATATGATAATGCAACTCAGTTCCGACCTGGAAAATATAACGTAGAGCTTTATTCAGAA
This sequence comes from Dyadobacter sp. NIV53, assembly GCF_019711195.1. NCBI lineage: Bacteria > Pseudomonadati > Bacteroidota > Cytophagia > Cytophagales > Spirosomataceae > Dyadobacter > Dyadobacter sp. NIV53. The sequence goes on from NZ_CP081299.1 coordinate 4,583,971, forward strand.
GGTTACAAGATAGGTAATACTAATTTTACTATCAAAAAGTAATAAGATTAGAAATTCACACCATACATAACGTTAAAGGCGGTCAAATTTTGACCGCCTTCTTTTTGTATTACTATTTTACACAAAAAATTATTTCAGATTCTGATTATTGATTACCTCAATAAAATGATGCAATTCTTCTGCACGTTCTGGACTTGAATCCGGATAATTCATATCCATTTTTTGTAATTCTTCTGTGATAATTTTTCCAACAATTAAACGCAGGTTTTTCTTGTCATCAGCAGGGATTACATACCAGGGTGCTTTTTTCGATGCTGTTGTATTGATACATTCTTCATAAGCTTTCATATAGTCGTCCCACTGATCACGCACTTTTACATCCTGTTCCTCAAACTTCCAGTTTTTTGACGGATCTTCAATACGCTCTATCAAACGCTCAGCTTGCTCTTCCTTGGATACATTCAGGAAAAATTTTATTACGCGGATTCCATTTCGGTATAAGTATTTCTCCAGGTTTTTGATATCAGAATAGCGATGTTTAAATACTTTATCGAGATCTGAGGTAAGTTCAGCAGGCAGGCGTTGGGAATTAGTTAAAATAGAGGGATCTACTTTTACAACCAGTACTTCTTCGTAATAGCTCCTGTTAAAAATAGTAATGGTTCCACGTTGCGGTAAAACAGCGTTGGTCCGCCACAAAAAATCATGTCCCAATTCTGTTTCAGTTGGTCTCTTAAACGAGTGAATTTTTACACCCACAGGATTGACACCTGATAGAACGTGTTTGATTGTGCCATCTTTACCCGCAGCATCCATTGCCTGAAAAATAACAAGCAATCCATACCGGTTATGTGCATACATCTTACTTTGCAGTTCATCCAGTTCTTTGGCGGAATCTGCCTGCATTTGTTCGTATTCTTCTTTGCTTTCGTATATATCTTTTGAGCGGGTCTTTGCCTTTTTTATTTCAAATTTTTGTGTTCCGTCAATGCGATACTGGTCTGAATTGAAATTTGACATATTTGGTTATTTATTTGCTGAAAATATAAATGTAAGCGAATCCATTGATATTAGCTGGTTTATATCTGATTGAGGAAATTTACCAGTTTAGCAAAGGCAATTGCCCTGTGGCTTAGCTTGCTCTTTTCCAGCATGGTCATTTCTGCAAAAGTGTGGTCATGTCCATCAGGCAAAAATATCGGATCATAGCCAAAGCCTTGTAAACCCCGTTTTTCATTGATGATTTGCCCTTCAACTGCACCTTCAAACTGATTATATATTCCATGGATTACCAATGTTATCACTGTTTTAAACCGGGCTTTGTGATTGACATGAGACGATAGTTTTTCAATCAGTAAATTCATATTATCGTCGGAATTCCTTTGCGGGCCGGCATAGCGTGCTGATAACACACCCGGCTCGCCATTTAACGCTTCAGCTTCCAATCCGGTGTCATCAGCAAAACAGTTTATTTTAAAGTTATTCCAAACGTATTCTGCTTTTTGCATCGAATTACCCTCGATCGTATCACGTGTTTCCGGGATTTCCTCCGAACACCCAATTTCATTTAAGGTTACCAGGGAAAAATGATCACCCAGAAGCGCCTGGATTTCTTGTAATTTATGAGTATTATTGGTCGCAAAGCAAAGTTTCATGACAGGCCTGTTTTTGTGATTACTAACGCAGTTTAACGTAAAAAACGGCTACTCTTTGGGAGCAGCCGTTTTTTATACAGAATTATATCTAAATTATTTTGCTGGTGGAACGGCAGGGCCGGCAGGTGCTGGTGCGCCTTTACTGAAATCAATCAGTTCCATTTCAAATTGTAATACTGAGTTTCCGGGAATCGGTCCGTAAGTATCAGGTCCGTATGCAAGGCCAGATGGTATCAGCAACAAACCTTTCGCTCCTTTTTTCATAAGCATCAGTCCTTCTTCCCATCCTGGTATAACCATTCCTGCACCAATTGTCATATCCAATGGCTTTCCTTGTTTTTTAGAACTGTCGAATTCTTTTCCATCCAAAAACTTACCTGTGTAATGAACTTTTACGTTATCACCTTGTGCAGGACTAGCACCGGATCCTTCTATTTCAGGTATGTAGTACAACCCCGAAGCTGTTTTTTGCGCTTTTGCCTTTAGATTATTTTTAGCAATAAAATCTTCAATTACTTTGGCATCAATCGCTTTTTGTTTTACACCAACTTCTGATTGCTGTTTTTGGAATTCCTCTGAAGTAAGTACACTTAAAACTTTAACAGTGAAACTTAATTCCGATCCTTTTTTAATCATCGGAGGCAATGGCTGCATCATTTTTGCAAATAAAGTATCTGCATTGATCATGAATTTCGCACTGTCACCAGCTGCTAACATAGCAAGCCCTTCTTCAAAACTACCTTTAAAAGGAGGTGCCTGAAGAACCATTTTCACAGGAGTTCCTTCTTTGTATGTATCACGAAGTGTTGAGTCAGAACCATTTTTCAAAACCAGATGGAATGACATGATATCGCCTAATTTTGCTTTTCTGGCGTCGTCTTCGTGATCAAAGACCTGATATTTTAGACCATCTTTAGTAACCTGCGTCCGATATTTGTTGCAAGCCGCTGCGAGAATAGTTATGCCCAACGCATAACCGATTGTTTTAAGATTCATTGGATTGTATAATTAAAAAAATATTTAGGTGATTATTAAGCTATTAAAAGTATTAATCAACGCTTAAAAGCGATTGTTGGTACGAGGGAAGGACAGATAAAAATCTTTCCACAGTTTCTTTTACCGATTGTTCCGATCTGCCGCCTGCTGCATTTTTGTGTCCGCCCCCGCTGAAATGGCTGCTTGCCAGATCACGCACAGAAAATAAACCCACAGAGCGGAAAGACATTTTAACTTCTCCTTTTCTTTCTATAAAAAGAGCAGACATCACCACGTTTTCGACCTGTAAGCCATAATTTACAATGCCTTCGGTTTCGCCGGTACTGGAATTAAATTTTAATAATTCAGCTTCTGTAAGAACCATATATGCTGTACGAAACTCAGGAATAACCGTTAATTTCTGCGAAAGGACGTATCCCAGAAATTGCAAGCGTGAAAGCGGTGCGTTGTCATAAATCAATCTGTGAATACGGCTTGTATCAAAACCGGTCAGCATCAGATCTGCTACAGCTAAATGTACCTCAGGAGTAACATTGGCATGTCGGAAAGAACCTGTATCTGTCATAATTCCGGCATACAAGCATTCTGCCATTGATATGTCGAAAATCTCAATCGTTTGTTTGTCAGGTTCCATTTCTTTAATCAGCGCGTAAACTAGTTGCGCAGTAGCAGCAGCATATGTATCCCAAATCATCCATTTTGCGAAATGCTCGGGTTCTAGATGATGATCAATCATCATTTTAATTGCATTTGCTTCCTGTACCACTTTTCCAAGATCTTTCAAACGGGAAAGTGCTGAGAAATCTAGACAGCAAATAAGTGTTGCTTCATCAATTTTTCGTTTACAATTGCGCTGGTCCGCAGCTTTTTCATAAACGAGAACATATTCCATACCAGGTAACCAATTTAAATTGGCAGCATATTCTGTCGGACTGATAACAGTAACATCATGTCCTTTACGGATCAAATAACTTGCCCACCCAAGCGAAGAGCCCAGCGCGTCAGCGTCGGGGTCTCTATGCATCGTAATGATGATCTTTTGAGGAGTAGATAGAAAAGTGATTAACTCTTCAATGGTTTGATTCACAGTTGTTTGATTCAATAGAAGGCTCTGGCAAAGTAAAATTAAGCCACAAAATTAATAAAACTGTTGGGATTTGTTCAATCTTGATTACTAAAGGCTTAATCAAACTGCAAATGTTTTGCATCTTATGTAAGGTTGCAAAGGTAATTGGCTATGATATAATTGAAAAATAGTAAGTTTGCATGAAATAAATTTTAGCAATTTTATGCCAACAAATAAAACGTTTACAATGATTAAGCCTGATGCCGTGGAAGATGGTAACTCAGGCTCTATTATTCAAATGATTGAGAAGGCCGGTTTCCGGGTTGTAGCTTTAAAGAAAACGCAGCTGACCCCTGAACGTGCCGGACAATTTTATGAAGTTCACAAAGAGCGTCCGTTTTATAACGATTTATGCAAATACATGTCTTCTGGCCCTATCATTCCAATGATTCTGGAAAAACAGAATGCAGTAGCAGATTTCCGTACGCTGATCGGAGCAACTAATCCTGCAAATGCAGATGAAGGTACAATTCGTAAATTGTTTGCAAAATCCATTGAAGCAAATGCTATTCACGGATCAGATTCTGATGAAAATGCCGGAATTGAAGGCAACTTTTTCTTTGGAGGATTAGAGCAGTTTTAGAAAGATAATTGCAAAAGAAATGGTGGCGATATATTGCATATCGCCACCATTTCTTTTTGTTGCTGATCTATTTTTCAGTCAGAACACGGTCTACTACATGAATAACTCCATTGGCAGCATTGATGTTCTTTGTTATTATCACGGCACGGTTAACTGTAATAGTACTGTCAGCCGTTTTTAATATTTTCAGATAGCCCTTGTTCAACGCTTTATTCTCACCGGTTTTCAAACTTGCAAATTCGTATCTTTTTCCCAGGATATGGTATTTGACAAAAGACATAGCAGAATCGGGAGTTTGGGACGTAATGGAACCTGCACTAACACCGGAACTAAGAAATGCGGCATTGTTAGGAGCGAATACAGTCAGTTCATCCGTTCTCAATGCATCCCCCATTTTAGTACTCACAATTATTTCCTTAAGTATACTGAATTGCTCATTTTCGAAAATTACATCAGTAATGGTTTTAGGCTTTACAAGATCTTTATCACTTTCCGAACAAGAAAAAATAGTGCCGGAAAACAATACTGCAATTAAAAAAAATGCCCTGTAACGACTAACAAAATTAATTTTTTTCATAGCTTACGCATTGGTTAATTTTTGTAAAACTAATGTAAAATGTAGTTGGAAGAATTCTTAAGCCAATATTTTTAATCCTAATCCCAAAATTATTATGTTAAAATTGAAACATCTGCTTGTGCTTTGTTGTACAATGCTATTTATGAATTCTGCTTTTCTGGCTATTAAAGAGCCGGTTTCAGATTTAAAAAAGAAACCTGTAAAACTCTTTAACGGAAAAGACCTGACAGGCTGGAAAATTAACGGAACAGAAAAATGGTACGCTGAAAAAGGTGAACTGATTTGCGAAAGCGGTCCGGATAAAGAATACGGATACCTTACAACGGACAAATTTTACAAAAATTTTGATCTGTCTCTTAAATTCAAACAGGAAGCAAATGGTAACAGCGGCGTTTTTTTCAGATCGACCGTTGAAGGAACGAAAGTTTCAGGATGGCAGGTAGAAGTTGCACCTCCAAATCATGATACAGGTGGAGTTTATGAATCTTACGGCCGCGAATGGCTGGTTAAAATTCCGGACGAAAAAGAAGGTTTCCTGAAAATGGGAGAGTGGAATACATTACGTATCCGGGTTGTAGGCGACAAAGTCCAGACTTTTTTGAACGGACATGACATGGTAGATTTTGATGATGCAAAAATTGGTGCTGCCAACGGCTCTATTGCCCTTCAGATACATTCTGGCGGAGGAATAAAAGTTCGCTGGAAGGATATAGTAATTGAAGAACTATAAGTAGAAATAAATACGGACTGATTTCCATTCCTGTTTTATAGGTGTTCAAATGGTATAACAACGAGGTTCGTCGGAAATAATTAATAAAAAGGCTTCATGCTTAATAGGTTTGTATTAGGAATAATGCGATTCTGTTAGCCATGAAGCTTTTTAATTGTAAGCCTAAGTTATCCCATAACAATGAAATGTTTAAATAGTATGGAAGAGCAGCCAGCGAAGCCGTTGCGTATGACGGCATCGTCACTGGATGGCAAGGATTTCAGTAATATGAATCTGGAAAATGCAGATTTCAGTTTTTCAAGTTTGAAAGATATTAATTTCGATGGTTCTAATCTTCGTAATGCCAAGCTCCGGTTTTCGACTTTAGACCGTACTACTTTTAAAAACTCCGACCTGCGGAATGCAGACCTTAGTTTCAGCAGTCTTTGCGATGTGGATTTGACCGGAGCAAAAGTAGAAGGAGCTAATTTCAGTTTTACCTCACAAGACAAATCATGGAATTGGCAGGATTTCAGTCTCATTGGCCTTATACAGAACCAGGGATGGATAGGTACATTTGTTGCCATTACTTTGGGCGCTATCATACTGTATGGAATTAATGCCATTGCTTATTTCACGGCTGAGATTGTGTACACTTATGAGCCAATCCGGGTAAAACTTTATCAGTTTCTTGTCGTACAAAATGTTGCTGCAGGAGTTGTCACAATTCTTTTTACACAGGCTGTTTCTGGCTGGCTGGACATTCTTATAAAAAAAATAGCAGTCCGGCACTTGGTTTTATCAGTACTGGTCTTTTTTATTAATAATGCAATTAGCATTGGCATCTATTTTATATTTGGATTGGGGATTGTTCAAAAATACCAGATCATGTACCCGAAGGAATCTGCACAAAATGCGCCGTGGTACTGGTATATGTGGGGGCCAATTATTATTGCAAACGCTTTTTACTTCCTAAGCCGGCAAGGTAAACGCATTTCCCGGAAAATATCAGATCAGGAATACCAGCTGCTGAACCTTGAAAAATTAAAAACAAGAGCAGAGCTGGATGCTCTCCAGGCGCGGATTAACCCTCATTTTTTGTATAATGCATTAAACAGCATTGCCAGTCTGGTTCATGAAGATCCTGATAAGGCCGAGGAAATGACATTGCTGCTTTCCAAATTATTCAGGTATACGACCGGTCGTAATACAGAAGATTATTTTGATACCATCAGGAATGAACTGGAAATGGTTCAAACTTATCTTCAGGTTGAAAAAGTACGGTTTGGAGAGCGTTTGAAATTTACTGTTGAAGTTTCAGACCCGGATTTAAACGAATTGCATGTTCCCAAATTTATTCTTCAGCCCATTGTGGAAAATGCCATTAAACATGGTGTATCTAAAATGGCAGATCTGGGAAATATTGTTGTGAAAATTTATGAAAAAGATAATTGGCTGCATTTATGTGTTCACGACAATGGCCCTTTGTTCCCCGATTCTATGGGAGCGGGATATGGTATCAGAAGTATTCAGGATAAACTAAAGCTGCTTTATGGAGACAACGCAAAGGTGGAACTTCATAATGAACCGCACAAATCGGTTAACATTTCAATTCTAAAAACAGCTATTGACGAACATCAATAATGAAGGATATGGACTACCCACTGAAAACAATATTGATTGACGATGAAATACTGGCATTGAGCCGGTTAAGACGGTTACTTTTAAAATATCCTGAAACGTTCTCAATTGTTTCGGAAGCGCAGAACGGAGCGGAAGGACTGGTTGAAATTGACAAACACAATCCGGACATTATTTTTCTGGACATTGAAATGCCTCTTTTAAATGGTTTTGAAATGCTTTCCAAGCTTTCCAAAATGCCCCTGGTTGTCTTTTCAACGGCTTACGACCAGTATGCGATCCGAGCTTTTGAAGAAAATTCGGTTGATTATTTGTTAAAACCCGTTGAAAATGCGCGTCTTTTGAAAACAATTGATAAAATCCGCAGTATGACGCAAGCAAATTCCCAGTCGGGTTTTAATCCTTACTCGGATAATTTGTTGAAACTGCTGGAAGAGATGAAACCCAAAAAGGAGATATTTTCCTTATCCGTAAAAACGGGCGATCGTATCCTTCTCATTCCGCTAACTGAAATAACCCATTTTGAAGCAGAAGAAAAGTACGTTTTCCTGAATACACTGGATGGGCAAAAATATCTTTTAAATTATACATTAACCTCTCTTGAAGAAAAACTACCTCAGCACTATCTGCGGATCAGCAGAGCTGCCATTGTCAATTCCCATCACATTAAGGAGATTCAGAAGCATTTTAACGGAAAGTTTATCCTGATGATGCGCGATCGGAAAGCATCACAACTCCCGAGTGGAAGCACTTACGGTGAAGTTATACGCCATCTTCTTGATAATTAATCAGATTACGATATCTTGTCCTGCTGCGAATATAGATTTTGAAGACGCCATACTTATTCCTAAATTGCGCCCCTGTTAAAAATATGAGTTTAATTTTGTAGGGTTAATCTACTGTATTTCAATACATTTATTGCAAAAAATGGTATTTTTGATGTTGAATTCTTTCGCTTTTCGACACAAATCTACCTTTACCTGCGTATTGGTTATTGGCAAAGCAGCTTCCCGAACGACCGAAAACTTAAAAATTTCAGTCTAAATTAATTTTTAAGCAGATATAAGTTCATTTGTTTTGTTAAAAAAGGTTAAAGGGTTCAAAAACAATGAAGGAACTCATTGATGCAGGCAATCTGCCAAAGCACATAGCCGTTATTATGGATGGTAACGGAAGGTGGGCGCAGAATCAGGGAGCGGCACGTGTATTCGGGCATCGCAATGCGATAAAGGCAGTAAGGGAAGTAACAGAAGGATGCGCTGAACTGGGCGTTTCTTATCTTACCCTCTATGCATTTTCAACTGAAAACTGGGCACGTCCGGAGTATGAAGTTCGTGCATTAATGGAGCTTCTTGTTCAGTCTATACGTAATGAGCTGCCAACAATGATGAAGAACAATGTACGTTTGGATACCATTGGAGATACGCTCAGCTTGCCCCGTAGTTGTCAGAACCAGTTGGCCGAGGCCATTGAAGCAACGAAGGAAAATACTGGCCTCAATCTGATTCTTGCATTGGGATACAGCGGCAAATGGGATATTATCCAGGCGGTAAAAAAAGTGGCTGCTGAGGTGAAAAACGGCACATTAAATCCCGACGAAATCAACGAAGATACATTGGCGGCAAATCTGGCAACCAAAGAAAGGCCGGAAGTAGATCTGATGCTCAGAACAGGAGGAGACCACAGGATAAGCAATTTCCTTTTGTGGCAGCTCGCTTACGCAGAATTGTATTTTTACGAAGACTTATTTTGGCCTGATTTCAGAAGAGAACATCTTTATCAGGCAATATTGGCCTACCAGAAAACAGAGAGACGTTTTGGTAAAACGGGGGAACAAATAAAAGCGAATAGTGCTAAGTAAAATAATATGAACCTTTTGAAAAATTTGATTAGATCATTAGCACATCGTAATGGTATCATGACAGTTATGTTGCTTTGCTGGTTTTTCCAGGCAAGTGCACAACGTGTCGGACTGGGAGCGTCGGGGACAAAACCTGCGGCGTCAAATACAATTAATCCGGATGAACCCAAAGAATACACGATAGCCGAAGTAACGGTTTCAGGCACACAATTTCTTGATCCTAATTCAATGATTTCTATTTCCGGCCTTAAACCCGGTGATAAAATCCGCATTCCCGGGCCAGCTGTTACTTCGTCGATCAGAAAGATGATGGATTTCGGTACACTAGACGACGTTGAAATATTATATACCAAAATTGAAGCGGAGAAAATCTGGCTTAATATCCATATTAAGGAGCGGCCAAGGCTTTACAAAGTGTCTTTTTCCGGTATTCGTAAAGGTGAGAGAGAAACGCTGAATGATAAGGTTAAATTGATTAAAGGCCGCGTTATAACGCCAACGGTCATTAAGAATACGCAGCTGGTTATCAAAAAATACTACATGGATAAGGGCTTTTACAATACCAAAGTGAAGGTATTGCAGATTCCTGATTCAACGCGAGGCCAGGCTACCCTTAATTTTAATATAACGAAAGGAAAAAAGTAAAGATTGAAAAGATCGATATTGATGGCAATACAGCAATAAGCGACCGGACTCTTAAAGAAAAAGATGAAGGGAACTAAACAAAAAATGTTGGGCCGCCTTTTTAACCCTTCCAAATACATTCCTAAAAAATATACAGAGGATAAAGAAAAGCTGATCGCTTATTATCGTAAGAATGGTTACAGAGATGCAACTATCGAATTCGATTCCATTATCAACAATGGAGAAACGATAAGCATTAATATGAAAATTGATGAGGGTGTTAAATATTTTTACCGGAACATAACCTGGTCAGGTAATTATTTATACAAATCTTCATTTTTAAGCAGTCGCCTAGGTGTAAAAAAAGGGGATGTTTATAATCCGGAAGAACTGGACAAAAAAATTAATGGAATTCCGGGTAACGATATCAGCTCTATTTACATGGATGACGGTTATTTGTATTTCCGTATAGAACCCACTGAAAAAGCGGTTGAAGGGGATTCTATTGATGTAGAATTGCGTATGTCCGAAGGAAAGCAGGCAACTATTAACAGGATCTTGTTAAACGGAAATACCAAGACAAGTGACCGCGTCGTTCTTCGCGAGCTTTTCACATTGCCGGGCCAGAAATTTAGTAAGACAGAAATTATCAATACGCAGCGCCAGTTGTCGCAAATGGGCTATTTTGATCCTGAAAAAATTCAGATCAATCCAATTCCTAACCAACAGGATGGTACTGTGGATATTGAATACACAGTTGAAGAAAAACCTTCTGACCAGATTGAGCTTTCTGGTGGATGGGGTGGATACATCGGTTTTGTGGGTACACTTGGTTTGGTATTTAATAACTTCTCACTTAAAAATATTCCAAACCGTGAAACATGGAAACCACTTCCATCTGGTGACGGACAAAAATTATCCCTGAGATTCCAGGCGAATGGTAAGCAGTATCAGACTTACTCTTTGTCATTCAGTGAGCCTTGGCTTGGTGGAAAGAAACCAATCAACTTTGGTGTGTCATTACAGCGTACTGTTTATCGTTCTACTGATTACAGTTCAATTTATGGAGGTTCAGGTTCGGTAAGTTACAGAGGAGGTTATTTCAATAATGGTATTACCGTTTCCGTAGGCCGTCGTTTGAAAGAGCCGGACAGGAATTTGGTAATGACCCATTCATTGTCTTACCAGCGCTACCGTTTGGATAGTCTGGATATATTCAGGATAGGGTATAGCTCAGGTATCTCAAACAACATTTCCTTTAATACAACTATTTCAAGAAATACGCTCAGCGATTTTCAATTCCCGAGAAGCGGTAGTAATATTTCATTAAGTGCCACATTTACTCCGCCTTATTCTTCTTTGAGAAATAAGGACAGAGAAACTAGCATAACAGATAGCTACCGGTGGGTTGAATATCATAAATGGATGTTCGATGCAACTTATTATGCAACCATTACCGGAAAGCTGGTTTTAAGTGCACGTACGCACATGGGTTTCCTTGGCGCATATAACCAAAGCATTGGATTCAGTCCATTTGGCCGTTTCATAGTTGGGGGATCCGGGCTTGCTGGTCAGGGAACATTTTCACTTGCCAACCAGGACATTATTGGGCTCCGCGGTTATGTTGACCAGAAAGTGGGGCCTTTGGCAGCAAATGGATATCCGGCATCTGGTGGAGGTATTGTTTACAACAAATACGTAATGGAGCTTAGGTATCCGGTTTCCTTGAATCCGCAGGCGACTATTTTCATTCTGGGTTTTGCCGAAGGTGGTAATAACTGGGGATCTTACAAAGAATTTAATCCGTTCGATCTGAAAAGATCAGCCGGGGTAGGTGCGCGTATCTTTATGCCTGCATTTGGTCTTTTAGGAATTGACTGGGGATATGGCTTTGATAAAATCCAGGGGGTAAAAAGTGGCCCTCAGTTCCACTTTACCATCGGACAGCAGATTAGATAATATTATCGGGTGTTTTTCGTTAAGGAGGTTGCAAATTATTAGTGACGAGGCATGAAGAAGTTTTTAATTTTACTAGTTTTGTCAATTCTTTCGGTATCGGTAACCCAGGCTCAAAAGTTTGGCTATACAGATATGGAATTTATTACGAGTAAAATGCCCGAATATCAGCAGGCACAAACAGAAATGAAAAAATTTTCTGAGAAGTGGGCTAAGGAAATTGCAGAAAAATATGCTGAAATTGACCGGATGCAACGTGCTTATATGGCGGAAGAAGTATTACTTACTGACGACCTCAAGAGAAAAAGGCAAGGCGAAATAAAAGAGAAAGAACAGGAAGCAAGAGAATATAACAGTAAAATTTTCGGAATGGAAGGTTTGCTTTTTCAAAAGAAAAAGGAAATCATGAAGCCCGTTCTGGAAAAAGTTCAGAGGGCTGTAACGAAGGTTTGCAGTCAGCGCAGGTTGGATTTTATGTTTGATAAATCCAGTGATGTAGGGTTGTTATTCACGAATCCGAAACATGATTACTCAGATTATATCATGGAGGAATTGGGAATTGACTTAAAATCTACCAAAGCTTCGGCTAAGGAAAATGCAGGTAAAGAAAAAGAAGAGCAGGAAGAAACGGTAGCTCCCGTTGTGCCTGCAAAAACAAAGAACTCACCAAAACAAAAAAGTACAACCAGTAAACTTAAATAAGTAAAAAAGCAATGAAACAAAAATTGATAGCGTTTTTGGTCGTAATGACCATATTAAGTACTCCTCTGTTAGCTCAAACAACTCCAGCAAGCGGTCTTACAAAAATAGGTTATACAAATGTTGACTTTGTAATTGCCAAATTGCCTGAGTACAAAGTAATGCAGAACCAGCTTGAAGTTACAAAAGCTCAATTGGATAAAGCATTAGGAGAAACTTACAAAGAAGCTCAGGAGAAGTATGAAGCTTATCAGAAAAACGGAGCTAACATGACAGACGTCATTCGTGCTGATAAAGAAAAAGAATTGCAAAACCTGCAAACCCGTATTCAGGAAATGCAGACAAATGCTCAAACTTCATTGCAAACTAAACAGCAGCAATTGCTTGAGCCAATTCTTTTAAAAGTAAATAATGCAATCCAGGAAGTAGGTAAGGAAAATGGATTTCTTTATATCCTGAACATGGATGCCGGAGCTAATACAACTCCTATCATCCTTTATGCAGGATCTGAGGAATATGCAGTAACCAACCTGATTCTTCGTAAATTAGGCGTTGATCCTGACAAAGTAGAAGCAGCTCCTGTGAAAGCAACTACGGCACCAGCTACAACACCTGCAAAAGCTGCTACAACACCAGCCGCTACACCTAAGAAAAAGTAATAGATTAGGTTCGATATAAATTTATTTAAATACCGGAGAGAAGTCTTAAACAGGCTACTCTCCGGTATTTGCATTGAAATGAGTCAGGTATAAACAATGATTATACCTCTTCTGTTATCAGGTCGGTTTTATGTTGTGCAAATATTAAAAAAATACAAAAGATACTTTTATGGTAATGTTTAAATTGACTTTATCTTAAAATTAAGAAGCTTTCATAACGTTCGCTATACGGTATTTACTAATTTTGCGTTAAGACCAATGTATTATTTTACCCATGGAATTAATTATATTTCTGACGTTATGATTTTAAAAAATATTTATAAAATATTGTTAGTTCTAACGGCCATTTTTGTTTTTCAAAAGGTTCAGGCACAAGATAATACCAAGAGCTCATCGCCAAGTCCTTTGCAAATAATTTTCCCAAAAGAATCAGAATGGAATGTTTTGGACGAAGGACAGCAAATTGATTTCCATTTACAGACCAGGGGCGGGAGAGCAGATTCAGTGAGGTATAGTATTTCAAGCGGCCTGACAAAGGAAATGAAGTTTGATTCTCTCGGACACTTTGTATGGACTCCTGGCTATGATGTTGCTGACCGCATTAACACATCTAAATCTTTTCCGGTTGTTTTTGAAGCACAGACTGCTTCTGGTGAAAGTGCTTCACGCGAAGTAGTATTTAAGGTTACACACGTTAACCGCCCTCCGCAGGTAGACGAACTGAAACCATTCTATGTACAATATAAAACACAGAACACGTATCAGATTGATATGAATTCTGTAAGGGATCCTGATGGTGACCCTGTTGTGTTTGTTCCGATACTTGATGGGATGCCGGAAGGAATGAAATTAACCGCAGCAGGAGATATTACCTGGGATCCATCGGTACTGCAATTTGGGATACTTAAAAAGGAACCCCGCTATATCGAGTTTTTCGTAGAAGACCAGCCTTCAAAGGCGCGTACAAAGGGACGATTGAAGCTGGATATAACACAGATGGATCTTGCTCCTGATTTTACTATTGTTCCGCAAAACACAATTATCAAAAGCCCTGAAAATAATCGCATTAATTTGCGTTTTTCTTTGTCTGATCCGAATGGGGAAGATGATGTTTCAACATTTGGTTTTGTTTCAGAAAACAAAAATGTTCCTAAGGATGCCCTTGTTAAGAATGCACCGACAAGCTATGAATTCATTTGGGAGCCGGGATATGAATTTGTAAAGGATCCGTTTGATACGCTTGCATTTAACATTACATTTTATGTAATGGACAAAGCGTTGAATAAAAAGGAAAAGACACTCAGGTTCGTTATAAAAAATACCGTAGACGAAAGGCAGCGTGATGCTTATGTATACGGATTATATAAAGGTGCGTTGGTAAATGCCTGGGGCCTTTTGGAACAAATGCAGGAAAAGGAAACGTATTTAAAAAAGGCTTATGCCAAAGCAAAAAAAGGAAAAAGAAGCCGTTCATTATTAAATGCTTCATTGGGTGCAACAACGGGATTAGCTCCACAATTTACGCCTGCTGACGGTAAGACCAGAGGATACATTACAACAATTGGAGGGACAACAGTGGCAACGGTGGGAACATTGGAAGCTACGGAGGTTATCGGGAAATCAACCAACGGACTGTTAGAACGCTTTAATTACGTATTGCAGAAGAAAAATGAACTCCAGAATAAAGGGGACGTATTTTCCAGAGAATATGCGCAAAAATCAGCCAGAAGAACGCCGGATTTTATTCGAAAACTTGATGAGTTTAAGGGATTAATGAATTTAAGCGGCCTGGTTGCATTAGAACTGGATGCCAATTGGGAGAACAAAAAAGAAGCCACTGATGCTGCAATAAAGAAAACATTTAAAGATTTCGTTCCGTTATCTGTTGAAGAAGATTAATTGGAATGTAAAATGATTGATAAAAAAGAGAGCTATATGCTCTCTTTTTTATTGTCTTCTTCTTCAGTATCAATTTTTGGTGAAGGAAGATGGGATGATATTTCAGTGTTATTGTTGTTGTAGTCAGAATCAATTTCTACTTCTCTTATTCCGTCTAAATCTTCATTATTTTCCTTTTTCTCATCTGTATGATGAGTAGGGTGAAAACTTCCCTGAAAAATAAGAATACTGCATACGCCCACAAAAATACAGGAATCAGCAATGTTAAAAATAGGCGTAGAGTAATATTGCCCACCCCAGACAGGAACCCAGTCAGGTACAAACCCTTCCCAGAAATCGACAAAAATCATATCAATAACCTGTCCATGAAACCATGGAGTAGGAGAGCCATAAGGGGCATTATCAAACAAAACGCCATAAAAGGTACTATCAATTACATTTCCGACTGCACCGGCCAATATCATGGAAAGCGCCCAAAGTAAACCCTTTGCAGCTCCTGATCTTGCGAGATGTATAAGGTACCATCCAATGGCAAACATAGCTACCAGCCGGAAAAGCGTTAAAAATAATTTCCCATATTCATGTCCAAGCTGCATCCCGAATGCCATACCCGGATTAAGCACATAGTGTAGCTTCAACCAATTTCCAATGAGAGCGATCTGGCCTGAAAAACCAGGTTCCATGTATTTGTAAACCAATATCTTGGATATCTGGTCTATGGCAATAAGAAGGATACTTAAAAGCAGATATGGGGCTGGATTTCTGGATTGGTTCATTCTGGTTTAAAAACTATAGGTAACTTTAAAGAAACGCTAAATTAGTAAGATAGTTATAAAGAACTTATTCCTCTTCTCTTCAACTCACTTTTAGCGAGCAAAAATTCACGGCTGCTTTGCCCGGCAACGGATGTATTTTCTTCGGCGCGACGGATTAAATAGGGTAATACTGCATCTATTGGCCCATATGGAACATACTTGGCAACATTGTAACCTGCTTTCGCAAGATTGAAAGATATATTATCGCTCATGCCAAGAAGTTGAGCGAACCAAATACGGTTATCCTTAGTATCGAGATTGAGCTTTTTCATTTTCGCCGCACAATACTGGCAACTGTACTCATTATGTGTACCCAGGCATATTGAAATATGCTGAATATGTTCCAGGCAAAAATCTATAGATGCATTATAGTCGCGGTCTATAGCTTCTTTACTAACGTGAATTGGGTTAAAGTATTCATTTTCCCTTGCACGGAGACGTTCCTTTTCCATATATGCACCACGTACCAGCTTTCCGCCAAGCGTATAACCTTTTTGCTTGGCAGTGAGATAAGCACCCTTGAGCGCATCCAGCGTTTCGTACCTGTAGAGTTGATATGTGTTGTAAACAATGGCTTTTTCCTTATTGAATTTTTCCATCATTTCGTAGGTCAGGTCATCAATTACTCCCTGAATCCAGCTTTCTTCCGCATCCACGAAAATTCTTACATTGGTTTCGTATGCATGGTTGCAAAGCCTTTCAACTCTTCCTTTTATCCTTGCATAAGCAGCACTTTCACTTTCTGACAAACTATCTTTGCGCTGAATTTTTTCGAGCAACTCTATTGAAGCAATTCCGGTAATTTTAAAAACAGAAAATGGAATATTTTTTGATTGTGATGCTTTATCAATCGTCTTTAAAATTTCGGCCGTGGTGGCATCAAAGCTACCTTCTTCATCTTCGCCTTCCACAGAATAGTCTAATATAGTCCCAATGCCTGAATTGCCCAAAGCAGTAATGGTTGCATCACAATCTCTAATTGTCTCACCACCACAGAATTGTTCAAAAATCGTGACACGAATGAGATTTTTTATAGGTAAGTGAAGCTTTAGTGCAAGCTTTATAAAAAAAGTGCCTAAATTTACCACTCGAGCCTGATTCATAAGACTGAACAGCCAGTATGTTTTTCTTAGCTGAGTGTCTGATTTGTATGCGAATGCAACGGATGTGTCTTCGAAAAATACAGGTATTTGGTCATTTGGTAAAGGATATGCCATTTTTTATACGTTTTTCTTGTGTTGATAATGCAGGTATATTAGTTTAAAGCAGTGTTATAGAACTAATACGTGCACATAGTAAACTGAGCTTTTTGTTATCAAATGTACGTCAATCCCTGAAATACGCATAACTCGAAGTCGAAATATTACCATTATCTATTTTTTACTAAGGTCAAGTTTTTGAGTATGAATGCTTCTTTAGATATCCTTCCGCTAAGCAGTTGGATCAATACCGAAGGGAAACCTTTGATAATAGCCGGCCCTTGCAGCGCAGAGACCGAGGAACAAATGTTGGAAACCGCAACCCAGATCAAAGAAGAAGGATTTGCGCATGTAATCCGTGCGGGAATTTGGAAACCAAGAACACGTCCTGGTAGTTTTGAAGGCATGGGAGAGGCAGCTTTGCCATGGTTGCAGGAAGTTAAAAAGCAAACCGGAATGCCTGTTGCTGTTGAAGTTGCAAATCCTCAGCATATTGAATTGGCATTGAAATACGGAGTAGACATCCTTTGGATTGGAGCACGTACAACGGTGAATCCTTTTAATGTTCAGGAACTGGCTGATGCACTAAAAGGTGTAGATGTACCTGTTTTGGTTAAAAATCCTGTTAATCCTGATTTACAACTGTGGATCGGTGCACTGGAACGTCTGAACCAGGCTGGTGTTAAAAAGCTGGGTGCTATTCACCGTGGTTTTTCTAATGCGCAGGAAACAAAATTCCGGAATTCTCCAATGTGGAATATTGCAATTGAATTAAAAACATTGTTGCCAAATCTGCCGATCATCGGTGATCCTAGCCATATGGCAGGAAAACGCGCTTATCTGTATGAAATTGCACAGCGTGCGCTTGATTTGAATTACGATGGTCTGATCATTGAGTCACATCGTGAGCCGGATAAAGCATGGTCTGATGCTTCACAACAGCTTACGCCTGCTGCTTTGGGACAAATGTTACACGATCTTCATGTGCGTAAAGTATCTTATGGTACTGATTATCAGTCACAGCTGGAAGTTGTTCGCGGTAAAATAGATCATCTGGACCGTGAATTACTGGAAAATCTGGCTGCACGTATGTCGTTGGTAGAAAAACTGGCTGAATACAAACGTGATAATAATGTCGCTGCATATCAGGTAGATCGTTTCCGTGAAGTTTTGGAAACCCGTGCAGGATGGGGCAAAAGCCTAAACCTGTATCCTAATCTGGTTGATGAGCTTTTCAAACTGGTACACATGGAATCTATCAGAAAACAAACTGAGGTGATGAACCAGGTGAACGTTTAGAAAATATATTTGATCAAAGAGGCTGGCTTCATACCGAAACCAGCCTCTTTTGTTTTAAGCACATACTGATATTAAGAAATCAGATTCCTGTTTTTGCCAGCACCTTTTCAATTTCCGCAGCCCATATTTTGTAAGCTTTCGTATTTAAATGGGTTTTATCAATGGCAAATTCTGCTTTGAGGCCGCTTGAATCAGATATGTATTGGTTCAAATCCAGATACTCGATCTTATTTTGCTTGCAATAAGTAATCAGGAAATTATTCAGACGATTTACTTCAGCCTGACTATACGGATTGTTCCGTTCATAAAGAGTCAGTGTCACAACGGGTATAATTTTGTTTTTTGAAATCGTTTCCAGAATGGACTTATAATTGGCTTGTAACTTTTCTGGATCAACACCGACAGTAATGTCGTTGATCCCACCCATTACAAAACATATTTTCGGATGCCTGTCAATAACATGCGACTGAATCAGCTGGAGAAAGTGATAGGTACACTGGCCTGGTAATCCACAATTCAATACGTCTGTCCGTCCCAATAACTCAACCCATTTTCCCTGAGCAGTAATGGAATTTCCATACATCACTATTTTTGGGTTTCCTTTTAGGGATACAAATCGTTGAAAGAACTTATCGCGGTAAACAAATGAGAAAGCCAGAAAAGAAATAAGAAAGAAAAAATTAAGAAATAACGAGAAGCCGAGAATAATTTTGGATCTCATAACAAGTACATTTCTGCTAAAATAACAAAGATATTAGCCTTGCTACCTGTTTGCAACTTACATCCATTTACTTAGAAATTGACTGAATATTTCCTTGTACTGGTCACTCACCGGAATTGTTGTACTTCCGATCTGAATGGTATTACGTGTTATAGCTCCGATTTTATCTAGATTGACAATGAAAGAACGGTGTACACGCATAAATTTGGAAGAGGGCAATTTTTCTTCAAGTGCTTTAAGGCTGGTTAATGATAATATAGGTTTACTTCCGGATTTAAGATGAACTTTTACATAATCTTTCAACCCTTCCATATACAAAATATCCTCGTAGGCAATCCTGACGAGCTGATATTCTACCTTAAGAAAAAGATATTCATCTTTTGTTTCGACTACGTTTGCTGTAGAGGCTTTCTGAACTAATTCAACATAAGTTTTTGCCCTCGTTGCAGCACGGAGAAATTCTTCATAATTGAAAGGTTTTAACAGATAATCCAGAGCATCTACTTTAAAACCATCCAGTGCATACTGATTAAACGCGGTGGTGAAAATAATTCTTGGACCAGGATTACCAGCTTTTTCAATTATTCTTGCAAGTTCAATACCCGTCAGATCAGGCATTTGTATATCCAGGAATATAATATCAATTTGCTGCTGATGAATAACCTGTAATGCTTCAACTGCGCTCGAATAACGTCCTGTAAGCGTTAAAAAAGGTGTTTTTTCAACAAAGGCTGCTACCAGCCCCAGTGCCAGTGGCTCGTCGTCAACAGCTATGCATCTTAATGGGTTCATATTGTTTCTAATTCCAGATGCACTTCAAATTCATTGTCCTTTTTGTTTTCGTTCACTTCCAGCTGATACTTTCCGGGATACAATAAATCCAATCTGCGTTGTGTGTTACTAAGTCCAATGCCATTACTTTCATCCAGGACCGTCCTTTTATCAGAAAATAATGTATTTCTTACTTCAACATAAAGTTTGTTTTTATCCTGACGTATGTGGATGTCAATCAGACTTTTTTCAACAGCACTTACTCCGTGTTTAAAAGCATTTTCTATAAAAGGCAAAAACAGCATAGGAGCAATGGAAACATCATGCAGTGGATCAGGAGGAGTTAAATGTACGGTAACTTTATCAGTCAGGCGAAGCTGCATAAGCTGAATGTAATCCTGGGCAAAAGCAATTTCCTGACTTAAGAGAACAGTGCCGTGCTGCGTTTCATAAAGGACATAACGCATCAGTCGTGATAACTTATGCAAAGCCTGCTGTGCTGCTTCCACGTCAATCACAGTCAGCGCATAAATGTTGTTGAGCGTATTAAAAAAGAAATGCGGATTGATCTGGGCTTTTAGAAATGATAATTCAGAATTGATTTTTTCCTGTTCCAAATCCTGCCGGTATTGTTTATCACGCTGTACATTTTGTACTGCGGCAACACTGGTACTAATACCAATGACAAGAAGTGCTGTTAGTAAGGCAAAATAGTCGAACCTGTCCTTTGATCTTTTCAGACCGTTCATTTCTTTGGCAGTTTGCCATGCTTTATCCATAAATGCCCGGTGATTGAGCGCCACCTGAAGCTGCTCAATAATTATAGCCAGCAGGAATACAGATATAATATTAAACAGAATAAATTTTAGGTTTTTGTTACGTGCCAGATAGCGCGGAAACCAGAAAAATAAATTAAGGTAAAATATAGAAATAAGCATAGAAAATAACACTGCCTGTTTGATCCAGAATGTGGTCGGCAATTGTATTTGCCAGCTTAATGGTTGCCAAAGCAGGAATGAAGCTAAAAAAAGTCCAGCCTAAGAGATGAAGAAATATTGGTGGGTATTTTCTAACCTTTTGTGTGTCCATCAGGATATTGTTTATAGCAATGCATTAAATGTAATATGCAATTACAATCTTACAGGGAAAAAATCAAAGCGCCTAGTCAAGTCGATCAATATTGGTTAAACGCCGACAGGCTAGCAATTATGATCTATCAAAGAAATAAAGAATTCAAATTAAAAGCACTGATTATCACATCTTTTAAATGAGTGCAATTGCATTATTCATTTTCAGGAAATAGCAGTTTTATAAAAACCATTCATCGTTTGAAATGGGGATTTAATCGGTACATACCATCTATCTGTCTAGCGCCCTTAGATAAGTGGTGGCAAGGTATTTATTTTGATATTGTATTTACTACTTATTACGTCTCATCCCATGAAAATGATAAAGCATTTTACAATCTTATTTTTTGTTCTTACGCTGACTTCCACAGCGTTTGCCCAGTTTCCAGGCGGCGGGGGCGGAGGTCGTCCTGGCGGAGGTGGCGGTGATTTTGGTGGACAGCGTGAAAAGCGCGCAGCAGTTATCCCTGGTACCGTAGAAGATTCTCCAAAAGGTAATGGGAAAATTAAAGGGATCCTGGTGGATTCTATTAGTAAAAATCCTGTTGAATTCGCTTCACTTGCCTTAATTGATCCCAAAACAAATAATCCTGTTGATGGAACTACTACTGATGAAAAAGGGGTCTTCAATATGTCAAAAGTTGCTTCAGGAAATTTTAAGATATTAATTTCTTTTATTGGCTATAAATCAAAGACGATTGGTAATATCAAAATTGATAAAAAAACTGAACTTGATCTGGGTTCTGTTTTCTTGATACCTGATGTTGTTCAGCTGAGAGAAGTTGAAGTAGTGGGAATGGCACAGATGGTTGAAGAGAAAGTGGACAGACTAGTTTATAACGCCGAAAAAGATATTACAAGTAAAGGTGGCGACGCATCGGATGTGATGAAAAAAGTTCCCATGTTAACTGTGGATTTGGATGGAAACGTCTCACTTAGAGGAAGTTCTAACGTTCGTGTTCTTATTAATAATAAACCTTCTACTATTATTGCAACCAGTGTGGCAGATGCATTGAAACAAATTCCTGCGGATATGATAAAATCGGTTGAAGTAATTACTTCGCCATCTGCCAAATACGATGCAGAAGGATCGGCCGGTATTATCAACATCATTACCAAAAAGAGCACGATCCAGGGAGGAACACTTAATGTAGACACAGGAATTGGAAACAGAGGTTCCAATCTTGGGTTAAGAGGTAATTACAGATCTGGTAAAATGGGATTCAGCCTTGGTGGATTTGGCAGGTTCAACTACAACATGCCTGGTAAATCAGAAAATTTGCAAATTGGTAAAATAGATAAATTCTCTATTCGTCAAACCAGCGAATCTGATAATAAAATGGCGTTTGGCTCTTATAATCTTGGATGGGATTATGAAATTGATTCTAAAACTTCCATTTCCGCCAACGTACGTTATGGGATGAGAAATGCCAAAACTTCGCAGGAATTATCTACATTTAATACGCAAAGCACCGGTGTTACTTTAAACAGTTTCAGGGATGTGAATACGAAAGATTTGTCTGGTACATGGGATGTAAATGTCGATTATAATAAGACATTGAGCAAACCACAGCAGGAACTGAGCATTTCTACTCAATACAGCCGTAACAACCGGACCAACGATTATGATGCAGATGTATACTCATTAAGCACAGCTAATATCAGAGAATTATTGGGTGCGCAGGGAAATAACAATAGCAGCCATAACCAGGAAAGCACTGTACAGCTTGACTATCAAACCCCGATTAAAGACAATCAGCTGATTGAAATTGGAGGTAAAGGGATTTTTCGCCAGGTTGTGAGTAATTACGATTATTACAACGATATGGCTACTCCTCAGGCGGCGAATAGTCTGAATTATGATCAGAATGTAGCTGCCGGATATCTTTCTTACACTTATACGACTAAGGATAAATTTACAATTAAAGCAGGATCACGGTACGAGTATACCAGTATCAATGCAAAACAAGGAGAAACGGGAGATCTTAACCTGCCTTCCTATGGTAATTTAGTACCAAGTTTGAATCTTTCTAAAACTTTTGGAAAAGGGCAGACGGTAAAATTGGGCTATAACCGTCGCTTGCAACGTCCCGGAATTCAGTTCCTGAATCCTAACATCAATGCTGCCAACCCAACCAATATTAGTTTTGGTAATCCGGAACTGGATCCTGAACTAACAGATCAGGTTGAATTGGGTACTAGTTTTTTCAAAAATTCACTTTATGTAAACGTTTCAACGTTTGCACGTTTTACGAACAACTCCATTGAAAGTATCCGTACTACCAGTGATGAAGGGATTATCAGCACAACTTATGGAAACATTGGCCAGAAGAAAAACTATGGAGTGAACGTATTTGGAAATATTACCTTCTTTAAAAGATGGCAGGTTGGCGGAGGATTTGACGCGTATTATGCAAATCTTGTTAATAACAGTACCAATTCAAGTAATAGTGGTGTAGTTGTTAGTGGTCGTTTCCGTACCGGTCTTACAATTAAGAATGGTTGGGGACTCCAAGGTGGAGGATTTATACGGGGACGGGAAGTGCAGTTACAAGGAATTCAGGCAGGTTTCCGTATGTATGATCTGGGAATCAAGAAAGACTTTACTAACAAACGTGGTAGTATAGGTTTTGGAATGGAAAATTTCCTGGCTCCGTCTTTCAAAATGAAAACGAGTCTTGAATCAAATACTTTTACTCAGGTTAATAACAATTATTTATTCAACAGAGGTTTCCGTATCAATTTCTCTTACCGCATTGGTAAAATGACGTTTGTTGAAACAAAGCCGAAAAGAAGAAAATCTGTTAATAATGATGATATGAAAAGCGATGGCGGAGGAAACGATGCCGGTGGACAAACTCAGCAAGCTACTCCCGCAGTAACTGTTCCGGTGATTCGCTCAGTACCAAAAGCTGCAATGTCTGATAGTACTGCACGTCCACAAAGACAGATGATGCAAGCGAAACCGGATTCAAGTGCAAAAGGTGCTATGGCAATACCTGTGAAGAAGGATTCAGTTTCGTCTACGGATTCTTCTGTAACACCTGTTATACCACAAACTCCCGTAAAAACGGATTCCACTTCGGTTCCTGTAAAATCAGATTCTACTGCAATACCAGTTAAAACAGATTCCACGGCAGTTCCTTTAAAACCAACATTACCAGGAACAGCACCTAATTAAAATAAGAAAAATAACTTGGTTACAATATACAAAAAGACCTCTTCTGAATAGGAGAGGTCTTTTTGTATATAAATAATTTTATAAAACCGGGCTTTGGTGATTTCGAATTTCCTGTAAAATACGGTCTCCGCCGGCATCAAGTAATTCATCAGCCAGGTTTGTACCCAATTCTTCGGGAGAATTTAACGGGCCCTTTTGAGAAAGACGGATCAATTCGGTTCCGTCTAAACTTACAATACCACCGGAAATACTAATTTGGTTTTCTTCCAATGTGGCCAGTCCAAAAACCGGAATGCTGCATCCGCCATGTAACTGCTTTAAAAATGCTCTTTCTGTCCGCAAACAAACTTCTGTTGTTTCGTGATTCAGTAAATTTTTCAGAATGGTTTTTTTTCAACCGAAAGTAGAACCGTACATTCTACGGCAACACTTCCTTGTCCTACTGCCGGAGTAAATTCATCCAATGACAAATGCTCAGCAATTTTATCATCATATTCCATTCGGTGCACACCGGCATAAGCCAGTAAAAGTGCATCACAATGGCCTTCTTCCAATTTTCTCAAACGCGTTTGCAGGTTGCCACGCATATCCACAGTTTTTATATGCGGATAAAAATGCCTTATCATTGCAATACGGCGGGTCGAAGAAGTGCCGACTGTAAACGATTCTCCGCTTGTTAAAGATAAATTGCTATTGTGGCTGACCAATACATCATTGGCATGTTCTCTTTCGGTAAACGCAATAATTTCAAAATCTGAATCCAGTTCAGACTGTAAATCTTTGGCACTATGAACAGCAATATCAATAACTCCACTTCTCAGCTGATCTTCCAGTTCCTGGGTAAATACACCTTTACTCCCTATTTTAGACAGCGAACGATCCAGGATTTTATCTCCCTTAGTTTCAATAATTACGATTTCCGTTTCAATTCCTCCTTTTTGAAGAAGGTTCTCAATGTAATAAGCCTGCCAAAGAGCAAGTTTGCTTCCACGTGTTCC
Source organism: Dyadobacter sp. NIV53 (assembly GCF_019711195.1). NCBI lineage: Bacteria > Pseudomonadati > Bacteroidota > Cytophagia > Cytophagales > Spirosomataceae > Dyadobacter > Dyadobacter sp. NIV53. The sequence continues at coordinate 4,609,067 of NZ_CP081299.1, forward strand.
TATTTTGATTCTCATAAATTTTTAAGCTTTGAACTAAACTCCAACCGTATCACCTTCATCAGTCACAATCTTATCCTCAATATAGGCAACAATTAAAGAGGCGATATCAATTCCGCTGATATCTTCAATGCCTTTTAATCCGGGTGAAGAGTTAACTTCCATCACCAAAGGGCCTCGTTCGGATTGTAATAAATCAACGCCTGCGATTTTTACGCCTAAAGCTTTTGCTGCCGCAATGGCCGCATGTTCTTCTTCCGGCGTCAGTTCTATCATACTTCCTTCACCACCTCTATGCAGATTGGACCTGAAATCTCCATCAGCTCCCTGGCGTTTCATTGCTGCTACAACCTTATTGCCAATTACAAGTGCACGGATATCAGCTCCTTTGGATTCGGCAATATACTCCTGGATAAGAAAATTAGCCTTTAATCCATAAAATGCTTCAATTGTAGATTTAGCAGCTTTAATTGTTTCGGCTAGTACAACGCCTACGCCCTGCGTCCCTTCTAATAATTTAATAATTACGGGCGGGCCGCCAACTATGTGGATGAGTTCCGTAACCTGCGCAGGATTTTTTGCAAAAACTGTTTTAGGAATATCAACACCTGATTTGGCCAAAACCTGCATACTGCGCAGTTTATCGCGGGAACGAAGTATCGCCTGCGATTTAACTGTTGTAAAAACCTTCATCAATTCAAACTGACGCACAACTGCACAGCCAAATGCATTTACCGATGTACCGATTCTGGGAATAACGGCATCAATTCCGGTGATGGTTTTGCCCTTGTATAAAATTGTAGGTTTTCCACCTTCTATCATGACCAGGCATTTTACATGGTCGATAACCACTGCTTTATGGCCTTTTTGTTTAATTGCCTCTACCAAACGCTTAGTTGAATAAAGTTCAGGGTTGGTAGACAGGACAGCGATTTTCATATAATTTCTAAATAATTAAGAAAGCGGAGGTAAATCATAATCTGATTTTGGTTCATGTTTCACTGAACCGGATTTTTGCTTTTCGATTCTGCGTTTTGCTGACAAATCCTTTTGTGCAACATCAATAATGAAACGGTTCTTCAATAATTTACGTCCAAGAAGTATTGGATAACTCATTTTCTGGCGGTTGGCAAGAGAAAATTCAGTACGGATTTTTCTTCCAAAAAGTTTGATACGAGTTTTAATAACATAGCGCTTTTCTTCTTTTCCGGAAGAATTACGAACCACGGTTTCTTTAAAATCCTGAACAGAAAATGATTGCTGCGGAGCACCTTTCTTTGCGTCCAGATAAAAACGGAGTATAGTATGATTGTCTTCCTTTATCAGTTTTACCCGGGAACAATGTATAGATGAGGTAGTTGCACCCGAATCCACCCGGACAGGAACGTGGTACCAATCCAGGTCGGGCAGATCTACTATATCGGTTGCCCCGATTATTTCAACCGGCTTTTTCATCTGCGTTGGAAAAAATGGGCAATAGTTAATGACAAATCCAGTAATACCATTTTGGCGCGTACGTTTCTTTCAATATGATAATAGGCAACATTTACTTCCTGAATCATATTTTCCAGTGATTCAAAGTTTACCGCTTTTGAAAAATTTTGCACGAAAGTAAGTTCTTCCTCCGGAACGCGCAACAATTCCCCGGCTCCATGGCTCCACACAAGCATATCCCGAAATAACCTCAATGCATAATCCAGCAAACCCTTTTGCTTTTCTTTATTCATTCCATCGAAGCTATCCGCAAATTTCACCAGATGCGCCACATCATATTTATAGCAGGAACGCATCCATTCTATAAACCAGCCTGATCTGTCATCTCCGGTTTCCTTGACAAGCTGCAATGCCTCAGACAAATTGCCATCACTTAAATAAGTGATATGTTTTGCTGTACTTTCTGAAACAGTATGATCCATTAAAAATGTGCGGACATCTTTATCAGAAAAAGCCGGAACTGCAATTCGTTGTGTACGGGAAATAATCGTGGTAAGGAGCCGGTCGGACTGATCACTTACCAAAAGGAATATCGTTTTGAAAGGAGGTTCTTCCAGTATCTTCAATAAAGCGTTGGACGCAGAAGCGTTCATGATATCCGGTTTCCAAAGCAAGAGGATTTTATATTCACCTTCATAAGCCTTTACAGATAGTTTCCGGAGAATTCCGCGTGCTTCTTCTACTGCAATATTTCCCTGTTTGTTCTCAGCACTAATATAATCCAGCCATTCAGGCAAAAGTCTGTATGGGCTTTCAAGTATAAACGAACGCCAGTAACTTAAAAATGCCTCACTCGTTTTACCATCAATTTTTTTTGAAGTAGCAATGGGAAAAATAAAGTGAAAATCTGGATGAATCAGCTTATTCATTTTAGCGCAAGAGGCACAAACACCACATGAATCTTCCTCGCTTCTGTTAGTACAATTAATATAGGTCGAAAATGCCAGTGCCAATGCCAACCCACCACCACCAGGAGCACTGTCGAATAACTGTGCATGCGCCAGGTGACTGGTTTGTACCGATCGTATCAATGTTGATTTTATACTTTCCAGTCCTGGTATATCTTTAAAAAGCACTTTTGTTTCGGTTAAGCGTTTCTATATTTGTTTGTCGCGGTGCTGTTTTGTCTGAATAAAAATTTCATTCAAAACCTTTTCGTTACTTTCATCAAAGGCAACATTGCGGCGGTTGACAGTATCTTTTGCAACTGCCAAAGCTTTTTGGAACCTATATTCTGTAAATCCTTCTGCATTTCCTCCCCAGGAAAAAGAAGGTATATGTTTAGGCTGAAACCCGGCTCCAAAAACATTAACATTTACACCAACAACGGTGCCGGTATTAAACATCGTTGAAATTCCTGCTTTCGAATAATCACCCATAAATAAGCCACAAAAAAGCAGGCCTGTATCTTCCAGTTTGTCAGATACATAATTATGCAATTTTACGTTCGTATGGTCATTTTTTAAATTCGAATTATTTGTATTGGCTCCTAAGTTACACCATTCACCCAAAACTGAATTGCCAAGATAACCGTCGTGTCCCTTATTGCTGTAACCAAACAATACTGATCCGCCAATTTCCCCGCCTACTTTACAAAACGGGCCAATGGACGTATTCATGCGTATTTTGGCATTTTGTGCAATAATGGAACCTTCACCCATAGCAAATGGCCCCTGAATAGCAGCTCCTTCCTGAATAGTTGCATTACGGCCAATATAGATCGGTCCGTTTTCGGCATTCAGAATGGCTGCTTTAATATTGACTCCGGTTTCAATAAAAATATCTTCAGTATTGTAGCAACGTGTATAGGGATCATCAATTGGTTCTGATTTCCTGATTGAAATCAATTGGTCAAAATCGGCCTTAATTTGTGTACCGTTTTTGGTGAAAATATCCCAAATATGGCGAATCATTAAATACGATCCGGAATATATGATTTTAGATAAATTTACCGCCTGATCAGGTTTCCAGGTTTTTGAAGCTGTTCTGACTGCAAGAATTTCATCATTTGCAAACAGTACGGATTCATTAGGGAGATTTATGATTGCATCAGCCAGTGAAGGATCAGGACATAAGGCTCCGTTTATGAAGAGATTATCATCTGATGTTTTTAATGCAAATCCAGCTTGTAAATAATCTTCAGTTAAATAAGAAGGTGTAGTACGATAGCAATTTGCCCACTTTTCAGCTATAGTGTGAATTCCGCACCTTATGGCAGCTACTGGCCGTGTGTAGGTAAATGGCAAAAGTTGCGCCCGAAGAACAGGTTCATCGAACAATATGATACTTGGCATGTCTGATATAAGTATGTGTGGTCAAAGGTCGGCCATTTTTTTGGTAGGGACAAAAAAAGAAGCAGTCTCTTTGGGCTTTCGCTGAGAGACTGCTTCTTTTCAAAGTAAGCTGAAAACAATTATTATGCTTCCGCTTCTGCTTCTTTTTGTCCGTAACGTTTTCTGAACTTGTCAACACGTCCTGCTGTATCTACAAGTACATTTTTGCCAGTGTAGAAAGGGTGTGACTGAGAAGAAACCTCAACTTTATATACCGGGTAAACAGTACCATCTTCCCAGGTAATGTTTTCGCTGGTTTCTATAGTAGAGCGCGTAATAAATTTAAAGTCGCTTGATAGATCCCAGAAAACGATGTCTCTATAATTGGGATGAATATCTTTTTTCATTGGTATATGCTATTATGTGTTCGATGCAATTCTCAAAAAGGATTGCAAAAGTAATTATTTTAATTTATTGACGCAAATGTGAGGCCGTTATATTTTCAATTTAAAATACGGAACACATTAAACCTCACTGAGTTGTTTTCTTAAAACCTCAATTCCCTTTTTTACTTCACTGTCAAAATCGGTATATTTAAAACATTCTATGGATAGTCCGCCTGTATATCCTATCTTTTTCAAAGCTCCCAGATATGGACGGAAATCATCACCTTTTACTCCTGGCGGTGTTCTGCTCTCTTTTTCTGCAATATGGCAGTGTACAATATGTTTGCCATATTTAATAATTTCCGTGGCGGGCTCATCTTCTTTAAGCATATGATAAATATCGCAAAGCAGGCGTACACGTGGGCTTTTCACTGCTTCAATAATTTCTACACCTTCTGCCAGGCTGTTGATGAAGTTCGTTTCTCCCCGGTTAAGTGGTTCTACTGCGATTGTTATCCCATATTTTTCGGCTAGCGGAGCCATTTTTCTGGTTAGTTCTATGTGCTGGCTTTTTGCTTTGTCCCTGTCAAAGCCATCGGGAATGATACGTGAACCGCCGCTTCCAAAAACAATATAATGGGAACCGCATTCTTTTGCTCTCTTCAATGCTAATTCCGTTCGCAATAGAATAGCTTCGTGATTGGCATCTGGTCCAAGTGTTTTTAGTTCCCCTGGTAACAGGATCACATATGACCAGATCGGAAATTTTAGCATTTGAAGCTCACGTAAATTCTGGTCAAATTTAGACTCTCCTTCCTGAGGAATAAGAAAGCCGCCTACTGATTCTTCAATATAAGTACAGCCAAGCTCTTTGAGGTAGCTGGCGTGGTTGTAAGAAGCAAAGACACCAAGAGAAACGGAGGATTTATTATCAACTTTATCCGTAAATCCAGCTGCTATCAGAGATGGATAGGCTGCAAGTCCGGCAACGGTGCCCGCTGTTGATTTCAAAAATGTCCTTCTTGATGCAGGATTTTGGAAAAAGGTCATGATGGCATACAATTTATAAACAATGAAAAATCCGGACAGTCATTTTTCTCAAAAGCTGTTTACTTTGTGTGCCTACCTATTATATTCAATAAAGTATTTTATAAAAAGAATAATAAGTAAACAACTTTTTATAAAGTTGTCAAAAATTTTAAGTTAATAATCTGTAAATCAAATAAAAACAATTTTTATTATTCTGAAAAGTGTACAAATTTTGAAATTTTAATTTTTATTTCACTGAAAAAATAATTTCAAAAATATTCATATAAATTAACGAGGGTAAATTAGTTGTAACCTGCTTGTAATAAGATTTTTAACAATTTGTTAATTTAAATTTTATCAATATTTTGAAAAAACGACGTATATCCGAGGTTGTATTTTTAGTTTATTTAGTGTTATTTCATCTAAATATTAAGGATTACTTCTGCACTTAAAGCTCAATAGCAATTTCTATAACTTCTTAAAAAATAACACATTATCATGTCTATGTATGTAATAAAGCGTGACGGCCGGCGCGAATCCGTAAAGTTCGACAAAGTGACGGCCCGTATAGAGAAACTGAGCTATGGCCTTGATTCAAATTACGTTCAGCCGGTTGAAGTGGCTAAAAAGGTAGTGTCCGGTATTTATGACGGAGTAACAACTGCCGAATTGGATAATCTTGCTGCTGAAACCGCGGCTTCGATGACCACCAAACATCCTGATTATGCTATTCTTGCTGCACGCGTGGCGATTTCAAATCTCCACAAAAACACATTGAAGTCATTTTCGGCAACAATGAAACGTCTTTATACTTATGTAGATGTTAAAACAGGTGAAAATGCATCCTTACTTGCAAAAGAAGTTTATGATGTAATACGCCAGCATGCTTCACTTCTGGATTCAACTATTATATATGATCGTGATTATGCCTATGATTATTTCGGTTACAAAACGTTAGAAAAATCGTATCTGTTAAAAGTAGATGGTAAAATAGTTGAACGTCCGCAGCATATGCTGATGCGTGTTGCTATTGGTATTCATCAGGAAGATGTCCAGGCTGCTATTGAAACGTATCATTTACTTTCTGAAAAATGGTTTACACACGCAACCCCTACTTTATTTAATGCAGGTACACCAAAACCTCAGATGTCGTCTTGTTTTCTTCTGACAATGAAAGAAGACAGCATCAGTGGTATATATGATACATTGAAAAGCTGTGCACTGATATCCCAGTCGGCTGGCGGGATTGGACTGAGCATTCATGATGTACGTGCAACTGGTACTTATATTAAAGGAACGAACGGACAATCCAATGGTATTGTACCAATGCTTCGTGTATTTAATGATACGGCAAGATATGTTGATCAGGGCGGCGGGAAACGTAAAGGTTCTTTTGCTATATATATGGAACCCTGGCATGCAGATATTTTCGATTTCCTGGATCTGAAAAAGAATCATGGAAAAGAAGAGCAGCGTGCCCGTGACTTATTCTTTGCATTATGGATTCCTGATTTGTTCATGAAGCGTGTTGAGGCCAATGATACCTGGTCATTATTCTGTCCTCATGAATGCCCGGGACTTTCTGATACGCACAGTGCAGATTTTGAAAAGCTTTACGAGCGTTATGAAATGGAAGGCAAAGCGCGTAAAATAATAAAAGCGCAGGATCTTTGGTTTGCTATTATGGAATCACAGATTGAAACTGGTACTCCTTATATGTTGTATAAGGACCATGCAAACAGCAAATCGAATCAGAAAAATCTGGGTACGATCAAGTCTTCAAACCTTTGCACTGAAATTATAGAGTACACAGCACCGGATGAAGTAGCTGTTTGTAATCTTGCATCTATTGCATTACCTAAATTTGTAGAACAAGGCGCAGATGGCTTCATGCGTTTTGACCACCAGAAGTTATACGAAATCACGAAAGTGATAACGCGCAATCTTAACAAAATCATTGACCTTAATTTTTATCCGGTTCCGGAAGCAGAGAAAAGCAATAAACGCCATCGTCCGATCGGTATTGGTGTGCAGGGATTAGCAGATGCATTTTGTATGCTGCGCATGCCTTTTGATTCTGAAGAAGCACGCCAATTGAATAAAGATGTTTTTGAAACCATCTATTATGGTGCCATGGAGTCATCTATGGAACTGGCTATCAAAAACGGGCCTTATGAAACCTGGGAAGGGAGTCCTATTTCGCAAGGCATATTCCAGTTTGATATGTGGGGAGTAAAACCAGAGAGTAAACGCTGGGATTGGGAGAAATTAAGAAAAGGAGTAATTCAGAATGGTGTGCGTAATTCCTTATTACTTGCACCAATGCCAACCGCTTCTACGAGCCAGATTCTGGGTAATAATGAATGCTTTGAACCATTCACTTCTAATATATATGTAAGACGCGTTCTTTCCGGAGAATTTGTAGTAGTAAACAAATATCTGCTCAAAGATCTGGTGAAACTTGGATTGTGGAATGAAGAAATGAAAAATAATCTTGTGCGGGCAAGCGGATCCATTCAGCCGATCCCAAACATTCCTCAGAATATTAAAGATCTGTATAAAACTGGGTGGGAAATTAAGCAACGTAGTTTACTGGATATGTCTGCTGACCGAGGTGCATTTATATGTCAGTCGCAATCCCTGAATATATTCATGGAAGAGGCGAACTTTGGCAAACTTACCTCCATGCATTTTTATGCCTGGAAAAAAGGTTTGAAAACAGGTATGTACTACTTGCGTACACGTGCAGCTTCTGATCCGGTTCAATTTACGCTTAGCAAACAGGCAGAAGCCCAGATCGAACCTGCAATGGAAGTGATAGCAGAGAAAGAACTGAATTATGTTCAATACGCGGAAGAACACGCAAAGCCTGTTTCTCCACGTGACAGCCGTTCAGATATGCAATGCTCATTGGATGATCCTGAAAACTGTGAGGCCTGCGGATCGTAAATAAGATGATATATAGTGATAAGGCCCTTGCTGTAAAGTGAGGGCCTTTTCTTTTGGCTGATATCGAAGGTTGTGTTGTAGAGAATTAGAGAAGATTAAATGCTTTGGAACATATCTGGAAGTTTAGTGATGGTGGATTAACATTAAAGCTGCATGCGGTGGCTAAACTTTGCTATTGTTTATACCTATATATAGATGCTCTTAACTTCCGATTACGTAAAAGCCGGATTTATGCATTACAGCTGATGAACCAAGACTGCTCTTTATATATATACTGTTTCAATCGTATTTGATAGTTACTGGCAT